>DASTPH010000001.1:0-25766 GCA_035762305.1 Anaeromyxobacteraceae bacterium
GTCCTGAGCCCACCTTGCCGCCCCTGCTCCGCAGCACTTCGCGGGGAAGGCCCCGTGCCTTGCAAGAAGAGGCAGCAAGGCACGGGCCCTCCCCGCGGGCCCTACCGCGGGAGGCGGGGCGCCGCCTCCCCCGGACCCCCACCCGCGTGGCGCGCCCGTGGGTGGCTAGAGATTTGTAGAGCGCGCCACTAGAGGGAGATGTCCATGCGACGCGGCATCGCTTCCCGGGTCCTGGGCACGCTGGGCGGGCTCCTGCTCGTCTCCACCGCCGTCACCCTGCTCTTCTCGCTGGAGCTCTCCGCCGGCGGCCGCCTCACCACCGCCGGCGTGCTGGTGGTGAGCAAGGCGGTGCTGGGCCTGGCCGCGGTGGCGGCCGGCTTCGCCCTGGGTGAGCCGGGCGGGGTGAAGCGCTTCTTCACCGGCCGGGCCGCGCACTTCGGGTTCTTCACGGCGATCTCGGCGCTCCTCTTGGCGCTCATCCTGGCGGTCGCCAACTGGGCCGCCTGGAAGAAGCCCAAGAGCTGGGACCTCACCAAGAACCGGATCTTCACCCTCTCCGACGACACCCAGAAGACGCTCTCGGGCCTCGAGGAGGACGTCGAGGCGGTGGCTTTCTACGGCCAGGCCGAGCCGGCCTACGGCGAGGCGCAGGAGCTCCTGCGCCGCTACGCCGACCGCTCGCCCCACTTCAAGGTCCGGCTGGTGGACCCCTGGCGCTCGCCCGAGGAGGTGAAGCGCTTCGCCATCACCGACGGGGGGCCGCGCATCGTGCTCAGGCGGGGAGCGGCCGAGGCCCGGGCCCGCGAGCCGAGCGAGCAGGCCCTGACGGGCGCCCTGGTGCAGGTGACGCGCTCCGGCAAGCGCAAGGTCTACTTCACCGAGGGGCACGGCGAGCCGGCTCCGCGAGACGCCGGCAAGAGCGGCTACGCCGCCGCCGTGAAGGCGCTCGAGGGCGAGGGATACGAGATCTCGACCTTGTCGCTGCTCGACAAGGCGGAGGTCCCGGCCGACGCCTCGGCGGTGCTGGTGGCCGCGCCCCGCAAGGCCTTCCTGGAGCCGGAGGTGAAGGCGCTGCGCCACTACGCCGGCCGCGGCGGCCGCCTGGGGCTGTACCTGGAGCCCGAGGCCAACGCCGGCTTGGACGCGCTCCTCAAGGACTTCGGCGTGGAGGTCGACGAGGACATGGTGGTGGACCCGAACCCGGTGGCGCGCCTCTTCGGCGGCACAGCGGTGACGCCGGTGGTCCGCCCCTCGGCGGCCCACCCCATCAGCAAGGACCTGGCCCAGACCGGCCTGCTCTTCTCCACGGCCCGGTCGCTGGTGGCGCTCCGCGACGCTCCGGCGGTCCCCACCCCCATCGCCCTCACCGGCGACACCGCCTGGGGCGAGACCGACGTGAAGAGCCTGTATGGCAAGGGGGCGAAGCGCGACGAGGGCGAGAAGGGCGGCCCGCTGCCGGTGGCCATGGCCGCCGAGCGCACCTTCCAGGGCGACAAGGCCGCCCGGGCGGTGGTGGTGGGCGACGCCGACTTCTTCGCCAACGGCTACCGCGACCTGCTCGGCAACCTGGACTTCTTCATGAACGGGGTGGGCTGGCTGGCCGAGCAGGAGGACCGCATCACCATCCGGCCCCGCACCCGCGAGGCCTCGCGCCTGTTCCTCAGCGAGGCGCAGGTGACCGCCCTGAAGATCGTCACCATCGACCTGGTCCCGGTGGCGCTCCTGGGCCTGGGCCTGGCGGTGTGGCTGGTGCGCCGGTCGCGGTGAGGGGACGGATTGAAGGCGCGCTCCCGCACCGCCGTCCTCACCCTGGCCCTCCTCGTGGCCGCGGCCGGGGCGCTGGCCCTGGCCTTCTACCTGGTGGAGCGGCCGGCCCAGCGGGAAAAGGTAACCAAGGAGGAGGAGGAGAAGGTCCTCCAGGTGAGGCGGGACCAGGTGCGGGCCCTGCGCCTCTCCGGGAAGGAGCCCGAGGTGCGGCTGGAGCGCGCCGGCGGCGGCTGGCGCGTGACGGCGCCGGTGAAGGCGCCGGCGGACCCGGTCGCCGCCGACGCCCTCCTCGACTCGCTCCTGGGGCTGCGCCGCCGCCAGCGCGTCGCCGAGCCCGACGCCGGGCTCGGCGCCTTCGGCCTCGACCCGCCCCGGATGCGCCTCTGGCTCGAGCTCGAGGGGGGCGAAACCCGAGAGCTGGAGGTGGGCGAGGAGAGCTCCTTCGACGGCTCGCTCTTCGTGCGCGCCGCCGGCGGGCCGGTGGTCTCGGTCGGTCCCGGGACCCGGTACGCGCTGGAGAAGGGGCTCCTCGATCTCCGGGAGAAGCAGCTCTTCGCGGTCGAGGAGAAGGACCTCACCCGCCTCGAGGTGAAGAGGCCGAAGCTCGCCCTGGCCCTGGTCCGCGAGGGGGGCGAGTGGTGGCTGGCCGCGCCCATCGCCGAGCGCGCCGACGACTCGGCCGTGGGCCGCCTGGTCTCCGCCCTGCGGAGCCTGCGCGCCGCGCGCTTCGACGACGCCCCCGGCCCCGACGCCGGCTACGGCCTCGACCGGCCGCGCTGGACGGTCACCGCCCGCGGCCCCGGGGAGACGGTGAGGACGCTGGAAGTGGGGGCGGCACCGAAAGCCAAGGGCGCCGCGGTGAAGGAGGCGGAAACGGCGGCCGCCGCCGAACTCTGGGCGCGGGTCTCCGGCAGCCCGTCGCTGGCGGCGCTCCCCGCCGGCGCCGCCAGGGACCTGGACCTGGACCTGTGGGCCCTGCGCGACAAGGCGCTCCTGCGATTCGAGCCCGACGCGGTGGCCGTGGTCCGGGTGGAGCGCGGCGGCGAGGCGCTGGAGGCCCGCCGGGCGGCGCCGGCCCCGGACGGAGGGCTCTCCCGCGAGTGGGCGCTCGCCGCGCCGAAGGCCGGGCCGGCCGCCGCCTGGAAGGTGAGCGGCCTCCTCTACTCGCTGCAGTCGCTCAAGGCGGCCCGGTTCGCCGACGAGCGCGGGATGCGCCTCGCCGAGCACGGCCTCTCGCCGCCGGCGGCGGTGGTGACGCTGCTCGGGCCGGGCGGCGAGACCCTGGGCCGGCTGGAGGTGGGCAAGCCCGCGGGAGAGGAGACCTTCGTGCGCGGCTCGGCGAGCCCGCGCATCGCCGCGGTCCCCACCTCCGGGCTGTCGTCGATCCCCAAGGGACCCGAGGACCTGGCCGAGCCCAAGGCGGCCGGCGACCGGGGCCAGAAGGACGGCGGCCCGCGGCAAGGTGGTTGATCTCCGGCCAGCTTCGCCTTATCTTCGCCCGTCCCGAGGAGAGAACCGAATGGCCCGCGTCACCGTCGAAGACTGCCTCCCCATGGTGGACAACCGCTTCGCCCTGGTGCTCCTGGCCACCAAGCGGACCCGCCAGCTCATGGCCGGCGCCCGGCCGCTCCAGGGACAGAGCAAGAACAAGCCACCGGTGCTGTCGCTGCGCGAGATCGCCACCGGCAAGGTCCGATTCGACCGCAGCGTCCGCGACGCCCTCTCCGGGAAGTTCGACAAGGAGAAGGCCACCATCCCCTCGGGGCAGACCCGCACCCTGCGGTAGCGACTCGAGCCGCCCGGAACGGGCGGCGAGGCTTTTGGGAAACCTCGGGCTCGTCGGGTTCTCCAGCGGAGTGCACGCCGGCTGCAGAAGCAGCCTCGCCACCCATCGGGTGGCTCGGCAGTAAGTAGGGCCGGGGCTCGTCCCCCGCCGACTCGAGCCGCCCGGAACGAGCGGCTATTGCGCCCGCGCCGCCAGGTGGCCGAGCTTCTCGCCCCCGCCCAGGCGGTAGCTGGCCCTGAGCTCGCGCAGGAGCCCGTCCACGTCGGCCTCCTCCACGAAGCGGCCCTCCAGCCAGCGGGCGTAGCCGCCGCCGAGGCGGTTGGCGGTGCGGTAGCGCTCGCGCCCCTCCCTGTCGAGGCCGTCCCGGTACCGGACGCGCTCGAAGAGCCGCCGGCGCAACGCCCCGGAGAGGCGCCGCAGGCGCCGCCGCCACAGGTGCAGCAGCAGGAGCGCGAACTTGTCCACCTCGGCCTGCACCTCCAGCTCCAGGAGCGACACCGGACGGCCGGCCCCGGCGCGGGTGGCGAGGTAGACGAAGTGGGAGACCCCCTCGGCGGCGCAGGCCACCTGGTCGAGGCGCGAGCGGCGGGTGAGCTGCGGCCGGGGGTGGTGGGGATCGGCGGCGGCGGCGCCGCGCAATACCGCCTCGTCGAGGAAGAGGCCGAGCGCCAGGCCGCCCTCCTCCTCCCGCACCAGGAGCGCCTCCGGCCCGGCGGGCTCGGCGCCGGCGGCCCTGGCCAGCTCGCGCCCCAACAGGAAGTCGCCCACCCGCGGCGCCTCCACCCCGTAGATGGCCTCGAACTCGGCCTGCAGGAAAGCGAGCGTGGCGCGCGCCCCGGTCACTGCTTGAAGGCGCGGGGCGCGGGCCCGGCGAAGAGGGCCACCCCTCGCTCCCGCAGCCGCTCGGCCACGCGCTCCGACCCGGTGTCGAGGAAGCGCTGGTAGAGGCGTACCAGCCCCCGGTTGGAGCGGAGATCAGAGAGCTCGGCGATCTCGGCGAAGCAGTCCACCAGCTCCTCGAAGCGTCCCGCCAGCTCGCCGAAGAGCTCCCCCGAGCCGGCCGGACCGCCGCTGCCGGCGATGGCCTCGTAGGCCCGCTCCCCCATGGACATGTAGTAGTCGATGTCCACGCTGCGCCGGGCCAGCGAGTCGCCGAAGAACCCGGAGACGAAGAGCGAGGTGTCGCCGAGCTGTCGCAGCCGCTCGAAGCGGGCCTGGCGGCGCGCCTGCAGGGCGCGCAGGAGGGTCAACGCCAGAGGCTCGAGCTCCACCGTTCCGTCTGGCCGGGTCACGAAGAGGGCGCCGGATTCGAGGAAGCGGCTCAGGAGGTCCACCAGGTAGAACTCGGTGGCTTCCTGGATCTGCAGGCGCCGGTGGCCGAGCGCCTCGCAGACCAGATCGCGGAAGTACTCGTGGGCGCTCTTGCCGAAGACGATCTCGTCGCTCACCCCATAAGGGTAACGAAGCCAGGATACCGACTCAACCCCCTGCAACGTAAGCCATTCTTCCGAGGATCCCGCTGGCGAGCAGTCGGCCGGCGGGATTGCCAGCCTGGGCGCAAAAACGCTTTCAGGACGGGTGGATGGAAAAGCGAGAGGCTCGCTTGACACCCCTCCTCCGGTGATTATCCTCCCGGCGCCTCTGGCAGTCGGCGAGGTCGACTGCCAAGGCAACCACAGCTCTTTCCAGGATGGCGCCCCGGGGCGCCCCAACGCAAGGAGGCAACGGTCATGAAGATTCGGCCCCTGCACGACCGCATCATCGTGAAGCGGGTGGAGGAGGAGGAGCGCACCAAGGGCGGCATCATCATCCCCGACACGGCCAAGGAGAAGCCGATCGAGGGCAAGGTGGTCGCCGTCGGCAACGGCAAGGTGCTGGAGGACGGCAAGGTCCGTCCGCTGGACGTCAAGGCGGGCGACCGGATCCTGTTCTCCAAGTACGGCGGCACCGAGGTGAAGATCGACGGCGAGGAGCACCTCATCATGCGCGAGGAGGACATCCTCGGCGTGATCGAGAAGTAGCCCGCGCCCGGCAACCCGAACGGAAACGGAGACACATCACATGGCTGCCAAGGAAATCATGTTCGACCAGCGCGCCCGGGAGGCCATCCTGCGCGGCGTCAACACCCTCGCCGACGCGGTGAAGGTGACGCTCGGCCCCAAGGGTCGCAACGTGGTCATCGAGAAGAGCTTCGGCTCCCCGACCATCACCAAGGACGGCGTGACGGTCGCCAAGGAGATCGAGCTGGAGAACAAGTTCGAGAACATGGGGGCGCAGATGGTGAAGGAGGTGGCCTCCAAGACATCCGACGTCGCCGGCGACGGCACCACCACCGCCACCGTGCTGGCCCAGGCCATCTACCGCGAGGGCTCGAAGCTGGTGGCGGCCGGCCACAACCCCATGGACATCAAGCGCGGCATCGACAAGGCCGTGGAGGCGGTGGTGGCCGAGCTGAAGAAGCTCTCCAAGCCCACCAAGGACCACAAGGAGATCGCCCAGGTCGGCATCATCTCCGCCAACGGCGACGAGTCCATCGGCAACACCATCGCCGAGGCCATGGACAAGGTGGGCAAGGAGGGCGTCATCACCGTGGAGGAGGCCAAGGGGCTCGAGACCACCCTGGAGGTGGTCGAGGGCATGCAGTTCGACCGCGGCTACCTCTCGCCCTACTTCGTCACCGACGCCGAGCGCATGGAGGCGGTGCTGGAGGACGCCTACATCCTCGTCCACGAGAAGAAGATCTCCAACATGAAGGACCTGCTGCCGCTCCTGGAGCAGGTGGCCCGGGGCGGGAAGCCCTTGCTCATCGTGGCCGAGGAGGTCGAGGGCGAGGCGCTGGCCACCCTGGTGGTCAACAAGCTGCGCGGCACCCTGCACGTCTGCGGCGTCAAGGCCCCCGGCTTCGGCGACCGCCGCAAGGCCATGCTGGAGGACATCGCCATCCTCACCGGCGGCAAGATGATCGCCGAGGAGCTGGGCCTGAAGCTGGAGCAGGTGACGCTCAAGGACCTCGGTCGCGCCAAGCGCATCACCGTCGACAAGGACAACACCACCATCGTCGACGGCGCCGGCAAGAAGGAGGACATCGAGGCCCGCGTCAAGACCATCCGCTCCCAGGTCGAGGAGACCACCAGCGACTACGACAAGGAGAAGCTCCAGGAGCGCCTCGCCAAGCTGGTGGGCGGCGTGGCCGTCATCAACGTGGGCGCCGCCACCGAGACCGAGATGAAGGAGAAGAAGGCCCGGGTGGAGGACGCGCTGCACGCCACCCGCGCCGCGGTCGAGGAGGGCATCGTCCCCGGCGGCGGCGTGGCCTACCTGCGCTGCCTCAAGGCGCTCGACAAGGTCCAGGTGATCGAGGGCGAGAAGTTCGGCCTCGACCTGGTGCGCCGCGCCCTGGAGGAGCCGCTCCGGCAGATCGTGGAGAACGGCGGCTACGAGGGCTCGATCGTCGTGAACAAGGTGAAGGAGTCGAAGGAGACGAACTTCGGCTTCAACGCCCAGACCGGCGAGTACGAGGACCTGGTGAAGGGCGGCGTCATCGACCCGACCAAGGTGAGCCGCTTCGCGCTGCAGAACGCGGCCTCGGTGGCCTCGCTCATGCTGACCACCATGGCGCTCGTCGCCGAGAAGCCCAAGGAGGAGAAGGAGATGGGCGGCGGCCCGGGCGGCGGCATGGGCGGCATGGGGATGTAGCCTTCGCCTGACGTCCGGCAATCGCGGGGCCGCCTCCGGGCGGCCCCGTTGCTTTTCGTCTCCCCCGGAGGGGGAGAGGCCGGTGAGGGGGAGGGGTGCTACGGGCCGCCGCCCTCCAGCACCCGCGGGAACAGGCTCGCCACCAGGACGCCTGCGAGCGAGACCACCTCCCCCGGCCAGAGGAGCACCGGGAGCGCCCCGCAAAGGCCCAGGGCGAAGGCCCAGACGCGCGGCTGGCGCACCTCGATCTGGGTGGTCACGAGCACGTAGGTCCCGAAGAGGTAGAGAGTGAGGGTCCCGCCCACGAGGAGCGCCGCCGGCGCCGGGAAGCCGAAGAGCCGCAGCGTTCCGGCCAGCGCCGCGAAGCCGGCGAGGTTCAGGAGGTCGCGCCCAGAGCCGGCCCACCAGGCGCGGTGCTCCTCGCCCCGGAGCCGCACCCCGACCTCCATGAGCAGCTCGAAGAGGGCGATGGCGGCGAGGTAGGCGGCGACGGCGGCGCCGCGAGAGATCGCGCTGACCGGCTCCAGGGTCCAGAGGCTCATCCGCTCCCCTCGCGGGGATGGTAGCCTCGCCGGGGGGAGGCCGTCACCCCGCGCGCGTGGCCCGCTCTCGCGGCGGGCCGGGGCGCCCGAGCCGCCGGCTTGCGCCAGGGCCGCCGGCCGTGTAGCACCGGGCCGTGCCTCTTCGCCGCGCGGCCCTCCTCGCCCTGCTCCTCGGCACCTGCGTGGAGCGGGCCCCCGGCTCCGGCTCGGCGCGGCCCCAGCCGGACCGCGCCGCCGCCGCGGCCTGGCTATCTCCTGGCGCCCTGCCGCGCCACGCCTCCCGCGCCGTCTTCGGCAACGTCATCGCCCTCGACGGCTGGGACCTCGAGCCAGAGGCGCTCTCGCCCGGCGTCACCGCGACCCTCACCCTGCACTGGCGGGCCCTCGACGAGGTGGAGGGGGCCTGGAAGGTCTTCGTCCACGTGGACGGCCGCGCCGGTCAGCCGCGCATCAACGCCGACCACCTGCCGGCCGGCGGCGCCTGGCCCACCGACGCCTGGAGCCGCGGCGACCGGGTGCGCGACCCGGTGCGCTTCGGGGTGCCGCCGGGCTGGCGCGGCGAGGCCCTGGACGTGTGGGTGGGCTGGTACCAGGGCGAGGAGCGACTCCGGATCGTGAACGCCGCGGAGCTCCGGACCGACCGCCGCGACCGGCTCTTCCTCACCTCCATCCCGCTCGCCCCCATCCCGCTGCCCCCGGCTCCCTGAGGGCACCCCGACCCCTTCCGGCGCTGGCCGTCGGCGGTGGAGTGTGCCAACGTTGTCCAGGAGCCGCGGGTGCGCCCCGCAGGCTGGAGGCGCTCGCGTCCCGGGAGGGGTCATGACGTCGACCTTCGCCATCCTGGTCGCCCTGGCGCTCTCGATGCAGGCACAGAGCTTGGACACGGTGGTCTTGAAGGGCGGCGGCATCCTGCGGGGCACGGTGGTCGAGGACGTCCCCGGCCAGGACCTGGTGCTCCTCATGCCGGACGGGACCACCCGCAAGGTTCCCCGGGCCGAGGTGGTCCGGGTCGAATGGGCTGCTCCGCCCGGCCAGCCGGTTCCGCCGGCGCCACCGGGGATTCCGCCCCCGCCTCCCTATCCGGGGCCCCCACCTCCCTACCCGGGACCGCCGCCTCAGGTCCCGGCCCCTCCGCGCGGCCCGCTGGCCCTGGGTGGGTGGCTCTCCGGCGCCTTCCCCCAGGGGACCCTCGACGGGAGCGGCCTCGCGCTCGCCGGCGCCTTCACGCCGCAGTTCGTGCTCGGGCTCGACGGCGCCCTCCGGGTGGCCGAGCCGCTCGAGCTGGGGCTGTACCTGCGCTTCGGCGGCGGGAGCACGTATTCCCCCCTCAACAATCCGTGCCTGGCCTACGGGGGCTGGTGCGACGCCGTGGACTTCGGCGTCGGCGGCTTCGGGCGCTTCAGCTTCGCCCCGCAGAAGAAGCTCAACCCCTGGGTCCAGATCGGCGGAGGGTACGAGTACCTCTCCGCCTACAACGACTTCGGCGGCGCCGAGTACGGCGGCTGGGAGCTGGGCGCCTGGGGCGGGCTGGACCTCGACACCGGGCCCGGGGGGGCGCTCGGGATCTTCGCCGGCGTGCGCTGGGGAGAGTTCACCTCGGGTGGCGGCTACGGCAGCGTACCCGTGCCCTGGGGCGGGGCCGGCGCCAGCCACGGCTGGATCGACTTCGGCATGCGCTGGACCTGGTGGCCCTAGCCGTCGCCGCATCCGTTCAGCGGGTCCCCAGCTCGGCCTGCGGGGCCAGGCTCGGCGGCCGGCGGTGGCGCGTCGCCTGCTCGAAGGCGTGGGCCAGCCCGAGCAGCCTGGCCTCGCCGAAGGCCCGGCCCATGAAGGTGATGCCCACCGGGAGCCCGAACACCTGGCCGGCAGGGACGGTGACGGCCGGAGTCCCCGCCACCGCCGCCGGCGTCGAGCTGCCGACGACGAAGTGGTCGCCGTTCACGAGGTCGGTGACCCAGGCCGGCCCGCCGGTGGGCGCCACCACCGCGTCGAGGCGGTGGCGATCCATGACCGCGACCAGGCCCTCCGGACCGGCGAGGCGCCGGGACCGGGCCAGGGCACGGCGGTAGGCCCGATCGGCGAGCGTGCCCTTCCCGGCGGCCTTCTCGAAGAGGTCCTGGCCGAAGTAGGGCATCTCCCGCTCGCGGTGGCGCCGGTTGAACTCGATCACGTCGGCGAGCGTGCGCACCGGGGCGCCGGGCGCCCATTCGCCGAGGTAGCGGGCGAGCCCGTCCTTGAGCTCGTGCAGGAGCACCTCCAGCTCGGCCTCGTCGTACTCGCCGAGGTGCGGGATGTCGGCCGGGTCCACCACCACCGCCCCCCGGCGCCGCATCTCGGCGATGGCCTCCTCCATGAGCCGGTCGACGCCCTCGGAGCTCCCGAAGAGCTTCTTCCGCGCCACGCCGATGCGCGCCCCGCGGAGTGCGTCGGCGTCGAGGGAGGCGGCATAGTCCGCCGGGGCGCGCCCCCTGGCGGCCGCGGTGGCCGGGTCGGCCGGATCGACGCCGGCCATGGCGGAGAGGAGCGCCGCCGCGTCGGCCACGGTGCGGGCCATGGGGCCGGCGGTGTCCTGCGACGCCGAGATGGGGACGATGCCGCTCCGGCTCACCAGGCCCACGGTGGGCTTCACGCCCACCAGGCCGTTCGCCGAGGAGGGGCAGACGATGGAGCCGTCGGTCTCGGTGCCGACCCCGACCGCGGCCAGGTTGGCGGCCACCGCGGCGCCAGTCCCGGACGACGAGCCGCAGGGGTTGCGGTCGAGGGCGTAGGGGTTGCGGGTCTGGCCGCCGCGCGCGCTCCAGCCGCTGGAGGAGTGGCTGGAGCGGATGTTGGCCCACTCGGAGAGGTTGGTCTTGCCGAGGATCACCGCCCCGGCAGTGCGCAGCCGCCCGACCAGGAAGGCGTCCCGGGGAGGCCTCGCGCCCAGGAGCGCCAGCGAGCCGGCGGTGGTCTCCATCCGGTCGCCGGTGGCGACGTTGTCCTTCACCAGCACCGGGATGCCGTGGAGCGGTCCGCGCGGCCCCTTCTCGCGCCGCTCGGCATCGAGGGCGTCGGCGACGGCGAGCGCATCCGGGTTCACCTCCGCCACCGAGCGGAGCGCCGGGTCCAGGGCGGCGATGCGGGCGAGGTACGCCTCGGCGAGCTGCCTCGCCGTGAAGCGCCCGGCGGACATGCCCGCCTGGAGCTCGGCCACGGTGGCCTCCTCGAGCTCCAGGCCCTGGGCGGGCGCGGCCGCACCGGCCGCCGGGCGCGAGGCGGGCGCGGTCGGCGGCTCGGCGGGGGGAGCATCGGCGCCGCCGGCCAGGATCGCCGGCGGCGCGAGGAGGAGCGAGGCGGCGAGGAGCAGCCAGAATCGGGTCGGGGGCATGGAACCTCGGTAGCGGCACGGATCGGGGCTGTCAATCCGGCTTGGTCGCGCTATGAAGGACCCTGTCGGTTCCCATGCGCCAGCTCGCGTCGATCCTGGGCGCCCTCGTCCTCTCGCTCCCGCAGGCGGCACTGGCCCGCGGCGGGCGCGGCGCGGCGGGAGCCGCCGGGGCGGGACCTGGCTCCCGGGGAGCCGCCCCCGGCGCCTCGTCGGCCTCGTGCGCCACCGGGGGGCATCGCCCCTCCGGCGGGCGGCCCGACGAGACGTGGGCCACCTCACGCCGCGAGGACTTCCGCCGGCGCACGCCGTGTCCGTCGACCGGCCGGACCCGTGGCGCCTGCCCGGGCTACGAGGTCGTCGACGTGCCGCCTTCGGGCCGGGGCGAGCCCTGGACCCTGCGCTGGGCGACGCCGCAGGAGGCGGAGCGCGCGCGAGCCGAGTCGCCCTGGCTCGTCCGGTGAGATTCAGCCGAGGACGCCGAGCTCGTCCAGCGAGGCGTCGAGCTCGGCCGCGTCGCGAAAGACCTGGTAGGCGTCGGCGGCGAGGAGCTCGTCCCGGCCATACCCCCCCGTGAGGAGCCCGACGCCGAGCATCCCGGCCCTCCGGGCGGCGAGCAGGTCCCAGACCGCGTCGCCGACGGCGCAGCACTCCTCGGCGGGCACGCTCAGCCGCTCGGCGCAGGCCAGGAACAGGTCGGGCGCGGGCTTGGCGCGGGCCACGTCGCGGCGCTCGACCACCACCGTCTCGCGGGGAACTTCCAGGGCGGCGAGCGACCCGTCGATCTCGGGACGACCGCCCGAGGTGGCGATGCCGTGGGGGACCTTCTCCCGCCGCAAGTGCTCGAGCAGCGCGACCGCCCCCGGCAACGGCCGGCGGCTGGGGAGCAGGCTCCGGAACAGCTCGCCGTGACGGTCCTGCAGGAAGCGCGCCTGGTCGGGCGTGAGGGGATGGCCGATCTCGCGCGCCACCGCCCGGGTGAAGAGGCCGCCGCTCATTCCGATGCGGCGGTGGATGCGCCAGCCTTCCACGGGCATCCCGGCTTCGGCGAGCGCTTGCTGCCAGGCGAAGACGTGGGCGTAGACGGTGTCGACGAGCGTGCCGTCGAGGTCGAGGATCAGCGCGCGCATCCACGCTTCTTACGGCCCCCCGAGCCGCCGCGCCCGGCATTCCCTGGCGGCGAGGCTCTTTCGGCGAGTTGCCTTGCCGTAAAACGGGCTCCGGCAGAGATGTGCCGGGCGGTGAGGCGGAAGGGGCTCGGGACCCGCTGCGTCCTCGTCCGCTTGGCGGCGCTGGGCGCTGTCAATGGAGGGGAATGCCTCCGCCGGATGCGTGCCTGGTCCCGTGTGCACCCCCTTGGGTGCGACTGGGCGCCGCGGGCGAGCCCTTTGGGAGAGCTTCCCGGCACACGGCTTCCTCGCATGCCCCGCGAGGGCTAGCTTCCTTTTGGACTCCTGGAGGGGGGTGCTGCGATGAGGGTCCTCGTCACCGGCGCCACCGGCTTCGTGGGCTCATGGGTGGCCCGCGAGCTGGTCTCGCGCGGTCACGCCGTCCGCGTGCTCGTGCGCCCCCAGAGTCGCCTCGACAACCTGCGAGACGTCCCTTGCGAGCGGGTGGTGGGTGACATCACCGACGCCGCTGCGGCGGACCGGGCTGTGGCTGGCTGCGAGGGCGTGGTGCACGCGGCGGGGGTGGCGAGGCTCCGGGCCGACGACCGGGAGGGCCTGCTGGCGGCCAACATGGCCGGAGCCGTGAACGTGCTCGCCGCCGCCCTGCGCTCCGGCGTGCGACGGGCCGTCTTCGTTGCGTCGGCCGGCGCCCTGGGAGGCACTTGGAGGCCGGTGGCGATGGACGAGGCCTGGGGCGGCTCCGCAGAGTCCGTGCGGGTGGACTACTTCGTCTCCAAGCTCCGCGGCGAGCAGGCGGCGCTGGCGCTTGCACGGCAAGGGTTGCCGCTCGTGATCGTGCGCCCCGGGGTGGTCCTCGGCCCGGGCGATCTCTACCATTCCAGCGCCGGAACCGTGCTCCTCTTCGCCCGCGGGGCGCTCCCCTGGCACGTCCGCGGCGGCGGCTCTTACTGCGACGTGCGCGACGTGGCTCGCGCCCACGCCGAGGCACTGGAGCGGGGGCGCGTCGGCGGGAGCTACCTCCTCGGCGGCCACAACATGGAGCTGGGGGAGCTGGCCCGGCTGGTGTCGCGCCTCTCGGGCGCCCCCCCGTCGCATCGGGTTCCCTATCCGCTGATGCTCGCGGGCGCGCTCCTGCGCGAGGCGATCGCCTGGGCCCGGGGCCGGCATTCGCCCATCTCCCGCCAGCTGATCCGCGGCGCCCGGCGCTATACCTTCCTCTCCTCGGAAAAGGCGAGGCGGGAGCTCGGGTACGCCATCCGCCCGATGGATGAGACGGTTCGCGACACGCTGCGCTGGTTCATGGCCCACGGCGACCTCGAGGCGACGACGCCGGAGCTGCGCGCCCTGTGCGCACACGATTAGGCCAATTCAGGGCGGGGGCAGGCCGAAGCTCAAGCTGCGGCATCGGTTCCCGTCCGTAAACCGCGCCGAACGGGGGCTGCCCCGCCTGGGGCCCAGCCGCCCTGCTCGATCGAAGCGCTACCATGCGGCCGTGATGGCTCACGCCCTGGCCCTGGCCGCGCTCGCGGCCGCACCGCGCACACAGGAGGGACCGATGCCCCGCTCCCGCACCGTCGTCCACGCCCGCCACGGCATGGTGGCCTCGGCCCACCCGCTGGCCACCCAGATCGGGCTGGACGTCTTGAAGCGCGGCGGCACCGCCGTGGACACCGCCATCGCCGTGAACGCCGCGCTCGGCTTCCTGGAACCGGTCTCCTGCGGCGTGGGCGGCGACCTCTTCGCCATCCTCTGGGATCCCAAGAGCGCGAGGGTCCACGCCCTCAACGGCTCCGGGCGCGCGCCGCAGGCGGCGAGCGCCGAGCGCATCCCCCCCGAGGCCGACGGCACCATCCCGCTCTTCTCGCCCTGGTCCTGGACCGTGCCGGGCACGGTCGACGGCTGGTTCGCGCTCCACGGCCGATTCGGCCGGCTGCCCATGAAGGAGATCCTGGCGCCGGCCATCCGCGCCGCCGAGGAGGGCGAGCCGTTGCCCCAGGTCATCGCCGAGGCCTGGGAGCGCGGCGGGCGCACCTTCCGGGACAAGCCCGGCTTCGCCGCCACCTTCCTGCCCGGCGGCCGCGCGCCGAAGGAAGGCGAGGTCTTCAAGAACCCGGGGCTGGCCCGGACCTACCGCGCCATCGCCGAGGGCGGGCGCGACGCCTTCTACCGGGGCCCGGTGGCCGAGGCCCTCGACGCCTTCTCCCGGAAGGTGGGCGGCTTCCTGCGCAAGGAGGATCTGGCGGCCCACCGCTCCGACTGGGTGGAGCCCATCTCCACCACCTATCGCGGCGTCGCGGTCTGGGAGCTCCCGCCCAACGGCCAGGGCCTCGTGGCCCTGGAGATGCTGAACATCCTCGAGGGCTACGACCTCCGGTCGCTCGGCCCGGCCTCGCCCGACTTCTGGCATCTCCTGGTGGAGGCGAAGAAGGTGGCCTTCGAGGACCGGGCCCGCTTCCTCGCCGACCCGGCCATGGCCAAGGTGCCCGTGCAGGGCCTCCTCTCCAAGGACTACGCGCGCGAGCGGGCCAAACGCATCGACCCGTCGCGGGCCGCCGCCGAGCAGCCGCCCGGCGACCCTCGCTTCGGCGAGGGCGACACCACCATCCTGGCCGCGGGCGACGGCGAGGGAATGATGGTGGCCCTCATCCAGTCCAACTACACCGGTTTCGGCTCCGGCTATGCGCTCGAGGGCTTCGGCTTCGGCCTGCAGGACCGCGGCGCCCAGTTCGACCTCGCGCCCGGGCGGCCCAACTCGCTCGCGCCCGGCAAGCGCCCCTTCCACACCATCATCCCGGCGCTGGTGACCCGCGACGGCAAGCCCTGGATCGCCTTCGGCCTCATGGGCGGCGACATGCAGCCCCAGGGGCACGTGCAGATCCTGGTGAACCTCGTCGACCTCTCCATGAACCTGCAGGAGGCCGGCGACGCGCCGCGCTTCTACCACACCGACTCCTCGGAGCCGACCGGGACCCGGATGAAGACCGGCGGCCGGCTGGCCCTGGAGCCGGGCGTGCCTCGCGCCGTGCGCGAGGAGCTGGCCCGCCGCGGCCACCGGCTCGAGGACGCGCCGCCGAGCGCCTTCGGCGGCTATCAGGCGGTGGCGCGCGATCCCGCGACCGGCGTGCTCTCCGGCGCCAGCGAGTCGCGCAAGGACGGCTGCGCCATGGGCTACTGATGGCCACGGCCGCGCGGGTGGATCCGGCGGCTGTGCCACCGGCGGGGGGACGAGCCCCCGCCCTACCTCGCGGCCAGCGACTGCCGCTGTGAGGACCCGACGGGGGACGCCGGTTCCAGGCGACAGGCGTCCCGGTGACGGTGGGTCATCCTGAAACGCCGGGTCCGGACGGTTAGGAACCCCGCCATGTTCATCGGGCACTACGCGGTCGCGCTGGCCGCCAAGCGCGCCGCCCCTCGGACCTCGCTCGGCACCCTGTTCCTCGCGGCCCAGCTAGCCGACATGCTCTGGCCCGTCTTCCTCCTCGCCGGATGGGAACGGGTGCGCATCATCCCGGACCCGAACCCGTTCCTCATCCTGACGTTCGACGCCTACCCCATCTCGCATAGCCTCCTCACACTCGCCGGCTTTGGCCTTCTCCTCGCCCTGCTCCATCGCGCGCGCACGGGGTACTCCCGCGGGGGGGTGGTCGTGGCCCTGGCGGTGGCGAGCCATTGGTTCCTCGACTTCGCCACCCACCGTCCGGACATGCCGCTCTTTCCTGGCGGACCGCTCGTCGGCCTGGGCCTCTGGAACTCGGCGGCCGGGACGGTCGTCGTCGAGGGCCTGATGCTCCTCGCGGCCCTGTGGCTGTACCTGCGAGGGACCCGGGCCCGGGACCGGATCGGGCGCTACGGCTTCTGGGGGCTCATGGCGGTGCTGGTGCTGTCGTACGCGAGCTCGCTCCTCGCCGGCCCTCCGCCCTCCATGCGAGCCATCGCCATCGGGGGCATCGTCTTCGGCTGGCTGTTCGTGGCGTGGGCGGCATGGGCCGACCGACACCGGGAGGCGACGGCGGCCGCCGGGGGAGAGCCGGGCTGAGCACGCGGCCGCCCCCCCCTTCTCGGCAGGCGCGCATCGAGAGCACCCGCCGCTGAGGTCAGTCGGCCTTGGAAACGGGTCCGGCGGCGGCGAGGGGATTCGGCGTGGGCTCGGCCACCTTCGTCAGCGTGTTGCGATCGCGGTGGTGGAAGAGCCCCTTTCGCCCGCGGACCTTGAGCACCGTGTCCTCCTCGTAGGACCACGTTCCGTCCGGGTGGAACCGAACCAGGATCCGGAACTCGACTGTGCGGAAGGCGGTCTGGAGGAAGGGGCTGGAGCAAATGCCGAAGTGCTCGGCCCCGAGCTTGGCCACGAGCTCGAGCTCGCTGGCGTCGGGCTCGGCCTTCCCGGCGGCCATGGCCACCTGGGCTCGAGGGATGGCCACCGTTTGAATGACGGTCTTGGTGGCCGGCTCCCAGAGCCAGTAGCCGACCTGGTCGTGGAAGGTCGCCACCTCCCCGGGCTTCACGATGTGGATGTGGTAGCGCAGGCCGTAGAGGAGCTGTGGACCGTTGAGCTGAGGGTCGATGGGCTGGAGCTCCATCCTCTCCACGTAGGCGTCCTCCGCCCCGCCGTCCGCGACCGGGTGCTCGTCCTTGCCTTGGCGGCCGACCCAGACTCCCGCCATGCGCCGCAGCGGCCCCAGGTTCGCGAGCGTGTCGGGATCGACCTCCTTGGGCTCGGTGAAGATGTCCTGCGGGAACGACGCCGTCTTCTTCGAGCCCTTCGCAGAAGGTCTGTGCATGGGGTCTGGCGGTCGCGGCTGGCTGGACTGGCTGCTCTTTGCGGCGGCGCTCGTCGCGTCCGCCGAGTCGCTGGCGCGGCCGGGCCTTGCCTCGGAGCCGGCGCTGCCGTCGGGAACGCCGGCGCCCGCGAGCGCTGGAACGATGCCAAGGACGGCCACCACCCAGGTGTTCATCTCGCCCCTCCTGGCGGGATGCTACGCGCTCCCGGCTCGACTGACCACGTCGGCGTTTGGGGCGGGATGGATGGTCCCAACGAGGCATCGAGCCCGCCGCGGCCGAACAGGTCCCGCTCTTGACTCCGATCAACGGTGGCGAGGCGCGGTCCTCCTTCGCCCCTCCCGAACGGGTCGGGCCCACAGCTCAGTGCGATCGTGACCTGCCGTTCAGCGTCCTCGGGCCGGGACGATCTATCCTGTCCCCGGTGCCTCGGAACCGTCCCCGTGCCGCGCTGTCGATCGTCGCCGTCCTGGCCCTCGTCGGCGCGTCCCCCGCTCGACGCGCGACATACCGGATGCACGGCACCGTCCAGATCCATGGCACGGCGCTGGACCGCGACATGGAGCTGCACGCCGACGCCGTCGTGGAGCCCGGCCCCGGACCGGACGAGGTCGTCGTTCACCTCGCGTCCATGGGGTACCCATGCCGCGTCGTCGCCAGCCGCGACGCCGCCGGCGCGCTCGCTTTCCCGCCCGGCCAGACCTGCGTGGTCCACGTCCGCTCGCCCGATGCGCAGGGCCGAATCGAGATCCGGCTCGCGTCCGGGCGCGGCCGGTTGCGCGAGGAGGACCTCTCGCTCTCGTTCCGGTCCGAGCTGTCCGGCACGGTGACGGTCGGGTCCGGGCGGCCGATGGCCGTCCTCGGGCGGACGGTGCCAGGCACCGGAGGCTCGGAGATACCGGTCCGCGGCGAGGCGCGGGCGACCGCCGAGGGCCGCCGCGATCACTCGCGCGCGGCGGAGCGGTAGCCCGGCGGTGCAGGAGGGTGCAGACGCTCCGCAGCGCGGCCGGTGCGCTGGAGGGGGCGGCGCGGCGGTCGCTGGCCTCGCCTCAGCCGGGTGGCGCGCGGCGCGCACCGGCCGGTTGCCGGGCCTTCCACGCCGCCGCGGCGAGGACCAGGACGTTCGCGGCGACGACCGGCGGCGCGCGCGTGAGGACGCCGTATCCCGCCCACATGAGCGCGCCCAGCATCTGCACCCGGGCCAGCGTCTCGGCTCGCCTGAAGAAGTAGGAGCCGGCGAACACCGCGGTGGCGGCCCAGCCGATCGCCTGGGCCAGGGTGGCGAGGTCGAGCGTCATGCGGCACCCGCCACCGTGACGCGGTCGGTCCGGGCCCGCTCCCACTCGTGGAGCGTCAGCCCGTGGGCCTCGAACGCCTCCCGGATCTCGTGGGAGCGCAGGCCGACCACCTGCTCCAGGATGGGCACCACGATGCTGAAGGCGCTCTCGCTCAGCACCGTGCTCTTGGCGATGCGCGCCAGGAGCCGGTTCTCGGAGACGGCGATGGTGAAGCCGTTCCGGTTGTTGACGTGCAGCATGACGTGGACGTCCGAGCTGCCGTCGCCCACGTAGATGGTCCGGTCCGGGCTGGTGCCGAGCCGTCCCTCCAGCTCCTCCACCACCGCCACCTTCCCGTAGCCGGCCGCCGTCCGGAGGATCGACCGCACCTCGCCGGAGGACGGGTCGTAGTCGAGCTCGGTCCCGAAGATGTGGTCGCCGGAGACGACGCCGTCGAGCGCCGACTCGATGACCTCCCGCGGGGCGGCCGAGGCCACGAAGAAGGAGAAGGTGTAGCCCGCGGTGCCGCGCTCGAGGAACTGGACTAGGGCGGGGATGTCCCGGCGCAACCGCACGCGCTGGCCGGCCTGGACCAGGTGCTCCCGGCGAACGGTCCGGAAATCGGGGTCGTGGCGGATGAGGTAGGCGAGCTCGGCGCCCTGCTGGACGAGGTTGGTGCGGGCCAGCCCGGCCACCTTGGCCTCGAACCCCGAGGCCCCGATGATCTCGCTGAGGACGATGCCCGAGTCGTTGAAGCTCAGCGTCTGGTCGAAATCCGAGACCAGCAGGAGGTGCTTCTGTGGTGCGGGCGTGGTCGACATACTGGACTCCATTCATCCCCTTCAACCATACATAACAACTATAGGGGCCATATACATGGCTTCCGGTGCCGCAGGGTGTCAACCAAAACGACAAAACTATTGTGTGTCGCGATGTTGACTTTGACTTGACGGCTGCCACAAGTTGCCATATCAACTTACATCATGCCCGGCAGGGAAGAGGGACTGCCAAAGCACCGGCAGGTCTACGGAGAGCTCGAGCGCAGCATCCGCTCCGGCAGGTGGAAGAGCGGAGAGAGGCTCCCCAGCGAGTCGGAGCTCGTCCGCCAGTTCGGCGCCTCCAGGATCACGGTGGGGCGAGCCGTGCGGGACCTGCAGCTCGCCGGGCTCGTCGACCGGCGCGCCGGGTCCGGGACCTTCGTCCGCACCTCGCGCCCGGCCGGGGCCCTCTCGTTCGGGCTCCTCATCCCCGACCTGGGCGAGACTGAGATCTTCGAGCCCATCTGCCGGGGGATGATGGCCTCCCCGCTGGCTCGCGAGCACGCCCTGCTCTGGGGATGCCTCACCGGGCCCTCCTCGAAGGAGGAGCAGGCGCTCGAGCTGTGCCGCCAGTACGTGGACCGGAAGGTCGCCGGCGTCTTCTTCGCGCCGCTGGAGCTCACCCCGGCGAAGGACGAGGTGAACCAGCGAATCCTCGCCATCCTCGACGAGGCTCGGATCCCCGTCGTCCTCCTCGACCGACCCGCCGTGCCCTATCCGGGCCGGGGACGCCACGACCTCGTCGGCATCGACAACCGGCGCGCCGGCCTGGTCGTCACCGAGCACCTCCTCGGGCTCGGCGCACGCCGGGTGGCGTTCGTTGCCCTCCCGAATGCCGCCGCCACCGTGGACGCGCGCGAGGCCGGTTACCGGGAGGCGCTCTTCGTGCGCGGGATGGCGTTCGACTCGTCACTGGCCGCCCGCCTCGCCCCGGCCGACGTCGGGGCCGTGCGCGCCTTCATGGAGTCGAGCCGTCCCGACGGGATCGTCTGCGCCAACGACTGGACGGCCGCGCGCCTGCTGCACTCGCTCCTGGCGCTGGGCGTGGACGTCCCGCGCGCCGTGCGCCTGGTGGGGATCGACGACGTCGACTACGCGAGCCTGCTCCCCGTCCCCCTGACCACGCTCCAGCAACCCACCCGGCAGATCGGAGCGGCGGCGTTGGCGGTCATGCTGGATCGGGTCACCGGCGCCGACCTCCCGGCGCGCGACGTCCTGCTCGAGGGGAGGCTGGTGGTGCGCCGGTCGTGCGGGAGCCCATGACAGCGGCAGTTGTTTGCCGTGAGGTAGGGCGGGGGCTCGTCCGAGCTCCGGCGGATCGCGTATCGGGTACACGCCGGAGTGGCCCGGAGCCAGCGCGGCGGCGACGCCGAGACCCGGCGCGCCGTTGGCTGCGGCCTGGCGGATCCGCTTCAGCGTGTCGCCCTCGCTGCGCCCCTGCTCCTTGAAGTCGAGCATCGCTGACTCGACCTCCTGAGGGGCTCGCCCCGAGGGGATCTCTTCCAGCGCAGTCGTGGCTTCATCGAGTCGCGGCATCCTTCCGCCGAGTTATCGGGCGTGTTTGCGGGATCGCGACAGCGTGTACGGACCGTCGTTCCGAAAGACGTGGAAACTCGAGCGGGCCCGTGTCAGAATCGCGTCGCATCGCGTACGCGCAGAGAAGCCGCTCGCGCCATTCCGCGCGAGGCGTGCCCAGGTCGAAGCAGAGCGCAGAGAGGAGGAGACGGATGAGCGGCAGCCGAGGAGCGCGGTTGGTCTGCACCGGGGTCGCGCTGGCGGTCGGTCTGGGGATGAGCTCGCCGGTCCAGGCCCAGGGCCTTCCAGGCAAGATCGTCGTCGGGCACACGGAAGCCCTGTCGGGCGAGCACGCCAAGGCCGGCGAGCAGGCGGTGGCGGCCCTCAAGGCGATGGTGAAGTGGGTGAACACCGCCAACGGCGGGGTGAGCGTGGGCGGCAAGAAGGTTCCCCTCGACTACAAGTACTATGACTGCGAGTCGAGGAAGGAGTCGGTCACCAGCCTGCTGGAGCGGCTCATCACCTCGGACAAGGTGCATTTCCTGGTCGCCCCCTACAGCAGCGGGCTCACCCTGGCGGGCGCGCCGGTGGCGGAGAAGTACGGCATGGTCTATCTGGACCACGGGGGAGCCTCCGACAAGATCTTCACCCAGGGGTTCCGCTACGTCGTCCAGACGATCGGCCCGGGCTCCCGCTACCACGTCGGGACGCTGGACATGCTGAAGAAGCTCGACCCGGGGGCCAGGCGGCTGGCGCTGGCCTACAAGGACGACGAGTTCGCGCGCTCCGTCATGGACGGGGCGGAGGAGCACGCCAAGAAGCTGGGGTACGAGATCGTCTTCAAGAGGACCTACCCCAAGACCGTCTCCGATCTCACCCCCCTTCTCTCCGACCTGAAAGCGGCCAGGCCCGACATCGTCATCGGCGGCGGCCACCTGGCCGACGGGCAGCTCTTCACCCAGCAGATGGCCGATCTGGGAATCAACGTGCGCGGCCTCTCCCTGGTGGCGGCGGTGACCCTCCCGGCCTTCGAGACGGCGCTCAAGGGGAGGGCGGAAGGGGTGATGGGCCCCTCACACTGGGAGTATGGTGTCACCTTCTCGAAGGAGAAGTCGCAGAAAGCGGGGCAGACCTGGACGGGACCGAGCCAGGACGAGTTCGTGAAGCTCTTCAAGGAGGCGGTCGGCAAGGATCTCACCCCCGAGTACCACGCCGCCGAGGCGGCCGCGTCGCTGCTCGCGCTGGTGATGGGGATCGAGAAGGCGAACAGCCTGGACCCCGACAAAGTGCGCGCCGCCCTGGGCGCGCTGGCCTTCACCTCCTTCTACGGAGGGTGGCGCATCGACGCGACGGGGAAGCAGGTAGGGCACGACATGGTGGACGCCCAGTGGCAGGGCGGGAAGCTGAAGATCGTCTGGCCCGAGGACGCCGCCACGGCGAAGCCCGTCGTTCCCAAGCCGCCCTTCCGCTAGAATCGTGATCCTCCAACAGCTCGCCGGGAACCTGGTGCAGGGAGCCGTGCTGGGCAGCGTGTACGGCATGGCCACCATGGGGCTCTCCCTGATCTTCGGGGTGCTCCGGGTGGTGAACGTCGGGCACGGGGCCTTCATCATGGTGGGGGCCTTCACCTCCCTGGTGCTCTTCCAGGGCGCCCACGTCGCCCCGGTGCTGGCCGTCCCCATCGGCCTGCTCATCGGGATGGGCCTGGGGATGGTCTTCTACTACACGGCGATCCGGAAGCTCCTCCAGGGCCCGGAGCTGTCCTCGCTCCTGGCCACCTTCGCCTTCGGCGTGATCCTCGAAGAGGTGGTCAAGTTCCTCTTCACCTCCGACTACCGGGGGTTCAGCTGGGACCTCGGCAAGGTCGACATGGGCTTCACGGTCCTTCCCTACACCAAGCTCGTCGCCTGCGGCGGGAGCGTCCTCGTCGCCCTGTTGCTCTACCTGTGGTTCAAGAAGACCCGCGCTGGCATGGCGATGCGAAGCGTGGTGGAGGACAACGTCGGGGCGAGGGTGTGCGGCGTCGACGTGAACTGGCAGTACGCCCTCTCCTTCTCGCTCGGGATCGGGCTGACGGTGGCGAGCGGCGTCCTGCTGACGATGTTCATCTCCGTCGGGATCAACCCCTACATGGGCGGCGAGTACACGCTCAAGGCCTTCGTCATCGCCGTCCTGGGAGGGCTGGCCTCGCCGTACGGGGCCTTCTTCGGGGGCCTCCTCTTCGGCCTGATGGAGAACGGGTCCTACACCCTCTTCGCGCAGTTCCCGGGCCTCGAGCCGTCGGCGATGACGCGCTTCTTCGCCTTCTTCATGCTCCTCCTCATCCTGCTTGTCCGGCCCACCGGCCTCCTGAAGGTGAAGTGATGGGCACCGGGTCCCGGTACCTTCCGGCGATTCCGGTCCTGCTCGCGTACCTGATCCTCTTCGGGGTGGGCCTCCTCGTGCCGGGGAAGTGGCAACTGGTGTCCCAGATCGCCTTCTTCTGCGCGCTCGGCCAGGCCTTCAACCTCTTCATGGGAATGACCGGGTACGTCAACTTCGGGTACGTGGCGTTCCTGGGGGTCGGGACCTACGGGATGGCGCTCCCCATCTCCGGGCTGGCCGACAAGGGGCTTGGGCTGGGAGTGATCGCGCTCGGCCTGATCCTGGCCGCGGCCATGTCCATCCTCCTTTCACTGGTCGTCGGAGCGGTGGCGCTGCGGCTGCGGGGGGCCTACTTCGCCATCGCCACCATCGGCGTGAACGAGGGGTTCCGCTACCTCATCGAGGGGGCGAGGATCTGGCAGGGCTCGGAGGGGATCATCTTCTCGAGCCACCTGAGGACACTCCTGGGCCGCGAGGCCGCGATGTCCCTCTCGACGTTCTGGGCCGACGTCATGGTCTTCGGCGTCGCGGTGCTGGCGGCCATGCTCACCCTGTTTTACGTCCGGGGAAAGATCGGCTACGCGCTGGCCGCGGTGCGGATGGACGAGGACGCAGCCAAGGTCATGGGCATCAACGTCACCAAGTACAAGATCATCGCCTTCGTCACCAGCGCGGCGCTGGCGGGGCTTCTGGGGGCCACCGCCTGGGCGGTGAAGCTCACCTACGTCTACCCAAACGACGTGTTCGCCATCCACTACACCGTGGAGGCCATCATCATCGTGCTCCTCGGCGGGGCCGGGACCCTTCTCGGTCCCATCGTCGGCGCGCTCGTCTACGGCCTGTGCAAGTACTACCTGGCCGTCCACCTTCCCGGGTTCCAGCTGATCATCTTCGCCCCCCTCATCATCGCCATCATCGTCCTGTTCCCCGACGGAGCCGTGGGGATGATCCGGAAGCGGCTCGCCGGAACGCCGCTCGAGAGATTCGTCGTGTGAGGTGAGCCGTGTCGCTTCTCAGGATGGAGAACGTGACGAAGCGCTTCGGGGGCCTGGTGGCGGTGGACAGCGTCACCGCGGAGGTCGCCCACGGAGAGATGCTGGCCATCGTGGGACCGAACGGCGCCGGGAAGACGACGCTCTTCAACCTGATCAACGGGGTCTACTTCCCGGACGAGGGGGGGATCTGGTTCGAGGACGTCGACGTGACCCGCTACCCCCCCCACCGCCGCGCCCACCTGGGCATCGGCCGGACCTTCCAGATCCCGAGGCCCTTCGGCAACGCCACGGTTCGGGAGAACATCGCCATCGGCGCCATGTTCGGGGCGGCCGGGAAGGAGCTCTCGGTGGGGGCGTCTCTGGCGATGGCCGACCACTACATCGGGCTCATCGGCCTGAGGGCGCATCGCGACAGGCCCGCCGGCGGGCTGACCTCGGTCGAGAAGAAGCTCCTGGAGATCGCCCGTGCGCTCGCCATGAAGCCCCGGCTCTTGCTGATGGACGAGGCGATGGCCGGCATGAACCCCAAGGACATCGACCAGATGGTCGACCTCATCAAGCGGATCCGGAAAGAGGAGGAGATCGCCATCGTGGCGCTGGTCGAGCACATCATGCGGGCGGTGGCCGGCCTGGCCGATCGGGTGCTGGTGATGCACCAGGGGGCCAAGCTCACCGACGAGCCCACCGCGGCGGCCCTGAGCGATCCCCGCGTCATCGAGATCTACCTCGGGCAGCCCCCGCAGGACGGCCATGCTTAGCGTGGAGAAGATCGAGTCGGGCTACGGCCCGATGCAGGTCCTCTGGGGCCCCAGCCTGGCGGTGAAGCCCGGCACCATCACCAGCCTGCTGGGTCCCAACGGGGCCGGGAAGTCGACGCTGCTCTGGACCATCCTGGGATCCGTGCCGCCCAGGGGAGGGCGGGTGCTCTTCGATGGGAAGGACGTCACCTCCCTTCCGCCCCACCGGAAGGTCGACCTGGGGCTGACGCTCGTCCCCGAGGGGAAGCACCTCTTCAAGGAGATGACGGTCCTGGAGAACCTCCTCATGGGAGCCTACCGGAAGGAGGCCCTCGCCGCCCGACGGCCGAGCCTGGACCTGGTGCTCTCCATGTTCCCGATCCTGGCCGAGCGGAAGGACCAGAAGGCCGGGTCGCTGTCCGGGGGGCAGCAGCAGATGGTCACGATCGCGCGCGCCCTCATGACCAAGCCCCGACTGATCATGATGGACGAGCCGAGCCAGGGGCTGGCGCCCAAGTTGACGTTCGAGATCTTCGATACGATCGAGCGACTCAAGAGGGAGGTGGGGCTCACCATCCTGCTGGTGGAGCAGAATGCGGCCGTGTCGCTCGGGAAGGCCGACTACGTGTACGTCATGCACGAGGGGATCGTCCGGGCTGAGGGCACGCCGGACCAGATCCGAGCCTCGACCGAGATCCGCGAAGCCTACCTCGGGATCTGACCGCCTTCGCGCGCGTTACAACCAAGATGTGCCCAGGGCGACCGATCTCGCGCGGCACGTCTCCCTCTCAGGCCTCTAAGGTCATACTTGGCACTGCGTGACGTGGAGGAAAGTTCCGGGAACTCAGGTTGCTCTCCGTCGAGGGTCCGCCGCGCCCCCAGCGCGCGCCCCGGCGAGGTGCTCCTCCACGAGGTCGAGCCAGGCGCGGGTCGCGGGGGAGAGGTGCCGGTCCCTGCGCCAGATCAGCGCGACCCTCCACGGGATGACGGGGTCCG
>DASTPH010000002.1:0-3396 GCA_035762305.1 Anaeromyxobacteraceae bacterium
CCGGCGTCCCAGTCGCCGAAGCGCCGCCAGTCCCGCACCCAGAAGACGTCGTCCGCCAGCTCGAGCATCCCCAGCGTCTCGCGGTCGCCGATGAGGATGCCCTGCACGCGCAGGCCCTTCTCCCCCTTGGCCCGCGCCGCCGCCGCCGCCACCTCGGGGGTGGCCCCGAACTCCCCATCCGAGGCGATGAGCAGATCGGCGAGCTGCCACCCCTCCTCGTCGAGCTTGGCGATGGCGCGCTCCAGCGGGCCGCAGACCTCGGTGCCGCCGCCGAAGCTCTGCCCCATGAAGCGCGTCAGGCGCTCCACGCCGCCGGCGTCCGCCGAGAGCGGCATCTCGACCACGTCGCCGGGGCCGCTGAAGGCGAAGACGTGGCAGGCCCGGCTCTGGGCATGGGCGGTCCGCACCGCCTCCAGCACCACCGCCTTGGCCACCGCCTCGGCCCCGCCCTGCATCGAGCCGGAGGTGTCGACGCACACCAGCATGGGCCCCATCTCCAGCTTCCGGTCCGGCACCCGCTGCGGACTTGCGCGCCACACCGGCGCCTCGCGGCGCACCACCTCCTCCATCCGGTCGTCGTCCTCGTAGGTGAGCAAGGTCCGCTCGGCGTGCCGGGCGTGCCAGACCAAGCGCAGCCGGGGGTGGGCGAGCAACATGGCCTCCGCCGGCAGCATGCGGGCGATGCGCGCCGAGCGGCGCACGCCCCGGGTCTCGCCCGGCAGGTCGGGGACGCGGGTCTGGCGCCGCTCCAGCCTGGGCTCGGTCTCCCGCTCCACCACCTGCACCTCCAGCGAGCGCGACTCGTCGGGGACCTCGGTGGGGCGGGCCCGCCCCAGCTGGCGGATGAGCTGCGCCAGCTCGGGGAGCCTCTCCAAGAGCCGGCGGATGCGGACCACCTGCTGCCAGCCGCTGGACTTGAGCAGGCCGCGCAGGAGGTCCCAGCGGGTGTTCTTGAGGAGGTCGCCCAGGTTCCCGAGCACGTCCCGGAGCTCGTCGATCTGCCCGCAGCGCTCCTTCCAGTCCTCGGTGAAGGACTCGAGCGCCAGCGCCGCCGCCTCCTCCGGGCCCAGGCCGCGGTCGATGGAGTCGACGATCCGGTCGAGGTGCCACAGCAGGGACCGGAGCACCAGGTCGGTCACCGAATCGTCGGCGGCGCAGTGGCGCGCGAGGTCGAGCGAGGCGAAGGCGGCCTCCATCCCCGGCGCCAGCGGCGGCCCCGGCCAGGCGGCGCCGCGGCCGGGCCCCCGGCCGGCGAGCAGCGCCTCCCGGAGGCGCTCCACCGAGCCCAGGCGCGGCGGGAGAGCTCCCACCGAGTGGACCAGGGTGCCGAGCCAGAGGCCGCGCGGCAGCCGGTCCAGGGGCGCCAGCGGCGCCTCCAGCCGCTCGGCCAGCAGCGACGGCGGGGCCGGGCGGGGCGGGCTCACGTGGCCAGCGGCTCGTGCTCGACGGGCGGCGGCGCCAGGCCCGGGTCCACCGGCAAGCGGGGCAGCGCCTCGAACCCCTCCCGCGCCCGCAGGGCCCGCAGCCGCAGGGCCCGCACCGCCTCCACCGCCGCCGCCAGGTTCTCGTCCCCGCGCCGCGCCAGCGCCTCGTCGGCCCACAGGCTCCGGGCCCGCCAGGCGGCCAGATCGGCGCCCCGCGCCGACAGCTCGAGCAGGTACTCGTCGATGCGCCGCAAGAGGTCGTCCACCTGCTCGAGCCGCGCCCCGACGTGGGTCGCGCCGTAGCGGCGGCGCCGGCCCGAGGCCATGCGCATGGCCGCGGCCCCTCCCTTGACGTCCCCCACCCGGTCGGCCAGGCCGCCGCCGAGCCGGAGGCGGCCGCCCTCGTCGTAGTCCAGGTCGTCGGCGGCGTGCTCGGCCTCGACCTGGGCCTCGAAGGCCTCGACCACCCGCGTGAGCCGCGGCGGGGACATGGCCTCTCCGAGGCCGAGGCGAGACGCCAGCCACGACGCCACGCCGGCCTGGCGGGCGGCGTCGGGCGCCGTGCACCAGGGCAGGAGCCACAGGTCCCACAGGGAGACCGCGGCGCGCCCCTCGCTGGCCGCGGCCACCTTGAGGAGCCAGGTGATCTTCACCCAGCGGCGGTCGGAGACGTAGGTCCGCTCCCCCGCCAGGACGGCGCGCAGCTCCCCGAGGACGCCGGCGACCTCCTCCGGCAGGCGCACCTCGAGGGCCGCCGACGCGATGGCCTCCCGGTCCGACTGGTGGAGCAGCTCGCCCGCGGAGGGCGGCTCCCGGGGGTCGAGGTCCAGCAGGCGGCGGAAGGCCTGCGGCGTCACCGGCGCCACCGGCAACCGGATGAGGAAGCGGTCGAGGAACGCCTCCCCCACCTCGTCCTCGGGAATCTCGTTGGTGGCGCCGATCACGCTCACCAGCGGGCAGGGCTCCCGCCGCGGGCCGTTGTCGAACTCGCGCTCGTTGAGGAGGGTGAGCAGGGCGTTCAGGATGGCGCTGTTGGCCTTGAAGACCTCGTCGATGAAGGCGATGGTGGCCTGTGGCAGGAACCCCGCCGTCTGGCGCTCGTAGCGGTCCTCCTCCAGGGCGCTGATGGAGAGCGGGCCGAAGAGCTCCTCCGGCACCGTGTAGCGCGTGAGCAAGCGCTCGAAGTAGGCGCCGTCCCGGAACGCCAGGTGGAGCCGGCGAGCCAGCTGGCTCTTGGCCGTCCCGGGCGGGCCCACGAGCAGGGTGTGCTCGCCGGCCAGCGCCGCCAGCAGCGTCAGGCGCACCGCGGTGCGGCGCTCGAGGAGCCCCGACTCCAGGGCCGCCAACAGCGCGGCCAGGCGGTCGCGGCCAGGCAGGGCGCTCTGGCCCTGGCGCGGGGAGTCGTCCATCCCGGGCGAGCCTATCACCGGCCGGCTGCCGTCGGCGGCCCCGGCGGGGCCCGGTCGGCCAGGCCGGCCCGGCGCAGGCGGATCTCCTAGCTCCTGGGCTCCCGCAGCATCACCAGGAGCATCCGGGTGCGCTGGTCGGCGTCGAGCGCGTGGGGGACGTCGGCGGGCATGCGCGTGACCGTGCCCGCCGGCGCCTTCACCGGCCGGCCGCCGATGGTCAGGGTCATCGCCCCCTCGAGCACGAAGACCAGGGCGTCGAAGGGGGAGGTGTGCTCGGAGAGCGCCTGGCCCTTTTCGAAGGCGAAGAGGGTGGCGTTGCCGCCCCCGGTCTTGGCCAGGACGCGGCTGGCGATGCCCTGGGGCGCATAGGCGAGGAGCTCCGGGAAGGCGTGGGCGGCGGCGGGCGGGAGGCTGGTCTCGGCGGCCATGGCAGGGGCCTTTCTCTCGGTTCGGCGGGCGGGTGCTGCTTTCGCTTGCTAGTTAGTACTAACTTACTTATAAGGGAGTCCATGACCGCGCGCAAGCCCGCCGAGTCGAGACGCCGCGAGATCGCCGACGCCGCC
>DASTPH010000003.1:0-2160 GCA_035762305.1 Anaeromyxobacteraceae bacterium
CCCGGGCCGGCTACGACCCGCGGGCGCTCCAGGCCTTCCTGTCGCGGCTCACCGGGCCGGCCGCCCAGGGCGGCTTCTTCCAGCGGCACCCCCCGGCCGCCGAGCGGGTGGCGGCGCTCGCCAGGCTGGGCCTCCCCGCGCCGGTCGCGGATCCCGCGGTGCGCCTCCCGCGCTACTGGCGCGCCCTGGCGGACGCGCAGGCCACGCACTGACGATGGCATCCGCCGGTTGCCAGGATCCAGCCCCGGCGCCGCTTTCGTCGAGTGGCTTTGGCCGCGCGCCACAGGTGGGATTCGTCGACGATCACCGAGGGTGAGCACTCGGTTCACCACGGGAGAAGTCTCCGGCCAGCGCTCCTGGATGTCGGAGTCGCGTGTGATACTGAACTAATGAGCAGGTCAGACGCCCACGACCTCACCGCCCGGCTCGCGGACATGCTCCGGCGCGAGCACGCCGCCATGGCCGACTTCATCGTGGCCCTCGCCGATTTCGACCGCCGGAGGCTCTGGCTCGACCTCGGCTACCCGGGCCTCTTCCTCTTCCTCCACCGCGAGCTCGGGCTCTCCAAGGGCGCGGCTCACTTCCGCAAGGTCGCGGCCGAACTCGTCCAGCGCTTTCCCGACGTGGTCGAGCCCCTCCGCGACGGGCGGCTCTGCTTGAGCAGCGTGGTGGAGCTCGCCAGGGTCGCGACCCGGGAGAACCTTCCCGAGGTCCTCCCCCGGTTCTTCCATCGCTCCTGCCGTGAGGCGCGGGAGGTGGCCGTCGAGATCAGCCCGGCCGCGGTCGTCCCCCGGCGAGAAGTCACGACCGCGGTCGAGGCTCCGGCGCGCGCAGCGGCACCGGACGGCCCAGGCGCGGCTACGCCAGTTCAGGCAGTAGAACTGCAGCTCCCCGTCAAGGCCGTGCCGCTCTCCCCGGTGGCCGAGAGGCCTCGCGACGTCAGCGAGCCGCTGACCGCCGACCTGCGCCGGCTCCACGTCACCGTGTCGCGGCGCTTCCTCGCGAAGCTGGAGGAGGCCCGCTCGGCGCTCTCTCACTTGCACCCCGGCGCCGGCGCCGAGGAGATTCTCGAGGCGGGTCTCGACCTCATCCTGGCGGCGCACGCGAGGCGCAAGGGCATGGTCACGAAGCCGCGGAAGGAGGCGCGGCCGTCCGGCCCAGGGCACATCCCGGCCCGCGTGAAACGCGAGGTCTGGATGCGCGACCAGGGGCGCTGCCAGTGGCCCATCGCCGGGAAGGACGGCGGCATCTGCGGCTCCACGCTCCGCGTGGAGTTCGACCACCGCGTACCGCGGGCCCGGGACGGGCCATCGTCGGTGGAGGGCGTGCGGCTCCTCTGCGCCTTCCACAACAACCTCGCGGCGAGGCAGGTCTTTGGCGACCGCTGGATGGACCGGTACTCCCGCAGCGCGAGGCGATGAGGGCGCCAGGGCACCTGTCTCGGACCTCCACTTTCGCCACCGGGTGTCGAGGCCAACGAGTGCGTGAGCCCGCCGGAAAGTGGGGCCGCGCAACGCCCGCCGCTCGAGCCATGGCGCGGGGGTCGTCTGGCTCGCCCCTCGCGCCGCTCGACAATATGCTGTCCCCGCCATGCGAGACCGCGCCTACGAGCAGATCCCCTTCCGGGCGAGCGAGATCGAGCATCGCTACGGTCCGACCGTCCACGTCCTCGCCAACCCGTTCCTCCTCGGCCACCTGACCACCCTGTGCGCACGCGACACCTCCCAGCCGGCCATCAACCGGTTGGTGCGCCTGCTCTACGAGGACCTGGTCCGCACCGTCCTGGCCGCGGAGTTCCCGCGCCGCAGGGTGGCAGTGCCGACCCGCATGATCGGCTCCTCGCCGCGCGGCATCTTCGAGGGCGAGGTGCTGGACCGCGAGGTGCGGGTGGTGACCGTGAACATCGCCCGCGCCGGCGCCCTCCCCTCCCAGGTGACCTACGACCTCCTCAACGAGACCCTGGAGCCGTCCCTGGTCCGGCAGGACCACATCATCATGAGCCGAATGCTCGGGCCCGGCCAGGAGGTCACCGGGGCCGGCATCGGGGGCATGAAGATCGGCGGCGACGTGGACGGCGCCTACCTGCTCTTCCCCGATCCCATGGGCGCCACCGGCAGCACGCTCGCCACCGCCATCGACACCTACAAGCGAGACGTCCCC
>DASTPH010000004.1:0-7264 GCA_035762305.1 Anaeromyxobacteraceae bacterium
AGCGAGGCGAAGCAGTCCGTCGGCGAGGGCGGCGCCCGAGGAGCGAGCACCGCAGGAATACCTGTACGGTATTTCGAGGAGCGCAGCGACGAGGCCGCCGCCCGCAGGCAGGAATGCTTCGCCGCAGTAGGCAGGGGGTTACGGGATGCGCTCTAAGGCGAGGGGCCCGCGGGCCGGGGCCGCCGCCAGGGCGGTGGACCGGTTCCTCGAGGCGGTGGGGGTCCCTCCCGCGGTGCGCGCCCGCGCCGACGTGGCCGGCACGCCGGCCAGGGTGGCCGAGGCGTTCCTCAACGACCTGCTCGACGGCTACCGGCGCGATCCGGCGCAGGTGCTGGCGGAGTGGATGCCGGCCGCCTCGGGCGACCTGGTGGCGGTCACCGGCATCGACTTCCACGCGGTGTGCCCGCACCACCTCCTGCCCTACCGCGGGGTGGCCCACGTGGCTTACCTGCCCGGGCGACGGGTGGTGGGATTCGGCCAGGTGGCGCGGCTGGTGGACGCGCTGGCCCACCGGCTGGTCATCGAGGAGGACCTGGCGCGGCAGGTGGCCGAGGCCCTGGTGCGGCACCTCAAGGCCCGGGGCGCCGCCTGTGCGCTCGACGCCGAGCAGCTGTGCCTCACGGTGCGCGGCGAGCGCCGCCGCGGGGCGCGGGCGCACGTGCAGTGCTTCGCGGGCTCGATGCGGCGCGACGCGCGGTTGCAACGGAGGTTCCTGGATCTCGTGCGGGCGGCAGGGCTGCGCTCGGGTGCCCTCGCGCTCCGCGGCGCCCCTGGGAAACGAGCGCCTTCTCCCAGGGGGAGAGGGTCGCCGGGGAAGACCGTGGGGCTGGGAGGGCGCCGATGGGGTGTCCTCGGCCGGCGCGGCGCTCGACGGGCGCGGCCGGGGTAGGAGAGGGCATGGGCGCGCTCGAGGGACGGACAGCCATCATCACCGGCGGCAGCCGCGGCATCGGCGAGGCGGCGGCGCGGGCGCTCACGACGCGGGGGGCGCGAGTGACGGTCTTCGCCCGCTCCACCATCGGGCTGGAGCGGGTGGTGCGCGAGGGCGCGGCCTCCCTGGCGGTGGCGGGCGACGTCGCCAGCGAGGCCGACGTCTCGAGGCTGGTCGCCGAGCACGAGCGGGCGCTTGGGCCGTGCGACGTGCTCGTCAACAACGCCGGCGTGCTGGAGCGCGGGCTGGCCGAGGACCTCTCCCCGGCCGCGTTCCGACACGTGCTGGAGGTGAACCTCACCGGCGCCTTCCTCTGCGCCCGGGCCGTCATCCCGGGGATGAAGCGGCGCCGGCGCGGCCGCATCGTCAACGTGACCTCCATCTCCGCCAGCCTGGGGACGCCGGAGGGCTCGGCCTACAACGCCTCCAAGTGGGGGCTCAAGGGGCTCACCAAGTGCCTGGCGGAGGAGCTGCGGGACCACGGGGTGCAGGCCATGTCGGTCTCGCCGGGGAGCGTGGCCACTGCCATGCTGGAGAAGACCCCCTTCGGGCCCCGTATGCGCCCCGAGCACGTGGCCGCGGTCATCGCCTGGTGCGCCGCCGAGGCACCCGACGCCATGACCGGCGCCGACCTGGAGGTGTACGGCTGATGGTCCATCCAGACGCCCGCGCCGGCGTGCGCGCCGCCCTGGAGGAGCTCTCGGGCGCCTTCCCCAAGGACCGGCTGGTGCTGGACCCGGAGCGGCTCGAGCCCTACGGACGGGACGAGTCGGAGCTCGGCACCTTCCCCCCGGACGCGGCGGTGCTGGTGACCTCGGCCGAGGAGGTGCGCCGGGTCTTCGCGGTGGCGAGCCGCCACCTCGTGCCGGTGGTGCCGGTGGCGGCCCGCACCGGCAAGTCGGGCGGCAGCCTGGCGCTCCGGGGCGGCATCGCCGTCTCGGTGGAGCGCATGAACCGCATCCTCGAGATCCGGCCCGAGGACCTGACGGCGTGCGTGGAGCCCGGCGTCGTGAACGGCGTCTTCCAGGCCGAGGTGGAGAAGCACGGGTTGTTCTACCCGCCCGATCCCAACTCGCTCGACAGCTGCTCCCTGGGCGGCAACGTGGCCGAGAACGCCGGCGGGCCGCGGGCCCTGAAGTACGGGGTCACCCGCGAGTACGTGCTGGGGCTCACGGTGGTGCTCCCCACCGGCGAGGTCCTGCGCACCGGCCGGCGCACCATCAAGGGCGTGGCGGGCTACGACCTCACCGGCCTCTTCGTGGGGAGCGAGGGGACGCTGGGCATCGTCACCGACATCACCCTGAAGCTCCTGCCGCGGCCACGGCACGTGTCCACGGCGCTGGTGTGCTTCCGCGATCTCGCCGCGGCGGCCCGGGCGGTGGCGCGGGTCCTGGCCCAGGGAGTGATCCCCCGCTGCCTGGAGCTGCTCGATGACACCTCGCTGCAGGCGGTGGCCAAGAGCTCGCCCTTCCGCTTCCCGGCCTCGGCCGGGGCAGCGCTGCTCGTCGAGGCCGACGGCAACGACGAGGAGCAGGTGCTGGCCGAGATGGTGCGGGTGGCGGAGATGGTGAAGGGCGAGGCCGAGGGCGAGGTGATCGTCGCCCAGAACGAGGCGCAGCGGCGCGAGATCTGGGAGACCCGCAAGTTCCTCTCCACGAACCTCAAGTCCCTGCACCCCAAGAAGCTCTCCGAGGACGTGGCGGTGCCTCGCTCGCGCATCCCCGAGATGGTCGCCAGGAGCCGCGAGATCGCGGCCCGGCGCGGCCTGGCGGTGGCCACCTACGGCCACTCCGGCGACGGCAACCTCCACGTGAACGTCCTCTTCGACACCGAGGCGCAGCGGCCGGCGGTGGAGCAGGCGGTGGCCGAGGTGCTCCGGGCGGCGGTGGACCTGGGCGGCACCATCACCGGAGAGCACGGGGTGGGGCTCGCCAAGCGGGACTTCCTCGAGTACGAGCAGGGGCGCGACATGGTGGCGGTGCAGCGCCGCCTCAAGGCCCTCTTCGATCCGCTGGGGATCCTGAACCCAGGCAAGATCTTCCCGGAGCCCTGACTGGTCGCCGCCCGCTCGGGGCGGGCGGCGACCCCGCCCGCCGACTGGGCCGCTCCCGGATTTCGGCGCCGGGCCGGCCCCCATCCATTGGCAGGGTTGGCACGGATCAAGCCGTCGACTTTGCTTGACCTTTCCTCGTCGATCCGGCATAAAAACAGCCCCTTTTCGCCAGTCCCACCTCTCACGGTCGACGAACGGAGGTAGGACCCACCGGGAACGGACCCGGCCGGGCGCGCTCGGTGCCCGCGGCGACAGCGCTAAAGAAAACGAAGGGCGATCATGGCCACGCAATCCCCCAGCACCCGCAAGGTCGAGCAGGTCGACAGCGTCACCATTCGCTTCGTCGGCGACTCCGGCGACGGCATGCAGCTCACCGGCAGCGAGTTCACCAAGGCCTCGGCGCTCGCCGGCAACGACCTCGCCACCTTCCCCGACTTTCCCGCCGAGATCCGCGCCCCGGCCGGCTCGCTGGCGGGCGTGTCGGGATACCAGCTCCACTTCGGCGGCAAGACGGTCTACACGCCCGGCGACGTGCCGGACGTGCTGGTGGCCATGAACCCGGCGGCCCTGAAGACCAACCTGCAGGATCTGCGGCCGGGCGGGATGCTCATCGTCAACACCGGCGCCTTCACCGAGCAGAACCTCGAGAAGGCGCAGTACAAGTCGAACCCGCTCGAGGACGAGTCGCTGCGGAAGAATTACAAGATGGTCCGGGTGGACATGAACAAGCTCACCGAGGCGTCGCTCCAGGGCTCGGGGCTGTCCTCCAAGGAAGTGGCCCGCTGCAAGAACTACTTCGCGCTGGGCATGCTCTACTGGCTGTACGGGCGCCCCGTCGACCACCAGATCGAGTCCATCCAGCAGAAGTTCGCCAAGAAGCTGCAGTTCGCCGAGGCCAACGTCAAGGTCTTCAAGGCCGGGCACGCCTTCGCCGAGACCTCCGAGCTCTTCGTGAGCCAGTACGCGGTGCCGCCGGCCAAGCTGAAGCCGGGCCTGTACCGCAACGTCACCGGCAACCAGGCGGTGGCCCTGGGCTTCGCCACCGTGGCCAGGATGACCGGCCGCCAGGTCTTCCTGGGCAGCTACCCCATCACCCCGGCCACCGAGATCCTCCAGGAGTCCTCCTACTTCAAGGAGATGGGGGTGGTGACCTTCCAGGCCGAGGACGAGATCGCCGGCATCGGCTCGGCCATCGGCGCCTCCTTCGGCGGCGCGCTCGGCTGCACCAGCACCTCCGGCCCGGGTCTGGCCCTGAAGAGCGAGATGATCGGCCTGGCCGTCATCACCGAGCTGCCCCTGGTGGTGGTGAACGTCCAGCGCGGCGGCCCCTCCACCGGCATGCCCACCAAGACCGAGCAGGCCGACCTGCTCTTCGCGCTCTACGGCCGCCACGGCGAGGCGCCGGTGCCCATCATCGCGGCCCGGAGCCCGAGCGACTGCTACTACTCGGCCATCGAGGCCATGCGCATCGCAGTGAAGTGGATGACCCCGGTGATCCTGCTCACCGACGGCTACCTGGGCTTCGGCTCCGAGCCCTTCCGCATCCCGGAGGAGGGCGAGATCAAGCCCTTCGAGGTGAAGTATCAGACCACGCCCAACTACGAGGGCGGCACCTTCATGCCCTACCTGCGCACCGAGAAGCTGGTGCGCCCCTGGGCCATCCCGGGCACGCCGGGCCTGGAGCACCGCGTGGGCGGCCTGGAGAAGGACTCGCTCACCGGCATGGTCTCCTACGACGGCATGAACCACGAGAAGATGGTGAAGACCCGCGCCCAGAAGGTCGCCAACGTCGTCGAGGACGTGCCGGACGTCGAGGTGGACGGCCCGCAGACCGGAGACCTGGCACTGGTCTCCTGGGGCGGCACCTACGGCTCGGTGAAGGCCTCGGCCGAGGCGCTCCGCGCCCAGGGCAAGAAGGTGGCGCACATCCATCTGCGGTGGCTGAACCCGCTGCCGAGGAACCTGGGCCAAGCTCTCAGGGGCTTCAAGAAGATCCTGGTGCCCGAGGTGAACAACGGCCAGCTGGCCATCTACCTCCGGGCCATGTTCCCGGGGGTGGATCCGCTCCAGTTCAACCGGATCAACGGCAAGGCCATCAAGATCTCGGACCTGGTGGCCAGGGTGAACGAGATCCTCGGCTAGCCAGACTCGAACGGAAAAGGACCAGACCCGATCATGAGCCCGACCAACGGCCAGCAGAACCCGCTCCCGACCTACACCAAGAAGGACTTCGAGTCCGGCGTCGACCCGCGCTGGTGCCCAGGCTGCGGCGACTTCTCGATCATCAACCAGGTCCAGAAGCTGCTCCCCACCGTGGGGGTGGCGCGGGAGAACATCGTCTTCGTCTCCGGCATCGGCTGCTCCTCGCGCTTCCCGTACTACATGAACAACTACGGGATGCACACCCTGCACGGCCGGGCCGCCACCTACGCCTCCGGCCTCAAGATGTCGCGCCCCGAGCTGCAGCTGTGGGTCATCACCGGCGACGGCGACGCCCTGGCCATCGGCGGCAACCACTTCATCCACGCCATGCGGCGCAACCTGGACATCAAGATGGTGATGTTCAACAACCGCATCTACGGCCTCACCAAGGGGCAGGTCTCGCCTACCTCCACGCTGGGCCAGAAGACCAAGACCACCCCGCACGGCTCGCCGGACTACCCCTTCAACCCGCCGGCGCTGGCGCTCGGGGCGGGCGCCACCTTCGTGGCCCGCGCCATCGACGTGGAAGGGGCCCACATGGCCTCGGTGCTGAAGGGGGCGGCCGAGCACAAGGGCAGCGCCTACGTGGAGATCTTCCAGAACTGCCCGGTGTTCAACGACGGCGCCTACCTGTTCCTCACCGAGAAGAGCGTCAAGGCCGACATGCAGCTCAAGATGGAGGAGGGGAAGCCCCTGCTCTTCGGGAAGGACATGAAGAAGGGCATCCGCTTCAACGCCCAGACCGCCGAGCTCGAGGTGGCGACCCTGGGCCAGAACGGCGTCGCCGAGAAGGACATCCTGGTCCACAACCCGAGGCGCGAGGACCCGACCATCGCCTTCATGCTGGCGAACCTCTCCAACCGGGCCGGCTTCCCCACCCCCATCGGCGTCTTCCGCGACGTGAAGGTGCCGAGCGGGGAGACCATCTACTGGGAGCAGGTGAAGCAGGTGAAAGCCAAGAAGGGCCAGCCCTCGGTCCGCGAGTTCCTCTCCGACGCGGACACCTGGACCGTGAAGTAGGGCGGGGGCTCGTCCCCCGCCGATCCCACCGCGGTCGCACGGTAGGGCGGGGGCTCGTCCCCCGCCGATTTCACCGCAGGCGCAACGTAGGGCGGGGGCCGACTCGAGCCGCCCGGAACGGGCGGCGAGGCTTTTGGGAAACCTCGGGCTCGTCGGGTTCGGCTCGTCTCCACGTCGCCTCTCCCTCCGGGGAGAGGGCAAGCGCAAGCGTCGGACTACTGGTGCGGTCAGGGGCGGGCTCACGCGCCCGGCGCGGCCGGGTCCCCCCGGCGGCGCAACGCCTCCCACACCTCGGCGAGCTCGGTCACGCCGAGGAGCCGCGCCGCGGCGAAGTAGACCGCGGCGCCGAGCGCCACCGGGCCGAGCGCCAGCGGCAGCCAGCGGGCGAGGCCGCCGGGAGGGACCAGCGCCCCCAGCCCGAGCGCGGCGCCCCAGGCCGCGGCCGCCATCACCGCCGCGGCGGCCAGGCAGCGCCCGAGCTGGCCGTAGACGCCGGCCCCGGGCAGGCCGCCGTGCCGGCGCTTCCAGGCCACCGCCAGCACCGCGAAGTTGGCGGTGGCGGCGAGGGAGGTCCCGAGCGCCACGCCGCGGAACCCCATGAGCGGGTAGAGGGCGGCGTTGAGCGCCAGATTCGCCGTCATGCCGGCGACGCTCCCCCAGGCCGGCAGGCGCGCCTCGTCGAGCGCGTAGAAGGCGGGGGCCAGCACCTTCACCCCCGAGTAGGCGTAAAGCCCGAGCGCGTAGTAGAGCAAGGCCTGGGCGGTGGCGGCGGTGTCGGCCGGCCCGTAGCGGCCGTGCTGGTAGACGAGGGCGATGATGGGGTGCGCCAGCACCACCAGCCCCACCGCCGAGGGCACGTTCAGGAAGGCCACCAGACGCATGGCCGAGCCCAGGGTTCGCCGCATCCCGTCGAGGTCGCGCGCCGCCGCCCGCTGGGCCACCCCGGCTCCGGCCACGGTGGCGATGGCCACCCCGAAGACGCCCAGCGGCAGCTGCATGAGGCGGAAGGCCATCTGCAGCCAGGTGTTGGCGCCCTCCTCGTGCGAGGCGAACCAGGT
>DASTPH010000005.1:0-8155 GCA_035762305.1 Anaeromyxobacteraceae bacterium
CGCGAGGCCGGTCGCTGAGGAGGAGGCGCGACCCTGGGATCACTGGACCAGGGAGACGGCAGCGTGTCGAACGTGAAGCCGGGGAGCACTTCCCGTGAGAGGGAGTACCATGCTTCTAGCAGGGCCTCTTGTGGCCATGGCTTCGTTCGGTACTTCGAGGGGGCATAACCTGTACTGAGGGCCTGCGCGTCGCGTCCGCGGGGCCATGCGGCCGTCGGATACTCTCCCTCGAACCGGTCGTGTGCGGTCGTCCCGACACAGGTGGTCCGCTCGTCGCGCTCAGGCGGCGTCACACCTGCGAAGTGATGGGCGAGCGATGTCTCTCGGGGTCGTAGACCTCCTCGTGCTTCCACATCGCCAGCACCGCCGCCGCCAGGCGGCGGGCAATCGTCAACTGAGCGAGGTTCGGCTTCATCCCCCCATCGACCAGCCGACGGTAGTCCCGGTGCAGCGGGTGGCTCGTCATCTGGGTAGTCACCTGGTGCGCCGCGCTCTTGAACACCTCCTTGAGCAACGGCTGGCGGTTCCGGTTGAGGCCGCGGGTCTGGAAGGTCTGCGCCCGAACCCAGTGGCCGTGCCGATCCCGGACCCAGTCCGCCGACGAGCGCGTCACCACGGCCAGGCCGCAGTAGGCCCAGAACTGCCGCTTGGTGCGAAACCGGTGCGGCGTCACCACCCACGCCACGATCTCCGCCGCGCGGATCGGTCCGATCGCCGGGGCCGTCGCCAGCGTCCTGATGACCTGGTGTGGCTTCGATGCTTCCTGGAGCCGCTCCTCCGCCGCAGCCCAGAGTTCTGTCAACGACTGGAGCTGCGCCCGCAGCATCTCCGCCGACCGCCTCTGCGCCGGCGGGAGGTGCCGATCCCACTCCCGGTGCTTCTTCTCCGGCAGCACCTCGTCTCCCGGGAGCAGACCGCGCGACCGGTAGATCGCCTTGAGTCGACTCTTCGCCCGCACCACGTCGGTCCTCAGCTGCCCGTAGCTGCGCACCGCCGCTCGCAGCTCCGAGTACGGCCCGACCCTCTTGTAGACGCGTCGCTTGATCGCCCCCGTCCGAAGGCTCTCCGCAAGCTGCCAGGCATCCTGGGCGTCGTCCTTCGGCCCGAGGTGCTTCTCCGGCATCGTCACCACCAGCTCGTCCACTTCCCCCTCGAGCAGCTCGTAGATCCACGCGCTCTGCGTCCCCTCCTCCAGACACACGTGCTTCGCACCGGCCACCCCACGCATCGCCTGCTTCAGCGCCGTCCCGTTCGTCTCTACCACCTGCAAGCCGATTCGCTTCCCCGTCGCCCCCACCACCGCCAGCGTGCAGCTTTGCGAATGAACGTCCAGTCCGATATAGCGGTCCATCGGCGTCCTCCTTCGGTTGGCACCTCGCAAACCCAACCGTGCCACACCGTGGCAGGGGAGGACGCCCTTCCTCCTTCAGCCCCGCTCGCTCATGGAGTTCAACTGCCACCTTTCCATGATGCCTGTCCTCGCGCCGAGCGGCGCGCCCGGGTCTCGCTTCCGCCGGCGCGTGTCCTCGCCGCCCCGCGGCACCCATGGCGGCCCCGCGCTCGCGATCCCCGAGGCGCGACGGCGAAAGGCGGGTAGCGCCCCGTGCTTCACTGGCGACGGTTTCGACGCGTGTTCGCCGTCGCGACGCCGCGCGCGTTGGCGCGGGGCCGCGACCGGCGTGCCCTCGGGCGGCTGCGGGGAAGCGCCGGCGGAAGCGAGACCCGGAGCGCTCCTTGGGAACCGATCCCGCGCCGATGCCTCTGACCGGCCCCCAGGAGCCTCGGGCCTCCCCCGACGGCACAATCCGCAGCGCCGCACCCCGGGCATCGCGCCGCCGCGACGCGCCAGCGCCCGACGGTGCGCGACGGCGAGCACGCGCCTGAATCGCCGCCAGAAAGGCTCGGGACAGTGCCCGCCTCTCGCCGTCGCGCCATGGAGATCGCGTCAGCGCGTCGCGGCCACGCCTGCCATGCCCGGCGCGAGGACGTGCCGGAGGGGGAGGCCCCGAGGCGACGTCAGCCCTCGCGGTCCTTCCCCTCCACCAGCCCGTGGCGGGAGAGCTTCTCGTAGAGCGTGGAGCGGTGCAGCCCGGCCAGCTCGGCGGCGCGGGCCACCGAGCCGCCGGCTTCGCGCAGGAGGTCCTCCAGGTACTTGCGCTCCCAGGCGTCCCGGGCGCGCCGGTAGCGGCCCTCGCCGCTCTCGGGCTCGGGGCGCGGGCGGGACGCGATCTCCGGGGGGAGGTCCGCCAGCGCCAGGAAGTCCCCGCGCGCCAGCAGCAGCGCCCGCTCCAGCGCGTGCTCCAGCTCCCGGATGTTCCCAGGCCAGTCGTGCTCCAGGAGCGCCCGCATGGCGTCGGCGTCCGGCATGAGCGGGGGCCGCCCCAGCCGAAGCGCCTGCTTCCGTACCAGGTGCTCCACCAGGAGCGGGATGTCCTCCTTGCGCTCCCGCAGCGGGGGAAGCCGGAGCGGCACCACTCGGATGCGGTACCACAAGTCCTCCCGGAACCTCCCCTCGGCCACGCTCCGCTTCAGGTCCTCGTTCGTGGCGCACACCACCCGCACGTCGGCCTTGCGAGGCTTGCGGCTGCCCACCGGGATGTACTCGCCGTCCTGCAGGACTCGAAGGAGCTTGGGCTGGAGCAGCGGCGGCAAGAGGCCGATCTCGTCGAGGAAGAGCGTGCCCCCCTCGGCTTCGGCGAAGAAGCCCGCCCGCGGCTGGTCGGCGCCGGTGAAGGCGCCCTTCTCGTGGCCGAAGAGCTCCGACTCGGCCAGGTTCTCCGGGATGGCGCTCATGTTGATGGCCAGGTACGGCCCGGCGGCCCGCCGGCTCAGGGCGTGGATGGCGCGCGCCAGCAGGTCCTTGCCGGTGCCGCTCTCCCCCTCGATGAGCACCGGGACCTCGGAGGGGGCGATGCGCCCGGCGACCTGCAGCAGCTCCTTCATGGCCGCCGACTCCCCCACCATCCCCTGGAGCGAGAAGGCGCCCCCCAGCGCCTCCTTGAGGCGGGCGTTCTCGCGCCGGAGCCGCCCGTGCTCCACCGCCCGCTCCACCACCAGCTCCAGCTCGTCCGGTTCGAAGGGTTTCTTGAGGTAGTCGAAGGCCCCGGCCTTCATGGCCTCGATGGCCGTCTCCACGGTAGCGAAGGCGGTCATGATCACCACCGGGATCTCGGGGACCTTGTGCTTGAAGCGCCTCAGCCCCTCCAGGCCGTCGATGCCCGGCATGCGCAGATCGGTGACGATGCAGTCGAACTCGGCGCGGTCCAGGGCCGGCAGGGCCTCGGCCACTGCGGCGAAGTCGAAGATCTCGAAGGAGCGCCCGATGGCGCGCTTCACCATCTGCCGCGCCGAGTCCAGGTCGTCGATGACCATCAGGCGGGGCTTCATGCGGCGGCCTCCTCCGGCCCCGGAAGCCGGATGCGGAAGGTGGCGCCGGCCCCGGGCCGGCTCTCCACCTCCACCGAGCCGCCGTGGGCCTCGGCCGCCTGGCGCACGATGGCCAGGCCCAGCCCGGTCCCGTTGGCCTTGGTGGTGTAGAAGGGCTCGAACACGTGGGCCTGCACCTCGGGATCCATACCCGGCCCGGTGTCCTCGAAGTCCACCCGGACGCCGGTCCCCTCCCGCGCCAGGCGCACCGAGAGCGTTCCGCCCGCCGGCTGCATGGCCTGCACGGCGTTGACGCACAGGTTGAGGAAGGCCTGCCGCAGCATCTCCGCGTCGGCCCGCACCTCGGGGAGGCCCGGCTCGACCTGCACCTCGGTCCGCACGCGCCCCTCGGCCGCGGCCGGCCCCACCACCTCCACCGCCTCGCGCAGCACCGGTTCCACCGGCTGGACGGTGGGGTGGACGGTGCGGGCCCGGGCGAAGACCAGGAAGCGCTCGATGAGCCCGGCGGCCCGTCCCACCTCCCGCTTGATGGCCTCCAGGTCGGGGCGGTTGGGGTGGCCCTCCGGCAGCTCCCGCAGCGCCACCGCCGCGTAGCCCCGGACGACGTTGAGGGAGTTCCCGAGCTCGTGGGCGAAGCCGGCGGCGATGCCGCCCAGCGTTGCCAACCGGTCGGCCCGGAGCACCTCGCCGGTCTTCTGGGCCACCCGCTGCTCCAGCGAGTCGATGAGGCGCTGGTTCTCCTCGCCCCGCTCGCACAGGCGCCGGGACATGCGGTTCACGGCGCGCACCAGCTCGGCCAGCTCCCGGTCCTGAGGGATGGGCAGCTGCACCCCGCCCTCCTCGGCGAGCGTGTCGGCCGCGGCGATGACCTGCTCCAGCGGCCGCGTGATGTGGCGCAACAGCATCATCGCCAGCAGGTGCCCCATGGCGATCCAGAAGCCGGCGATGAGGGCCACTCCCCACCCCAGGCGCCGGGCGCTGCCCACCACCTCCTCGTGCTGGTAGTCCACCTGCACCGCACCCACCAGCGTGCCCTCCCGGAGCACCGGCGCCCCGGCCACGATGCCCTCGGGGTGGATCAGGCGCTCCAGCGCCTCGAGCGGGCTCTGCGCGCCCTGGAAGATCGAGGGGGGGGTCCGCTCCGGGCAGGGCTCGCCGAGGCGGCTGGCGCAGGCCGCCAGCGACCCGGCGCGGTCCACCACCCAGCAGCGGTCGAACGGGCCGGACTGGAGCAGGCGGTCCATCACGTCCTGCAGCGCCTCGCGCCCGCCCGGCTCCGGTCCCTGGGGTCCTAGCCAGCGCGAAGCCGCCTGGGCCGCCGAGGCGGCGATGGCGCTCCCCTCGCGGGCGAGGAGCTCCTGCCCGCGAACCACCTCGCGCCACAGGGCCACCGCGGTGACCCCGCTGGTGGCGAAGACCACCACCCCGGCCACCAGGACGAAGAGCTTGATCCGCAGCGTCACGGCGGCTCCACCGCGCTGCGGCGGGTTCCGGCGGGCGCCGGCCCCTGTTCGGCTGGTCCCATCGCTGACTAGAATGCCACGGCGTGGTGCGCCGGCCCCTATTTTCCGCCTTCCTCGCGGTCGGCGCCGTGACCCTCGCCGCCGTGGCCATCGCCGGCGTGGGCCGCCTCACGGCCTACGTGGACGAGGACCCCGGGCTGTGCGCCCAGTGCCACCGCGCCAGCCCGGAGTTCGCCCTCTGGTCGCGCGGCAGCCACCGCTCGGTGGCCTGTCAGCGCTGCCACCACTCCACCCGCCAGCAGCAGCTAGCCATGCTCAGGGCCTTCCTGGCCGGGCGCTCCCCGGCCGAGCACCGCGAGCACGCCAGCGTGGAGGTGGGTGCCTGCGCCGCCTGCCATCTCTCCCACGACGCCAACTGGCCCCAGGTGGGCGGATCGCGCGGGCACGAGGTGCACGTCCAGAAGCAGAAGATCGCCTGCGTCACCTGCCACGCGGCCGGGGTCCACGGTTTCGAGCCAGTGGTGACGGCCTGCCGCGCCTGCCACGGGGAGCACACCGTGCGCGAGGCCGGCATGGGCAAGCTCCACTGCTTCGCCTGCCACGATTTCCTCTCAAAGGACCGGGGCCTTCGCCCCACCCGCCGGGACTGCCTGCGCTGTCATCGCGCCGAGGGGGTGCTGCCGGCCCGCTTCTCCGACGACGCCCCCATGCAGTTCGCCTGCGGCGAGTGCCACAAGCCCCACGCCCGTCCCCCGCAGGGCGAGCACGTGTCCTGCGAGACCTGCCACACCGGCATGGCCCGGGCCGGCCTGCACGGCTGGCGGGGCCACGGCGACTGCGCCGCCTGCCACCGGGCGCACACCTGGCGCACCGCCCGGGAGGATTGCTTGCGCTGCCACCCGCGAGGAGGCAGCCACCGCTGCGGCCACGCCCTGGCGGAGGGGCGCGGCTGCGCCAACTGCCACGGCTTCCGCGGGGCGCCGAAGCCGCTCGGGCCCAAGGGCTAGGCGCCCTGACGGCGGCTCGACCGGCGAAGCGCGGTGCCTACTTGGCCGGGACGATCGCCTGGTCGGCGCCGCCCTTCTTCGACTCGGCCTTCTTCTTCTTGGACTCCTTCTTCGCCGGGGCCTTCTCCGGCGCGGCCTTCTCGGCCGGCGCGGCCGGGACGATCGCCTGATCGGCGCCCTTCTTCTCCTGGGCCGCAGCGGTGAGGGCGAAGGCGACGGCCACCAGCGCGCTGAGCAGCTCCTTCATTTGGTCTCTCCTTGGGGGGTGAGTGCGAGGGCCCTCCGGCCCACGAGCGGCGGCAGTCTAGCACGATGCACGCCCCCTTACCCGAGGGCGCCGGAGGGCGCGAGGAGCGCCGCCTACTGCCTCTCCTTCAGCCGCTGGTACTCGGCGGGGTGCTCGTCCCGCATCGCCTCCAGGCTGATCTTGCCGTTCAGCCAGATCCAGCTCATGGGGAAGATCGAGGGCTTGAGGTGCACGTTGTAGAAGTGCACGCAGAAGAGGAACAGGATGGCGAGGGTCGCCTCCTCGCCGTGGATGATCTGGGTCGCCGCCAGCAGCCAGGCGGGCAGGAACTTGGCGAAGAAGACCGGGAACCAGAAGACGAAGCCCGAGCCGACCATCATGACGATGCCCCAGAAGACGGCCCAGTAGTCGAACTTCTCCAGGTAGTTGTAGCGGTCGAAGCGCGGCTTCTGCTTGGACACCCCGAGCATGTAGAGGAGGTTGTCGCGCATATCGAGCGCGTCCTTGGGCCCGGGCAGCATCGACAGGGGCAGCCGCTTCTTCGCGGCCAGGAACGTCAGGTAGACGAGGTGGTAGGCGCCGGAGACGATGATCATCACCGCGGCCACCCGGTGCACCACCCCGGCGCCGTGCGGGCCGCCGAAGAGCGCCAGGAACTTGCGCGAGGTCTCCACCGCCTCGGGGGCGCCCGCGCCGCGCAGCGGCCAGCCGGTGAGGCCGAGCAGGATGACGCCGGTGAGCATGAGCCAGTGCTGGATGCGCTGGTGGATGTCGAAGCGCTGCACCATCACCTCGGCCTCGGGGTCGTGGAGGTGCTCCTTCCTCCGGGCCAGGCGCTTGCGCAGCTCGTAGACGAAGTCGATGAGGACGTGGACGGCGAAGAAGAGCAGGGTGAGGGTGGTGAGCCAGGAGAACATCACGTGGACGAAGTGAGGCACCTTGCTCTCGCTCTCGTGGAGCGGGCGGTGGCTCACCACCGAGGCGAAGGTCTGGTTGGCGCCCGGGTGGCACTGGGCGCAGGTCTTGGCCCGGTTCGGGAGCGCCACCGGCGAGACCGCGTCGGCCTTGGGCGGGATGGCGTGCGAGCCGTGGCAGTCGGCGCAGGCGGGGGCCCGCTCGGAGCCGAGCGCCACCAGCCGGCCGTGGATGGAGTCGCGGAAGGTCAGCACCACGTCGCCCTTGAGACCGGCGGCCTCGGTGAAGCGCGGGTCGTCGTGGCAGACCTGGCAGCGGCTCGAGCGGGCGCGCGCCTCGGCGCTCCCGCCCCCCCCGGCCTTGGCCAGGGCGTGGGCCGCGCCGTGGCAGTCGGCGCAGGTCGGGCCGGCCACCGGACGGCCCCCGCGGAGCCAGCGGCCGTGAACGCTGGCGCGCACCCCTTCCACGACGTCGGGGTGGCAGGTGGCGCAGGCGAGGAAGGCGCGCGGCGCCGCCGAGACCGGCTCCATCTCCAGCGGCTTTCCCACCGGCGGCTCGAGGACCCGCCCCTTCGGGTCGCGCTTCGGCCGGAGCGCCTGCCCGTAGCGCTCGGCGAGGGCCTTCTCCTCCCCCTGGAGCGGCGGCAGCTCGTGCGGCCCCGGCGCGGCGTAGCCGGCGTGGCAGTCGGTGCAGGCGAGCTCGCCGTGCACCGACTTCAGGAACTCGGAGGTCCGGACCCCGGCCTCGCCGGGCTTCGAGGCCTCGTGGCAGTCGAGGCAGGCCTGGTTGTCCGGGCTCGGCTTGGGCGCGTCCGCGGCCGCGGCCTCGCCGGAGAGGAAGAGCGCGGCGGCAACGAGAAAAATGGGTCGCATGGGCGTGGCCCCTGTCTGCAATGGAAGTGCCCCGAGCCGCGCAGGATAAGCCAGCGGCGGCACGAGACATTGCTCTGGATCACTTCCCGGGAGAGGCGCATTCCCTGCGTCCTTCCTCCGGGAACGGAAAAGGTGCCCCGCCGGACGGTGCAGGCTGCCGCTCGCGCTGCCTCGAAACACGACGCGCGGCCGCGGCCTCCATGGCCGCAGCCGCGCGAGTGGCGACGGCGCTCCGCTCGTGCCGCGACCCATGCGTATCGATCA
>DASTPH010000006.1:0-176228 GCA_035762305.1 Anaeromyxobacteraceae bacterium
GCTGAGGGCGTGGTCGAGTTCGGGATTGGGGAAAGGGTTGTCGTTCATGGCTCGGCTCCTTTCACCCAAGGCCGAAGGAGCCGAGCCATGAACGACCCCGAGTCCCAGGGGCGAGGAGCCCTGCCCGTGCAGGCGAAGTGACGGGCTATGCCCGGCACGAGCCTGCTTCCCGGACTCTCGACCTCGACCTCGACCGCGACCCCGACCCGAACCGCGACCCCAGCCTCGACCCCGACCGCGACCCTCCACCCCGACCCCCGACCCCCGCCCCCGACCCCCGACCCCCGACCCCAACCCCCCGACCCCGACCCCGACCTCGACCCCGACCCTCACCGACCAGGTGCCAGGATGTGCGTTCTTGTGTGTCTCGAGGCTCCCCTGTGGGTGCCCCGACCGTTCCCCCGTTGCACCCACCCCCTCCCCGGTGACAGGCTCCCCCCGTGCCCGAGCCCGAAACGGGGGCCACCCGCCAGCCGGAGCCGTCGCGCACTGGGCTCGCCGGCCGTGCGCTGCTCGCCCTCCTCTTCGCGGTGGTGGTGGCGACCTCGGCCTGGCTCGTCTCGCCCGGCATCGACCCCAGGCGCCTGCCTGGCGACGAGGCCCTGGGCCGGCCGGCTCCCGCGACCGTCAAGGCCTCCCGGGACTACGAGATCCCGGACGAGGAGGCCACCAGCCGGCGGCGCGAGGAGGCCGCCGCCGCGGAGCTGACGGTCTACGACCTCGACTCCGACGCCCAGCAGGAGGCCGCCGCCCGCATCCGCGGGGCGTTCCAGGTGATGCGCGAGGCCGACTCCCGCTGGCGAGCCCACGCCGGCCCCGGACCGGTGGACCGGTCCCAGCTCGAGGAGCGAGCCAGGGCGCTCGCCGCCACGCGCGCGGCGTTCGTGTCCGTCCTCCAGTCGGTGGTCTCCGACGACGACCTCTCGGCCCTCGGCGCGGCCGGCTTCTCCGAGGAGGCGGAGCGCGACCTGGTGGAGCTGGCCCGGCGGGCGCTGTCCCACCCGGTGGTCGTGTATCGCCAGCTGCTCGCGGCGGAGCAGCGGCGCGGCATCGTCGTGCGCGAGGAGCGCGGCGGGGCCATCCAGGCCGAGTACCCGCTGGCGAACCTGGCCTCGGTCCAGGACCTGGCGCAGGTGCAGGAGGAGTTGACCCGCGCCGGCGCCGCGCTGCCGCGCCAGGTGCCGCCGAGGCTACGCGCGGCCCTGACGCGGCTGGCCGCCTCGATGGTGCGCCCCACCCTGGTCCTGAACCGCGCCGAGACCGAGCGCCGGCAGCGCGAGGCCGCCGCCCGCGTCCGGCCGGTGGTCATCCCGGTGAAGCGCGGCGAGCGGATCGTGGCCGAGGGTGAGCGCATCGAGCCACGCCACCTGGTGGTGCTGCGCGCCATCCGCGCCCAGGCCCGCCCCTTCGACCTCGAGGCGGTGCGGCTCGGGGGAGCGGTGCTGACGGCGATCCTGGTGGCGGTGCTGTGGCGCTTCGCGCGCCGCGAGCTGCGCGCCTTCCGTCCCGCCCGCAAGGACGCGGTGCTCCTGGCGCTCCTGTACCTCGCCACCCTCGGGCTGGCCGTCGGGGGCATGGCCGCCGGAGACGCCCTCCACGACCGCTTCCCGGCGGTGCCGGCGGAGGCCTTCTATCACCTGGCGCCCTTCGCGGTCGGCGCCATGCTGCTGCGGTGGGTGCTGCCGGCCGGGGTGGCGCTGCTCTTCTCCGTGGCCGCCGGCGCCGCCGCCGGGCTGGTCATGGGGCAGTCGCTGTTCTTCGGGGCCCAGGCGGCGCTCACCTCCGTGGCCGCCGCCGCGGTGGCCGGCCGGATCCACCGCCGGCGCGACCTGTTCCGGGCCGGGGCGGCGGTGGGGGGACTTGCGGCGCTGCTGGTGGCGGCCGCGCACCTGGCGATGGGACGCGGCCCCGGCGACCTGGCCTCGCTGGGCCCGGCGCTGGCCGAGCTGGGCGCCGCCGCGGCCGTCGCCTTTCTGGGCAACGCCCTGCTCCTCCCCGCGCTGGTGATGCTGGTCCTGCCGCCGCTGGAGGGGATCTTCGGCTACGTCACCGACGTGAAGCTCCGCGAGCTCGCCAACCTGAACCATCCGGCCCTGAAGGAGCTCATCGTCCAGGCGCCCGGCACCTATCACCACTCCATCGTCATGGGCTCGCTGGTGGAGGCGGCCGCCGAGGCCATCGGGGCCAACGCGCTCCTGGCCAAGGTGTGCGCCTACTACCACGACGTGGGCAAGACCCGGAACCCGCTCTACTTCGCCGAGAACCAGCGCGCCGAGAACCGGCACGAGCAGCTCGCCCCCTCCATGAGCGCGCTCATCGTGAAGCGTCACGTCACCGACGGCCTGGAGCTGGCGGCGCAGTGGAAGCTTCCGCGGCCGGTGGCCGACGTCATCGCCCAGCACCACGGCAACCGTCACGTGTCCTTCTTCTGGGCCAAGGCCCAGAAGGAGGCCGCCGAGAGCGGGGACGAGCGCGGCGCCGCCGCCGACGAGGGCCTCTACCGCTACCCCGGCCCCAAGCCCCAGACGCGGGAGGCCGCGCTGGTGATGATCGCCGACGTCTGCGAGGCCTCCTCGCGGGCCCTGACCGATCCCACGCCGGAGCGGCTGGGGGCGCTGGTGCAGCGCCGAATCAACGAGACCTTCAGCGAGGGCCAGCTCGACGAGTGCGACCTCACCCTGCGGGACCTGAACGGCATCGCCCGCGCCATGGTGCGGGTCCTGGAGGCCGTCTACCACGGCCGCCCCGAGTACCCCTCCCGGCCGGCGGCGGAGCGGCCGCCCGGCCCACAGCTGGTCGCCAGGTCATGATGGCCGGGCCCGAGCCGCTCGTCCCGTGACGGTGCGGGTGGCGAACGATCACCCGCGCGGGGCGGCGGCGTCCAGGCGCCTCGTGGCCCAGGCCGGCGCCTTCCTCGAGGCCCTCGGCCGCGCCGGCGCGGAGCTGTCGGTGCTCCTCACCACCGACCGCCGCATCCGGGCCTTGAACCGGCGCTGGCGCGATATCGACCGGGCCACCGACGTGCTCTCCTTCCCGCTCTCCGAGCCCGCCGGGAGTGGGCCGCTGCTCGGTGACGTGGTAATCTCGATGGATACGGCCGTACGGCGGGCGCGGCGGGATGGGCGGCGGGTCCAGGAGGAGCTGGATCGCTACCTGGCGCACGGCCTGCTGCACCTCCTCGGATTCGATCACCGGCGGCCCGAGGAGGCGAGGAGGATGGCGCGGGCCGAGGCGGATCTCATCGGGAGCAAGGGCCTTTTGGGACGAGCCCTTTCCCGTCGCGCCCTATGACGCATGGACCCCTTCGCGGACATCGACCTGGACGCCGAGGCCCTGTGGTTCGAGGGGGCCTGGTGCACCCGCGAGGACCTGGCCCTCCGCATCAAGCAGCTGGTGGAAGCGGGCGACTCCCGCGTCGGGCGGCTGAGCGAGGCGCTGCAGCGGCTGGAGGGGGCGCTGGCGCGCACCCACCTCGTCGCTACCCGCGTCCCCGCCGAGCTGGCGGCCGCCCTGGCAGTGGCCGCTCGCCAGGCCGGCCGGTCGATGGGCCACCTGGTGCGGGAGGCCATGGCCTACTACCTGGCGGCCGCAGCCACGTACGCTGCCCAGAAGGCCCCGCCCCCCTCGGCAGGCGTGGACGCCTCCGCCGGCGCCGCCGGCGACGAGGCCCTTCTCGGCAAGAAGATGGGGTAGGCGGCGGGCCGCTGGTCCGTGAAGCGCCACCTCGCCATCCTCCTCGCCGTCGCCGGCGGCGCGATCGAAGCGCTCGCCTTGCCGCTGGTGGTGCCCTGGCTCTCGCTCCGGCAGATCGACCCGGCGGGGCACCTGGAGCTCCTGGCCTGGGTCGGGCTGGTCCCGGTGCTCCTGGCGGTCGAGCCGGCCCGCAGCTGGAAGGGGGCGGCTGGTCTGGGGCTCGCCGCCGGGCTCGCCTACTTCTACATCGCCATCTACTGGGTGAACCACGCCATGACGGCGTTCGGCGGGCTCTCCTTCGGGCTCGCCTTCGTGGCCCTGACGCTGCTCGTGCTCTTCATGGCTGCCCACTGGGCCCTGGCCCTCGGAGTCGCCTGGCTGGTGCGGCGCCGGCTCGGGTGGCCGTTCGCCTGGCACCTCCCCTTCACCTGGGCTGCGGCCGAGTTCCTGCGCAACTCCCTCTTCACCGGCTTCCCCTGGGGCAACCTGGGCTACACCCAGGTGCGCCACCTGACAGTGGCCCAGCTGGCCTCGATCTTCGGGGTCTACGGCCTGGCGGCGCTGGTGGTGCTCGTGAACTGCGCCGTCCACGAGGCGGTGCGCTGCCGCCTCGACGGCCGGCCCTGGCCCTGGCGCCTCCTGGGCGCGGCGGCGCTCTCCGTGCTGGCGACCGCGGCCTACGGCCACGCTCACCTCGCCGAGGTGCGGGTCCGGTTGGCGGCGGCGCCGCGCCTCCTGGTCGGCCTGGTGCAGGGCAACGTCAACCAGGCGGTGAAGAACCAGGCCGCCAGCTACGCGGACGCCATCCTGGCCCGCTACTGGCCGCTGACGCTCGAGGCCGACCGGGCCGGCGCCGACCTGGTGGCCTGGCCCGAGGCCACCTTCCCGCGCCTGGTCCCGCCCGGCCTGGCGAGCTTCGCCGGGACCGGGCTGGCTCCCCTCGGGCGCGCCCACCTCCTGCTCGGGGCCTCGACCGTCGAATGGCGCCTCGCTCGCGACGGCCGCCGCGTCCCCGAGGTGACCAACAGCCTGTTCCTCCTGCGGCCCGACCTGTCGGTCGTCGACCGCTACGTGAAGCACCACCTGGTGCCCTTCGGCGAGTACGTCCCGCGCTGGATCCCCTTCGTGCGCCAGGTGGTGCCGAACCTGGCTCCTGCCAGCGCCGGCCGCGAGCTGAAGGTGCTGCGCTTCCCGGTCTCGGCGGACGACGGCCGGGATCCCTCTCCCTCCGGGAGAGGGCACTCGGAGTCCGCGGAGTCCGCGGGGGGTGAGGGCGCCCGCCCAACGGCAACGCTCGGGGAAGCCTCCCTCGCCCCCATGATCTGCTTCGACGCCATCTTCCCCGAGATCAACCTGGCCTATGCCGAGGCCGACCCCGAGTTCCTGGTGAACCCCACCAACGACGCCTGGTACGGCTACTCCTCCGGGCCGTACCAGTTCCTGGCCATCGTGCGGATGCGGGCCATCGAGGCGGGCAAGGCGGTGGTTCGCCCGGCCTACGCCGGCGTGTCCGCCATCGTGCTCCCCACTGGCGAGGTGGCGCCCGGGGCCATCGAGGTCGGTCCGGTCGATCCCGAGCTGGCGCCCGATCCGGACGAGCCGCCGCGGCTGCTCCTCGGGACGGTGCCGCGCTTGCGCGGCCGGACCCTCTACACTAGCATCGGCGACGTCTTCGCCTGGGCGGCGGCGCTGGTCGCCGCGGTCGCGCTCGGCGCGGCGCTCCGGGCGAGGCCGCCCCCAGAAGACCCGAGCCGCTGACGGAGAACCGCCCATGCCCTCGCCCACCGCCGATCGCCTGCGCGAGCTCGCGGCGCGCCTGGAGGCGCTCCGGGGGTCGCTTTGACGTCGAGGGCAAGCGCGCCCGCGCCGGCGACATCCTGAAGCGCTCCGAGGCGGCCGACTTCTGGTCCGACAACCAGAAGGCGCAAGCGCTGCTCAGGGAGAAGGCCCAGCTCGAGGCCGCCACCCGGGAGTTCGACCAGATCCGGCGCGCCCTGGAGGATGCCCAGGCCATGGACGAGCTGGCCGAGGAGGCCCGCGACGAGCCCTCGCGCGCCGAGGCCGCCGCCCAGGCGCAGGCGGTCGAGGGGCAGGTGGCCGCCCTGGAGTTCCGCCGGATGCTCTCCGGCGCCCACGACCGGGCCGGGGCCATCGTGGAGGTGAAGAGCGGCGCCGGCGGCACCGAGGCCATGGACTGGGCCGCCATGCTCTACCGCATGCTGGTGCGCTACTGCGAGCGCAAGGGGTGGGAGGTCGAGCCGGCCGACCTGCAGGCGGGCGAGGAGGCGGGCATCTCCCAGGCCAGCTTCATCGCCCGCGGCGAGTACGCCTACGGCTTCCTCAAGGCCGAGAAGGGGGTCCACCGGCTGGTGCGCCTCAGCCCCTTCGACGCCGCCAACCGCCGCCAGACCAGCTTCGCGGCAGTGGACGTGACCCCCGAGGTGGAGGACGACATCGTCATCGACCTGAAGGAGGCGGACGTCCGCGTCGACACCTACCGGTCCTCCGGCGCCGGCGGCCAGAAGGTGAACAAGACCGACTCGGCGGTGCGCCTCACCCACGTGCCGACCGGTATCGTGGTGGCGGTCCAGAACGAGCGCAGCCAGCAGAAGAACCGGTCGGTGGCCTGGAAGATCCTGCGCTCGCGCCTCTACGACCTGGAGGAGCGCAAGCGCGATGCGGCCCGGGCCGCCCAGGAAGCCCAGAAGAAGGACATCGACTTCGGCTCCCAGATCCGCAGCTACGTGCTGCACCCCTACCGGATGGCCAAGGACCTGCGCACCGGGGTGGAGACCGGGCGGGTGGACGAGGTCCTCGACGGGGACCTGGACCAGTTCGTCCAGCCGTACCTCCTGGGCGTGCGGCGCAGCGATCGGCCGGTGGACGACTGATGGCCGTGGCCGCACACCTGGATCCGGCGGCTGCGCCGCCGGCGGGGGACGAGCCCCCGCCCTACTCACCGCCGAGCCACCCGAAGGGTGGCGAGGCTGGTTCTGCACCCCGTGCGCACTCCGCGTCCAACTCGATTGGAGAACCCGCCGTGCCCGAGGTTTCCCAAAAGCCTCGCCGCCCGTTCCGGGCGGCTCGAATCGGCGGGGGACGAGCCCCCGCCCTACGGCTCCTGGCAAGCCGGTACCGCCATGACCGCCGGCTCCGGGGCGCCTATTTCGCGAGCCGGAGCGCCGGCGGTCCCGGGTCGACCCGGGTGGCCGCCCCCCGCTCGGCCACACGGATCTCCTCCAGCGCCGCGCGGTACACCCGGCTCCGGTACAGGAACTCGCGGTGCGTGCACGAGACCTCGCGGTTCCTGGCCTCCGGGATCTCCCGGGTGTCGAGGAGCGCTGCCGGGTGCGGCGTCAGGTGGTCGCGGCGCGAGTAGATCGACACCAGCCGCACCCCGGTAGGCCAGGCGCCCCGCTGGAGCCGCTTGATGAACGGGCTCAGGGGGGTGACCTGCCAGAGCGACCGGGCCAGGAGGCCCAGCGGGAGCGCCGCATAGGCGACGGGGGTGCCGTTGTGCGGGGTCCCGAGGGTGACGAGCGTCCGCACGCGCCGGTGGCCCCCGAGGCGCTTCACGTAGTAGGCCCCGATGAGCCCGCCCTTGGAATGACCCACGACCGTGAGCGGGCCCAGGCCGGGGTAGCGGTGGTAGAGGCGCTCGACCTTCATGCGCACCACGTCGGCGAGCTCGTCGATGCCGCGGGTGTTGAAGGTGCGGGCCAGGCCCCCCAGGTTGAGCGAGAAGACGCAGTAGCCGTCCCGGCGGAAGCGGCGCTCCAGCACCTCCAGCGCGCGGCGCGTCGCGAAGAAGCCGTGGAGGAGGAGCACCGGCCTGGGACAGCGCGCGAAGTCCCGGTGCTTCTCCACGACGTTGCCGCCTAGGTCGAGGTCGAGGTAGCTGCGGAGGTAGTCGAGCCGCTGGCGGAAGCGGCGCAGGGCGACGAGGAGCGACGCCGATCCGGTTTCGAACGCGCGACCCTCGGGGATCATGCGGGCACTCCTCTGTTCCCCTCCCTAGTTTTCCAGACGTGCGGAGGCTCGTTTTTCTTCGACCCACGACCGTGGGAGGTCGACCCGGACCCGCCTCGGGGAGGCTGTGGCGAGATCGGGTTCGCCTCGCGCCCGGCGGCGCGAGCGCGAGCGACCCGGCGCGGCCTCCGCTCGCCGGGCCTTGGCCGGCGCCGGCTCCCAGCGGCGTGCTCCCCCCGCGGTCGTCGCCGCGAGCCTGGGCGAGGACGTGCCTCCGTCGGCCGACCTGGTCCCACAGCGCCGCCCACGAGCTCACCCGCGCGAAGGCCGGCCGGCCGACCTGATCACCGCTGGCTCCCTGGCTCCCACCTCGTTAAACGGGGCTCTCATGGTGGCCGGGATCCTGCTCGCGGCGGGCTCCGCGACCCGCATGGGTCGAAACAAGCTCCTGCTGCGGCTGGAGGGGGAGACGCTGCTGCGCCGGGCCGCCAGGCGCGCCATCGGCGCGGGCCTGGACCCGCTCCTGGTGGTGCTGGGCCACGAGGCCGACCGTGCCCGGGAGGCGCTTCGCGGCCTCGCCTGCCGGGTGGTCGAGAACCCGGACCACGCGCGGGGGATCAACACCTCGTTGTCGGCGGGGGTGGCCGCGCTCCCGGAGGCCTGCCACGCGGCGGTGGTGCTCCTCGCCGACATGCCCTTCGTGGACGAGAGGATGATCGCCGGCGTGGTGGCGCGCTTCCGGGAGACGGGGGCGCCGCTGGTGGTGTCCCGCTTCGGCGAGACCCATGCGCCTCCGACCCTCTACGCCCGGGCCCTGCTCCCCGAGCTGGTCGGCGGGGAGGGGGCGGGACGCGGCGGGGAAGTGGTCCGGCGCCACCTCGCCCGGGCGGCGGTGGTGTCCCAGCCCCCCGAGGGGATCGCGGACGTGGACGTGGGCGAGGATCTGGAGGCGCTGCAGGCGCGACTGGAGGTGCGGCGGTGACCGACTGGGAGGAGGTCCTCGAGCGCGCGGCCGCGTGGAGCGAGGCCGGGCTCGGCGTGGCCGTGGCCACGGTGGCCAGCACCTGGGGCTCGGCGCCGCGGCCCGCCGGGAGCCACCTGGCGGTGAACGATCGGGGCGAGTTCGTCGGCTCGGTGTCGGGCGGTTGCATCGAGGCGGCGGTGGTGGGGGAGGCGCTCTCGGCGATGCGGGACGGGAAGGCTCGCCGGCTCCGCTACGGGGTCTCCGACGAGCGCGCCTGGGAGCTGGGACTGGCCTGCGGCGGGACCGTCGAGGTTCACCTGGAGCCCGGAGCCCGGCGCGAGCTCTACGCGGAGCTGCGGCGCGATCTCGAGGCCCGGCGCCCGGTGGTGATGGCCACCAATCTCGAGACCGGCGCCGCGCGGCTGGTCCACCCCTTCGAGGCCGCCGGGACCGATCCGCTGGCGGAGGCGGCGCGCGACGCCGCGGCGCGCGACCAGACGGGGACGGTGCCGACCGCGGATGGGGAGGTGCTCCTGCGGGCGTACAACCCGCCCGTTCGGGTCTTCGTGGTAGGGGCGGTCCACGTGGCCCAGCCGCTCTCCCAGATGGTGAAGCTGGCCGGCCACGACGTCCTGGTGGTGGACCCGCGCCGGTCCTTCGCCACCGGCGATCGGTTCCCCGGGGTCGCGCTCTCGCAGGAGTACCCCGACGAGGCCTTCGAGCGCGTCGGCCTCGACCGGCGCTCGGCGGTGGTGGCGCTGACGCACGATCCCAAGATCGACGAGCCGGCGCTGGCGGCGGCGCTCCGCTCGGAGGCCTTCTACCTGGGCGCGCTGGGCAGCCGGAAGACCCAGGCGGCCCGGCGAGAGCGCCTCGCCCGGCAGGGCTTCTCGCCCTCCCAGCTCGACCGGATCCACGGGCCGGTGGGCCTGCCCATCGGCGCGGTGACCCCGGGCGAGATCGCGACGGCCATCCTGGCCGAGATGGTGGCCTGCCTGCGGCCCGCGAAGAGGAAGGACGGGTGACCGACCCGGACGTCTACCAGGGCGCCTTGCTCGATCTGGCGCGGCAGGCGACGGGCGCGGGGCGCCTGGAAGCGCCGGACGGCAGCGCCACCCTCGACAACCCGCTGTGTGGCGACCGGGCCACCTTCGAGGTGCGGGTGCGCGCCGGCCGGATCGAGGCCCTGGCGCACCGGGTGCGAGGCTGCGTCCTGTGCCAGGCGACCGCCTCGCTCCTGGGGCGGGAGGCGCTGGGCGCCGGCGCCGCGGAGGTCTCGGGCTCGCGGAGGGCCGCCGCCGAGTTGCTCGGCGAGGGCCGGCCGCCAGGGCCGGATGCCTTCCCGGGCCTCTCGTCCTTCGCGCCGGTCCAGGCGGTGCCGAGCCGGCACCGCTGCGTGCTCCTGCCGTTCGATGCGCTGTCCGCCGCGCTTGCGGCTGCCGGGAAGTGAGGCGCGCGCCGGCGCGGCCGCGCGCCCATGTTCGTCACGGGCGTGCCGACCGCTCCGTCGGCAGAGCCGCCGGAGCCTCCCCCGCCGCGGCCGGCTCCCGACCGGGGCTGCACCGCAGCCTGAAAGGGGATCGATACGCACCGGCCGTTGCACTAAAGGAGAGCGCAAACCGACTGGAGTCCCCATGGCCAAGCTCACCTTCGTCGTGAACGGGAAGCGGCGCACCGCCGACGTCCCTCCCGACATGCCGCTGCTCTGGGTGCTGCGCGACGCGCTCGGGCTCACCGGAACCAAGTACGGCTGCGGCATCGCCCAGTGCGGAGCGTGCACGGTGCTGATCGGTGGCGAGGCGGTGCGGTCCTGCCAGCTCCCGGCGCGGGAGGCGGCCGGAAAGCCCGTCACCACCATCGAGGGGCTCTCCGGGGACGGCTCGCACCCGCTGCAGCGGGCCTGGGTGGCGGAGGAGGTGCCGCAGTGCGGGTACTGCCAGTCCGGGCAGATCATGGCCGCGGCCGCGCTGCTCTCGCGAAAGAAGCAGCCCACCGACGCCGACGTCGACGATGCCATGGCCGGGGTGCTGTGCCGCTGCGGCACCTACAACCGGATCCGGCGCGCCATCCATCGGGCCGCCAAGGGAGGCGCGCCGTGAGCGCCGCGACCAGGGTATCCCGGCGGCGCTTCCTCGAGCTCTCGGGCGGCGCCGGCGCCTGCCTGTGGCTCGGCGTGCACCTGCCGGCGCGGGCGGCCGAGGCGGCTGCGCCCAAGGCCTTCGAGCCCAACGCCTGGCTGCGGGTGGACGGCAAGGGCGGGGTCACCGTCTTCCTGGCCAAGTCGGAGATGGGGCAGGGCTCCTACACCGGCATGGCGGTGCTGGTGGCGGAGGAGCTGGAGGCCGACTGGAGCACGGTGCGGGTGGTGCAGGCGGACGCCGACGCCCGCTTCGGCAACATGATGACCGGCGGCTCGTCGAGCGTGCGCCGTTCCTGGGGCCCGCTGCGCCAGGCTGGTGCCGCGGCCCGGGAGATGTTGGTGGCCGCGGCGGCCCGCCGCTGGGGCGTGGAGCCGGGCGCCTGCCGCGCCGAGCAGGGCGCGGTGCTGCACGCCGCCTCCGGCCGGCGCCTGGGCTACGGCGCGCTCGCCGCCGAGGCGGCGCGGCTCGAGGTGCCCAAGGATCCCCCGCTCAAGGACCCGAAGGCCTTCCGGCTCATCGGCCGCAAGGTCCCCCGCCTCGACACACCGGCCAAGACCCGCGGCGCCGCCGTCTTCGGCATCGACGTGCGGGTGCCCGGGATGCGCTTCGCGGTGGTGGCCCGGCCGCCAGTGCTCGGCGGCAAGGTGGCCGGCTACGACGCCAAGGCGGCGCTGGCCGTCCCCGGGGTGCGCAAGGTGGTGGAGGTACCGAGCGGGGTGGCGGTGGTGGGCGACTCCACCTGGGCCGCCATCCAGGGGCGGGAGGCGCTGCGGGCCCGCTTCGACCCCGGGCCGAACGGCGGGCTCGACCAGGCGGCGGTGGCCCGGCTGCTCGCCGAGGCCAAGCTGGAGCCCAAGCCGGCGCGGAGCCAGGGCGACGTGGAGGCGGCGCTGGCCGGATCGGCGAAGCGCATCCAGGCCGTGTACGAGCTTCCCTTCCTGGCCCACGCCACCATGGAGCCGCTCAACGCCACCGCCCACGTGAAGGGCGGGAGCGCCGAGGTCTGGGCCCCCACCCAGGCTCCCACCTGGGTGCGCGGGGAGGTGGCGAAGGCCTTGGGCCTACCCGAGGAGAAGGTGAAGCTCCACGTCGCGCTGCTCGGGGGCGGGTTCGGGCGCAAGGCCATCCCCGACTTCCCGGTGGAGGCGGCGCTGGTGGCGCGCCAGGCCGGCGGCCCGGTGCAGGTGCTGTGGACGCGCGAGGACGACACGCGCCACGACCGCTACCGGCCGGCGGGCCGGAACGAGCTTCGGGCCGGCATCGACGCCTCGGGGCGGCTCGCCGCCTGGCACCACGTGGTGCGCACTCCCTCCATCAGCGCCCAGATCTTCGGGAACGCCACCCGGGGCGAGCACCCGGACGTGGTCGAGGGGGCGGTGGGGATGCCCTACGCCGCGAGCGCGGTGCGCGTGGAGTGCGCCATCGCCGAGATCGGGCTCCCGGTCGGCTGGTGGCGCTCGGTCTACGCCTCGCAGAACGCCTTCGCCGACGAATGCTTCCTCGACGAGGTGGCTGGCCTGGCCGGGAAGGATCCGCTCGCCTTCCGGCTCGAGCACCTCCCCGCCGGTCATCGGCTCCGGGCCCCGCTCGAGCTCGCGGCCGAGAAGGCGGGGTGGGGAACGGCGCTGCCGCCGGGGCGGGGCCGGGGCATCGCCTGCTACACCTCCTTCGGCAGCCACGTGGCCGAGGTGGCCGAGGTCTCGGTGGAGAAGGGGCGCGTCCGCGTCCACCGGGTGGTGGCCGCGGTCGACTGCGGCCAGGCCCTGAACCCCGACTCGGTGGAGCACCAGATCGAGGGAGCGATGGTCTACGGGCTCTCGGCGGTGCTGCGCGGGGAGATCACCGTCGACAAGGGGGCGGTGGTGCAGGGCAACTTCGACGACCAGGAGCCGCTCCGCATCCACGAGATGCCGGCGGTGGAGGTGCACCGGGTGCCGAGCCAGGAAGCCCCAGGCGGCCTGGGCGAGCCCGGGGTGCCGCCCATCGCCCCGGCGGTGGCCAACGCCCTCTTCGCCGGCACCGGGAAGCGCTTCCGCCGGCTGCCGATCCGCGAGGCGTGAGCCAGACGAAGTCCGGGACGTGGCTGGCACGGCGGCCAGCCACGCCCCGGACCGTCGCGAATCAGCCTGAGGTCGCGTCAGTCATGGCCTCGTCCGTGGCCGTGGCGGTGCGAATCGGCCCTCCAGCGTTCCTTGTCCTTCCAGTGCCCTTGGCCGTGCCAGTGGCGGTAGTGGCCCGGAGGGGCGTTGACGAGGAACGTCGGGACGCGGTTCGGGCGGACGTAGTACCACCGGGCGCGAGGATCGCGGGCGCGGTACCAGTAGCCGTCGTTGCGGACCCAGTAGTAGCCGCCCACGAAGAAGATCTCCCTGTCGTAGTCGCTCACCACCTGGACGCCCGGCTGGACGACCACCAGCGGCGGCAGCACCGCCGGCAGGTTCATCTGGATCGACATCGATACCTGGGCGGCGGTGGACGCCGGAGCGGCGAAGCCGGCCAGGATCAGGGCCAGCGCGAGCTTGCGAATGTGAGTCATGGCAATACCTCCTTCACTCGAACATCCTCCCCGAGGGAGGACTCTCCGCCCTCCTCCCGTATTCAACCCTCGACGGCCGCGAGCGCGTTCCCGGCGGCGTCGGCCAGGAGCCCCATGTGGGATCCATGTGGGAGTCCCGATCGGGTGATGGCCTGGGTGCCGTGAGGGGCGGGCGGGAAGCGTTGCCACCGGGTGAAACGTTCGGTTTCATGGGGGAAGGACGAGCCATCTCTCGCGAGAGGAGGTTCGCGTGCTTCTTCGATACCTGATGCCTTCCGCGGTGATCCTGTCGGTCCTGGTCTGCGGCTGCGAAAAGCAAGAGTCGCCGAAGGTCACCGCTGGTGAAGTGAAGGAGAAGGTGAAGGACGCCGCCGGCGCCGCTGCCGGCTACGCCAGGCAGGAGCGCGACGAGTACGTGGCGCGCGCCCAGAAGGCGGTCGACGAGGGCAAGGCGGAGATCGACAAGCTCAGGGCCGAGACCCGCCAGGCAGGCGCCGGCGCGCGGAACGAGGCACAGCGCCAGCTCGAGGCCGTGGAGGCGAAGTGGAAGGTGGCGGAGCGAAAGCTCCACGCCTTGAAGTCGGCGGGCGGCGAGGCGTGGAAGGATCTCCGGTCGGGCGTGGACGAGGCCGTCGACGACCTGAAGCGTGCGCTTGGCTCGAGCTGAGGGCCGCAGCTCGAGCTGAGGGCCGCCATGGGGAGGAGAGGTGCTGCGGCTGCGGACCCCCCCGAGCCGCCCGCCGGACGCCCACGGCGGTGCCGGCACCAGCCCGCTGACCCCGGCCGCGGCGCGGGCGCTGGCGAGGCGGGGGCTCCGGCCAGACGACGTCGCGCGGGTCCTGCGCCGGATCGCGGAGGCGCTTCCCCATCTCGAGCTGTCCGAGTGGCGCCTCGCCGCGGACGCGGACTCCGCCGCGGAGGTCCGGGTCCACGCCCTCGGGTCGCGCGCGCTGGCGCTCCAGTGCCAGCTCCCGCTCGCCGGCGCCCGGCTTGCCTCGCTGGTGAGGAGCCCCACCGGGCGCGTCGCCAGGTCGGACCGGCTGATCCTCCGGGACATGGCCGACGAGGCCCGCCACCTCCTCGAGAGGCCCGGCGGAGCGCGAGGGTCCCTGGCCGACTTCGGCCTGGCGACCTTCTCGCGCGCCGTGGCGCGGCTGGTGAGGCCGCACCTGGAATGGGAGGCGGTCTCCGGCACGCTTCGAAGCCTGCAGGCCCTGGCCTCGGAGACCTACGAGGGCCACCGCATTGCCTACGGCCTCATCTTCACCACCCGCGCGCGCCGCGGGGACGCCCCAGCCCTGTCGTTCGAGAATCAGCGCTTCAAGACGTTGACCGACGGCTTCTCGACCGCCCTGCTGCTCGATCGCCGGGGCGGGCTGGCCGGCCTGGTCGCCCTGGTCGCCTCCCGCGAGGCCGTTCGCTCCAGGCTGGCCCGGCCCTGGTGGTTCAGCTCGCTGGCGGACACCGCGGCGCGAGTCGGCGGCGTGGGGGTGGCGCTCACGCGCTCGGGGGACCTCCTGGTGGCCCATCGACGCGAGCTGGTCGTGTCGCAGCGCTCCGGCCTCTGGATGCTGTGGCGCCACTCGGGCCTGCTGGGCCGCATTCGCCGGTCCTGGCGCACCGGCGGCAGAGGGGGCGAGGCCGATCGCGTGGTGGTGGCCATGTACCGGGTGGCGCTGGAGCTCGCCCTTCGCCGCTCGGGAGGCCTCCTGGTGGTGGCGTCGAGCCGGGAGGGCGGACGCAGGCTGGTGGTCTCCAAGGGCGACCTCCTCGGCTCGCCCCGCCGGCCGGCCGAGGAACGGCAGCTCGACAAGAGCCTCGAGGGTCAGGTGGTGCAGCGCGCCGACCGGCGCATCGTGGCGGATCTGGCGTCCATCGACGGCGCGCTGATCGTCGATGGGACCGGCAGGCTCATGGCCTACGGGGCCATGGTGCGCACCTCGTCGAGCGCCTCCACCCAGGGCGCGCGCTCCCGGGCCGCCGTGGCGGCCAGCCGGCACGGCCTCGCCATGAAGGTCAGCTCCGACGGCGGGATCGCCGTCTACCGGCACGGCAATCTGGTGGTGAGCCTGTGAGGTTTACGTCGGCACGTACAGGATGGGGTGGCGCGCTAGGAAGAACTTCTCCACCGCGTCCACCGACCAGCCCGGTAGGTTGAAGAGCCGGACCCCGCAGCCGGAGGGCTGCCGTCCGGTGGTGGCGCTCTTGGCGCGCACGAAGGCGACCTCGCCCTCGAGGTCGATTTTGCGCCCGTCGGCCAGGCCGAGCCTCACTTGCAGCCGCGTCCCCACCGGCGGCGGCATCATGGTGGCGATGAAGACCCCGCCCGAGTCGATGCGGCGCGTCGGCCCCACGTAGAAGTTGTGCTCCGAGACCAGGCTGACGTTCACCTCGACGCGCGTGGGGGCCGCCCGCTTCTGCGGCTCGTCCACCAGCTCCTCGTCGATGAGGGCCATGAGGTCGACCGGCTGCCGCGGGTTGGGTGGCGGCGGCGGGCGGGCGGGGTCCTGGAGCGTGGCGGTGGGGGGGACCGGCGGTGGCGCGGTGGGTGTCGAGGCGGCGCGACCGGCCTGGACGGGAGGGGACGCCACCGCCACCTGCGGTCCGGCCCGCTCCATCACCGACATGGGCCGCGAGAGCACCTCGGCGCGGGCCATGGCGCGGTCGGCGCCGGCCACCGCCGCCAGCGGCTCCACCACGTCGCGCGACGGAGCCACCAGCACCACCCGCACCCCGACCCGGGCCGCGCCCTGGGCGGCGGTGAGCGCGTTGCCCCAGCTGGCGTCGGGGGCCGCCGGGAGCATGAGGACGATGACGTGGGGCGCCACCTGCCTGAGGATGGGCTCCATCTCCCCCGGCGCCGCCAGGCAGTACACGGCGAACCCGGCACGCTCGAGGTGCAGGTGAAGGGCGATGCTGACGTCGGCGTCCTGGCCTACCACGAGCACGCGCGACGCCACCGGGGCGCCGGACGGGCTCACGAGGTGCGGCCTCCCGTCTCCATGAGGATGCGGCGCTCCAGGTCGGCCCGGTTGGTGGCGTTGCCGAGGGCGGTGTCGAGGGAGATGCGCTTGGCCTCGTGGAGCCGGTACAGGTACTGGTCGAAGGTGTGCATGCCCAGGTCGGCGCCGGCGGTCTCCATGTAGTGGCGCAGCTCAGGGATCTTGGAGCCGTCGCGGATCATCTCGCGGACGGTGGAGGTGGCGAGCAGCGCCTCCACCGCCGGGATGAGGCCGGCGGCGTCGGCCCGCATCAAGAGGCGCAGCGACAGGACCGCCTGCAGGTTGTCGGCCAGTCGCGCCCGCACCGTGTCCTGCTCGTCGGCGGGGAAGAGGCCCACCACCCGGCCGATGGCCCGGGGGACGTCCGGCGTGTGGAGCGAGGTGATGACCAGGTGGCCGGTCTCGGCGGCCTTGAGGCAGATGTCGGCGGCCTCCCGGTCGCGCAGCTCGCCCACCATGATGATGTCCGGGTCCTGCCGGAGGGCGGCTCGCAGGGCGTCGGAGTAGCTGGCGGTGTCCGATCCCACCTCGCGCTGGATCACCAGTCCCTTGCCCTGGGCGAAGATGAACTCGATGGGGTCCTCCACCGTCACCACGTGGAGGCGCTCCTGCTGGATGATGTGGTTGATGATGGAGGCGATGGTGGTGGACTTGCCGTTGCCGGTGGCGCCGGTGACGAGGAGCAGCCCGCGCCGGGCGTCGGCCACGGTCTGCACCACCGGCGGCAAGTTCAGCGTCTGGAAGTCGGGGATCTGGAAGGGGATGGTGCGCATCACCGCGCCCCAGCTGCCCCGTTGCTTGAAAATGGAGGCCCGGAAGCGGCTCACCCCGGGGAGCGAGTAGCTGCGGTCCACCTCGCGGAAGTCGAGGGGGCTGAAGCCGGAGCCGGGCGCCTGCAGGATGAAGTTGGCGATGGCCTCGGTGTCGGCGTGGGAGAGGGGCGGGTACTTCGCCGCCAGGAGCTCGCCGAACACCCGGTAGGTGGGCGGGTAGCCGACCTCGAAGTGGACGTCGCTCGCCTGCCGCTTCACCGCCAGCTGCAGGAACGAATGGAACATCTCCTCGCTGAGAGGACCCTGTTGGCCTTCCATAGGGCTCCGAGTCTATCCCGCGATCCGGGGGGGGTCCAAACTGGCGCCCGGCGGGAACGGACGGGACAGCGGCGCAAGGCCTCACCGCGCCCGGCGCCTTCGACCCAGTGGACAGGCGCCGTGCGGGACGTCTGAGTCTAGGCCGGGAGCCCGGCGGCCTCGAGCACGTGCCGGACGAAGACGTCCTCCGGCACCGCCCCCACGAACTCGACGCGCTCGTTCACCACCGTCTTGGGCACTCCCATGACCTGGTACCGCTGCGCCAGGTCGGGGAACTCGCTGGCCTCGATGGCGTCGGCGACGACGTTGGGGTTCTCGATGGCGATGGCGTGGGCCAGACCGGCCGCCTGGGGGCAGTAGGGTCAGGTGGGGGTGAAGAAGACCTTGATGTGGACCGGGGTGGTCACCTTGGCGAGCCTCTCGCGCGACTCGGCGGTGAGCCCGGAGTCGCCGCGGGCCACGTCGATGAGGCCCCGAATGAAGCTCCCGAACTCGTAGCCCAGCGGGCCGCCGAGGTAACGCACCCGCCCCTTGCCGGCCCCCGACATGACGGTGAGGGGCCCTCCCTCGCCGGCCTCGAGGCCCAGCGCGGCGCGCTGCTCGGGGGTGGGCAGGTCCAGGTACTCGAACTTGACGTGCGGGGAGAGCGCCGCCACCTCGCCGTAGAGCTCCTTGATCTGGCGGGTCAGGTCGCGGGCCGGCGGGCTCAAGGCGCTCGGCCCCACCAGCGTCACCGCTACGTCGGCCTGGAGGTGTTCGTCGAACTCCTTCTTGATCGCTTCGGCGTCTTCGGGTCGCAAGAGCGGCATCTGGGTCGCCCACGGCGGATGGGTCGGGGGATTGTAGCGGCGGGATGGCGGTGCCGCACGGCGACCGCCGAGCCGGCTCGAAGGGCCGGCGAGGCTGCCTTTGCCTGACGCCGCCAGCGGTCGGGGACGGCGCTGCGACGAACACTCCCAGGCGACGGCGGTAGCCACCCGGCGCGAAGGGAGGTTATATCTGGCCCATGTTCGCCTCCGCCGAGGAGGCCTCGGCGCGCCTGGCCGGGGCCGGCTACCTGCCGTCGAAGGAGATCGCCACCGCGGTCTTCCTGGCCGACCGGCTGGAGAAGCCGGTGCTGGTGGAGGGGCCGGCCGGCGTCGGCAAGACCGAGCTGGCGCGGGCCTTCGCCGAGGCCAGCGGCCGGCGCCTGATGCGGCTGCAGTGCTACGAGGGCCTGGACGAGGCCAAGGCGCTCTACGAGTGGGAGTACGCCAAGCAGCTGCTCTACACCCAGATGCTGCGCGACCGCATCGGCGAGGCCATCGGCGGCGCCCGCACCCTGGCCGAGGCGGCCGACCGCATCGCCGCCGAGGGCAACGTCTTCTTCAGCGAGCGCTTCCTCCTGCCGCGCCCCATCCTCCAGGCGGTCACCAGCCAGGAACCGGTGCTGCTGCTGGTGGACGAGGTGGACAAGGCCGACCCGGAGTTCGAGGCCTTCCTCCTCGAAGTCCTGGCTGACTACGCCGTGACCGTCCCGGAGGTGGGGACCTTCCGGGCCCGCCACCCGCCGCGGGTGGTGCTCACCTCCAACGCGTCGCGGGAGCTCTCCGACGCCCTGAAGCGCCGCTGCCTGCACCTCTACATCGACTTCCCGACCCTGGAGCGGGAGCTCGGCATCGTCCGGGCCCGCGTGCCGGAGGCGGGCGAGGAGCTGGCGCGCCAGGCGGTGGCGGCGGTGGCGCGGCTCCGGGGCATGGACCTGCGCAAGCCCCCCTCGATCGCCGAGACCATCGACTGGGTGCGGGCCCTGGTGCTGCTGGGGGCCGGGGCGCTGGAGCCGGCCCTGGTGTCGGAGACGCTGCACCTGCTCCTCAAGCACCAGGGCGACGCCGAGAAGGCGCGCGGCCGGGCCCGCGAGGTCGCCGGGGTCAATTGAGAGAGGGGCGTGCCGCGTCATCATGCCGGGGGGGCCTCCGGCTGCGCCTGCGTCCCCCCCGGGCCCTCCGCTCGCTCCGGGGCAGGCTCATCCGCCCGCCCCTGCGCTCGCCCGGTGGTGCTCGCTGGGTCTCTCCCAGCGGAAAGCGCGGGGGCCTCGGCCTGCGCACATCTCCCGACCCCTCAGGTGTCCCCGGAGCGGGGGCGTTGGATCGCCCTTGGCGGCGGCGATACACTCCGGCGCGGGAGCCCTCGTTGGAATCGAAGCGCGTCCTCATCGTCGAGCCGGACAACGACTTCGCGCTCTCGATCGCGTCGGTCCTCCGCGAGGACGGCTGGGCGACCGCCCTGGCGACCTCCGCCGCCGATGCCGAGCGCCAGCTCGAGGAGCGGCGGCCGGCCCTGCTGGTGGTCCGGGCCGAGCTGCCCGACACCTCGGGCTTCACGCTGTGCGCCCGACTGAAGCGCGATGGGTCCGCGGGCCCGCCGGTGCTCATCGTCTCCCCGGACGGCCCGGCCCTGGCCGAGCACGCCCGCACCGCCGCCGCCGCCGACGGTTACCTCTCGCTCCCGCTCGACACCGAGGCGCTGCGCCGCGCCGCGCACGACCTGGCCGGCCCGGAGAACGTGGAGCTGGCGGACGACGCGGTGATCGCCGAGGCCCCGGCAGTCGAGGTCCGGCTGGGGGACGAGGGGGGCGGCACCCCGCCGCCGGGGGCGGCCCCGGCGCCGCCGCCGGTCCCGCATCGCCCGCGGCGCGCCGCCCTCACCGACGAGGATCGGCTGTTCCTCGACCGCGTCTTCCAGTCCATCGCCGAGCGGCAGGCGGACCTGGTGGCCGAGTCGCACCGGCGGCGCCCGCCGCCGCGGCGCGATCTCCTGGCCACGCCGGAGGGGCGGTTGCAGCTCCTGCGCGACGACCTGAAGGCCCGCGAGGCCCAGATCGCCCGCCTGGCCGAGATCTGGGAGGTGCGCCAGCGCGAGACCGCTGCCGAGAAGGCGCGTTGGCACGAGAAGGACGTGGAGATCCAGGGGCTGAAGCTCCAGGTGGACGAGCTGCTGCGCAAGCTGGCCGAGGCCCGCGACCTGTTCTTGCAGAAGGAGCGCGAGCACGGGTCGTCGCTGGAGGGTCTCCTGGCCGAGAAGTTCAGCCAGGAGAAGGAGCTCATCGAGGTGGTGGCGGCCAGCGAGCGCCGGATCCACGAGCTGGAGCGCGAGGTCCGCCTCCGCGAGGACGAGCTGGCCCAGCGCAAGCTGGCCCTCGACGGCGCCGCCGCCGAGATCGCCCGCCTGGAGAAGGAGGGGCGGGACCAGGAGGCGCGCTTCGACGCGCGCGAGGCGGAGCTGGGCCGGGCCATGGGGGAGGTGGCCCAGCGCGCCGCCGCCGCCGAGGCGCGCGGCGCCGAGCTGGAGGGGGAGCTGGAGGCCACCCGCGACGCGGCCCGGACCGCCGCCGAGGCCTTCGAGGCCCGGGTCCAGGACCGCGAGGCGGCCATCCGCGACCGCGAGGAGAAGATGCGCCTCATGGACGAGGAGTACCGCCGCGTCCGCGAGGCCGCCCGCGACCGCGAGGAGGACCTGGCCCGGGAGATCCAGGATCACCTGCAGCAGATCGCCGGTCTCGAGTCCGAGCTGGAGGGCGTCTCGGCGGAGCTGGCCGACCGGGAGGCGGAGCTCACGCGGGAGCGGGCCGAGCGCGCCGCGGCGGCCGAGGCCGCCGCCGCCGCCCGGGCCGAGGCCGCGGCCGGCGCCCGGGAGGCCGCGGAGCGGGGCCAGGCCCTGGAGGCGGCCCGGACCGAGGGAGAGCGGCTGCGACGGGAGTGGCGCGAGCAGCTCGACGAGCTCCAGGGCCGCCTGGGCGAGAACCACAGCCTGCTCTCGGCAGCTCGGGACGAGGCGGGGCGCCTGGGGGGCGAGCTCTCCCGCGCCCGGGGCGAGGCCATGGTGCGCGAGACCGAGCTGGGCCGGGAGCTGGAGCGGGCCGGCGCGCGCGCCGACGAGCTGCAAGACCTCCTGGCGCAGGCCCAGGCCGAGCGGGACGACGCCCGCTCCCAGGCCGCGGCGCTGGAGGCGGATCTGTCTGCCGGCCGGAGCGAGGCGGCCGAGCTCGGGGCTCGGGCCCATCATCTGGAGTCGGAGCTGGCCCAGTCGGAGGAGCGCGCGCGCCGGACCGCCGCCGAGCGCGAGGCCGAGGCCGCCTCCAGGGCCACCGCCGAGGCCGAGGCGGCCCAGCGCCTTGCGGCCGCGGAGGAGGCCGCACGCCGGAACGCCGCCGAGCGGGACGAGGCCCTGGAGCGGACGCGGGAGCTCCAGGCCCGCCTGGCCGGACTGGAGGCGGACCTCTCGCGCGCCCGCGGCGAGCAGGAAGCGGGTGCGGCCCGGCTGGCCCGGGCCGAGGCGCGCGCCGGCGAGCTGGCGGCCAGGCTCGACGCCACGGCCAGGGATGCGCAGGAAGCCGCCGGCGAGCGGGCGCGCCGGGCCCAGGAGCTGGAAGCGCGGGTGCGGCGCGCCGAGCAGTCGCTCCTGGCGTCCGAGACGCGCCACCGCGAGGAGGTGGCGCGCCGCGAGCAGGTCCGGCTCCAGGAAGCGCAGCGCTACCAGGCGACGCTTCAGGAGCGGGCCCGGCAGCTCGAGGCGGCGCGCATCGAGCTGCAGCGCCTGCGGCCCCTGGCCGCGGCGGCGCGGGAGCGCCCGCCGGCGGCTGCGGTCTCGGCGGCCCCGGCCGCCGAGACCGGCGAGCCGTCGGGCTCCGATCCCGGGAGTGGGCAGAAGCCGCCGGGGGCGGCTGCCGGTTGAGCGCCATGGAGATGCTGCAGAGCCGGCTGCTCCGGGGCCTCCCCCACGGCTTCACCACCCGTCGCGGAGGCGAGTCGCAAGGGCCCTTCGAGAGCCTGAACCTCGGCGGTGCGGTGGGGGACGAGCCGGACCTGGTGGAGCGGAACTGGGCGCTGGTGCGCCAGGCGACCGGCCTCCACTTCGCCCGGGTGCGGCAGGTGCACGGCTCCCGGGTGGTCCACGCGCGGGAGGCGCCGCCTGCGCCCTCGCCGGAGGCCGACGCGGTGATCTCGGACCGCCCCGGGCTGGCGGCCTGCGTCTCGGTGGCCGACTGCGTTCCCATCCTCCTGGCCGACCCGAGGAGCGGAGCGGTCGCGGCGGTCCACGCCGGCTGGCGCGGCACGCTGGGGCGCGTGGCGGCGCAGGGCGTCGACTCCCTGGCGCGCGAGCACGGGGCGCGGCCGGGCGACCTCCTGGCGGTCATCGGACCCGCCATCGGCCCATGCTGTTACGAGGTGTCGGAAGACCTGGCGGCGCGCTTCCGCGACGAGTTGGGGCCGGCGGCAGGCAATCCCCGGGGGCGCCAGTCGCGGGTGGATCTGTGGATGGCCAATGCGGTGGTGCTGCGCCGGGCAGGGCTCTCGCGGGAGCGGATCGAGATCCTCGGCCGCTGTACCGCCTGCGAGCCGGATCGCTTCTTCTCCCACCGGCGCGATATCGGGCGAACCGGCCGGATGGTCGGGTTCGTGGCCCCGCTTTCTTGACTGGCGGGAGAGGGGAATCGAGAATTTTCCAGGTCTTGTCAACGCGGGTGACAACGGCGGTGGCGGCCGCGGCGCTCGGCGCGCTGGGGTGCGCAACCGGGGCGCCCGCCTGGCAGAAGGACGTGGAGGCCTTGCGAGCGGAGATGCGAGCGCTGCAGCGCGACAACGCCGAGGTGGCGAGGCGCCTGGAGGCGCTCACGGTTCGGCTCGACGCGCTCGCAGCGGCGCGGAAGCCCGCTCCCGCCCCGGCGGCGGCGCCGGCCACGGCGGCGCCGGCCGCCCTGGTCCCGCCAGACCTGGCGGTGGTGAAGGTGGCGCCCCCGGCGCAACGGTCGCCGCGCAGAGCGCACAAGGCCCCGCCGCCGCTCCCCACCGCGGTGCCCATCGCCGAGCCGGATCCGGCCGCGGTGGCCAGGCTCTCGGCCCAGCGCGGCGACCTGGCCGCCGAGGCCAAGGCGGCGCTGGAGGCGGCTCGGCGCCAGGAGGGCCTGGCCGGAGCCCGCGCCCTGGAGGAGTTCACCGTCCGCTACCCGCATCACCCCTCGGCGGACAACGCACTCCTGGACGCCGCCCGGGGTCGCGACGCCGCCGGCGACCCGGAGACCGCCTGCGCCCTGGCGAATCGCCTCACCCAGGAGTACCCCGCCGGCGATGCGCTGCCGGATGCACTGGCCCTGGTGGTGGAGTGCCTGGCCCGCCAGGGCGACGCCGCCCGGGCCCGGCCCCTGGTGGAGCGCCTGGTCAAGGACTTCCCGGACACCCCCGCCGCCAAGCGCGCCCAGGCGCGCCTGGCTGCGATGCCCCAGGCGGGCGCCCCCGCCTCGGCCGAACGCCGTTGAGGAGCCACGCCATGAGTCTCGCCAAGCTCGCACCCCTCGCCTCGCTCCTGCCGCTCGCCGCCCTGGCCCAGGGGCTGGCCGCTCCCATCGAGGCGGCCAAGGAGGCCGGTCGCAAGCAGCAGGCCGGCATCGAACGCCGCGAGCAGCTCATCGAGCAGGCGGCGCCGGGCGAGGCCGGCGCCCAGGAGCCCGCCGAGCCGCCGCCCGAGGAGGGCGAGAAGTCGGTGAACCTGAACCGGGCCGCCGAGCAGCTCGAGGGGGCCGCCCCCGAGGTCGAGCCGGGACCCGCCGCCGCGCCCGGCGCCGCGCAGCCGCCCGACACCTACACCGTCAAGCCCGGCGACACGCTGTGGGACCTCTCCGGCCGCTTCCTCAACAACCCGTGGTACTGGCCCAAGGTCTGGTCGTACAACCCGGAGATCACCAACCCGCACTGGATCTACCCCGGCAACGTGGTGCGGTTCTTCCCCTCGGCCGAGGAGGCCCCGACCCGCGTCGAGCCGGCCGCGCCGGTGGCCGCCGCCGAGGAGGTGCCGTCGGCGCCGCGCGAGCTGGAGGATGTCTCCAAGGGGAGCCTGAAAGCGGAGCAGCTCGGCGACGACGACGCGGTGGCGGTGGTCGGTCCATACAAGGTGGCCCAGGTGCCGTCCAGGCCGGCGCCCATCCGGCGCGACACCTTCATGACCCGCATGCAGCTCGAAGAGGCCGGGCGGATCGTCGCCGCCTTCGAGGAGAAGCTGATGCTCTCCTACCTCGACAAGATCTACGCCGAGTTCCGGGAGCCCGGCTCGGTCAAGGTGGGCCAGACCTACGCCATCTACCGGACCGAGGGGCCGGTGAGCCACCCTGCGACCGGCGAGACCGTGGGCTACAAGACCCTCATCCTCGGGCAGGCCAGGGTGACGCGCCTCGACGAGAAGGCGGTGACCCTCGTCATCACCGCCTCCTACGACGCCATCGACCGCGGCGACTACCTCGGACCCTGGAGCGAGAAGCTGGTGAAGGCGGTGCAGGTCCGTCCCAACCAGGCCTCGGTGGACGGCTACATCGTGTCGGTCACCCCGAGCGTCCTCACCAACCTCGGCGAGAACAACGTGGTCTACCTCGACAAGGGCCAGGCCGACGGCGTGGAGGAGGGGAACACCTTCCAGGTGCTGCGCAGCGGCGACCGATCCAAGGAGCCGCCCGACCGACCGATCTACGACGCCTCGCTCCCCCTGGAGGTCGTGGGGACGCTGGTGGTGTTCGACGTGAAGGAGCGCAATTCCACGGCCTTCGTGGCCCGGAGCCCGGTCGAGATCTACGTGGGCGATCGCGTGCAGATGCGCCCGGCGCGCGCCAGGGGGTCCGGGGGATCCTAGGCTTGCCGGGCTTCGGACCTCGGGCTTCAGGCCTCGGGAAAGGCACACGCCACCGGCTTTTCCCGAAGCCTGAGGTCTGATGCCCGAGGCCCAGCGCTCCCTGGAGCTCCTCGGAACTCCGGGTACCCGACTTGACGCTGTCGGACCCGGGGGGTATATGGCCCGGCCTCATGGAGGTCTTCACCCTCCGGCGGGGCGAGCCCGGCTATCCCACGCCCCTGGAGCGGCTCCCGGAGCCGCCGGCGCGGCTGCGGGTGCGCGGCCGCCTTCTCGAGGCGCGGCGGGTGGCCCTGGTGGGCGCGCGCCTCGCCGACGAGTACGGCGAGGCCCTGGCCGGCGCCATCGCCGCAGGCCTCGCCCGCGCCGGCGTCTCGGTGGTGTCGGGGGGCGCCCAGGGCGTGGACGCGGCCGCCCACCGGGGCGCGCTCGAGGCGGGCGGCCACACGGTGGCGGTGATGGGCTGCGGCCTGGCCCACGCCTACCCGGCCGGCCACCGCGACCTCTTCGAGCGCATCGCCGCCTCGGGAGGCGCGCTGGTCTCCGAGTACGACGACGGGTTCCCGCCCGACCGCTGGACCTTCCCGGACCGCAACCGCATCGTAGCCGCCCTGTGCCAGGCGGTGGTGGTGGTGCGGGCCGGAGAGCGGAGCGGCGCCCTCATCACCGCCGAATGGGCGCGCCGGCTGGGCGTGCCGGTGCTGGCCGTCCCCGGCGAGGTGGGCCACCCGCTGTCCGCCGGACCGCTCTCCCTGCTGCGCTCGGGCGCGCGGGTCGCCACCGGGGCCGGGGACGTGCTGCGCGAGATCGGCCTGGTCGCCGCGGCCGTGTCCTCGCCGGAGCCGGCCGCGGCCGAGGGCGAGGCCGGGGCGGTGCTGCGGGCGCTCGGCCGGCGCGCGCGCCACCCGGACGAGGTGGCGCGCGAGGCCGGGCTCGCGGCCGGCGCCACGCTCTCGGCGCTGCTGTCGCTCGAGCTGCAGGGGCTGGTGGAGCAGCGGCCGGGGCAGCTCTTCCGCCGGCGGGAGGGGCGCTGAGCGTGCCGGCCGCCGCCAAGCCCGCCAGGAGCCAGAAGCCCACCCGGGCCGCCAAAGCCCGCAAACCCGCCAGCGCCCGCGGCGCGCTGGTGGTGGTCGAGTCGCCGGCCAAGGCCAAGACCATCAGGAAGTACCTTGGGCGCCAGTACGACGTGCGGGCCTCGGTGGGCCACGTGAAGGACCTCCCCAAGTCCAAGATGGGCGTGGACGTGGAGAAGGGGTTCCGCCCCGAGTACGACGTCATCAAGGGCAAGGCCAAGGTCCTCTCCGAGATCAAGCGGGCCGCCAGGAAGGCGGAGCGGGTGCTCCTGGCGACCGACCCCGACCGCGAGGGCGAGGCCATCGCCTGGCACATCGCCGAGGAGATCGGCGCCGAGGGCGGCGACCAGCGGGTGCGGCGGGTCCTCTTCAACGAGATCACCAAGGCCGCCATCCAGAAGGCCATCGAGGAGCCCCGCTCGCTGGACCGCGCCAAGTTCGAGTCGCAGCAGGCCCGGCGCATCCTCGACCGGCTGGTCGGCTACCAGATCAGCCCCATCCTGTGGCGCAAGGTGCGGCGGGGGCTCTCGGCGGGCCGCGTGCAGTCGGTGGCGGTGCGGCTGGTGGTGGAGCGCGAGCGGGAGATCGAGGCCTTCAAGCCCGAGGAGTACTGGAGCCTGGAGGCCGAGCTGGCCGCTCCCCAGCCGCCGGAGTTCCGCGCCCGCCTGGTGAAGCTCTCCGGCCAGAAGGCCGAGGTCAAGGACGGGGAGACCAGCGCGCGGCTGGTGGAAGAGCTGCAGACGGCGGCGTTCACGGTGACGGCGGTGGAGCGCAAGGAGCGCCGCCGCAACCCGCCGCCTCCCTTCACCACCGCCAAGCTCCAGCAGGAGGCCGCCAACCGGCTGGGCTTCACCGCCAAGAAGACCATGACCCTAGCCCAGCGCCTCTACGAGGGGGTGGAGCTGGGCGACGAGGGCTCGGTCGGCCTCATCACCTACATGCGCACCGACTCGGTGCGCCTCTCGGCCGAGGCGGTGGAGGCGGCGCGCCGCCACATCCAGGAACGTTACGGCCAGGACCACCTCCCCGAGTCGCCCAACGCCTATCGCACCAAGCAGAAGGCGGCCCAGGAGGCCCACGAGGCCATCCGCCCCACCTCGCTGGAGTGGACGCCCGAGCGGGTGGCTCCCTTCTTCGAGCAGATGGGCGAGCGGGACATGCTGCGCCTCTACGAGCTGGTGTGGAACCGCTTCGTGGCCTGCCAGATGGTGCCGGCGGTCTACGACCAGACCACCGTCGACATCGCCGCCGGCCGGGCCACCTTCCGCGCCAACGGCTCGGTGCTCAAGTTCCCGGGCTACCTGGCGGTCTACGGGGCCAGGCCGCCCGACGAGGAGGCCGGTGCCGAGCCGGAGAAGGCCGAGAACGGCGAGGCGCGCGAGAAGGCCGAGGACCGGGCCCTGCCGCCGCTGGAGCCGGGCATGGCGCTCCAGCTCCGGCGGCTGGTCCCGGAGCAGCACTTCACCCAGCCGCCGCCGCGCTTCAACGAGTCGTCGCTGGTGAAGGAGCTGGAGGAGAAGGGCATCGGTCGCCCCTCCACCTACGCCGCCATCCTCGACGTGATCCAGGAGAAGGGATACGTCGAGAAGGTGGAGCGGAACTTCCGCCCCACGCACCTGGGCGTGCTGGTCACCGAGGAGCTGGTGCGGGCCTTCCCGCGCGAGATGGACGTGGCTTTCACGGCCGGGATGGAGGAAAAGCTCGACGAGATCGAGGAGGGGAACGCCGGCTGGCAGGCGGTGCTCCAGGACTTCTACGCCACCTTCAAGGAGGACCTGGCCAGGGCCGAGGTCTCCATGCGGGACGTGAAGCGCCAGGAGATCCCCACCGACCTGAGTTGCGAGAAGTGCGGCAAGCCCATGGTCATCAAGTGGGGACGCATGGGGGAGTTCCTGGCCTGCTCCGGCTATCCCGAGTGCCGCAACACCATGAACTTCCGGCGCGAGGCGGGGAGGATCGTCCCGGAGAAGGAAGAGGAGGTGCTGGTCGAGGAGAAGTGCCCTGAGTGCGGCGCCGCCATGGTGATGAAGCGAGGCCGCTTCGGGCGCTTCTTGGCCTGCACCCGGTATCCGGACTGCAAAGGGACCCGTCCGGTCTCCATCGGCGTCGCCTGCCCCAAGGGCTGCGGCGGCCAGATCACCGAGCGCCGTTCCCGGCGGGGACGCAACTTCTACGGCTGCTCCTCATACCCCAACTGCGACTTCGTCTCCTGGGACCGGCCTCGCGCCGAGAAGTGCCCCCGCTGCGGCAGCCCCTACCTGCTCGACAAGTACTCGAAGCGCGACGGACCCTTCGTCGCCTGCCCCGAGAAGGAGTGCGGCTACCGCCGATCCGGGGACGAGGGCGGCGAGGAGACCGGGCCAGCGGGCGCCCCGCCGCGCGCCGCCCGGGTGTGAGACCCCTCTCGCTCCGGGAGCGTGGCTCCCTCTCCCTTTGGGAGAGGGGCCCCTGACTCCCCGGAAGCCCCGGAAGCCCCGAGGGTGAGGGCGCTCGCCGATCGGCCACGCTCGCGGGGCTCCTCGTGTACGCTCCCGATCCTTGACACCCTCCGCGGGGGGCTGCTACAGAAATCCGCCGTCATTACAGCGGGAACGCCGTTCGAGCGACCTTCACTCCGAGGGAAACTGATGGTCCAGCACGTGGCAGAGTTCTTCCGGGAGGGCGGCCCGTTCATGTTCGTGAACCTGGTCTTCTCGGCGGTGGCGGTCGCCATCATGGTCGAGAGGCTCATCGCCCTCTCCTTCCGGCTCAACCTGAACGCCGGGCCCTTCATGGACCAGGTGCAGAAGCTGGTCATGACCGGCAACGTCGAGAAGGCGGTCAAGCTGTGCGGGGCCGCGCCCGACGCGGCCCTGTCTCGGGTGGTGCGGGCGGGCCTCTCTCGGGCCGGCCGCGGCGAGCAGGAGGTGGCCCGGGCGCTGGAGGAGTCGGTGCTGGAGGTGACCCCACTCGTCTCCAGGCGCATCGCCTCGCTGTGGTCGCTGGCCAACATCGCCACCCTGGTGGGCCTCATCGGCACCATCGTCGGTCTCATCGGTACCTTCCGATCCCTTGGCGCCGCCAGCCCGGAGCTGAAGTCGATCATGCTCTCCAAGGGCATCTCCGAGGCCATGAACAATACCGCCTTCGGCCTCATCATCGCGGTGGCCTGCATCGTGGCCCACCTCATGCTCACCTCCAAGGCCAAGTCCATGATCGAGGAGATCGAGTACAACGCGCTCCGGCTCGAGAACCTGCTGGCCCGCCGCCCGGGCGGGGAGGCCGGCGCCGAGGGCGCCTAGGCCGCGGCTGGCCGGGAGGACCGGATGCGCCGGAGGCCGTACGTCGAGGAGCACGCGGGCGAGCTCAACATCGTCCCGTACCTCGATATCGTCTCCAACCTGGTGATCTTCATGCTGCTCTCCATGACCGGGCTCTTCACGCTCGGCGTGGTGAACGTGTCGGCGCCCCGCATGGGCGCCGAGGCCCAGGCGCAGGCTCAGGACCAGCCCAAGCTGCTCCTCACCGTTGCCATCTCCAAGAGAGGCTTCTACATCGCCGGGGCCGGAGGCGTGCTGGGCGGGGCGGCCGACCAGGCCGCCGTGGACGCCACCCAGCCGCCCACCCTGCCGCTCGGGCCGGACGGGAAGTACGACTACGCGGGCCTCACCGAGAGGATGAAGCTCGTCAAGGACCGCTACCCCAACGAAACCAACCTCATCCTCTCCGCCGACGCCGAGGTCCCCTACGAGGTCCTCATCCAGACCATGGACGCCTGCCGCGAGACGCGGGCCGAGGGGTCGCCCGAGCGCAGGCCGCTCTTCTTCGACGTCTCGCTCTCGATTCTCGGCTAGCCCATGGCCCCCGCCGACCGTGCGCCGATGACCCCCGAGGCCCGGGCCCGCCAGAAGCGGGAGCGGGAGTTCCGCCGGGCGCGGCGGCGGGCGCGGGAGGCCGCCGGCGAGATCAAGGAGCTGAACATCACCGCCATGATGGACATGATGACCATCATCCTGGTGTTCCTCCTCAAGAGCTACACGGCCTCGTCGCTGGCCGTGAACATGTCCGACGAGCTCAAGCTCCCCGTCTCCTCCACCCAGGTGAAGCCCCAGGACAACATCAACGTCACCATCTCCATGCGGGAGGTGACCGTGAACGACCGGGCCGCGGTCAAGGTGGAGAACGGCGCCATCCCGGCCGGCTACAAGGAGCAGGGACGACCCGACGCCTTCTACGTGGGGGTCATCTACGACGCCCTGAAGAAGGAGGTCGACAAGCAGAAGTACATCGCCCAGTACAACCGGAGCGCCCCCTTCACCGGGCGCGTCAACGTCATCGCCGACCGGCGCATCCCGTACCGGACGCTCATGGAGGTGCTCTACACGGCCGGCCAGGCCGAGCTGGGCGAGTACAAGTTCATGGTGCTGAAGAACCAGTAGGGCCGACTCGAGCCGCCCGGAAGGGGCGGCGAGGCTTTTCGGGAAACCTCGGGCTCGTCGGGTTCTCCACCCGAGTTGGACGCGGAGCGCACGCCAGCTGCAGAAGCAGCCTCGCCACCCTTCGGGTGGCTCGGCGGTAGGGCCTGACGCTACGATCGGGGGCGCATGGGGCGGGTCACGGTCATCGGCGGCGGGCTCGCCGGCTGCGAGGCGGCCTTCCGCCTGGCGCGGGGCGGCGTCGAGGTGGACCTGCTGGAGATGAAGCCGGTCCGGCGCGGTCCGGTCCAGCGCAGCGACGACCTGGCCGAGCTGGTGTGCTCCAACTCGCTCCGCTCCGACGACCCGCACAACGCGGTGGGGCTCCTGCACGAGGAGCTCCGCCGGGCGGGGAGCCTGGTGCTCTCCTGCGCCGACCAGACCCGGGTGCCCGCCGGCGACGCGCTGGCGGTTGACCGGGAGCGCTTCAGCCGCCTGGTCACGGAGCGCCTCGAGAGCGAGCCACTGGTCCGCCTGCGGCGGGAGGAGGCGACCCGCCTCCCCGAGCCGCCCGGCCTGGCGGTGGTGGCCACCGGCCCCCTCACCTCCGACCCCCTGGCGGCCGAGGTGGCCCGGGCCTGCGGCGGGCACCTGGCCTTCTACGACGCCATCGCCCCAGTGGTGGCCGCCGACACGATCGACATGTCGGTGGCCTTCGCCGCCTCGCGCTGGGGCAAGGGGGGCGGAGACGATTACCTCAACCTCCCCATGGACCAGGCGGAATACCGGTCCTTCGTGGAGGCGCTGCTCTCGGCGGAGAAGGTGCAGGCCCACGACTTCGAGGACCCGCGCTGGTTCGAGGGATGCCTGCCGGTCGAGGTCATGGCGGCCCGCGGGCCGGAGGTGCTGGCCCACGGCCCCATGAAGCCGGTGGGGCTGCGTGACCCGCGCACCGGGCGGCGTCCCCATGCGGTGGTGCAGCTGCGGCGCGAGGACGCGGCCGGCACCGCCTGGAACCTGGTGGGCTTCCAGACGCGCCTCACCTGGCCGGAGCAGCGGCGCGTCTTCCGCGGGTTCATCCCCGGCCTGGCCGGCGCCGAGTTCCAGCGCCTGGGCCAGGTGCACCGCAACACCTTCGTGGACGCGCCGCGGGTCCTGGCGTCCGATCTGTCCCTGCGCGACCGCCCCCACCTCTTCCTGGCGGGGCAGATCACCGGCGTGGAGGGCTACGTCGAGTCGGCCGCCTGCGGCCACCTGGCGGCTCGCGCCGTGCTGGACCGGCTCGCCGGGCGCGCTTTCCGGCCGCCGCCGGGGGCCACGGCGCTGGGCGCGCTCTACCGGCACGTGACCGGGGCGGCCCACCCGGCGGGTCACGACTACCAGCCGTCCAACGTGGTATTCGCCCTCTTCCCGCCCCTCGACGGCGAGGACGCCTCGAGGGCGCGGGGGAAGGCGGCGCGGAAGGCGGCCTATCTGGAGCGGGCGCGGCGGGAGATCGCGGGATGGCTGTGACATGAGGCGATGGGGCGCGCGCAGGGTCGGCTCGGGGCTTTCCATGCGCGCCACTCGGCGCGCCCTGGCGCTGGCCGCGGCCATGGCGGTGGCGGCGGGCTGCGGGCGGCGCCCGGACGCCACCGCCGGGCGCGGGAGGCGCGTGGCCGAGGCGCAGGCCCGGCTCCTCGCGCCCTCGCCCGACGGCGCCTGGTTGGCCTGGCTCGAGCGGTGCGCTCCGCCGCCGGCGCGCGGCCTGCCCGCCGACGTGGCGAGCTGCGACCTCCGCGTCGCGCCGGCCTCCGGGGGCGAGGTGCGCCGACTGGTCGAGGGCGTGACCACCTTGCCGGCCGGGCTCGCCTGGAGCCCGGATGGCCGCGCCCTGGCCGCCCTGGCCGACTACGACTACGGGTCCAACGCGGGAGGCCTGGTGCTGTGGCGTCCCGGGGGCGAGGTGCGCCGCCTGGCCGGATCCGTCGGCTTCTACGGCTTCGCCTCGTCGGGCGACCTCTGGTTCGTGGGTGGCGGTCAGCTCTACCGCGTCCCGCCAGGCGCCGAGCCGGCCCCGGTGGCCCGGGCAGGCTCGGTCGCCACCTTCGACCTCGGTCCCCCGGGGACGCGCTGGGCGCTGGCGCGGCGCCAGGTCGGGGCCGGGGGTGCCCTGCTGGTGTTGCGGGACGGGCAAGTGGTCGCCGAGGTGCCCGGCCCGGTGGGCGACTACGGCTTCTCGCCGGCCGGCGACCTGGTGGCCTTCACGGTGCGCGAGCAGGACGGCTTCGCCCTGCGCGTCGGGCCGGCCGGGCCCGCCCTGGCCACGGCGCCTGCGGTGGGGCGGCGGGTGCAGTCGTTCGGCTTCTCGCGGGACGGCTCGGGGCTGGCCTGGGTGGCCGACCTCCAGCCGGGACGGGCCGGCGACCTATGGTTCGCGCCGGCGGCGGCGCCGCGCCGCGGCGCCCGGGTCGCCCCCGGGGTGGGGGAGTTCCGCTGGGCGGCGGCGGCGCCGCGCCTGGCCTGGCTGCAGGACTTCGACCCGCGCGTGCGCTCGGGGACGCTGGCCGTTGCCGGCGCCGGGATGAGGCCCGCGGTCCTGGGCCGCAACGTCACTGCCTACGACCTCTCGCCCGACGGCGCCCGGGTGGCCTACCTGGAGCACGTGACCGCCGGCGGCTACTCGGTGGACCTGAGGCTCGGACGCGCCGAGGCCGGGTCCCCCGCCGCGACGGTGGCCCGCGGCGTCTTCGGATTCGACTTCTCGCCCCAGGGCGACCAGCTCTACTACCGGGCCAACTGCGTGCGGAACGCCGAGGGCTGCGACCTCTTCCGGGTCCCGGCCGGCGGCGCCGAGCCCGGCCGGCCCCCGGAGCGCCTCGCCGAGGGCGTGAAGAGCTTCGAGTTCGACCGGCGCCGCCCGGAGCGGCTGCTCGTCACCTGGGCCCGCAGGGACCTGGTGGCCCTGGACCTCGCCGTCTGGGAGCAGGGGAAGCTCGTGGCGGTGGACCGGGGAGCCCTGCCGGGCAGCGCCGCCTTTCTCGGACCGGACGGCTCGCGGCTGGCGTACGTCGTGGCCGACCCGAAGCGCGCCGGGGTGTACGTGGCGGAGCTGCCGAGGTGACAGGGCGGCCGCTCCGCGGCCGCCCTCCGATGTCCTCGCGGTGCCGCCGCTCCCGGGGCCCCGCCCTGCGGCGCGCGTCTCCTGCTCGGGTGGGGGCGCCCGGGCCTCGCCCGGCGGCGCGTGTCCTCGCCGCCCCGAGGTGTCCGCGGCGGCGTCGCGCCCGCGGGCCTCGAGGCGCGACGGCGAAAGGCGGGCATCGTCCCGTGCCTTCCTGGCGACGGTTCAGGCGCGTGTTCGCCGTCGCGACGCGGTGCGCGTCGGCGCGGCGCCGCGACCGGCATGCCCTCGGGCGGCTGCGGGGAAGCGCCGGCGGGCGAGGCCCGGGCGCCCCCGCGTGAGCCGCGCCGGCTGGGGACGTGGCGGGCGCAGGCGCGGCCGGAAACTACCCGGCCGGCGCTGGCGGTGCTACCCATCCGGCATGGCCGTCGACCGCGGCGTCCTGCCCGACGAGATCCAGCGCTTCGCCCATCACCTGCAGGTCGAACGGCGCGCCTCGCCTCACACCGTCAAGGCGTACCTGGCCGACCTCTCGCGCTACGCCGACTGGCTCGCCGGGAAGGGCGTGCCGCTCCTTTCCTCCTCCCCGGCGGCGGTGCGCGGCTTCCTGGCCGCCGAAGCGGGGCGGCGGGCCGCGCCGGGCACGGTGGCGCGCGCCTTGGCGGCGGTGCGGGCCCTCCATCGCTTCCTGGTGAAGGAGCGGCTAGCCGAGTCCAACCCGGCGCGGGGCGTCTCGGCGCCGCGGCGGGCGCGCCCGCTCCCGCAGGCGCTCCCCGAGGAGGAGGTGGCCGCGCTGGTGGAGGCGCCGGCGGGAGCGCGCCCCCTGGAGCTGCGCGACCGGGCCTTGCTGGAGCTCCTGTACGCCAGCGGCCTGCGCGTGGCCGAGCTCACCGGCCTCGACCTCGGGGACCTGGACCTCGACGAGGGCACGGTCAGGGTCCTCGGCAAGCGGCGCAAGGAGCGCATCGTGCCGGTGGGGAGGCCCGCCCGCCGGGCCCTGGCTCGCTGGCTCGCCGAGGGGCGGCCGGCGCTCCTGGCCGGGCCGGACGGCCGCCGGAGCGGGGACGCAATGTTCCTGAACTACCGGGGAGGCCGGCTCGGCGTCCGCTCGGTGGCCCGGCGCCTCTCGCGCTGGGTGCTGGCGGCGGGCCTGCCGCGCCACGTCCACCCCCACGTGCTGCGCCACAGCTTCGCCACCCACCTGCTCACGAGCGGGGCCGACCTGCGCGGCATCCAGGAGCTGCTCGGCCACGCTTCCCTCTCCACCACCCAGCGCTACACCCACCTCGACTGGAAGCGGCTGGCCGCGGCCTATGACGAAGCGCACCCGCGGGCCCGCTGAGCCCGCGCGGCCTTCCCCGCCTCTCCGGTCCGGGAATCGCCAGGGCGGTCGGGGGGGGGTGGTCTCGGACCGGTTGCCTTGACAGGGGAGGACCAGGCCCCTAGGTCTTCGGTGCAGTCCGGGTGTGTCGCCGTTCCGGTGGACACAGGCAAACGGGGCAGTCGGGCCGCTGTCCCATCGATGCGGATCGGCCGTCGAGACGCGATCGCCGTGTTCGTGAAGCGGAACCAGGCCCACCCCCGCGGCGCTCGGTTTCTCTCACGGCTCGGCCACCGGCGTCCCGGCGCGACGACCCGCCGGGGAGTGCCATGGCCATCCGATCCATCGAGCGGTCGGGTTCGAGTGTCCGGCTGGTCATCGCCGACGAGCTGACGCCGGCGGACGCGGTGCGCGTCCGGGATCTGCTTCAGGGTCAGCCGCCGCCCGCCCGCGTCACCATCGACGTCCGCTTCGCGCGCAGCTGCCCGGCGCACTCGCTCCTCATGCTCGCCAGCCTCCGGACCCGCGCCGGCCGGCCCCTCGCCTTCGCCGGGCTCGGCGTCGCGCAACAGAAGCTGCTCGGGTACTTCGACGTCCCGGCGGCCGACGACCTCGCCGAGGCCCGCGGCGACATGGACTGACGGGCCGAGGCGGCCGGCGCACGGCCGGCCGCCGGCGCGCCGGTCGGGGCGCACGCCGTGCCGCCCGCCGCTCCCGCCGCCGCGCCAGCGCCTTGCGGGCCTCCTCCGGGCGAGTCCCGGGCAGAGACGCCGAGGCGCGCCATGACATCGCCCGCGTCCAGGGGGTGCCACGGCGGCGGCGCACTCGCCCTCGCCGCGAGCTCCACCACCGGACCATGCTCGGCCCGGGTCACCGGCGCGCCAGCGGAAAGCGGACCGGCTCGAAGGGATCGCCGGCGGTGCGATCTCGAGCGCGCCTGCGTGCTATAAGGCCCCATGAGCAACGCGTCCCTCGTCGAGCGGGCCAGGAAGGTGCTGACGCCCAACTACCGGCAGGCGCCGGTGGCGCTCGTCCGCGGCGAGGGCAGCCGCGCCTGGGACGCCGACGGCCGCGAGTACCTCGACCTCATCTGCGGCATCGCCGTGAACGCCCTGGGCCATTGCCACCCGGCGGTGGTCCGGGCGCTGGAGGAGCAGGGGCGCACGCTCTGGCACGTCTCCAACCTCTTCTACAACCCGAGGCAGGTGGAGCTCGCCGAGGCCCTGCTCCAGGGGTCGGCCTTCGCCAGCCGCGTCTTCTTCTGCAACAGCGGCGCCGAGGCCGTCGAGGCCATGCTCAAGCTGGCCCGCAAGGTCCACGCCGATCGCGGCCATCCGGAGCGGCACGAGATCGTCTCCTGCGTGAACTCCTTCCACGGGCGCACCCTGCTGGCGCTGACCGTCACCGGACAGGAGAAGTACCACCACGGCTTCGAGCCGCTGGTGCCGGGCGTGCGGCAGGTGCCCTTCGGCGACCTGAGGGCCCTGGAGCGGGCGCTGGGCTCGCGCACGGCCGCCTTCGTCGTCGAGCCCATCCAGGCCGAGGCCGGCGTCATCCCGGCGCCGGACGGCTACCTGCGCGGGGCGCGCGACCTGGTCCGGGCCGCGGGCGCGCTCTTCTGCCTCGACGAGGTCCAGACCGGCATGGGGCGCACCGGTCGGCTCTGGTGTCACGAGTGGGAGGGAACGGCGCCGGACCTCATGTCCGCCGCCAAGGCCCTGGCCAACGGCTTCCCCATGGGGGCGCTGCTGGCCTCGGAGGAAGTGGGCATCCACCTCACGCCGGGGAGCCACGCCTCGACGTTCGGCGGAAACCCGCTCGCCGCGGCGGTGGCGCTGGCGACGCTCTCGGTGCTCCGGGGCGGAGCGCTGGAGAACGCCCGGCGGGTGTCGGCGCGGCTCTTCGACGGGCTCTCGACGCTGCGCGCCAGCGGCCGGGTCGCCGAGGTGCGCGGGCGGGGCATGCTCGTCGGCGTGGTGCTGAAGGGCGTCGACGCCGGCGAAGTGGTGGTCCAGGCGCGCGAGCGCGGTCTGCTGGTGAACGCCATCGGCGAGTCGGTGGTGCGCCTGGCTCCGGCGCTCACGCTCTCCGAGGCCGAGGCCGACGAGGCGGTCGCGCGCCTGGCGGCGGCCGTCGCCGCCGCGCCAGCCCGGGGGTGAGGCATGGCCCGGCCGCCCAGGACGAAGCGCGACTTCCTGCGCGTCACCGACCTTTCCCGCAGCGAGGTGCTGGCCCTGCTCGAGCGCGCTGCCGAGTGGAAGCTGCTCGGCCGGAGCGGGCCGCGGCCCCTCCAGGGCACGATGCTGGGCCTCGTCTTCGAGAAGGCCTCCACCCGTACCCGCGTCTCCTTCGAGGTGGCCGCCTGGCAGCTGGGCGGGAGCGCGGTGATGCTGGCCTCCCGCGACACGCAGCTCGGGCGCGGCGAGCTCATCAAGGACACCGCCCGGGTGCTGGCCCGCTACCTGGACGGGCTGGTGGTTCGGACCTTCGAGCACGAGAAGGTCGAGGAGATGGCGCGGCACGCCGACGTGCCGGTGGTGAATGCCCTCACCGATACCTCCCATCCCTGCCAGGTGCTGGCCGACCTCCTCACCATCTCCGAGCGCTTCGGGCACGATGCCGTGGCCCGCGGCAGCCTGGAGGTGGCCTGGGTGGGCGACGGCAACAACATGGCCAACAGCTGGCTCGAGGCCTGCTCGGTCCTGGGATTCGGGCTCCGGCTCGCCTGCCCGGCGGGATACGACCCCGACCCGCGCCTCCTGACCCGCGCCGGGCCCCGGGCCCGCCTCACGCGCTCGCCGCGAGAGGCGGTGGCCGGGGCCCAGGTGGTGAACACCGACGTATGGGCCAGCATGGGCCAGGAGGCGGATGCCGAACAGCGCCGGCGCGCCTTCCGGGGATACCTGGTGGACCGGCCGCTCATGGAGGCCGCCGCTCCCGGAGCCATCGTGCTGCACTGCCTGCCGGCCCACCGGGGCGAGGAGATCGCCGAGGACGTGCTGGAAGGCCCGCAGTCCGCGGTGTTCGACCAGGCCGAGAACCGCCTCCACGCCCAGAAGGCGCTGCTCGAGCTCTTGATGACGCCGCGTTGAGCGCCGCGCCGGGCCCGCGTCGCGGCCGGCGACGTCGGCGCCTGTCCCCGGCTCATGGGAGCCGCTCGCCGGAGCGGGGAGTTTGACCCCCCCGGCCGCGGCCCGCTAATCTGCACCGGAGACCGGGCCGCCGGGGGGAAGGGCGGGGTCCGCAAAGCCACTGCGTGTCGGTCGGTGCCTACAGCGACTTCGTCTTCAGCCCCGCCGACCTGGCCGAGGACGTGGACCTCGACGCCGAGCAGCGGAAGCAGATTCTGTACGCCCACGGCAACCTCGCCAGCTGGACCCACTGGCAGCTCCTGGGCGTCCCCTGGAACGCCGCCGCCGACCAGGTGCGCGAGGCCTACCGGGAGCGGGTGAAGGTGTTCCACCCGGACCGGTACCCCGGGCGCCGCCTGGGGAGCTACCGGGCGCGCCTGGAGCAGATCTTCCGCAAGCTCACCGACGCCCGCGACCTGCTCACGGTGGAGGCCCGGCGCACCGCCTACGCCCGCGAGACCGCCTCACCCGAGGACTTCGCCCGGCTCGAGACCCGCAAGCTCGAGAGCGAGGAGCGCGCCAGGGAACGGCGGGCCCGGCTGGCCCGGACCAATCCCCTGTTCCACCGCGTCTCGCAGGCGGCCGACCTCATGAAGCGCGGGCGGGAGCACCTGGAGGCGGGCCGATACGCCCAGGCGGCCAACGACCTCATGACCGCCTCAAGCCTGGACCCGCGCTCCGCCGAGGCCAAGGAGCTCGCGGCCGAGGCGCGCAGGCGCGCCGCCGGCGAGCGGGGCAAGGAGGCCTACGAGCGCGGCCTGGCCGCCGAGGCGGTCAACAACGCGCCAGTGGCGCTGGCCTTCTTCCTGGAGGCGGTGTCGGCCGACCCCTCGAACCCGCGCTACCCCATCGCCGCGGCCCGGGTCTCGCTGGCGGTCGGGGACCGGCAGTCGGCGCGCCAGCTGGCCGAGACCGCGGTGCGCATCGCGCCGCGCCACGCGCCGGCCCATGAGGCGCTGGGCGCCGTCCTGGCCGCCGAGGGCCTGGCCAAGGAGGCCAAGAAGGAGCTGGAGCGGGCGCTGGAGCTGGATCCCAGCCTGGAGTCGGCGCGAGGCCAGCTCAAGAAGCTGCGCTGGAGCTTCCTCGGATGAGCGAAGTCGAGCCCTTCATCGGCATCGACCTCGGGACCACCAACTCGGTGGTGGCCACCGTCATCGACGGCGTGCCGCGCGTCATCGCCGGCCGCAACGGCCAGGTGCTCACCCCGTCAGTGATGGCGGTGGCCAAGAACGGCAAGCGGCTGGTGGGCCAGATCGCCAAGCGCCAGGCCATCACCAACGCCGAGAACACGGTCTACGCGGCCAAGCGCCTCATCGGCCGGCGCTGGGGATCCAAGGAGGTCGAGGACGCCCGCAAGGTGCTGCCCTACCAGGTGACGCCCGGCCCCGACGGCTACGACGTGCGAGTGGTCATCGGCGGGCGCACCCTGGCGGTCCCCGAGGTGAGCGCCATGGTGCTGGCCGAGCTCCGGGCCGACGCCGAGGCCTTCTTCGGCCGCCGGGTGCACAAGGCGGTGATCACCGTCCCCGCCTACTTCAACGACGGGCAGCGGCAGGCCACCAAGGACGCCGGCCGCATCGCCGGCCTGGACGTCATCCGCATCATCAACGAGCCCACCAGCGCGGCGCTGGCCTACGGCTTCGGGCGCCAGATGGAGAAGAAGGTGGTGGTGTTCGACCTGGGCGGCGGCACCTTCGACGTCTCGGTCCTGGACATCGGCAGGTCGGTCTACGACGTGGTGGCCGTGGGCGGCGACACCTACCTCGGCGGCGAGGACTTCGACCGCCGCATCATGGACTGGCTGGTTTTCAGCTTCGCCAAGGAGAACGGCGGCATCGACCTCCGGCAGGACAAGATGGCGCTGCAGCGCCTCAAGGACGCCGCGGAACGGGCCAAGATCGAGCTCTCGGCCGCCACCTCCGCCGGCATCCACCTGCCCTTCCTGGCCAGCGCCGGGGACGGGAAGTCGGCGCTCCACATGGAGCGGCAGCTCGGGCGCGACAAGCTGGAGGAGCTCAGCAAGGACCTGGTGGACCGGTGCACCCAGGTGGCCGAGAAGACGCTGCGCGACGCCGGGGTGCGCCCGTCGCAGGTCGGCGAGGTGCTGCTGGTGGGCGGGATGACCCGCATGCCGCGGGTGCAGCAGGCGGTGCGGGAATTCTTCGGGCGCGAGCCCTCGCGCGGGGTGCACCCCGAGGAGGTGGTGGCGCTCGGGGCCGCCATCCAGGCCCACTCGCTGCTCTACCCGCAGAAGGACCGCGACGTCCTCCTGCTCGACGTGACGCCGCAGAACCTCGGGCTCCTGGTGGTGGGCGGCTACTTCACCACCGTCATCCCCAGGAACACCACCGTCCCCACCAGCCAGACCCACCTCTTCAACACCGTCCAGGACAGCCAGACCCAGGCGCGCATCGTGGTCCTGCAGGGCGAGAGCGAGAAGGCCATCGACAACGAGATGCTGGGGGAGTTCGTGCTCTCCGGCATCCGCGCCGCCCGCCGCGGGGAGGTGGAGATCGAGGTCACCTTCGACATCAGCGCCGACGGCATCGTCTCGGTGTCGGCGCGGGATCTGGAGACCGGGCTGCGCCAGTCCATCACCGTCACCGCCACCTCCGGCCTCACCGAGGAGGAGCTGCGCCGCATCCTCGACGAGCGCATGGACGAGGTGCTGGAGATGAAGCAATCGGGCGAGATGGAGCGGCGCCGCGACAAGGCGCAGGGGATCATCCTCGAGATCGAGGCGCTGGTGCCGGCGGTGCAGGCGGCCCTGCAGAAGAGCCGCTTCGGCAAGGACGCGGTCCAGAAGGCCGAGGGGGTGATGGCCCGGGCTCGGGCCGCCATCGACGCCGGCGACCTCAACCAGCTCTCGGCCATCGAGGAGCAGCTCGACCGCACCTTGCAGCTCTTCAAGGGCCTGGCCGGCGGGGCCTCCCCGCCGCCCGGGGAGACCTAACCGTGGCCAACCTGGGCGAGCTCATCGACCGCGGCATCAAGGCCTTCACGCGCGGGCTCCGCGCCGAGGCCGAGCGCTGCTGGCGCGAGGCGCTGGAGATCGACCCCGGCAACGAACGGGTGCGCGGCTACCTGCGGCAGCTCCAGCCCGCCCGGGACCCGCCCGGCGACGGCCCGGGGCAGGTGGCTCCGGGCGCGCCCGCGAGCTCCGCCCCCGCGCCCAGGGCCGCGCCGCCCGAGGCTTCGACGCCGACGGGGGCCAGGAGCGGGTCCCCGCCGGCCCAGGAGTTCGCTCCCTCGCCCTGGGACGACGGTCCGGCGCTGCAGGCCACCATCGTGCTCGAGCCCGAGGACGGGCTCGACCTGTCGGCCATCTCCGAGAAGTCTGGCCTGTGGCCCCTGGTCCCGGAGCCTGCCACCACTCCGGCGCCGCGCCCGGCCGCGCCCAGGAGCGACGTGGACGTGTGGATGGAGGGGGCTCGCGAGCTGTTCGCCCTGGGCGACTTCTCCGGTTCGCTGGAGATGATCGAGAAGATCCTGAAGATCGACCCGGGCCACGCCGAGGCCCACGCCTACCTGGTGCAGAACGAGTCCACACTGGTCTCCATGTACGAGTCCAAGCTGGGGTCGCTCGCCAACGTGCCGCGGCTGGCCATCAAGCCGGAAGAGGTGATGTGGCTGAACCTCGACCACCGGGCCGGGTTCCTGCTGGCGCAGATCGACGGCTCGGTGAACTTCGAGGAGCTGTTCGCCCTCTCCGGCCTGCCCCGCCTCGACACCGCCAAGATCCTGGCGCAGCTCCTGGCCGACGGGGTCATCCGCGGCGGGGCCCAGTAGACCCCCAGTAGACCGCGGCGCTCGTGCCGCGACCGGAGCATTCTGCTCCGGGCGGCACTGGCCTCATTTGTAAGGGGGCGTGCCGCGTCGTTGGAAGCGGGGGGCGCTGTGGCCCCCCCCGCACCCCCGCTCGCTCCGGGGCAGGCTCATCCGCCTGCCCCTGCGCTCGCCGCGCCCACGGGTACGGCCGGACTCCCGGCCGGGGCCGCTTCGCGGCCTGAACGCTGACCGAGGCGCATGGGCGCGGCACGAGTTCCGGTCCGCTCCGGGCGGGCCCGCGGAGGCGAAACGTGGTATAGGGCGCGTCGCGCGGGGCTGGGCCCCGCCGCGTCTTCCCGACCGAGGAGGGTCAGTGGCCACGCCCGTGACGAAGATCGTGCTCGCCTACTCCGGCGGCCTGGACACCAGTGTCATCCTTCGCTGGCTCAAGGAGAACTACCACGCCGAGGTCATCGCCTTCTGTGCCGACCTGGGGCAGGGCGAGGAGCTGGCGCCGCTGGAGGAGAAGGCCCGCAAGACCGGCGCCGTGAAGTACGTGCAGCGCGACGTGCGCGAGGAGTTCGCCCGGGACTTCGTCTTCCCGGCGCTCCGGGCCGGCGCCCTCTACGAGGGGATGTACCTGCTCGGCACCTCGCTGGCCCGGCCGGTGATCGCCAAGCACATGGTGGACATCGCCCGGGAGGAAGGGGCCGAGGCCATCGCCCACGGCGCCACCGGCAAGGGCAACGACCAGGTGCGCTTCGAGCTCACCGCGTATCAGCTCGAGCCCAACATCCGCTGTATCGTTCCCTGGCGCGAGTGGGATCTGAAGGGGCGCTCCGACCTCATCGCCTACTGCCGGAACCACAAGATCCCGGTCACCGCCACCGTCTCCAAGCCTTACTCCACCGACCGCAACCTGTTCCACTGCTCGCACGAGGGCGGCATCTTGGAGGACCCCTGGGCCGAGGCGCCGGAGCACATCTACCTCATGACCGCGAACCCGCGGAAGGCGCCCGACAGGCCGCGCTACGTCGAGATCGACTTCCAGGACGGCAACCCGGTGGCGGTGGACGGGAAGAAGCTCTCCCCCGCCAAGCTCATCGAGCGAATGAACCAGATCGCCGGCGCGCACGGGGTGGGGCGGCTGGACATGGTCGAGGATCGCTTCGTGGGGATGAAGGTCCGCGGCGTCTACGAGACTCCCGGCGGCACGGTGCTGTACGCGGCCCACCGGGCGCTGTGCACCCTCACCATGGACCGCGAGGTGCTCATCCTTCGCGACGGGCTCATCCCGCGCTACGCCCAGCTGGTCTACAACGGGTTCTGGTACGCGCCGGAGCGGCTCGCCATGCAGACCCTGGTCGACGACGCCAACCGCGACGTCACCGGCACGGTGCGGGTGCGCCTCTACAAGGGCACCTGCCTCGTCACCGGCCGCAAGAGCGAGCGGAGCCTCTTCGATCCCAAGCTCGCCACCTTCGAGGCCGAGGACGTCTTCAAGCAGAACGACGCCGAGGGCTTCATCAAGCTCCACGCGCTCAGGCTCCGGGTCCGCACCAACCGGGAGCGCAAGCTGGCGGGGCCCAGGCGGTAAGACACCATGCGCAAGCGCTCGATAGCCGGCTCCTGCCACTGCGGCGCGATCCGCCTGGTGCTGCCCCGGCGTCCCCGGTCACTCACCAACTGCAACTGCTCCATCTGCCGTCGGTACGGGGCGCTGTGGTCCTACTATCGGGCCGATACGGTGCGCGTCGAGCGCGATCCCGGCGCCAGCGCCGGGTACCGGTGGGGCACCCGCCGCCTGCGCTTCGTGCGCTGCGCCCGCTGCGGCTGCGTCACCCACTGGGAGCTGGCGCAGCGCAGGCCTTCGGACCGCATGGGCGTGAATGCCCGCCTCTTCGACCCCGAGGTGCTGGGCGAGGTGCGCATCCGGCGGCTGGACGGCGCACGCACCTGGAAGTACCTGGACTGACCGAAGGCTTCCGGGGTCACCGATGGCGACATCCCTCGGCACTGCGAAGGCGAGGAGGCCGAGCCAGCGACAGCTCCCCTGCCGGCCTCCTGGGGCGAGTCCTCACCTCCTCACCAGACCCGCGGCCGCCCTCCCGGGCGCTCCGGACGCCGGGACCAGAACCAGCTCGAATTCCACCTGGATCTCGTCGTCGACGCCGATGGTCCCGGCTGCTGACGAGAACGGCGTGATGCCGTAGTCGGTCTGGCGAAAGCGGACGGTGCCCGAGACGCGGTAGGCGGGGTCGTTCGCGCGGGCCTCAAAGGGAACGTCGAGGGGCCGCGTGGCGCCGTGGAGCGACAACGCTCCGTGCAGCACGCCCTGGATGGCGTCGCCCTTGCCTCGAGCGTCCGCGAAAGAAGCCTGAAACCTGATCTCCGGGTGGCGCCCTGCGTCGAGGACCTGTGGCCCGGCGGTCTCCCGGTCCACGTAGTCCCGCATCTTCGGCGCGAGGCGCGCCACGTGGTCGTGCAGGGTGGCCGCATCGATCCGCACGTCCACCCGGACCTCCTCCGGACGCGCCGGATCGAAGTCCACCTCGGCCGCCCACCGCGCCGGGGTGAGCTCGTGGTCGTGGGAAAGGGCGCGGAGAACGCCGCTCCTTCCGGCACGGACCACGAGCCGGCTCGCCGAGGGGTCGGCCTGGAACGGGGCGGCAAGGGAGAGCGCCGGCCAGGTGGCCAGGGCGGCGGCGACGAGGGACTGCACGCGTTTCGCGACGGCTCGCTGCATGGCAGCTCCAGTGGGCACGAGGTGAACGGTGCCTCGAGGGGACCGCCGATGGGGTCCTGGCTGGGAATACGCGGCAGGCGGGACCCGGATACGGGCGGCGGCTCGGACGACCGCTAGCCGCCGCGTAGTGAATGGCGGTGCGTGGCGAGTGGCGCGAGCGAGGCCACCTGGGGAGCCGCGGCCGGCGAGCCGGGGCGAGGTGGCGCAGATCAGGTCCGCACCACCGCCGTCCAGCGCCCCTCCACCACCAGCCGGCCGTGCTGGTTCCGGGTGGTGGTCTTCACCACCAGGAAGTCGAGGGGGCCCCTCGAGTGGACCGCGGCGATCTCGCCCACGGTTTCGAGCTCGTCGCCGGGGCGGACCGGCTCGTGGAAGGTGAACTCCTGCTCGCCGTGGAGCAGGCGCACGAGGTCCAGGCCGACTGCCGGGTCGGAGCAGGCCCGGGAAAAGGGCTCCATGGCGAAGTTCACGCAGAAGGTGGGCGGGGCGATGACCGATCCCCAGGGCGAGGCCCGCCCGGCGGCCTCGTCCACGAACCAGGGGTGGACGTCGGCCGGGCCCCCGCCCCAGGAGACGTGCCCCGGGATGCCGTCGGAGACCGCCAGGGCGAAGTCGCGGATCTTCTCCAGCGCGGCCAGGTAGCGAAACGGGCCGTACCGCCTGCCGACGTGGCGCGGGTCGATGGGCACGTGCGCGCTCCCTCAGCCGGGGAAGACGGCCTCGGCGACGGCGCCCTTCAGCACCTCCTCGCCATTCTGGTTCCGGGCCGACACCTCCACTCGAACCACCGGTCCCTCCACCGCCACGCAGCGCCCCTCGAAGGCCACCGTGTCGCCCACGTTGACCGGCCGGCTGAAGCGGACGCGCAGCGAGCGGATCCGCCCCGGGTCGTCGAAGTAGCGCAGGCAGGCGTCGGCCAGCCAGGCCATGGTGCACATCCCCTGGAGGATGGCGCCCGGCTGGCCGGCCAGGCGTCCCACCTCGGGGTCGATGTGGATGGGGTTGAAGTCGCCGGAGCCGGCCGCGTAGTAGACGGGCCGGTAGCGGTCGCAGGTGCGCTCCAGGCGGAAGGTGTCGCCGGCGCGGAAGTCGCGGATGGTCTTCACGGTCTCTCCGGGGAAGGCGGCGGGTCGAGTGGGTCCTCCACCTGGGCCTCCAGCTCGGCCTGGCGGCGGCGCTCGAACTCGGCGCGGACGAACTCGATGAGGCGATCGAGATAGCTGGTGATGGGGGGGCACTGGATCCCGGTGCCCTCCAGCAGCGACAGGAGGTTCCGGCAGTTGTAGAGCGCCAGGTGGTTCACCAGGGCGATGGAAGCCCGCTGCGGACGGTAGAGCCGCTCCAGCACCGGCAGCGAGAGGAGGGCCTCCACCACCCGGTGCGGGAGCGTCACCGGCGGCAGGCGCCGGTTCAAACGCGCGGCCACGAGCTGGTAGACCTTGCGGGCCGAGAGCGGGGACGGATCGACCAGGTGCACGGTCCGCCCCACGCCGGCCGGGTTCCGGGAGATGGAGAGGGCGGCGTCCACCACGAAGTCCACCGGCGCCACGTTGAGGGGCGCCACGCCGTCGCCCGGGAGCGGCAGCGGCACGCCCACCGGCGAGGTGACGAGGAGGATGGCCAGGTAGTATGGGCCCTCGAAGCGGTCGATCTCCCCGGTCCGCGAGTCGCCCACCACGATGGCGGGCCGGTAGACGGTGACGGGGAGCTCCCGCATGGCCGCCCGCACCAGCACCTCCGCCTGGTACTTGGACGCTTCGTAGTGGTTGCCGAAGCGCTGCCCCATCTCCAGCTCGTCCTCGAGGATGACGCCCTCCCGGTCGCCGGAGACGAAGGCGGTGGAGAAGTGGTTCAGGCGCTTCAGGCCTGGCGCGGCCCGGCACAGCTCCAGCACGTGTCGGGTCCCGTCCACATTCACCCGGCGTACCAGCTCGGTCTCGACGCCCAGGTAGGAGACCGCCGCCAGGTGCCAGACGCCCGTCACCTCGGCGACGAGGCGCCGGTACTCCGGGCCGGAGAGCCCGAGGTGCATCTTGGCGACGTCGCCCTCCAGCACCTCGGCGGCGCCGGCCTCGAGCGCGTCGAGCTCGGCCCGGGCGCGGCCGGCGTGCTTGGGTTGCACCAGGAGCAGCAGCCGGGTCTCCGGCCCTCCCGGCGCGGCCAGCCGGCGCACCAGCTGGCGGCCGATGAAGCCGGGATATCCGGTGACGAAGACCACGTCCCCCATGCGCCGTCAATAGCGCGCCGGCGGGGCGTTGGGAAGCCTGCGGCCGAGTCCCTGGCGGAGGTCGCGCAGCAGCGACCGCGCCTTGGCGCGGAGGCTCTCGAGGTCGCCGTCGTTCTCCACCACCACGTCGGCGCGGCGCGCCTTCTCGTCCACCGGCATCTGGGCGGCGAGCCGGGCCTCGACCTGCTGCGGGGACAGGCCGTCCCGGGCGGCGAGCCGCGCCCGCTGCGCCTCCACCGGGGCCCACACCACCACCACGCAGTCGAGCTCCCGGTCCGGGCCGCGCTCGTAAAGGAGCGGCACCTCGTGAACGGCGAGGTCGCAGCCGGCGGCGGCCAGGCGCGCCGTCTCCTCGGAGAGCAGGCGCCGCACCTCGGGGTGGACGATGGCCTCCAGCCGGGCGCGGGCCCCGGCGTCGGCGAAGACCAGATCGGCCATGCGACCGCGGTCGAGCTCGCCGTCCGGGCCGAGCGCCTCCGGGCCGAACTCGCGGGCGATGCGCCGGAGCGCCGGGCTCCCCGACCGCACCGCCTCGCGGGCCAGTCGGTCCGCGTCCACGACCGGAACGCCCAGCTCCCGCAGCGCCTCGGCGAAGGTGCTCTTGCCGGTGGCGATGCCTCCCGTGAGGCCGACGAGGCGCATTCCTACTGGCCAGGGGGCCTCGCCGGCGCGGGCTTGGGCGGGGCGGCGGCCGCCGGGGCGGCCTGGCTCGCGGCGGGAGCCTTGGCGGCCGCGGCCGGGGCGGCGCCGGCGCCCTCGGGCGCCTTGAAGCGGATGGCCTCCACGAAGCCGTCCTTGCCGAAGAAGACCATCACCCCCGCCGAGCGGTAGATCCACACCGGGCGGAAGTCGTCGGTGAAGGTCTTCTGCGGCCCCTTGCCGTAGGTGCCCTCCACGCTCTCCTTGTCGAGCTGGGAGGCCGGGAAGACGTTGATCTCGGAGACCACGCCGTCCTCGCCCACCAGGAACTGGGCCTGGCGGGTGCCGGCGATGGCCTGGTCGCCCTTGTAGACCATGGCGGTGCGCCCCTCCAGGCGCCCCTTGGTGGAGGGCTCGCCGAAGCGGCCGGTGACGTCGCCCTGTCCGCTCTGGCCGGGCGTGATCCCCTGCCAGGACCTGGCCAGGGCCGACGCGGGCGAGAGCGCGATGAGCAGGGCGATTGCCAGGTGACGCGAACGCATGGCGCATTATACCTTGTCGCCCGTGACGCGCCTCGGCCTCGCCCTGCTGGCCCTGGTGCCGGCGGCTGCGCTCGGCGGCGACCTGGTCGGCCCGGAGGGCTGCAAGATCTGCCACCAGGCGGCCTGGGACTCGTGGCGCGAGACGGCCCACGCCCGGGCGCACCAGAGCCTTCCCCCGCGCAACCGCCAGGACCCGCGCTGCACGGTGTGTCACGCCCCCGATCAGGACAAGGGCATCGCCGGCGTGAGCTGCGAGGCGTGCCACGGCCCGGGGCAGGCCTACTCCGCGAGCTACGTCATGCGAGACGTGGAGCTGGCGCGAGCGGTCGGCCTCCAGGAGGGCGGCGAGAAGACCTGCCTTCCCTGCCACACCGAGTCGGCCCCCAGCCTGGGGAAGTTCGAGTACCGCCGCAAGCTCGAGCTCATCCGTCACCCGAGGTGAGGCGAGGGACGAAGATGGCCAGTCCCGCCGCGCCCCCGGCGCCACCGGCGCGCCTGGACCCGGTCGAGCGGGCCTTCGCGCTGGCCAGCGATCCCCGCACGGCCGCCGCCCTCGCGGCGGCGCTGGGCGCCGCCTGGGCGGCGACCCGGCTCCTCGGGCCGCCCGAGGAGGCGGGCGGCCCGCTGGCGCTCCTGGAGCTCTGGGACCCGCTCCACTCGTGGTGGTTCACGCTCCTGCTGTCGCTGCTCGCGCTGTGCGCGCTGGCCTTCGCGCTCGACCGGGTCCCGCGCCAGGTCCTGGCGGCGCTGCGCCCGGCCCGGAGGCTCACCGGGGCCGTGGAGCGAGGCCTGCGCCGGGTGACACGGCTCCCGGGCAGCGCCGACGCCGGCGCCGAGGCGGAGCGGGTGGCCGCCGCCTTCCGCGCCCGCGGCTACGCGCCGGAGACGGCCGGGGAGGGCGCCACGCACCACCTCTTCGCCGAGCGTGGCCGGTACGTCCGCTTCGGGGAGTGGGCGGCGCTGTGCGGCCTGGTGACGCTCCTCGCGGCCGGCGTCGTCGGCCGCTTCCTGGAGTGGGACGGGACGGTGGAGCTGGCGGAAGGGTCGAGCGCCGGCGAGGTGGTGCGGCCGGTCGCGGCGGGGGTCACGGAGCGCCAGCCGCTTCCCTTCGCGCTGCGGCTGAACCGGCTCGAGGTCGGCGGCCGGAGGGGCTCCCCGGCGAGCGTGAGCGCCGACCTGTCGGTCCTCGGCGGCGCCGGAGGCGAGGTGAGGCGGGCGGTGCTCCAAGGGACCGGCTCGCTGCGCCAGGAGGGCCTGGAGGTCGCCCTGGGCGCGTGGCGGGAGCTGCCGGGCGGCGCCCTGGCCACGCTGGTCCTGGTGGACAGGGAGACCGGAGTGCGCCGAACGGTGAGGGTGGGGCGAGGCGAGCCGATCCAGGTGGGCGCGGTCTCCTTTGCGGTGGAGGACTACTCGCCCGGCTCGGGCGACCTCGGTCCGGCGGTGCGCGTGCGCCGCAGCGAGTCCGGCCAGTCCATCGACGTCTGGGTGTTCCAGCAGCGCCCCGACCTCGACGCCCGGACCCGCCCCGACCGCTGGGGCCTGGAGTTCCACGGGCTCCGGAAGGGCTACGCCGCCACGCTGCGCGTGGCCCGGCGCCCCGTGACCGGGTGGCTCCTCGGGGCGGCGGCGCTGGCCGCGGCCGGGCTCTGCGCCGCCCTCTCCGGGACGCACCGGCGGCTGTGGGCCCGCGTCGAGCCGGGCGCGGTGGCCCTCGCCGGCTCGAGCCACCGCCCCAGCGCCGCCTTCGATCGGACGCTGGAGGCCATCGGCCGCGACCTGGGCGCCCCGGCGGGCCAGGGGGAGCGGTGGCGCCCAGGGTGACCGAGGCGGAGTTCCTCCGCACCGCCACCCGGCGGGCCGAGTGGCCGGGCGGCCCGGCGCCCGAGTTCGCCTTCGCCGGCCGCTCCAACGTGGGCAAGTCTTCGATGCTCAACGCCCTGGCGCGGCGCGCCGGGCTGGCCCGCGTCTCGAGCACCCCCGGCCGGACGCGAGCGCTCCAGTTCTTCGCGCTCACGGTGCAGCCTTCGCCGGTGTCGCGGCCGCTCCGACTCCGGTTCTGCGACCTGCCGGGCTACGGCTGGGCGCAGGTGTCGCGGTCGGAGCGGGAGCGCTGGGCAGCCATGATCGAGGAGTACCTGCGCGGGCGCGAGGACCTCAGGGCGGTGGTGCTCATCGTCGACGCGCGCCACGCGCCGCAGCCGGCCGACCGCGAGGCCCTGGCCTTCCTCGAGTCCATGGGGCGCACGGTGGTGGTGGCGGCCACCAAGGTGGACAAGCTGCCGCGGGCGCGCCGGCTCCCGGCGGCCCGCGCCGCCGCCCGCGACCTGGGCCTCCCGGAGCGGGAGGCCATCCCCTTCTCGGCGGTGGAGGGGGAGGGGACCGACGCCCTGTGGACGCGACTCCTGGAGCTGGCGCGGGGAGGGTAGGCCGCGCCGCCTACGACCTCGAGTCCGGCGCTTCCCAGCCCACCTCCACCACCGTCAGCTCCACCGGACCGGCCGGCCGCTGCACCACCGCCACGTCCCCCTCCCGCTTCCCGAGCAGGGCCCGGCCCAGGGGCGCCTCGACGCTGATGAGCCCGGCCCTGGCGTCGGTCTCGTCCGGCCCCACCAGGCGGTAGGTACGCTCCTTCCCGTCGTCGTGCTCGACGGTGACCCAGGCGCCGAAGTAGGCGCGGCCCGAGGGGTGGGGCCGGGGCTCCACCACCGTGAGCGAGTCCATCCGCTCGGAGAGCTCACGCAGGCGGCGATCCAGCTCGCGCAGCTTCTTCTTGCCGTAGATGTACTCGGCGTTCTCGCTGCGGTCGCCCAGCGCCGCTGCCGCTTCCACCTCGGCCACCAGGCGGGGGCGCTGGACGCTCCAGATGCGCTCGTGCTCCTCGGCGATCTTCCTGAAGCCCTGCGGCGTGATGTGGCGCGGGGGCTTCATGGGCCTCTGGCGGGTCATGGCGTGGCGCATCTTCTCTCGTCGAGTGCGGGCCGGCTGTCAACTCCGTGTCCCGGCCGCCGGCTGGCGCGGAGCGCGCGGCAAGGGTACTCTTCTCGGCCGCGTGAAGGTCGTCGACATCCTGCGCTTCGCCCGCGAACGGGGGGAGCCGGTCTTCAGCTTCGAGTTCTTTCCGCCCAGGTCCGACGAGGCCGAGCGGCAGCTCTTCGCCACCGTGGAGGCCTTGCGCCCGCTGGCTCCGGCCTTCGTCTCGGTGACCTACGGGGCCGGCGGCTCGACCCGGGCCCGCACCGTCGACCTGGTGACGCGCCTCAAGCGCGAGACCGAGGTGGAGGCGGTGGCCCACGTCACCTGCGTCGGCGCCTCCCGCGAGGAGATCGCCTCGGTCCTCGACGAGGTGGCGGGGGCGGGCGTCCAGAACGTGCTGGCGCTGCGGGGCGACCCCCCCAAGGGGGAGCGCACCTTCACGCCGCATCCGCACGGCTTCCGCTACGCCTCGGAGCTGGTGGCCTTCATCCGCTCGGAGCGGAAGCGCTGGCCCTTCTGCGTGGGGGCGGCCGCCTACCCCGAGGGACACGTGGAGACCCGCGACCTGGGGCAGGACCTCCAGAACCTCAAGGTGAAGGTCCAGGCCGGGGTGGACTTCCTCGTCACCCAGCTCTTCTTCGAGAACGGCCACTACTTCCGCTTCCTGGAGCGGGCCCGCGCCGCCGGAATCGGCGTTCCGGTCCTGGCGGGCATCATGCCCATGACCAACGTGGAGCAGATCGAGCGCTTCACGGCCATGTGCGGCGCCTCCATCCCGCCGCCGCTGCGGGCGGCCATGGAGGTACGGCGCGACGACGCCGAGGCGGCGCTGCAGCTGGGCGTGGCCTACGCCGGCCTGCAATGCGCCGACCTCCTGCGGCGGGGGGCCGCGGGCGTCCACTTCTACACGCTGAACCGCTCCCCCTCGACCCGCGCCATCCTGGCGGCGCTCCGCGCCAGCGAGCCCTGGCGCCAAGGTTAGACGACAGCACGATGCGGGATCACCTACGGTGACCCTCGTCGTGCTGACGTCTTGCCATGATCGAACGAGGGCTGCGTCCTCGCCACGTCGCGTTTCGGCTCTCGCCTCGCGCGCCGGCCCACGAATGGGCGGGCAGCCTTTACGGAGATTGGTTTCGCGCACCAACGCCTTCCCGAGGGTCGGGCGGGCGGCGCCGGTCCACGGTCCCCGGTCGGGGTCGGAGCAGCTTGGGGGGCGCCGTGGGCGCGAGCGCGGACCGGAGGAGATCGCGCGCAGGGCCGGCGAGGTCCGAGGCGTCGCCATCGGAGGTCGGTCCGCCGCCGAGCCTGAGCGTGTCCAGACGGTGCGCGAGATCGGTCCCCGGCCTGAGACCGTCCATCATCGCGTCCCACCGCTCTCCGTCGCCCGCGGCGAGGCCGGCGCGCCAGAGAGCGTACTCCGCAAGAGGCTCGCCGCGGAGCGCGACCCTGCCGAAGCGCGCCCGCTGGTAGGGGGCGTCGGGGACGCTCCAATGCGCGTACACCACAGTCGGCAGGAGGGTCATACCGACGATCGGGAGCGCCTTCCATTCCACCGCGCTTGCCCTTGCGCTCCACGCGCCGTTCGTAGCAAAGGGAAGCGTCGGGAGCTGGAGGCGCACGGTCACGGTCTCTTCTCTCACGCGTCCGAGCAGCGAGCCCAGGACTCCGATGCTAGCGCGGCTCCCGCCGCTATCGAACAAGATCGCGTCCATGTTCGAGGCGAGCTCGTGGATGGGGCCGTCCGGCTCTCCGGGGCGATGCCCGTCGGGGGCAACGGGAGAGGCGAGTGCCTCAAGCTTCGCCCGGTGGCGCAGATACGCTTCAAGCGCGTCGCGCGCGCGTCGCGCGTCGCCGAGGACGTCGAGCTCTGCGGGCAGCGGGTCCCCCGGGGCGCACCCCAGCTCGCGCGAGAGCCATTGCTGCACGAAGGCCATGAGCGAGGCCGCCCGGCCGTCCGCCTCACCCGATCGGATGGCGCGGACGAGACGGGGTAGCTCCTCCGCCTCGACATAGCCCCTCTCCACCAGAAAGAGGCCCATCCGCGTGGGCTCCCCGGGTTCGTCACCCGCGCGTGCACCGCGCTCCATGCGGCTCGACCGCGCCGCCCAGGCGTAGAGGAGCACGCTTTCGAGATCGGTGCGAACCCGCGCCTCGATCTCGCTGATTCGGAGGCGGGCGGGATGACCCCGGAGCTCGTACTGGAGCCAGCCCGCCAGTGCTGCGGTGACCTCCCCGATAGCCCTGCGCGTCCGCGCGAGGGCGGCTGCCGGGTCCTCCGCCTCCCCGAACCGCTCGATGTAGCTCCACGTCGTGCCGAGGGTGGTCCGGAGCTGTAGGAGCCGACCCCCACCGCCGATATCGGGCGGCGTCTCGCGGTCGAAGGTGCCCACGAAGGAAGGTGAGACTGGTGCGCCGGCGGGGGGCGTGGGGTAGAGCGCGCCGATTCGCGCGAGGTCCTCCGGCATGGGGACGCGCGGCACGCGCTGCCCGCTCTTCATCTGGTACCGGCGGACGACGAGACGGCGGTGAAGCACCGACCCCTCCGGCCTGAGATCCAGCTCGTACTCCGTCGTCGTGCAGCCGTCGCTACCTGGCAGGAAAGGCCCGACGGCGGCAAGGAGCAACGCCGCACCCTTCCGATGCGAGCCCATAGCGTTCCCTCCCGGGCGTTCGCGCTCGCCCCGGCGTCATTGCGCCGTCTCCCGCGTCGCCGCCGCCGGCCGGCCCCGGAAGGGATCGGAGCCGAAGCCGAGGATGGGGAAGAAGACGAACGGGATGAAGATCAGGCCCAGGGTCCAGCCCACGCCCTTCCCGAAGGACTTGGCGAGGTCGTTCAGGAGCACGATCGCGATCACCACGTTCACGAGGGGGATGAGCAGGAGGACGATCCACCAGATGGGCCGCTTCACGATCTGGAGGAGCACCACCAGGTTGTAGATGGGGATGATGCCCTCCCAGCCCTGCCGGCCGGCCTTGACGCAGATCTTCCAGAACGAGGCCCACACCAGGATGACGACGGCGAACCAGACCACGGACTGGGCGGTGCTCGGTCCCTGGTAGTCACCGTACTGGGTCAGGGCCATCGCCTCGAGTGTCGGGAGGAGCGAGTTCACGCCGGGTCTCCTTTCGGGCGGCGTCAGTGGCACCGCACCGGGAGTCAGGGTAGCACGCCCGCGGGGGCAGGCTCCCTCGGCGCGGGAGACCGGGGCCGGCGATCCGAAGCGAGAGGGCGGCCCACCCCGCCCAGCCGCCGGGTCGCTCGCGACCCATCCAGCGCTCGCGGGAGCCCCGGCAGGGCCGTGCGACCCGGGCGGGGTCTGGGATATCCATCGACGATGCCTATGAAGTGGGGGTCGGCCCTGTCGCGGGTGGAGCGGTCCGACGGGGCCTTCGCCGAGGCGGCAGAAGCGGCGGAGCGGCAGCTCGGCGGCGGCCGTGCCAGCCTGGTGCTCCTCTTCGCCTCGCCTCACCACAGCGGTACGTTCACCCGCCTGGCCGCGCTCTCGGCCGAGCGCTTCCCGGGCGCGCTCGTCGTCGGCTGCGGCGGCAGCGGCGTCATCGGCGGCGGCCGGGAGGCCGAGGAGGGGCCGGCGTTCTCCCTCACGGCGGCGGCCCTCCCGGCTGCAGACCTCGCCGGCTTCCACCTGGACATGACCCACCTTCCGCAGCAGGAGGCGGGGCCTGCGGCGTGGCGGGGCGCCGTCGGCCGCGGGCTGGGCGGCCGGCCCAGCTTCCTGGTCCTGGCCGACCCGTTCACCTTCGACGCCGCCGCGCTGACCGCCGGCCTCGACCGGACCTGGCCTGGCGCGGTGACCGTGGGCGGGCTGGCGAGCGGGGGGCGGGAGGCCGGCGAGCACCGCCTGCTGCTCGGGACGTCGGTGCACCGGCACGGGGCGGTGGGCGTGTCGCTGGCGGGGAACGTGGCGGTGGACGCACTGGTGGCGCAAGGGTGCCGTCCCATCGGCCGGCCCATGCTGGTGACGCGCTGCCGGGGCGGGTGGCTCCTCGAGCTGGACGGCCGCCGGCCGCTGGAGGTACTCGGGGAGCTGCACCGCTCGCTCCCCGAGCGCGACCAGCAGCTCATGCGCCACTCGCTGTTCCTGGGGCTCGACATGCGGTCCGAGCGGGTGGAGTTCGACTCCGGCGAGCTCCTGGTCAGGAACCTGGTGGGCGCGGATCCGGAGGCCGGGACGCTGGCGGTGGGCGCGGAGCTCGCCCCCATGCAGGCGGTGCAGTTCGTGGTGCGGGACGCCGGGACCGCCGAGGAGGACCTCCAGCGAGCGCTCTCGCGCCACCAGGCCTCGGCCGGAGGGCGGCGCCCGGCGGGGGCGCTGCTCTTCTCCTGCACCGGCCGCGGCGCCGGGCTCTTCGGCCGCTCCGATCACGACACCGACCTGCTGAAGCAGGCGCTGGGCCCGGTTCCGCTCGGCGGCTTCTTCTGCAACGGCGAGATCGGCCCGGTGGGCGGGACTACCTGCCTGCACGGCTACACCAGCGCCTTCGCCCTGTTTCGCGAGGCGCTGCCGGCCCTGGAGGGCGGTGCGGCGGCGTGAGGGAGGCGAGGGCGGCGCCTGCGCGGCGAGGCCGGCGGCCTCGGGCAGCGGGCGCCGGGGCCTGGTCGAGATTCCGGGCCTGCGCCGGCGCCGGAGATGGCAGAATGGCGCCTCCCGAGGGGGCTCGAATGAAGGCAATCGCCGTCGCAGCCGTGACGTGCCTGGCCCTTCCGCCGCGCGCGCTTGCCCAGGACGCCTGCGCCGAGGACGTGCAGCGGCTGTGCCCCGACGTGAAGCCCGGAAGCAGCCGCATCGCCCGCTGCCTGCGGGAGAACGAGGCCAAGCTGTCCGCGTCGTGTCGCGCCAGGGTCGAGGCCGACGCCTCGAAGGCCCGGAGCATCATCGAGGAATTCGGCCGGGCCTGCCGCACCGATGTCGATCAGTTCTGCCCCGGCGTGGAGCCAGGGGGCGGCCGCGTGCTGGGTTGCCTCGCCCAGCACCAGCTCGAGCTGTCGCCGGCGTGCCAGGCCCAGCTGGACCGCTTCGCCGACGCCCGGGAGCGGGTAGCCGCCTTCCGGCAGGCGTGCAGGGCCGAGGTGGCGAGCTTGTGCGAGGGCGTGCCGCCTCAGGCCGGACCGCTGCTCGAGTGCCTGCAGGAGAACGAGGCCAGGCTCTCCAGCGCCTGCAGCGCCGCCGAGCTGCGCCGGGCCGCGGAGGCCGCCAGCGTCGTCGACGTCCTCGAGGAGCTGACGCGCCGGGACCGGGTCCGGGAGGCCCTCCAGATCCTCCAGGGCATCGACTCGGTGGCCTTCTCCCGCAGCCAGGTCCTGCTGCAGTTCGACAGCTATCAGCGTTTCCTGGACAAGGGCAACGCCACCCGCTTCCAATTCAATCCCCAGTTCGTGCTCGGGCGCGAGTTCGCCCTCCAGATCAAAGTCCCGGTGAAGACCTTCTACCCCTCCGCAGCCGGCGCTCCGGCGCAGTCCGCGGTGGGGGAAGTGACCACCAGCTTCGCCTGGAATTTCGCCTCGCACGGACAGGTGCGCCACTTCCTCTCGCTGGGCCTGCAGTGGGAGAGGCTCCTGCCGCCACCCCTCGGAGGTCCCTGGGCGCTGCAACCTGCCTACGCCGTCGCCATGGGGCTCGCCCGCTGGGTCTCGCTCACGGGCCAGCTCGTCTGGTTCCGCTCGTTGGGCGACACCGGCGCCTACCCGAAGGTCGACGTCCTCCTCCTCGAGCCCATCCTGGTCGGCAACCTGCCCGGCCGTTCCTTCCTTTCGCTCGACACCAAGCTCTTCTGGAACCTGGCCACCGGCAAATTCGCGCCGCTCATGAAAGGCGTGGCCGGCATCTTCACCGACCGGCAAAAGTCGGTGTCCATCTCGGCCTGGTACCAGGGCTCGCTCACCAGCGCTGGCGTGTCCCAGAGCTTCCAGTTCGAGGTCGGCCTGGGGCTCGCCTACTTCTTCGACTTCTGAGCGCCGCGCTCCCCCTCGAGGCGCTTCGGCGGTAGCATGCTCGGCCTCGGAGGCCTCCACGCATGATCGCCCAGGCGCTCGTCCTCCCGTTGCTGCTGTCCGCCGCTCCGGCGGCGCAGGCGCCCCAGGGCTCCGCGCCGGCGTCGCCCGACGGCTGGCCCAGGACCATCCAGACCAAGGAGGCGACCTACACGGTCTACCAGCCCCAGCTGGAGAGCTGGGACGGCTACCAGATCGCGTTTCGCGCCGCGGCCTCGGTGACGCCTCCGGGCGAGAAGGAGCCTCCGGTATTCGGCGTGCTGGAGTTCGCCGCCAAGACGCTGACCGACAAGCTGGCCCGGACGGTCGAGCTGCAGGAGCTCAGGGTGCTGAAGGCCCAGTTTCCCTCGGCGCCGGACCGGGAGCCGGCCTGGCAAGCCGCCTTCCAGGCCATGGTCCCGGAGAAGGCCCCGGTGATCGCGCTCGACCGGCTCGAGGCCCAGCTGGCCATCCTGGGGGCCCAGAAGAAGGGGCAGGCGCAGCAAGTCAAGAACGACCCGCCGCGCATCCTCATCGCCGAGATGGCCGCGGCCCTGGTGCTCGTCGACGGCGAGCCCGCCTGGCGGCCGGTGGAGAAGACCTCGCTGGAGCGGGTCATCAACACGCGGGCCCTGGTCCTGCGCGACCCCAAGAAAGGCGGCGTCCTGGTCCACCTGCTCGACGGCTGGGTGGGCGCCTCGAGCCTCGCCGGGCCCTGGGCGGTGGCCAAGGACGTGCCCAAGGAGGCGGACAAGGTGGCGCAGGAGGCCGCCAAGAGCGGCGCCGCCGATCTCATGCAAGGGCCGGAGGACCCCAAGACCAAGAAGCGGCCGTCGCTCAAGGAGGGCGTGCCCTACGTGGTGGTCTCCGATCAGCCCACCGAGGTCGTCACCTTCGACGGCAAGCCCAAGTGGACCCCCATCGACGGGACGAGCCTGATCTTCGTGCAGAACACGACCGGCCACGTCTTCACGGACACGAGCTCCAACAAGGCCTACGTGCTCCTCTCCGGCCGCTGGTTCGCCGCGCCCTCCCTGAACGGGCCGTGGGCCTACGTCCCGGGCGCCACGCTCCCCGCCGACTTCGCCAGGATCCCGGATACGAGCCCCAAGGAGAACGTCAAGGCCTCCATCCCCGGGACGCGCCAGGCCCAGGAGGCGGTCATCGCCGCCCAGGTCCCGCAGACGGCCACGGTCTACCTCGACAAGGCGGCCTTCAAGCCCACCGTAAACGGCACGCCGGTCCTGAAGCCGGTGGAGGGGACCGCGCTCTTCTACGTCTTCAACAGCCCGGACCCCATCATCCAGGTGACGCCCAGCGAGTGGTACGCGGTCCAGAGCGGCGTGTGGTTCACCGCCCCGGCGCTCGCCGGTCCCTGGAAGGTGGCGACGGCCGTGCCGGCGGTCGTCTACTCCATCCCGGTGAGCTCGCCCGTCCACTACGTCACCTACGTGCGCATCTACGCGGTGGCCCCGACCTACGTGGTGGTCGGCTACAGCGCCGGCTACATGGGCACGGTGGTCACGCCCGATGGGGTGGTGGTTTATGGGACCGGCTACGCCTACCCGGCCTACGTCGGAACCACCGTGTGGTACGGCCCTCCGGTCACCTACGGCTATTCTGTGAACGTGACCTACACCCCGTGGACCGGGTGGTGCTTCGGCTTCATGGCGGTCGGGTTCGCGTGGTACGCGCCGCCGCCGTACTGGGGGCCCATGCGCCCGCCGTACTACTACCCGCGCGGCGTGGCCTACGGGCCGTACGGCGGCGCGGCCGCCTGGGGGCCCGGCGGCTGGGCCGCCACCACCGGCAACGTCTACAGCAAGTGGGGGCCGACCACCGCGGTGACGCGCTCCTCCGCTGGCTACAACGCCTGGACCGGCAACGCCTGGGCCACCCAGGCCGGGCGCTCCTACAACTCCGCCACCGGCCAGATGTCGGCCGGGCAGCGCGGCTCGGTGCAGAACGTCTACACCGGGAGCTACGCCTCCGGCGCCCGCGGCGCGACCTACAACCCCACGACCGGGGTCGGCGCCGCCGGGAGCAAGGTCACGGTGGGCAACCAGTACACCGGGCAAGAGGTCACCGCCGGCCGCGGCGTGGTCACCGGCCCCGGCGGCGGCACGACCAGCGTGGCGGGCGTGAAGGGCGAGCAGGGCTCGGTGGCGAGGGTGGGCGACAACTACTACGCCACCAAGGACGGCAACGTCTACAAGTCCACCGGCCAGGGAAGCTTCGAGCAGGTGAACCGGCCGTCCGGGGCGCAGGGAGGCGCCGCGGCCTCGGCCCAGACCACCCAGTCGCTCCAGGCGCAGCAGGGCGCGCGGCAGGCGGGCGAGCAGCGAGCCTCGGGCGCCTCCTCCGCGCAGCAGGCCGGCGGGTGGGGCGGCGGCAGCTCGGCTGCCTCGAGAGGCGGCGGGAGCATGGGCGGCGGCTACCGAGGCGGCGGCGGGCGCGGCGGGCGGAGATGAGCCCGAATCGCGCCGGGACGCGGGGTCCTGGCATGAGCCTGCACCGGGAACCCCTGCTCCACTTCCTGCTGCTCGGAGCGGCGCTCTTCGCCGTTCACGCCTGGCTGAACCGCGGGGTGCGGAGCGACGCGCCGCGCCAGGTGCGCATCGGCCAGTCCGACGTCCAGTGGCTCGAGGAGACCTGGGCCCGGCAGTGGCAGCGCGAGCCGTCCCGGGACGAGCTGCGCGGGCTGGTGACCGAGTTCCTGAAGGAGGAGCTCCTGGCGCGCGAGGCACGGGAGATGGGGCTCGACCAGAACGACCCGTACCTGCGCCGGCGGCTGGCTCAGAAGGTGGAGTTCCTGGTGCAGGACGCCTCCCGCCTGGCCGAGCCGACCGAGGACGACCTGCGGCGCTTCCACGCCGCCCATCCGGAGCTGTTCTTGGACGAGGCCCGGATCTCGTTCCAGCAGGTCTACTTCCGCCGGGAGCGCCGAGACCAGGCGATGGCGGCCCTCTCCCGCCTCGCGGCCGGCGCCGACCCGAAGGGACTCGGCGATCGGCTCTCGCTGCTCGAGCCGGAGCTCCGCGACCTCCCCGAGCAAGCCGTGGCCGCGCAGCTCGGGCCCGGGTTCGCGCGTGAGGTGCTGGCGCTCCCGCCGGAGGCATGGCGGGGGCCCATCGAGTCGGGATACGGGCTGCACCTGGTGCGCGTGACCGGGAGGAGCCCGGCGCGGCAGCGCGACCTCGAGGCGGCGCGGGAGCTGGTCGCCGAGCGCTGGCGCGACGAGCGGCAGCGGGAGGCGAACGAGCGGTACTTCGCCGGCCTGCTCAGGAAGTACGACGTCGTGGTGGACGAGAGCGTGAAGCCGCTGGTGGGGCCGCTCGGGCGGGCGACGCAGCTCGGGGAGGCAGTGCGGTGAGGCGTCGCTGGGCCGCCATCCCCCTCGCCTGGCTGGCGCTCCTGCCGGCCGCCGCCGCGCACGAGATGCGCCCCGCCTACCTGGACCTGCGCGAGGTCGGGCCGGGCGAGTTCAGCGTGCTGTGGAAGACGCCGGTGCTGGACGGCGCCCGGCTGGCGCTGGAGCCGGTGTTCTCCGGCGAGGCGCGCCCGACCTCGCCGGTGGCGACGCGGCGCCCTCCCGCAGCGGCGGTGCAGACCTGGACCCTGCGCGCTCCAGCGCTCCGCGGCCAGACGCTCCACATCCGCGGCCTGGAAGGCACCATGACCGACGCCCTGGCGCGGGTGGAGTTCGCCGACGGCACCACCTGGACCCAGCGGCTCACGCCGCAGCAGCCGGCGGCGGTGGTGGCCGGGCGCCAGACCGCCTGGCAGGTGAGCCGCGTGTACGCGGCCCTGGGCGTCGAGCACATCCTCTTCGGGGTGGACCACCTGCTGTTCGTGCTGGGGCTGCTGCTCCTGGTGGGGGAGCGTTGGATGCTCTTGAAGACCGTCACCGCCTTCACGGTGGCGCACTCCATCACACTGGCCGCCGCCACCCTGGGATGGGCCAGCGCGCCCGTCGAGCCGCTGAACGCGGCCATCGCCCTCAGCATCCTGTTCCTCGGCCCGGAGATCGCACGTTCGTGGCGTGGCGAGTCGAGCCTCACCATCCGCCGCCCCTGGCTGGTGGCCTTCTCCTTCGGCCTGCTTCACGGCTTCGGGTTCTCGAGCGCGCTTGCCAGCGCCGGCCTGCCGCGCTCCGACCTGCCGCTGGCGCTCCTGGCCTTCAACCTGGGGGTGGAGATGGGGCAGGTGGGTTTCGTGGGCCTGGTGATCCTCCTCACGCGCTCCTTCCGTCAACTGGAGATCCGCTGGCCGCTCTGGGCGGCACGGCTGCCGGGCTATGCCATCGGTGCGCTCGGGGCCTTCTGGACCATCCAGCGGACGGCGCTGATGCTCTGGGCGGTGCGATGAGGGGCCGGGCCTTCGCGTGCCTCTGGCCGTGGCTGCTGTGGCCGGCCGCGGCCCTGGCGCACCAGCGGGGCGGCGAGGCCGCCGGCCTGCTGAGCGGCCTCGGGCACCCGCTCTCCGGCCTGGACCACGTGCTGGCCATGATCGCGGTCGGCCTGTGGGGAGCCCAGCTCGGCGCGCCCGCCATCTGGCTCCTGCCGGTAACCTTCCCCATGGTCATGGCGCTGGGCGGAATGCTGGGCCTCATGGGCCTCCGGCTCCCGGGCATCGAGGTGGGCGTGGCGGCCTCCGCGCTGGTGCTGGGGCTGGCCGTGCTGCGGGAGGCGCGGCCGAGGCTGTGGCTGGCGGCGGCGGTGGTTGGGTTCTTCGCCGTCTTCCACGGCCACGCCCACGGCACCGAGCTCCCGCCGGGGGCGAACGGCGTGGCCTACAGCGCCGGCTTCGTGGTCGCCACCGGCTCCCTGCACGCGGCGGGGATCGCCATCGGGCTCGTGCACCGCTGGCCGGCGGGCCGGGTGGCGCTGCGCGCCGCGGGCGCCTGCGTGGCCCTGGCGGGGGTGGCGTTCCTGTGGAGGGCGCTGGCGTGACGCGGGTGCGCCTGGCCGCGGCCGCCGGAGCGGCCCTCCTCGCGCCGGCCGTGGCCAACGCCCACCTCATGAACAGCGGGTTCGGGCCGTTCTACGACGGCCTGGCCCATCCCTTCCTGGCCCCCGACGACCTCTTGCCCATCGTCGCCCTGGGCCTGCTCGGCGGCCTCGCCGGGCCGGCGTGCGGACGGCGGGTGCTCCTCGCCCTGCCCCTGGCGTGGATGGTCGGGATGGCCGCCGGCGCCGCCGTCGGGCTGCCGGCCGCGCCGGCCTGGTGGAGCAGCGCCCTGACGGCGGCCCTGGGCGCCCTGGTGGCGGCCGATCGCCGCTGGCCACCGGCGGCGGTGACCGCGCTGGCGGCGCTGGCGGGGGCGACGCACGGTCTCGGGAACGGCCGCGAGCTCTCGGGAGTGAACGGGGGGCTCCTGGCGATGGCCGGGATCGCCTGCGCGCTCCTCACGGTGACCGCCCTCGTCGGCGGCCAGGCCGCGTCGCTCCGGGCGCACTGGGCTCGCGTCGCGGCTCGCGTGGCCGGGAGCTGGATCGCCGGGATCGGGCTGCTCATGTTGGGGTGGACGTTCAGATGAAGGCGAGGCATTCTCGCGGCTGCGGACAACCACGGAGGAAGCGATCATGAGCGTGCGGGGGCGCATGGCGGTGGCGGTGGTCGCGGTGGCCGGGCTCCTGGCATCCCGGGCGCTGGCGGCCGAGCAGGGGCCCAAGGACCTCGGCCCGGCCGACAAGGCCAAGCTCGAGAAGGCACATCCCACGAAGCCCCCGTACTCGCCCTACGCCGGGCGCAACTTCCCGACGCGGCCCCTCTTCGGCGACTCGCACCTCCACACCGGCTTCTCGTTCGACGCGGGCGCGTTCGGCTGCCGGCTCACCCCGAAGGACGCCTACCGCTTCGCGCGCGGGGAGGAGATCACCACCTCGAGCGGCCAGCGGGCCAAGCTGTCCCGCCCGCTCGACTGGCTGGTGGTCGCCGACCACTCCGACAACATGGGGTTCTTCCCGGATCTGCTCGCCGGGAAGCCCGAGGTTCTGGCCGACTCGGCCGGCCGCCGCTGGCACGAGATGATCCAGTCGGGGAGGGGGAACGAGGCGGCCTTCGAGATCATCCAGGCGTTCTCGGACGGGACCTTCCCCAAGCCCCTCATCTACGCCCCGGGCACCCCCGCCTACCGCTCGGCCTGGCGCGAGGAGATCAAGGCCGCCGAGGAGGCCAACGATCCGGGCCGCTTCACGGCCTTCATCGGCTTCGAGTGGACCTCCAACACCGGCGGCAACAACCTGCACCGCAACGTCGTCTTCCGCGAGAACGGCGCCAAGGCCAGCCTGGTCGAGCCCTTCACCGTCTACCCGCCGTTCGGCAGCGACAACCCGGCGAACCTCTGGAAGTGGATGGCGGCCACCGAAGAGAAGACCGGCAGCGAGGTGCTGGCCATCGCCCACAACGGCAACCTGAGCAACGGCCTCATGTTTCCGGTGGTCGAGGCCTTCGGCAAGAAGATCGACAAGGAATACGTCGAGACGCGCGCCAAATGGGAGCGGCTCTACGAGGCGACGCAGACCAAGGGCGACAGCGAGGCCCACCCCTACCTCTCGCCCAACGACGAGTTCGCCGCCTTCGAGCGCTGGGACAAGTCCAACCTCGACGGCAGCGTGGCGAAGACGAAGGACATGTTGGAGTTCGAGTACGCTCGCTCGGCCTTGAAGACTGGGCTCAAGCTCGAGGAGCGGCTGGGCACGAACCCATACAAGTTCGGCCTGATCGGGAGCAGCGACGCCCACACCGCGCTCTCGGCGATGGAGGAGGAGAACTTCTTCGGCAAGACCGCGCCGCAGGAGCCGAGCCCCGAGCGTATGACCAAGGCCTTCTTCCACAGTCCCAAGACCGGGGTGACCATCATGGACTGGGAGGTGTCGGCCTCGGGCTACGCCGCGGTGTGGGCCACCGAGAACACGCGCGAGGCCATCTTCGACGCCATGAAGCGCCGGGAGACGTACGCCACCACCGGTCCCCGCATGGTGGTGCGCTTCTTCGGCGGCTGGGACTTCGAGCCGGCCGACGCCCAGAACCGCCTCCCCGCGGCCATCGGCTACGGCAAGGGCGTCCCCATGGGCGGCGACCTCAGGGCGGCCCCGAAGGGCAAGGCGCCCACCTTCCTGGTGGCGGCGCTCAAGGACCCCATGGGCGCGAACCTCGATCGCATCCAGGTCATCAAGGGCTGGGTCGACAAGGGCGGCAAGGCGCAGGAGCGCATCCACGACGTGGCCGTCTCCGGCGGCCGCAAGATCGACGCCGACGGCCGCTGCAAGACGCCGGTGGGGAGCACGGTGGACGTGGCCAACGCCGTCTGGACCAACACCATCGGCGACCCGGAGCTGATCGCCGTCTGGAAGGACCCGGACTTCGACCCCAGGCAGCGCGCCTTCTACTACGCCCGCGTCATCGAGATCCCCACCCCGCGGTGGACCGCCTACGACGCCAAGCGCTTCGGCGTAAAGCCGCTGCCGGGGACCACCATGACGCTGCAGGAGCGCGCCTACACATCGCCCATCTGGTACACGCCGTGAAGCGCTGGTGAGGCTTCTGGCTCACGAGCCAGCGGGCGTGGGGCGTGCCAACCAGACCCGGGAGGTCCCGCTTGGGGCCATCCCGCCATCGCAACGCCGTCGCGCGCTCCCGGCTCTATGCTCCCGGCTGAACCACGGAGGAGCCGCCATGGCCGAAACCCCATCCACCATGCTTCCGCTGGGGACGCCCGCCCCGCCCTTCAAGCTCGCCGACGCCGTGAGTGGACGCGCGGTCGACGCCGCCGTGGAGGCGCGCGGCAAGAAGGGGCTGCTGGTGGCCTTCATCTGCAACCACTGCCCCTACGTGAAGCACATCCGCAGGGAGCTGGTCCGCGTGGCGCACGCCGCGCTCGACCACGGCCTGGCGGTGGTGGCCGTGAATTCCAACGACGAGAAGGCCTTCCCGGAGGACGGCCCGGCCGCCATGCGCCAGCTGGCGCAGGAGGAACGGTGGCGCTTCCCCTTCCTCTTCGACGAGACGCAGGAGGTGGCCCGCGCCTTCCGCGCCGCCTGCACGCCCGACCTCTTCCTCTTCGACGGGGCGCTCCGGCTCGCCTACCGCGGCCAGTTCGACGACAGCCGTCCCTCGAACGGCAAGCCGGTGACCGGCGCCTCGCTCCGGGCGGCCATCGAGGCGGTGGCAGCGGGCCGCGCGCCCGCGGCCGACCAGAAGCCCAGCGTCGGCTGCAACATCAAGTGGAAGCCGGGCGCGGGGTCCTGAGGCAGGCCTACCCTTCCAGGCTGGCGTTGGTAAGGTCGGTCGCGAACATGTGGCCCGGCGCGTGGGTGATGCAAAAGGGGAGGCGGCTCGCCACTGCCGCCGCCTGCGGGGTCACCCCGCAGGCCCAGAACACCGGCACCTCGCCGGGCCGGATCTCGACCGGATCGCCGTAGTCGGGCCGCGCCAGGTCGGCGATCCCCAATGCGGACGGCTCCCCCACGTGGACCGGCGCTCCGTGGACTCGCTCGAAGCGGGCCGTCACCTGGACGGCGCGCGCCACCAGGGCCGCCGGGATGGGGCGCATGCTCACCACCAGCGGTCCCCGGAATCGGCCGGCCGGCTCGGTGGCCAGGCCGGTGCGGTACATGGAGACGTTGCTGCCGGTGGTCAGGTGGCGCAGCGGCACGCCGGCGTCCTGGAGCGCCTCCTCGAAGGAGAAGCTGCACCCGAGGAGGAAGGACACCAGGTCCTCGCGCCAGAGGCTCCGGACCTCGGTCCGCTCCTCGTCGAGGCGGCCGCCGCGGTAGACCAGGTAGCGAGGGAGGTCGGTGCGTAGGTCGGCCCCCGGCGCGCAGCGGGGCTCGACGCGGCCGGCCTCCACCACCTCGATCACGGGACAGGGCTTCGGGTTGCGCTGGCAGAAGAGCAGGAAGTCGAAGGCCGCCTCGGCGGGAACGGCCACCAGGTTCGCCTGCACGAAGCCGCGCGCCAGGCCGGCGGTGGGCCGGTCCAGCGACCCGCTCCGGCAGGCGGCCCGGACCTCGGCGGGCGTCCACACGCGTTCCTCGGCCATGGCGTTCGCTCCTCTAGTGGCGCGCGTCAGAGATTCCGAGCCACCCAGGCGGCGCGCCACGCGGGTGGGGGTCCGGGGGAGGCGGCGCCCCGCCTCTCGGTCGGGCCCGCGGGGAGGGCCCGTGCCTTGCTGCCTCTCCGTTCAAGGCACGGGGCCTTCCCCGCGAAGTGCTGCGGAGCAGGGGCGCAAGGCGCCTCATGACTATTGCGGAGCAGCACTTTCAGAGCCCCAGATAGGCCCGTCGCACCAGATCGCTTCCCAGGAGGTCGGCCGCCGTTCCCTCCGCCACCACCCGGCCGGTCTGGATCACGGTGGCGCGGTGGGCGATGGAGAGGGCTCGCTGCACGTTCTGCTCCACCAGGAGCACCGCCACGCCGCCGCGGTTGACCTGGGCGATGGTCTCGAAGATGCGGGCCACGAGCTTGGGGGCCACCCCCCAGGAGGGCTCGTCCAGCAGCAGCAGCCGGGGGCGGGACATGAGCCCGCGGGCGATGGACAGCATCTGTTGCTCCCCGCCCGAGAGCGTGCCGGCGAGCTGCTCCTGGCGGTCCTTGAGGAAGGGGAAGATCTCGACGGCGCGCTCCAGCGACTCCCGGATCTCCCGCGGATCGCGGCGGGTGAAGGCCCCGAGCTCCAGGTTCCGGCGCACCGTGAGCCGGGGGAAGAGGCGCCGCCCCTCGGGCACCAGCGATATCCCGAGCAGCACGCGCCGGTGCGCCGGCAGCCCGTCGATGGGTGCCCCCTCGAGCTCGATGCGGCCGGCGTCGAGCCGGTTCAGCCCGGCGATGGCCCGAAGCAGCGTGGTCTTGCCGGCCCCGTTCGCCCCGACCACCGCCCCGATGGCGCCGGCCTCGACCGAGAGGCTCACGTCGTGGACCGCCGGCACCCGCCCGTAGCAGACGCGCACGCTACGCACCCGGAGCACGGTAGTCCTCCCCCAGGTAGGCGGCGATCACGGCCGGGTCGCTGGCGATGGCGGCGGGCTTCCCCTCGGCGATCTTCCGGCCGTTCTCCAGCACCAGCACCCGGTCGGCGACGGGCATGATGGCCTCCATCACGTGCTCCACCACCACGCAGGCGATGCCGCGAGCCCGGATGCGGCGCACCAGCTCCACCGCCAGCTGCACCTCGCTGGCGGTGAGCCCGGCCATCACCTCGTCGAGGAGCAGGAGGCGCGGCTCGGTGGCCAGCGCCCGGGTGAGCTCGAGCCGCTTCTGCTCGGCGACCGTGAGCCGGCCGGCGAGCTCTCCGGCCCGGCGCTCCAGACCGGTGAAGCCCAGCGCCTGCCGGGCCCGGGCCTCGGCGCCCGGCACGGCCCGGTGGCGCAGCATGGCTCCCACCATCACGTTCTCCAGCACCGTCATGGAGCGGAAGACGCGGACGATCTGGAAGGTCCGAGCCACGCCGCGGGCGGCGATGACCTCGGGCCGCAGCCCGTCGATGGCGACGCCGTCGAGGAGGATGGCCCCCGAGGTGGGGGCGAAGAATCCGGCCAGCGAGTTGAAGACCGTGGTCTTCCCGGCCCCGTTCGGCCCGATGAGGCCCACGATCTCGCCCGCGCCCACCTCGAAGCTCACCTCCTCGTTGGCCACCAGCCCGCCGAAGCGCTTGGTGAGGCGATCCACCCGGAGGAGAGGCGCGGTCACGAGGCTTCCCCCGCGGGCGCGGCGGCCGGGGTGGAGCGCCCCGCCCGCTGCCGCAGGAATCCCATGATCCCGGCCGGCTGGAAGACGGCGATGAGGACCAGGAGCAGCCCGTAGACCACCAGGTCGGTGCCGCGTCCGGTCCCGCCGAAGGCGATGCGGCTCGCCTCCTCGATCCCGGTGAGCAGCACCGCGCCGAGCACCGGGCCCCACAGCGTCCCCGCCCCGCCGAGGATGGCCACCAGCGCGATCTTGATGGAGAGGGAGGTGGAGAGGGTGGAGCCCGGATCGATGAACAGCTCCTTCTGGGCGTACAGGGTCCCGCCCATGGCGGTGAGCGCCGCCGACAGCAGCATGGCGATGGTCTTGTAGCGCCCGAGCGACACGCCCAGGCTGCGCGCCGCGTCGGGCTCGTCCTTGATGGCCCGCAGGTAGTAGCCGACGTGGCTGCGATTCACGAGCGCGTTCACGAGGACGGTGGCGAGGAGCAGCCCCAGGGCGATGTAGTAGTAGGGGAGCTTGGAGCGGTTGAAGACGAAGCCCCACAGGCCGGCCTCGCGGAGCGGCAGGTTGAAGCCCACCGCGCCTCCGAGAGCATCCGAGCCGTTCACCACCGCCTGCACGATCTCGCCCACGGCGATGGTGGCCATCGCGAAGTAGTGCCCCTTCAGGCGGAAGCAGGGCCATCCCACCAGCGCGCCCAGGCTCGCGGCGGCCGCCCCCCCGGCGAGCATGCCCAGCCACGGGGAAACCCCGAGCTTCAGGGAGAGCAGGGTGGAGACGTAGGCCCCGGTGCCGAAGAAGGCGGCGTGGCCCAGCGAGACCTGCCCGGCGTAGCCGCCGAGCAGGTTCCAGGCCACCCCGAGCTGCGAGGTCATGAGCATGAGGATGGCGGTGTTCTGCCAGGTGACCCGGCGCGCCAGGAGCGGGAAGGCGAGCGCGCCGGCCAGGGCCAGAAGGCCCAGCCCGAGGCGGCGCCGCCTCATGGCGCGTCCCATCAAGCCTTCCCCATGAGCCCCTGCGGCCGGAACCACACCACCAGCAGGTAGAGGGAGAGCACCAGCACCAGCTTGTAGGCCGGGTTCCACAGGAAGCCCCCCACCACCTCCACCACCCCCACCAGGATCCCCGCCCAGAAGGCCCCGGCCACGCTCCCGAAGCCGCCCAGGGCCACCAGCACGAAGGCGATGAGGATGAAGGAGGAGCCCACCTCCGGGAAGATCGGGTAGTAGGTGGAGAGGAGCGCCCCGGCCACGCCGGCGCAGGCGGCGCCGATGCCCCAGGCGAGCGCGAACATCCGCTGGGCGTCGATGCCCATGAGCGCGGCCGCCTCCTTGTCCGCGGCCGTGGCCTCCAGAGCCGCCCCGAGCCGGGTGGAGCGCAGGAACCACCACACCGCGCCGGTGGTGAGCACCGCGCCCGCGCCGGCCGCCACCTGGGGCAGGCCGAGTTGCAGCCCGGCCAGCGTCGCCTTGCCGGCGACCACCGTGTGGTCCACCGAGCGGAAGTCCGGCTTCCACAGGTACTGGGCCAGCCCGCGGAAGAGGATCATGAGCCCGAAGGTGGTGAAGATCTGCGAGAGCATGGGGGCGTCGGTGATGCGCCGCACCACCAGGCGGTACACCGCCGCGCCCACCGCGAAGAGGAGCAGCGCCGTGAAGGGGAGGGTGAAGAGCGGATCGAGCTTCCAGAGCGCGAAGCCCCAAAAGCTCGCGTACATGCCGAGCATCAGGAACTCGCCGTGGGCGAAGTTCACGATGTCCATGACCCCGAAGATGAGGGTCAGGCCCACCGCCACCAGCGCGTAGACGAGCCCGGTGAGGACGCCGGAGAGGAGCGTCTGCAGCAGGAGCTCGGCGGTCACGCGGCGCCGCTCGTGGCGCGCATCACGAGCCCCGGGCCTGTCCCGGCGCGCGCCACGCAGGTGGGGGTCCGGGGGAGGTGGCGCCCCGCCGCCCCCGGCAGGGCCCGCGGGGAGGGCCCGTGCCTTGCTGCCTCTCCCTGCAAGGCACGGGGCCTTCCCCGCGAGTGCTGCGGAGCAAGGTGAACCAGGATGGGCTCATGACCTCTGCGGAGCAGCACTAGCGCTTGTCCCAGCCGGGCATGGGCCAGACCACGTCCTTGGGGGCGAGCGCGAAGGGCCACACCGTGGCGTACTTTCCATCCTGGACCTGGACGATGATGCCGGCGCCCTTGGTGTTCTGGCCATTCTCGTCGAACTGGATCCCGCTCCAGGGCATGATGAGCTGGGCGCCCGACAGGTTCGTCTCGCGCAGCGCCTTCTGGATGGCCTCCGGGCGGGTGGAGCCGGCGCGGTTCAGGGCGTCGGCGAGGGCGAAGATCCCCGTGAAGGCCCGCGCCGAGTTCCCGTTGAAGTTCACGCCGTGGCGCGCCTGGAGCAGGGCGTTGGCCTTGGCGATGATGGGCTTCTGCGCCGCGAGGTCGAGGGCCCACACCTCGCGGGAGATGACGAAGTTGCCGTCCTTCCCCATGGTCTTCAGGAACTCCGAGTCGTTGAAGCCCGCGTCGTTGGCGAGGATGGCCGCCGGCTGGAAGCCCAGGTCCTTGTAGGTCTTCATGGAGAGGATGGCGTCCCCCAGGTAGGACGACTGCATCACCACGTCGGGCCGCGAGGCCTTGAGCTTCTGCACCTCGCTCGTGAGCTGGGTCCCCTTGGGCGGGTAGAGCACCTTCTCCACCACCTCGTAACCGTTCTCCCGCGCGCCCTTTTCCTGGAGCCTAGCGGCCAAGGTGCCGAACTCGGTGTTCTCGGCCAGGATGGCGATGCGCTTCACCTGGATCCCCTTCTTCTTCCCCAGGTCGCGCAGGAACTCGAAAGCGTTCTGGACGAAGAGCTCGTCGTGAGGGGTGGTGCGGAAGAACCACTTGAAGCCGCGCTGGGTCAGCGCCGGCGAGGACGAGTCGGCGTTCAGGAAGGGCACCCCGTTCCGCTCCGCCACCTGGCTGGCGGTGGTGGTCACGGTGCTGAAGTAGGCGCCCTGCAGGGCCACCACCTTCTCCTCGGCGATGAGCCGTTCCGCCTCGGTGGCGCCCACCTGCGGGTTGCCCTGATGGTCGGCGAAGATCAGCCGGATCTTGGCGCCCTTGAGGTTCGGGATCCCGCCCGCCCCGGCGAGCGGGAGCGCCAGGCTCTTGTCGTTGCCATTGATGAGGTCCGCGGCGAGCTGGGCGGCGTTCTTGAGCTCGAGGCCGGTGGAGGCGGCGGCGCCGGTGAGCGGGTAGATGACGCCGATGCGCACCTCCTGCTGGGCGGAGGCGCTGGCGGCGAGGGCCAGGGCAGCGAACGCGGAAACGGTTCTGACGAGGCGGGTCATGGGTGGGTTTCCTCCGGGGCGATGGCGCGAAACCGGGGCGGCCGAGGTCCGAGACGATACCGACCCCGATTTGACGGAGTCAACGCCGCCGCGATATCTGGGCGCGTGCGCATCCGCGGCCAGGGCGAAAGCGGCCTGGTGGTCGAGCTGGGCGAGGGCATCGACCCCGAGGTGAGCGCGCACGTGCGCGAGCTGGCGCGGGCGGTGGCGGAGCGGCTCGCGGGCGAGGTCCTGGAGGTGGTGCCGACCTACCGATCGCTCCTCGTGCTCCACGACCCGCTGCGGGTGGCCCGGGACGGCCTGGTACAGCGGATCGGTGCGCTCGCCGCCGAGGTCGGCGCGGCGCCCGCCCCCGGACCCCGGCGCGTGGTGCGCATCCCCACCTGCTACGGGGGGACCCACGGGCCGGACCTCGACGAGGTGGCGCGCCTCGCCGGCCTCGACGCCGCCGAGGTGGTGCGGTACCACGCCGCGCCCGTCTACCTGGTGCACTTCCTGGGCTTCACGCCTGGCTTCCCCTATCTGGGCGGGCTCGACCCGCGGCTCGCCACCCCGCGCCGCGACGAGCCACGCGCCCGCGTGCCCGCCGGCAGCGTGGCCATCGGCGGGGCGCAGGCCGGAATCTACCCGGTGGAGAGCCCGGGCGGCTGGCGCGTCCTGGGGAGGACGCCGCTCCGGCTCTTCGACCCGCGGCGGGCGCGCCCCTTCCTGCTGTCCGCCGGCGACGGGCTGCGGTTCGTCCCGGTGGACGCCGCCGCCTTCGAGTCCCTGGCGGCCGAGGCGGAGGCGGGCCGCCTCGAGGCGGAGGTGGAGCGGTGATCGCGGTCGTCAAGGCCGGCCTCCTCACCACGGTCCAGGACGGGGGACGGCCCGGCCACCGGGCCTCGGGCATGCCGGTGGCCGGGGCCATGGACCGGCTGTCGCTGGCGGCGGCGAACCTGCTCGCCGGGAACGCCCCGGGGACCGCGGCGCTGGAGCTCACGCTGGTGGGAGGGACGTTCCGCTTCGAGGCGCCCGCCCTGGCCGCGCTCGCCGGCGCGGACATGCGCGCCGCGCTGGACGGCCGGGCCGTCGCGCCCTGGTCCTCGTTCCGGGCGCCGGCGGGCGGCGTGCTCGCGCTCGGGATGGCCGCCTCGGGGGTGCGGGCCTACCTCGCGGTCCACGGTGGCATCGAGGTGCCGCCGGTGCTGGGGAGCCGGTCCACCTACGCGCGCGCCGGCGTCGGCGGTTTCCACGGCCGGGCGCTCCGCGCCGGAGACCGCCTCCCGGCGGGCGCGCCGGCGGGGCCGCCGCCCGAGCTGGCCTCGCTCGCGCCCGGCGAGCGGCCGGAGATGCATCCGCCCGGGGTCGAGGTGGAGCTGCGGATGCTCCTCGGGCCGCAGGACGACCTCGTCCACCCCGAGGGCATGGAGGCCCTGTTGTCCACTCGCTGGACCGTGACCCCGCTGAACGACCGCATGGGCTACCGCCTGGGCGGACCCCCGGTTCGCCTCCGCGGCGGGGCGGACATCGTCACCGACGCGCTCGTGCCGGGGGCGGTGCAGGTCTCGAACGACGGCAGGCCCATCGTGATCATGGTGGACGGGCAGACCACCGGCGGTTACCTGAAGCCCGGGGTGGTGATCGGGCCCGACCTGCGGCGCCTGGCCCAGGCTCGGACCGGCGACGGCGTGCGGTTCCGGCGCTGCACCATGCAGGAAGCGCTGGAGGCGGTGGCGGACGAGCGAGCCCGGTGGGGCCGCCTGGCGCGGCGGCTCGGGCGCGAGGCTGGCGGACGAGGAGGTGAGACGTGGCCGTGGACCTGAACTGCGACCTCGGCGAGGAGGCCGGCGAGGACGAGCGCATCCTGCCGCTCGTCAGCTCCGTGAACGTGGCCTGCGGGTTTCACGCCGGGGACGCCTCGACCATCCGAGCCACCGTGCGCCTGGCGGCCCGCCACGGGGTGGCGGTGGGCGCCCATCCGTCCTACCCCGACCGCGCCGGCTTCGGCCGCGCGCCCATGGATCGCACCCCGGCGCAGGTGCGGGACGACGTCGTCTACCAGGTGGCGGCGGTGCGCGCCTTCTGCGCGGCGGAGGGCGTGCCCCTGGTCCACGTGAAGCCCCACGGGGCGCTCTACAACGCCGCGGCACAGGACCGGGCCCTGGCGACGGCCATCGGGGAGGCGGTCCGGGAGGTGGACCCCGGGCTGGTGGTGGTGTGCCTGGCCGGGTCGCCCATGGCGAGCGTGGTCCGGTCCCTGGGCCTTCGCTGCGCGGAGGAGGCCTTCGCCGATCGCGGGTACACCCCGCAGGGAACGCTGGTGCCGCGCGGGACGCCCGGGGCGCTCCTGGAGGACCCGGCGGCGGTGGCGGAGCGCGTGTCGGCCATGGCCCGGGAGCGGCGCGTCCGCTCGGTGACCGGCGCCATGGTGGCGGTGGCCGCCGACACCATCTGCCTCCACGGAGACACGCCGGGGGCGGCCGCGCTCGCCGCCGCCATCCGAGCCAGGCTGGCCGCCGACGGGGTGGAGGTGCGCCCCATGCGGCGCGGATGAACCGGCGCGGAGGGAGCCCTTCGAGCTGCTGACTCTCGCGCAGACGTGAGCTCGCTTTCGCTGGCGCGCATGCGCAGCCGCCCGTATGAGCCGAGGCGTGCTGCCGGTGGTCCCACCCCCAGGCGTCGGCCGGGGGTGCGGACGTCGGTGGACCGGCCCACCGAGGGATTCATGACGGCAGAGTCGCTTCGCGTCGTGCTCAAGCGCTTCGAGTCACCCGACGAGACGCGCCTGATGGAGAAGGGGAAGTTCGAGATCGTCCGCCTCGGCGGCCTGACCATCGGGCGAGCGACCTACCAGCCAGGCTGGAAGTGGAGCCAGCACGTCGGGCCGGGAGTCGGGGCATCCCGCTGCTCGGTCGAGCACGTCGGGATGGTGCTGTCGGGATCGGCGACCGCGGCCTTCGACGACGGCACGGTGGTCGAGCTCGCGGCTGGCGAGCTCTTCTACATCCCGCCCATCCCTCACGACAGCTGGGTCGTGGGCAACCATCCCTACGTGTCATTGCACTTCCTCGGCGCGGATCACTACGCCAAGAAGTGACGCCGCCTCCATCGGACGGGGGGCGCCGCGCGGCGTTCTGTCGTTCGCCCGGCGCTCGCCCGGCGCCGCCGACTACGTGCCTTGGCGCCGCCCGGCCTGCCCGGCGAGGTCCTGGAGGAGGCGGAGGCCCTCCGGCCAGTCCCCGAGACCGGCGGCGCTGTTGATGTGGCCCGCGTCCCCAATGCTCACGAATCGGCTGCCCCACCGCTCGGCGAAGGACCGGGCGCGGTCGAGCGCGACGTAGGGGTCGTCGCCGCTGGCCACGACCACGCTGGGGAACGGCAGCTCGAGGAGCGGCATGGGCGCGAAGCCGGTCGGGCCCGAGGGGAACGACGGGGCCTCGGCGTCCGACGGGGCGACGAGGAGGGCCCCGCGCACCGGCCGCCGCGACTGCGCCGCCCAGTGGGCGACGAGCGCGCACGCCGCGCTGTGGGCGACGAGGAGCGCCTCCGGCCCCGCCTCCCGGACGGCGGCTTCGAGGCGGGCGACCCAGTCCTGGCAACGCGGCGAGACCCAGTCGTCCTGCTCCACCCGGCGGAATCCCGGCCGCCCGGCCATCCATCGCGTCTGCCAGTGCTCGGGTCCGGAGTCGTACAGGCCCGGGAGGATGAGGACGGGGCCGAGGTCGAACGAGGGCGCCACCGCGCCCATAGATAACGGACGGGCCACCTGGCCGCAGATGCGGCCCTGCGGCGATCAGAGGGCGTGGAGCGCGCTCGCGAGCGGTCGCGAAAGGGGGCCGCGCCGCCCCACCGCCACCTCCCCGAGGCCGAGCCACCGCGCCAGCGCCGATAGCTCCACGGCGAGCGGTGCGGCGACGCGCTCCGGCGACGCGCCCGGCTCGGCCCATGCGCCGCCGACCGAGAGGCGGGCCCGCGGGCGATCGGCCTCCACGTCCACCCGCGCCACCAGGGCGTCGCCGAGCAGGAAGGGGAGGACGTACTTCCCCCAGCGGCGCTTCCGGGGCGGCACGAAGATCTCGAAGCGGTAGTCGAATCCGAAGAGGCGCGCGGCGCGGCGCCGGTACCAGACCACCGGGTCGAAGGGAGCCAGGAGCGCGGCGGCCTGGACTGGGCGCGAATCAGCGGCCTGGTCGTGCAGGAAGGCGGTTTCCCGCCAGCCCTCCACCTGCACCTCCCGCAGCGCCCCGCTCTCCACCAGCTCCGCCAGCCGGGGCCGGGCCTCGGCGACGGGCATGCGGTGGTAGTCGGCCAGGTCGGCGGCGGTGCCGACGCCGTGGGCCCGGGCCGCGGCCGCGAGCAAGGCGCGCTGCGCCTCGGCGCGCTCCGGCGGCGGCCCGCGGTGCTCCGCGGGGACGACGCGCTCCACCAGGTCGAAGGAGCGCTGGAAGTTGGGGCGGCGCTCGTGGACCGCCAGGAGGCCGCGCCCGAAGTGGGCTTCCAGCACCGCCCGCGCGGCGCTCTTGAACCAGGCGTGTCGGAGCTCCCGCGGCATGGCCCGCGGCTCGCGCAGCTCGTCGGCGGTGAGCGGACCGCGGGCCCGCACCTCCTCCAGGAGCCGGGCCGCGTACGGCGCGTTCCTCGCCAGGAAGGCCTCGAAGCCCCAGGGGCGGACGCGGTGCGAGGCCCGCCGGTGGTGGAGCAGCGGAAAGGCCTCCATGGGCACGATCGAAGCCTCGTGGGCCCACTGCTCGGTGAACTCGCGGCGGCGGTAGACCACCTCGTCGAGGAGGGAGCGGTCGTAGGGCCCGAGCCGCGAGAAGAGCACCAGGTAGTGCGCCGGGACGAGCACGTTGACGAAGTCGAGCTGGAGGAGGCCCAGGCGGCGGATGGTCGCGGCGACCTCGGCGGCGCCCGGGCGGCGCGGCCGGGGCCGGCCGAAGCCCTGCGCCGCCAGCGCCAGGCGGCGGGCCTCGGCCCGCGACAACCCCTCGCTCCCGGGCGGTTTCTTCCGTGCCACCCGGCGCATGCTAGTGACCGGCTACCCCCGATGCCAGGGAACCGGGCCACGCTGCTCCGGGGGCTCCTCGCCGGCCCAGCTCCCTCACCTTCGCCTCCCAGACCGCGGCGAAGCCGGCGCGCCCCGAATGACGCCCCGCGCTCCGACGAGTGGCACGGTGCGCTCCGGTCGATCATGATCATGGCGCGGAGGTCCCCATGCCTGCTCCGGCGGGTCGGGCCGGCGAAGCGAGCGCGACCCCGAGGCGTTTCGGGTCGGTCCTCGGCTCGCTCGCCTTCCTGGTCCTCGCGCCCGGGACGGTCGGCGTGCTCGTGCCCTACTGGATGACCCGGTGGCAGATGGGCCCGCCCATCCTCGGGCTCGATGCGACCCGTCTCGCCGGCGCCGCGCTGGTCGTCCTGGGCGCGGCCGTGGTCCTCGACTCGTTCGCCCGCTTCGCGCTCCTCGGGCTGGGCACGCCAGCCCCCATCCTCCCGACCCGGCATCTCGTGGTCCGCGGGCTCTACCGGCACGTCCGCAATCCGATGTACCTGGCGGTGGTCTCTGCGGTGGCCGGCCAGGGGCTCCTCCTCGGCGAGAAGCGGCTCTTCGGCTACGCCGCCCTCCTGGCCGTCGCCTTCCACCTCTTCGTCATCGGCTACGAGGAGCCGACGCTTGCCCGGACGTTCGGCGCGGAGTACCAGGCGATGCGGGCCAACGTCCCGCGGTGGCTGCCACGCCTGCGCCCGTGGCGCGGCGGGGTGGAGGGCGGCACCGGTGCCGGATAGTCTCCCCGGGCGACGTCGGGAGCCTGATGGCGACGTCAGCTGGGTCAACCGAGCGAGCGCCTCGTACTGGCGGGCGCCTCGGGAACCGACGCCCCATCTGCTCCAGCCCCCGACGCCCGGAAAGGTCTAAACTGGGAAACGACTTGCCGACCTTCGGAGCGCGAGGGGGGCCTCGGCGAGTCGGGAGGGGGCCATCATGGAACCGTACCGCCTGAAGACGGATGCGGAAGGGCACCCGCGGGTCGAGGTGCCCTATCGCGGCCAGCGCCTGCTGCGCCATCCCATGTTCAACAAGGGGACCGCGTTCACCCGCGAGGAGCGCGCCGCGCTGGGCCTGGAGGGGATCCTGCCGGACGCCGTGAGCACGCTGGAGCAGCAGGAGGCCCGGGTCTACCGCAACATCATGCGCAAGGAGGACCCACTCGAGCGCTACATCGGCCTCGCCGCCCTTCAGGACCGCAACGAGGTCCTCTTCTACCGGCTTCTCGTGGACCACATCGAGGAGCTCATGCCCATCGTCTACACGCCGACGGTGGGCAAGGCCTGCCAGGAGTACAGCCACATCTTCCGGCGCGCGCGGGGCATCTGGATCACGCCCGGCCATCGCGGGCGCATCGAGGAGGTTCTGGCCAACGCGCCCTACGAGGGCGTGCGCCTCATCGTGGTCACCGACAACGAGCGGATCCTCGGCCTCGGCGATCAGGGCGCGGGGGGAATGGGTATCCCCATCGGCAAGCTCGCCCTCTACACCGCCGCCGCCGGGATTCATCCGACGCAGTGCCTGCCGGTGAGCCTGGACGTGGGCACCGACAACCAGGCGCTCCTCGAGGACGAGCTCTACCTCGGCTGGCGCCACCCGCGCCTTCGCGGAGAGGACTACTACTCGCTCGTGGACGAGTTCGTGCACGCCGTGAGGTATCGCTTCCCGAAGGCGCTCCTCCAGTGGGAGGACTTCAAGAAGGGCAACGCCTTCCTCCTGCTCGACAAGTACCGGAAGGTGATCACCTCCTTCAACGACGACATCCAGGGCACGGCCGCGATGGCGGTCGCCGGCGTCATCTCCGGCTCGCGCGCCACCGGGATTCCGCTCGCCGAGCAGCGCACCGTCATCCTCGGAGCGGGCGCGGCCGGCGTGGGCATCGCCCGGCTGCTGCGCAGCACCCTCGAGCGCGAGGGGCTTCGCGGCGAGACGCTGGTCGCGGCCATCGCTATCCTGGACAGCCACGGGCTCCTCGCGACCGACCAGGAGATCGCGGAGAAGCACAAGCGCGACTTCGCCTGGCCGCCCGCTCTGGCGGAGCGGTACGGGCTGGGAAAGGGCCGGCCGCGCGACCTCGAGGCGGTGGTGCGCGCCGTGAAGCCGACCGTCCTCATCGGCACCTCCGGCAACCCTGGCACCTTCACCGAGGGCATCGTGCGCGCCATGGCCGCGCAGGTGGAGCGCCCGGTGATCCTCCCGATGTCGAATCCGACCAGCAAGAGCGAGGCCACGCCCGCCGACCTGGTCAACTGGACCGGCGGAAGGGCGCTGGTCGCGACCGGCAGCCCCTTCGATCCCGTCCGCTTCGGATCGCGCGTCATCGAAATCGGCCAGGCCAACAACTCCTTCGTCTTCTCGGGCATGGGACTGGGGGTGCTGGTCGCGGAGGCCAAGGAGGTGACCGACGCGATGTTCGCGGCCGCCGCCGACCGCCTGGCCGCGGAGGTGACCGAGAGCGATCTGCGAGCGGGGCGCCTCTTCCCTCGGCCGTCGGAGATCCGACGCGTGGAGGCCTCGGTGGCTGAGGCGGTCGTCGAGCAGGCGGGGCGCGAGGGCGTGGGCAAGGCCATCCCGGAAGACGCCATCCCCGGGGCGGTCCGGGCGGCGATGTGGGATCCGGCCCATCCCAGGATCGTGCCGGCGTGATCCCAGAAGCGGCTCGCGCGCCCATGATGTGGTCGACGCCCCGTTCAGTGAAGCGCTCTAATGCGAGGGTCACACTATGCGACGCGATCCAGACTGGAAGAATCGAGCGGTCAGCCCCGAGGAGGCCGCGAGCCACATCCAGAGCGGCGTCAAGGTGTTCATCCACGGCGCGGCGGCGACACCTACGCCGCTCGTCGACGCCATGTGCCGGCGCCGCGACCTCGAGGGCGTGACCCTCTACCACCTGCACACCTCGGGACCGGTTCACTTCGCCGACCCCGAGAGCGAAGGGCGCTTCCTCTCGGTGTCGCTCTTCGTGGGCCCGGCGCTGCGCGAGTCGATCGAGGAGGGCCGCGCGGACTTCATGCCCATCTTCCTCTCCGACATCCCGCCGCTGTTCACCTCGGGCCAGCTCCAGCTCGACGCGGCGCTCCTGCAGCTGTCGCCGCCGGACCGGCACGGCTTCTGCACCCTGGGCACCTCCGTGGACGCGGCCCGGGCCGCCGTCGACTCGGCTCGCGTGCTCGTCGCCGAGATCAACGAGCAGATGCCGCACACGCACGGCAACAACATGGTGCCCTTCGACCGGCTCGCGGCCTTCGTCCACACCGACCGGCCGCTGGTGGAGGCGGAGCCGGTGCAGGAGACCCGGGTCGAGAGCCGGATCGGTGAGATGATCGCCGGCCTGGTGGAGGACGGCGCCACCCTGCAGATGGGTATCGGCGGGATCCCCAACGCCGTCCTCTCGCGCCTCGGGAACAAGCACGAGCTGGGCGTGCACACCGAGATGTTCTCCGACGGAGTCATCGATCTGGTTCTGGCCGGGGTGATCACCAACCGCCAGAAGAAAGTGCACCCCGGGCGCACCACCACCAGCTTCGTCTGGGGCAGCCGTCGGCTCTACGACTTCGTGGACGAGAACCCCACGGTCGAGTTCCATCCCTGCGACCGGACCAACGACACCGCGCTCATCCGGCAGAACCCAAAGGTGGTGGCCATCAACTCGGCGATCGAGATCGACCTCACCGGCCAGGTGTGCGCGGACTCGTTGGGCCACCGTATCTACTCGGGCATCGGCGGGCAGATGGACTTCATCCACGGCGCCGCGCTGTCTCCGGGCGGCAAGCCCGTCATCGCCATCCCGTCCACGGCCTGCGGCGGGACGATCTCGCGCATCGTGCCCTCGCTCAAGCCGGGCGCCGGCGTGGTCACCACCCGCGGCCACGTGCACTGGGTGGTCACCGAGTATGGGGCGGTGAATCTGCACGGCATGACCCTGCGCCAGCGGGGCGAAGCACTCGTCTCCATCGCCCACCCGGACTTCCGCGCCGAGCTCGGCAAGGCCCTGGTGGAGATCCGGCACTTCCCGGTCGGCTCGCCCGGCGGTGCCGCGAGAACGAGGAGATGATGCCGAAGGGCTCGATGGAATCCCTGGAAGTGCGCATCTCCAGGATCGCTCACGTGGCCAGATGGACCCGCTTCGTGTAGGCCATCTCCTCGATCTTGTCGCTCGCGCCATACAGCCCGCTGTCGCGGATCCCGCCGACCGGCAAGGAGTAGTCGCTGTAGAGCGGCCCCTCGTTGATCATGATCCGTCCGGCCGCGAGGCGCCGCGCCAGGGGCGCGGCCACGTCGGGGTCCCCGAAGAGGCTGGCCCCCAGCCCGTACGGGGTGTCGTTCGCCAGGGCCACCGCCTCCTCGACGGTGTCGAAGACGACCAGGGAGCGCACTGGAGCGAAGGACTCCTCGGTCCAGAGGAAGGGCTTCTCCTCGTCGCGGGCCGCGAGGAGCTGCCTCTTCTCGAACTCGATGAGCGTGGGGTAGAAGAACGCGCCGTCGGCGCGGCCCCCGACGAGAAGGCGGCCGCCGCGCTCCAGCGCCTCCTGGACCTGGTAGGTCGCGATGTCCAGGCTCTCGTGCTTTCCGATGGGGCCAATGTCCGTCTCCTCCCGGCCTGGATCTCCAACCATCAGCCGGCCGATCCCCTCGACCAGGCGCTCCCGGAACTCCGGGGCGGCTTGGCGCTGGACGAGGAACCTCTTCGCGGCGATGCAGAGCTGCCCCCCGTGCGCGTACCCGCCCAGGAGGCCGGCGGCGGCGGCCTGCATCAGGTCCGCGCTCTCGAGCACGACGAAGGGATCGTTGCCGGCGAGCTCGGGCACGTACTTCTTCATCCGCCCTCCCACGTGAAGCATGCATTCACCCAGGGTCCTCTTGGTCCTCTCCAGGTAGGAGCCCATCTTGATGAGGTTGTCCTTCCCGACGGGGCTGGACGCGTAGTGGACGAGGACGTCGACCTCCGGATTCTCGACGAACTCCCAGGCGGCGTCCTCCCCGGGGCAGGTGGAGAACTGGGCGCCGTCGGCCGGGCAGCCGGCTTCGACGGCGAGTTGGACGGCGCGCTGGCAGATCAGGGGAACCGTCGAAGAGGGCCTCTCGATCACCGCGTTTCCGGCCCCGAGCGCGGCCAGCATGGTGTAGACGGGAACCACCAGGGGCGTGTTGCGCGGGGGGAGGACGCCGACGACGCCGTACGGCTCGCGGAAGAGGATGTTCCTGCCCGATCTGGCGGGGAGATCCCGCGGCTTCAGGAGCTCCAGTCTCCGATCCAGATTCCCGGCGGCGGCGATGGCCCGCTCCAGCTCCCAGCGCGCGAACTTGCGAGGTTGCCCTGCCTCCCGGACCATCAACTCCTCGAACTCCGCGCGGTGTTCCTGGAGGCTCCGAGCCACCCGCCGCCCGAGCTCGGCCCGCTCGTCGAAGCTCATCTTGCGGACGGCTTCCTTGGCCTGAAACGCCTTGTGGATCTTGGCGCGCAGGTCCCGGCGGGTGTCCTGGGTGATCTCGCCGATCACCTCGCCGGAGTACTTGTCGCGGATCTCGGTCTTTCTGAGCGTCAGCATCCTGGCTCCCGTGCCTTTCGGGGTCGTCCCCGTGTCCCGCAAGCTGACAGAGGCCGCGCGACCCGGCAAGGGCGTTCCCGCCGCGCCGCGGTTAGCGCTCCCCATCGACCGCGAAAGCGCTCGCGTCAGGACCCGAGAGGCTCTGCACCATTCGATCGCGGTCACGCGCCTCGGCCCTCGACCCAGGCGTGGCCGCGTCTGGCCTGTCAACCCCATGCCTATACCGGCGTTCAGTATGGGCGAGGCCTTCGACATCGCTGCGGTGACCCAGGCCTGGATGAGGATGCCGGTGACGAAGGTACCGGTCTCGAGCCCCGCGGCCCGGTCCCGACGGGCCTGCTCGAAGTGGAGGCGCACCAGGGCCTGCACGCCGGTGAGGATGACCCGGCCGGACTCGAGTTCCCAGCGGTCGTCGAGGCTGGGGGCGCGCCCCTCGGGCCGCGCCGGCCCCGCCGGGGGGTCAAGGCTCGGGGTCTCCTCGCGCCCCCTCAAAGCGGGGCGCGCCCCAGCCGGCCACTCTCGCGAATCGGCTGCGCGGGAGGCCCGCTTCTGGTACACTGCCGTCGTGAGTGCAGCGAGCTCGCTCCCCGACGACGTGCTCGAGCAGATCGAGCGCCTCGCCCGGCGCCTGGAGAGGCGGCGGAGCAGGCTCTACGCGGAGGCGGTGGCCCGGTGTTTTCGCCAGGCGCGGACGGCGATCGCCGACGCGCTGGACGGCGTCGCTCGCGAGTCGGTGATGCTCCCGCCGCCGTGAGGCTGATCCGGGGGCCGATCTCAAGGCCTCAGCTCGAGTCCGACGCCGCCGGCCGCGGCACGACAGCGGCCGGAGGGATGCACTCCGGCCGCATCCCGCTCCCGCGGTCAGCTCAGGGCTCTGCCTCCGCCACCACGGTCTCCTGGAACAGCCGGCCCTCGTAGATCCGCTTCAGCTCCACCAGCAACTCCCGGGCGCTCTGGGGGCGGCGGCCCGGGTCCTTCTGGAGGAGCTTGAGGATCACCGCCTCGATGGCCGGGTCGATCTTCTCGTTGTACTCGCGGGGCAAGACCGGCTCGGCCTCCAGGATCTTCTCCATCATCTCCTTCTCGATCTCGTCGTAGAACGGGAGGTACCCCGTGTAGAGCTGGTACATGAGGACGCCGAGGGCCCAGAGGTCCGAGCGCTTCTCGCTCTTCCCCATGATTTGCTCGGGCGCCATGAAGGGCTTGGTGCCGACCGAGGTCCCGCTGTAGGGATCGGACTTCAACTCCTTGGCAATTCCGAAGTCCAGGAGCTTCACCGAGCCGTCGCTCTTGACGAGGATGTTGGCGGGCTTGATGTCGCGATGGATGATGTCGCGCTCGTGAGCGAAGATCACCACGTCCACGAGCTCTAGGACGATGGCTTCGCGCTGCTCCTCCGTCATGGGCCTCTCCAGGCGGCTCTCGAGCGGCTCTCCCTCCACGAACTCCTGAACCAGGACCAGCTTCTCCTCGTACTTGACCATCTCGATGAGATGGATGGCCGCGCGGTGGCCTTCCAGCTTCTTCAGGATCCGCCCCTCGCGCAGGAAGCGCTGGTTGTAGTCCTTGGTCTGGGGGATCTTGATCACGTAGTACTGATTGGCCTCGAGAGCGAAGACGTCTCGCACCTTCCACACCACCCCGAAGCGCCCGATTCCCAGCTCCTGGACCTTCTCGTACTTGCCGGCGACCAGCTCCACCGTCGTCTTGAAGGAGAAGAACGGCTCGAGCTGGGGGCGGAATCTGTCCACCAGCTCGGCGATCAGCTTCTTGGCGCGGGAGCCGCCTTCGCCCCCGTCCGCCAGCTTCCTCATGAGCTCGGCCTCTTCCGCGGAGGCCTCCCGCTCCTGGCGGGTGATGTCGACGTTGAACCCCTCGTAGCCCACGACCGCTCCGGCGTCGTCGCGAATGGTGTTGCCCGTCAGGAGGACGGTAATGATCGTCCCGTCCTTGCGCTTCATGTCCACCTTGAAGTCCTTGACGAAGCCCTGCTTCTCGATGAGTGCCTGGAAGGTCTTACGGTCTTCGGGGTTGACGTAGAGATCCCTGGCGATGTCGATCTGCTTGATCTCCTCGGCCGACGAGTAGCCCAGCCGCCTCCAGAGGGCGGGGTTGATGTCGAGGAATCTTCCCTCCCGGCTGGCGACGAAGAAGCCCTGGTCGATCCGCTCCATCAGCCTGCGCCGCTGCTCCTCCTTCTCTCGGAAGCGCCGCTGCTCCTGGCGCAGGCGCACCAGAAGGCGCACGCGCGCCACCAACTCGCGGTCGCGATAGGGCGCCATCAAGTAGTCGGCGGCGCCCAGCTTCAACCCGCGGACGACCTCCTCCTCGGAGAGGTCTTCATGCCAGGTGAAGAGGAGCGGGATGTCGCGCGTCAGGTGATTGGCCTTGAGCTGCTGCAGGATCTGGTAGCCGCTGGTGCGCGGCATCTCGAAGGCCAGGAGGATGGCGTCGGGATTCTCCAGCTGGGCCAGCATGATGCCCTCGTCGCCGCGGTGAGCCACCAGCACCTGGAAGTCGTGGTCCCGCAAGACGTTCCGCATGCGCTCGACGTTTTCCGGTTGGTGATCGATGACCAGGATTGTGTTCATCGGTCGACTCCGGGCACGCCGGGCACGCCGATCCGGGCGCGCCCAGCCCATCCGACGACCCCACGACTTCGCCGGCTCCGCGAACCTGCCCTCGATTGCTGCAGCGCCGCTCGGCCTGTCCGCCCGTCGTCAGCTTGACGCACAGTCCGAGGTTCCGCAACTTGTTCTGGCGTCTGCCTCGTGAGAGGTCCTAAGGGCGTAGTTATGCGAATCGAGCGGCGCTTGCCGCACCCATACCCTTGCGGGGCGGGGCGATGGCGCGACTTCGGAGCGTGAGGCGGCGCAGTGGTGCAGGCCTTTGCGCGTAAAACTGTTGCCGTTCGCCGGGTTCGACCCTGTTTGGCAGTCCGCGGCAGACGACGCGAGTACACGCGGATCGACCTCCGGCTTGCTGACGATTTGGCGCCGAGTGGGGCCACCGGCAAGTTCCCAGGTGGCCCGCCATCACTTGCTCGGCGAACAGGGAGGTTCAACCTCCTCGGGTGACATCCGGTGTCCGCTGCTGACCCGGGTCGCAGAACGTGGTTTCGCGCATGTCACCAGTTAGCCGCCTCCACGAGGAATCCATGCGCCGCGGACCGCTTGCGGTCGTACTCGTCGCCGCCCTGACAACCCCCAGCGCCCGCGCCTTGGCGGAGTCGCTGGCTGCAGTGGCCAAATAGGCGTAGCCTCCCGGACGTGCGACCGATGGACGCCGAACGGCCAGCAAGCGCCGTCAAGCCGACGATCGGCGCTGCGCAGAGCGAACCGGATTTCTCGCTGGTGCTCGGCGGGCCGCTGTTCCAGCTCTTGCGCCGCGCGCACCTTTCGGATGACGCCCTCACGTTGTTGCGCAAGCGCGTGGGCGTCTTCGTCCTGATCACCTGGTTGCCGTTGCTCGTGATCTCCCTGCTCCAGGGCAAGGCCACGAAGGGGGCTGTGGCGGTGCCCTTCCTGCTGGATCTGGAGCTACACGTTCGATTCCTGGTCGCGCTGCCGCTGCTCGTGCTCGCCGAGATCGTGGTGCACCAGCGCATGCGCCCGGTGGTTCAGCTGTTTCGCGAGAGGAATATCGTTGCCGAGGCGGAGCTTCCCCGCTTTCACTCCATCGTCGAGTCGGCGTTCCGCCTCAGAAACTCCGTGGTCGCCGAGGTGTTGCTCCTGGCCATCGTCTACGGCATCGGCATTCAGCTCTTCTGGCGGCATTACATCGCCCTGAACGCCGAGACCTGGTACGCGACGCCGTCCGCCGGGGCTCCGGTGCTCTCGGTCGCCGGGATCTGGTACGGCTACGTGAGCCTGCCAATCTTCCAGTTCTTGCTCTGCCGCTGGTATTTCCGCGTGTTCATCTGGGCGCGCTTCTTGTATCGGGTATCACGGCTCGAGCTCAGGTTGGTTCCGACGCATCCGGATCGCCTGGGTGGGCTTGGATTCCTCGCCCAGACGGTGTACGCCTTCGCGCCGCTGGCCGCCGCGCACGGCGCGATGCTCGCCGGTTTCTTTGCGAACCGGATCTTCCACATGAGCGTCAAGGTGAGCGAGTTTCGGATGGAGGCGTTCGCGCTGGTCGCACTCGTCCTGTGCATGGTGTTCGGTCCGCTGCTGGTGTTCATCCCGCGGCTCTCCGAGGCACGGCGCAGGGGGCTACGCGAGTACGGCACCCTCGCTGAGCGGTACACGCGCGCCTTCGACGAGAAGTGGCTACGCGGCGGGGCCCGCCCCGACGAGCCATTGCTCGGCAGCGGCGACATCCAGTCCCTCGCCGATCTCGGCAATAGCCTCGAAGTGATCCGCTCGATGCGCACCGTTCCGATCACGAGGGAGGCGCTGTTTCAGCTCGGCATGGTGACCTTCGCGCCGATGCTGCCGTTGCTCCTCACGGCCATGCCGCTCGAAGAGCTCTTGAAGCGGCTGTTCGGGCTGCTCTTCTAGGATCCACCGGCGTTGCCTGAAGCATCACCTTCCCCCATCCCGCTGCGGTCCTCCGTCTAGAAATCGGCCCCGAGCGACGCGACCCAGTACTGGATGTTGGCCTGCCCAGGATTGAGCCAGTAGACGCTCGCGTACACCTTCCAGACGTTCACCGCGACCAGCGGCCCCCACTGCACCTGTCGCGCCTTGCTCAGGGCACGGTTGCGTTGCGCGGCGCCTCCCAGCCGCAGCCACTCGAGGGGCCGTGCGCTCAACTCCGACTGCGTCAAGAACAGGAAAACGGGCCATTGGGTCACATCGAAAATGTACTCGCCCTCCCAGTAGAACTCGACGGGGCCCCACGACAGGTTCGCCTCGAAGCCGGGAGCGATTCCGTGAACGTCGCCCAGCACCCCTACCAGGAGTGGCGTCAGGGCGATCTTCGGGCTCTCTCCCCACTCGAAATTCCATCCGATCCAGAGGGACCCCGTGCGCAGGGCTTCGTAGTTGTATCTGCCCTCGAGGTGCAGCGCGCCGTGATCCACGGCCACCGTTGGCTGAAGAAAGTCGACCTGGTTGGTGAACAAGTAGGCGCTCACCGAAACGCCCACGTCCCAGGAAGTCCCCCGTGAGCCTTCTCGAGCCGTCTCAAAGGACGCCGCTGCCTGGTCGGCCACCGCGACGTCCGGGCAGGCCAGCGCCGCGAGAATGGTGCCCGCGACCAGGGATACCGAGGCCCCGCGCCAACCCACCGCGGCGGTGAGCGAGGGGCAGCGACCAGTGGTGGGCGGCATCGGGTGAGCTGGCCCCGGAGTCAGCCCGGGTTCGACTCCTGCACGACGTGGTGCGCAGCATACTCGTTCGGCGTGAGGTTGCCGAGCGAGTTCGAGGCACGGGCAAGACCCAGGAACTCTCGCTACACTCGGCGCTCCGGGCCGCGATCGTCGAGTGGGCGCGGCGCGCCCCGTAGTCCGGCCCCCGTGACCGAGCCGAGGTCTCTTCAAATTCGCTCCGGTCTCATCGAGGCGGGGCTGTCGTCATGGGTTCGAGGTCACGAGCCGGGATCGGCGTGATCCGCTCACGACGTAGCCGGGTCGCCCCGGCGCCTCGCCGCGAGGAACGTGCCGATGCTCTCCATCAAGGAGCTGGCCGGGCACATGTCGCTGGAGACCACGCAGCGGTACATGCACCTCTCCGCCTCGGCGCCCCGGGAGGCGATCCGGGCGCTCGAGCTTGGAGACATTTTGGTGACGAAGCGGATCGCCGAAGAGAAGTCCAAGCAGGACGGCTAGTTGAGTCATGACCCCACGGGGATTCGAACCCCGGTTGCGGCCTTGAAAGGGCCGAGTCCTGGGCCTCTAGACGATGGGGTCGGGGCGGGGAAGCTATCCGACCGCGTTGCCGCTGTCAAAAGCTACGGGACGGCGGCAGGTTGGAAGGGTGGTCGACCCCGGTGCGGAGCGTGCCGTTGAGCCAGTCCCAGAGGGGCACGGTCACGTTGAGGTTGTATCGGTGCATGAGCTTGGGGTCGTGGTGCAGCTCGTGCAGCCGGCGCAGCGTCCTGAGCACGGGGAGCTGCGCGGCGAGGCTGTGCTCGGGGAGGTGCCACCCGAGGTGCAGCCACTCGTAGACGGTCGCGTAGCCGACCGAGGTGGCCGTCCAGATGAGGGCCAGGTTCCGTTGCCCGGCGAGGTGGAGGAGGAGCGCCACCGGCAACACCACCGCGAAGAGGGCCAAGATCGCGACCACCGGGAGGAGCACCATCCTCAGCTCCCGCGGGTCGCGCATGGCGAGCTCGCCCTTGACGAACAGTATGTGGTGCTGCATGTGGTGCCGGTACAGCGCGCCGAGCGGGCGCAGGTGCCGATGCAAGACCTCCCGGTGGGCGTGCCACTCGAAGGCGCTCAAGACGGCCGCGAGGACCGGAACGAGCGCGACCTCCCACCAACGAACGTCGCGCAACAGGGCGACGGCCGTGTCGATGGCCCCGAGCGCCAGCACGGAGGGAATCACGAGGTGCAGGAAGGGGGAGTACCCGCGTGGGACGCGGGCGAGAAGCTCCTCGCGGTACTCGGTGCGCGCCGCCGACGTCAATCGTCGCCTCCCTGCGCCTCACCACGGATAGAGGCTCTCCGCAGGGCTGTCAACCCACCGGGCGGGGCGACGCGGGCGGCGCCACGCGCACCGCACCGCGTCATCCGGGGTGGCGCCGCGTCAGGCGGCCGCGGCCGTCGCCGCGGCGGCCTCCGGCCACACCAGCCTCCTGGCGGCGGGCCGCTGGCGCAGGTAGGCCGCCGTGCCCCAGGCCGCCGTCCCCAGAGCCAGCGCCAGCAGGGCCCACAGCAGAGCCGGGGGCAACGACACGTAGAACGCCGCCACCCCGACCGCCGCCGTTGCGATCCAGCCCACCTTCTGGAGGGAGGCCATGCGCCGCAGGCGCCCGAGCAGTCTCGCGTCCAGGCCGGCCAGCCGTTCCCACAGCACCTGCTCCTGGCGCCAGTAGGTGTAGATGACCGGGATGATCTCCAGGGTGAGGAAGGCCGAGGTCACAAGGCCGCCCACCATGGGGGCGGCGATGCGCTTCATCACGTCCGCGCCCGACCCGGTGGCCCACAGCAGCGGGATGAGGCCCACCAGCATGGTGCCCACGGTCATGAGCTTGGGACGCACCCGCATCACCGTTCCCTCCATGTGGGCCCAGATGATGTCGGAGAGGTTTCGGATCTTGCCCGCCTGGCGGCGCCGCTCGTAGGCGTGGTCGATGTAGACGATCATCACCACCCCGGTCTGCGCCGCGAGCCCCACCAGGGCGATGACGCCGACCCACACCGCCGTGGAGAGGCGGTAGTCGAGCAGCCACATGAGCCAGATGCTCCCCACCAGGGCGAACGGGATGGAGAGGAGGACGATGAGCACCTCGGTGAAGTTGCGGAAGTGCCAGTAGAGCAGGAGCACGATGATCATCAGCGTGAGGGGGATGACCAGCCGCATCCGCTCCGCCATCTTCTCCATGAGCTCGTACTGGCCGGTCCACTTGAGGAAGTAGCCGGACGGGATGCTGAGCCCGCCGGAGGCCGTCGCCCGGCGCACCACTTCCTTCGCCTCGTCCACGTAGCCGCCGATGTCGCGCGAGGGGTCCACGTCCACGTAGACGTAGCCCACCAGGAGGCCGCCCTCGTCGCGGACCATGGGCGGGCCGCCCACCACCTTGATCTCGGCGAGCTGGGCCAGGGGGACGAAGGTGGTGGGCTGGGGCGCGGGGCCGGCGGGCCTGACGCCGCGCCCGACCGGCACCTCCTGGAGCCGCGGCAGCTGCTGCGACCAGTCGAGCTGGGGCGCGTCGGAGACCGGGCCGCTCTCCCGCCGGCCAGGGGCCGGGGAGGCGGGCGCCTGCGGCGAGCCCCCCATGCCCATCTGGGCCAGCATGACCCGGGGCAGCCGGTCGGGGCGAGCGTCGCCCCCCATGCCGCCGGCTCCCCCGGCGCTGGGCCTGACGGGGACCAGGATGCGCCGCAGCCGATCGATGTCGCTGCGAAGGTCCTGCGGGTAGCGGACGTTGATGGAGAAGCGATTGCGCCCCTCGATGGTGACGCCGATGGGCGCGCCGCCGATGGCGGCCTCGATGGTGCGCTGCACGTCGCCGACCGTCAGGCCGTATCGAGCCAGGGCGTCGCGGTTGGGGATGATGTCCAGGTAGAGGCCGCCCGTGTTCCGCTCGTAGTAGACGGAGCGGGTGCCGCGCACCGGCGACAGCATGTGCTCGAGCGCCACCCCCACCTTCTCGATCTCCTCCAGGCTGGTGCCCAGGATCTTCACGCCCACCGGCGTGCGCACGCCGGTGGTGAGCATGTCCACCCGGGCGCGGATAGGCATGGTGTAGGCGTTGGTCCACCCGGGGAACTGCATGCGCCGGTTCATCTCGGCGGTCAGCTCCTCGAAAGTGATGCGGCTCCGGTCGGGCCAGAGCGGCCGCAGCACCGCCTTGAGCCAGCCCGGGGCCCAGGACGAGTACCAGCGCTGCCGCTCCATCTGGCGCCACTCGGCGACTGGCCGGAGGCGCACCGTGGTCTCGACCATGGTGATGGGGGCCGGGTCGGTGGCCGAGTCGGCGCGCCCGATCTTGCCGAAGATCGAGGCGACCTCCGGGAAGGAGCGCAGCACCCGGTCCTGCGTCTGGATCGCTCGCTTGGCCTCCTCGATGGAGATGTTGGGGAGGGTGGTGGGCATGTAGAGCACGTCCCCCTCGTTGAGGGGCGGCATGAACTCATGCCCGAGGCGCAGCGCGAGCGGCACCGCCGAGAGCACCGCCAGCAGGCCGATGGCCACCGTGGACTTGGGGCGCCGGAGCGCCACGAAGACGAAGGGCTTGTAGAGACGGATGATGAAGCGCGAGACCGGGTGCCGCGCCTCGGGGCGGATCCGGCCGCGGATGAGCAGGTCGCGCAGCGCCGGGGCGAAGGTGATGGAGAGCAGCGCCGCCGAGAGCATGACGAAGGTCTTGGTCCAGGCCAGCGGCTTGAAGAGGCGCCCCGCCTGGCCGGTGAGTGTGAAGACCGGCAGGAAGGCCACCGCGATGACGAGCAGCGAGAAGAAGATGGCCGGGGTCACCTCCCGGGCGGCCTCGGCCAGCAGCCGGTGGCGGTCGGCGCCGGGGGGCGCTCGCTCCAGCTTCTTGTGGGAGGCTTCGATCATCACGATCTCGGCGTCCACGGTGGCGCCGATGGCGATGGCGATGCCGCCCAGGCTCATGATGGTGGCCGGGATGTCGAGCAGGACCATGGGGATGAACGACACGGCCACCGCGGTGGGGAGCGACAGGATGGGGAGCAGCGCCGAGCGCAGGTGGAGCAGGAAAAGGATGATCACCAGCGAGACGACGACGGCCTCCTCCACCAGCGCGGTGCGCAGGGTGTCGATGGAGCGCCGGATGAGCGCGGTGCGGTCGTAGGCCACCTCGGCCTTCACGCCCGGCGGAAAGCCGGGCTGGAGCTCGTGGAGCCGCTGCTTCACGCGGCCGATGACGTCGAGCGCGTTCTCGCCGTGGCGCATCACCACGATCCCCCCCACCGCCTCGCCCTCGCCGTTCCACTCCAGGAGCCCGCGCCGGATGTCGGGGCCGAACCGCACCGCGCCCAGGTCCCGCACCAGGATAGGGACGCCGTTGGGACCGGCCCTGACCGCGGTGCGCTCCACCGCCTCCAGGTCCTGGATGTACCCCCGGCCGCGGACGTAGTACTCGCGGCCCGAAAACTCGATGAGCCGTCCGCCCACGTCGTCGTTGGAATCCCGGATGGCGCGGATCACGTCCTGCAGCGTCACGTTGTAGGCCCGCAACCGGTTCGGATCCACCGTCACCTGGTACTGCTTCTGGTAGCCGCCCACGCTGGCCACCTCGGCCACGCCCGGGACGCTGCCGAGGGCGTAGCGCAGGGTGAAGTCCTGGAAGGTGCGCAGGTCGGCCACCGAGTTGCGGCCGCTGGTGTCCACCAGCGTGTACTGGAAGGCCCAGCCGATCCCGGTGGCGTCGGGCCCGATCTGCGGCGTCACCCCCTCGGGGAGGCGGCTGCGGATGGCGTTCAGGTACTCGAGGACGCGGCTGCGGGCCCAGTAGAGGTCGGTGCCCTCCTCGAAGATGACGTAGACGAACGACATCCCGAACATCGAGTAGCCGCGCACGTCGGCCACCCGCGGAGCCGAGACCAGCCCGGAGACCACCGGGTAGGTCACCTGGTCCTCCACCAGCGTCGGGCTGCGCCCCATCCACTCGGTGAAGATGATGACCTGCGGGTCGGAGAGGTCGGGGATGGCGTCCAGCCTGGCGTGGCGGACGGACCAGACCGATCCCACCAGGGCAAAGGCCACGCCCATGAGCACCAGGAAGCGGTTGCGGGCGCAGAACTCGATGATGCGGGCGACCATGGCGCCTCCCTAGCGGTGGCCCGACTGGCCCGGCTCGACGGCGCCGGGGGGCTTCTCGCGGGCCGGCGCGGCGGCCTGGCCTTTTTCTTGGTCGGGGCCGGGCGCGTGCCCGGAATGGCCGGGCGGGCCGGCCGCGGGAGACGACATGCCCTCGATGGCGGCCCGCAGGCGGCTCTCGGAGTCCACCAGGAAGTTGGCGGTGGTCACCACCTTCTCCCCCTCCGCCACCCCTTCCAGGAGCTCGACCTTGCCGTCGCCCCGGGCTCCGGTGCGCACCCGCCGCGGCTCGAAGCGGCCGCCCTCGCGCGAGACGAACACGTACTGGCTCTCGCCGGTGTCCACCAGAGCCTCGCTCGAGATCACCAGGCCCTCCACCGCGCCGAGGTCCAGCCTCACGTCGGCGTACATGCCCGGCCGCAACCGGAGCGCCGGGTTCTTGAACTCGAGTCGCGCCTGCATGGTGCGGCTGATCGGGTTCACCGACGGGTAGAGGAAGGAAACGCGGCCGGTGAACTGCTGCCCGGGGTTGGCCGGGACGCTGATGGTGGCCCGCTGGCCGATCTTCACCCGCTCGATCTCGTACTCGTAGACGTCGGCGATGACCCAGACGGTGGACAGGTCGGCGATCTCGAAGAGCTCGGTGCCAGGCTGGACGTAGAGCCCCACCACCGCGCTCTTCTTCCCCACGTAGCCGCTGATGGGGGTGCGGAGGGAGAGGGCGCGCAGCGCCTTGCGCGTGCGCCGCAGCTCGTCGATGTCGCGGTCGTCCACCCCCAGGAGCTGCAGACGCGCCCGCGCGTCGCGCTCCAGGTTCTGGGCCGTGTCCGCCGACTCCGGGTGCTCGTCCAGCCAGCGGATGGCGTTGACGTAGTTGAGCTGGGCGGTGACGAGCTCCGGGCTGTAGAGGCGCGCCAGCGCCTCGCCCTTCTGCACCCGCTGGCCGCTCTGCGACGCCAGCACCTCCTCCACCCATCCCGAGAACCGGGGGGCCACGACCACCAGGGCTCCCTCGTCGGCGGTGACGATCCCGACCGTCCGCAGCGACGGGGCCAGCTTCTCGCGCGCCACCGCGGCGGTGCGGACGCCGATGAGCTGGATCCGCTCCGGGGTCAGGTCCACCGCGGCGAGACCCGGGACCCCCTGGGCGCCCGGCGGCGAGGCGGCGTCGCGGGGCACGAGCCTCATGCCTCCGCACTTCTCGCAGACGGCGTTGGGATCGTCGCTGTGGACCTCCGGGTGCATGGGGCACCAGTACTTGCCCGGGCCGGCCTGGGCGCTGGCCGCGCCGGGACGGGTGGCCTCGCCGGCCGGGACCAGGTCCATGCCGCAGATGGGGCACTGGCCGGGGGAGTCGGCGATCACCGATGGGTGCATGGGACAGCGGTACTGGACGGCCGACTTCGCCGTTCGGGGCACGAGGTCGGCGTAGTACACCCAGGCGCCCGCGGCGGCGACCGCCATGAGGGCCACCAGGCCCCACCGCACCAACGCCATGGTGCGGGTCCCGGGCGGCGCCGTCTCCTCGCCTTCGGGGAGCGGCTCGTCGCCGTGGGGGTGCGAGGCCGGCGCGTCGCCGGGCGTCAGCGGGGAGTCGCTCATGGCTTGGTTCCTCGAGGCGTGGCGTTGGGCGTGGGGAGGAGGCTCTGCCCGGAGGCGCGCTCCAGGTCGGCCAGGCCCTGCACCGCCCGGGCCTGGGCCCGTGTCTGCTCCAGCCGGGCGCCGAGGAGGTTGCGCAAGGAATCGAGCACGCCGAGCGCGGTCGATTCGCCGGCGGCGAAGGCCTCCCGGGCCGCGTCGGCCGCGAGCCGCGACTGCGGGAGGATCTGGTGGGCCAGGAGGTCGTAGGTGTCCCGCGCGGCACGGACCTTGGCGTGCGCCTCCCGGATCTGGTAGCGGGCCTGGTTGCGCGCCGATGCCAGCGCTTCCCGGTCGGTCTCGACCATGCGCTCGGCCTCGCGCACCGCCGCGCCCCGCCCCGGCGTGAGCCAGGGCAAGGTGAAGCCCACCATGGCCGTGTAGGTGCTGGTGCCGTCCATGGGCATGTAGCCGCAGTCGAGCTCCACCATGGGGGTGGAGAGCGGCACCTCCCAGGCCTGCCCCACCTGCTGGAAGTCCGGCTCGTGCCCGGCCGCCTCGGCCCGGGCGTCGGCGGCCCCGGTCAGGGCGCGCGACTCGCGCAGGTCCGGGTTGCGCTCCATGGCCAGGCGGAGGACGAGCTCCAGCCTGGCCTCCTTCTCGAGCCACCGCTCGAGCCCCGCCTGCCCGGCCGCGTCGAGTGCCCCTGCCACGAGCGGGGCGGCCAGCGCCGCCGCGGCAAGAAAGATCGACGTGCAGTCCACGTGACCCCCAGGTGGACCGGAGGCGAGCCCATCCCGCCGGCGATCCCTTTGGGGGATTCTCCCCGATTCCGGACCGGCCGTCGCGGCCCCTCGGGCGGGTGCCGCCTTACCCCCTCCGCTTGTAGTCGTCGGAACGAATCCCGTACCGCTTCAGCAGGCGGTGCAGGGTTTCGCGCTTGACCCCGGCGTGCTCAGCGGCGCGAGTCACCTTGCCTCCGAACTCGCGCATCAGGGCCAGGAGGTAGTCGCGGGAGATGCGGTCGCGGGCCGCCTCCACCGCCCCGCGATAAGGCATCCTGGCGAGGACGTCGGCCGGGAGGGCGCCCTCCTGCGCCCCCTTCACCTCGGGCGGCAGGTCCCGGAGGTCCACCTCCGGGCCGGCCGCGACGGCGACGGCGCGCTCGACCGCGTTCTCCAGCTCGCGAACGTTTCCGGGCCAGGGGTAGCCGGTGAGCGTCCGTAACGCCTCCGGGGTGTAGCCGTTCACGTCGCGGCGGTGGGCCCGGGCGTGCTTCTCCAGGAAATGTGCGGCCAGGAGCGGGATGTCCTCGCGGCGCTCGCGCAACGGGGGCAGACGGATGGGGAACACGTGGAGCCGGTAGAACAGGTCCTCCCGGAAGCGTCCGGCGGCCGTCTCGGCCTTGAGGTCGCGGTGGGTGGCGGCGATGACCCGCACGTCCACCTTCACCGGCGCATTGTCGCCGACGCGCCGGATTTCCTTCTCCTGCAGGGCGCGGTTGAGCTTCACCTGCACCGGGAGCGGCAGCTCGCCCACCTCGTCGAGGAAGATCGTCCCGCCGCTGGCGTCCTCGAAGAGCCCGGCCTTGGAGCCGGTGGCGCCGGTGAACGACCCGCGGACGTGGCCGAAGAGCTCGCTCTCCACCAGCTCAGCCGGCAGTGCGCCGCAATTCACCGGGACGAAGCGCCGGTCCTTCCGTCCGGAATGGTAGTGGATGGCTCGGGCCGCCAGCTCCTTTCCGGTCCCGGTCTCCCCGGTGAGGAGCACGGTGATGTCGAGCCCCGAGGCCTGCTCCAGCATGCGGTAGACCTCCCGCATGGCGGCGCTCTTCCCCACCAGGTTGTGGAAGGAGAAGACTCCCTCCAGCTCCCGCCGCAGCGAGGCCGCCTGCTCTCGGAGTCGCTTGCGCTCCACCGCCCGCGCCACCACCAGGGCCGCCGCGTCGGGGTCGAAGGGCTTGGTCAGGTAATCGTAGGCCCCCTGCTTCATGGCATCGACCGCGTCCGGCACCGTCGCGTAGGCGGTCATCATCACCACCTCGGTGTCTGGCGATCGGGCCTTCACCGCCTTCAGCACCTCGAACCCGTCGGCGCCGGGCATGCGCAGGTCGGTGACCACCACGTCGAACGCCTCCGTCCCGAGCAGGGCCAAGGCCCGGTCGCCGTCGGAGGCGGTGGCGACCTCGTAGCCGTCGGCGAGGATCTTGGCGAACAGCTTGAGCATGTTCTCCTTGTCGTCGACGACGAGGACGCGGGCGCGGCTCATGCCTCGGTTCCCTGGGCGTGGGCGAGCGGCAACGTCAGAACGAAGCGGGCCCCGGCCGCGGTCTCGGCGGGGGCGAGGTCCCCGCCGTGGGCCCGGGCGATGGCCCGGGACACCGCCAGCCCGAGCCCGGTACCCTTGGCCTTGGTGGTGAAGAAGGGCTCGAAGAGGCGATTCCGCGCCTCCAGGTCGACGCCCGGCCCGCTGTCGGCGACGGAGACCTGGACCCGGCCGTCCGACTGGGACACCGCCACCTCGAGCCGGCCGCCGGCCCCGGTCGCCTCGGCGCCGTTCCGGACCAGATTCCACAGCACCTGGCGAAGCTTCTGGGCGTCGCCCGGTGCCGAGCCCCGGCCGGTGACGTGAACGGCGATCCCGTCGAGCTGGTGCGCCTCGGTGAGCCGTCCCACCACCTCCTCGGACAGCTCGCGCAGATCGACCGCCTGGATCGTGAGCCGCGGGGGCCTCGCCAGGTCGAGCAGCCCGTCGACGATCTCGAGGCTGCGCAGCGTTTCCTCCTCGATGACCGCCAGGTCCTCGGCGAGCGGTCCCTGCGCCCGCTTTCGCAGCAGCCGGGTGTAGCCGAGGATCACTCCCAGCGGGTTGTTGATCTCGTGCGCCACCCCGGCGGCGAGCCGCCCGATGCCCGCCAGCTTCTCGCTCTGGACCAGCCTCTCCTGGTGCTCCTTGAGCGAGGCCGTCATGGCGTTGAACTGGCGGGCCAGGGCGCCGAACTCGTCCGGCGCGTCGACGCCGATGCGGGTGTCGAGGTCGCCGGCGGCGATGCGCTCGGCGCCGGCGCGCAGCTCCGCCACCGGCCTGGCCACCGAGCGGACCAGGTGCCAGCCCACCGCGGCGGCCACCAGGGGAGCGCCCAGCACCAGCGCCAGCGTCCAGCGCACCGTGCGCTGCTCCACCGCGTCGACGTGGAGCTGCATCTCCCCGATGGTACGCTCGAACCGCTCCACCAGCCGGTCGGTGCGCTCCTGGATCCGCGTCACCACCAGCTGGGCCCGGGCGTGCTCCGCCTGGACGTCGGCACGCTCCCCGCGCAGGACGGCGGGGACGATGCGCTCCCGGAAGATGCGGTCTAGCTCGCCGGTGGCCCGCTCGATGTCCTCCACCCAGGCGGCTGCATCGGGGCCGGTGGTGTGGCGCCGCATCTGCGCCGCCAGATCCAGCACGCGCCGCTCAGCCTCCTGGTAGAACCCGAGGTGGCTCTCGTCGCCGATGATGATGGTGTGGGCCTGGTGGGCATACTGGTCGCGCACCGCGCTCGCGAGTTCCAGGGCCAGCCGCATCCCCTCGGCCTGAGCCCTCGTCTGCCGCAGGCCCTCCTGCATCTCCCTCAGCCCAACCAGCGCGAACGCCGAGGCCACCCCGTAGGCGCCGAGCAGGATGGCGAAGGCCACGACCAGCCGCCGAGCCGTCCCGGATCGGGCACTCCCTGTGGCGTCGGGCGACACGTCCATCTTCTCCGCTGCAACCCTCGGGCCGTGAGGTTCCTTTAGCGGGTTCGGCCCGTTTCTCCGCTGCGTGACCGCTTCAGGCAGCATGGACTGTGACCATTTGGATCACAGTGTAATGGACCGGGTCACGCTCCGCCTCCAGCGGAAAGTCGCCGTCCCTCGAAAAAGCCCGGGAAGCCTGGGGCGGTGGCCCGGGACATCGCCAGGCACGCCGCCTGCTAACGGGTTGACGAAACCCGCCTTCCCAACGGAGCCATCTCATGTTCCCTTCGAAAGTCCTCCTCGCCCTCGCAGCCTCGGCGGCCCTCACAGCCGTCGCTCACGCGGAGCAACCCGGGGGAGGGGCGCCGGCCGCGGCGAGAGGTCGAAGCCAGGCGCCCCAGGTCGTCGCCATCGAGGTGACCCGGGACGGCTTCGTTCCGGCCCGCGTCGCCGTGCAGGCCGGGCGCCCCGTGAAGCTGGTGGTCACCCGCAAGGTGGAGCGCACCTGCGCCACGGAGATCGTCATCAAGGAATACGGCGTGAACAAGCCCTTGCCGGTCGGTGAGGCGGTGGAGGTGAGCTTCACGCCGAAGAAGGCGGGGCCGGTGCGCTACTCGTGCGGCATGGACATGATCGCGGGCGTCCTGACCGTCCAGTGACCCGTCGTCCGCCCCGCGCCAGGCGGCGCGGGGCGGGACGTCGGTGCGCGACAGACCTTTCCGGGGGGCTACTCCGGACAGCTGGTACGTCCGATGCTCTCCACCCGCGAGGTCCACCGCCATGTTCCTCCGCAATCCGAGACGACTGCTTGCGGCACCCGCCGTGCTGTGCGTGCTGTGCCTCGGGCTTTCGGCGCCCGCACCGGCCCTGGCGCAAGCGCGGGCCTCGGCGCCGTCCGACCCGGTGTTGGAGCGGCTGGTGCGCGAGGCACTGGAGAGCCGGCCGGAGCTCAGCCAGGCGCGCTCGTTGGTACGCGCCGCCGAGGAGCGGGTGCCGCAGGTCGGTCGCCTCCCGGATCCGATCCTCACGTTGGGGATCCAAAACGACGGGTTCAAGGAAATCCAGATCGGCACGATGGAGACCAGCTGGTGGCAGGTCATGCTGACGCAACCGCTGCCATGGCCGGGCAAGCTGGGGTTCCGGGCCGATGCCGCCGCCCTCGAGGCGAAGGGGGCCGAGGCCTCTCTCGAGCGCGTCCGGCTCTCGGTCGAGGCCGACGTCCGGCGCGCCTACCTGGACCTGCTGCTGGCTCGCGACCGGCTCCAGCTGCTCTCCCGGCTCGAGGCCCTTTGGACGCAGTCCGCCGGGCTGGCCAAGACCCGCTACGAGGTCGGCGACGGGCCCCAGTCAGACCTGCTGCGGGCCCAGCTCGAGCTGACGCGGCTCCGCCAGCGGCGCTGGTCGCTCGAGGCGGAGGAGCGTACGCGGGTGCAGGAGCTGAACCGGCTGCGCAGCCACGCCCTCGAGGAGCCGATTGCCACCACCCTGAGCTTGCGCGAGCTGCCCGATCCGCCGCTGCCCGGGCTCGAGGAGGCGCGCGCCGACGCCGAATCGAGGAGCCCGGAGCTGGCGGCGGCGCGGTTCGGCCGCCAGGCCTCCGAGCGCCAGCTCGACCTGGCTCGGCGCGAGCGGTATCCCGATTTCGCCGTGACCGCCGGGGTGATGCCGCGCGGGCAGCTCGAGCCCATGTGGCTCGTGAGCGTCGGGATCACGCTGCCGGTCTACGGCCGGCAGTCGCACGGCGTCGAGGAGGGCCTGGCTCGCGAGCGGGCCACCGCCGACGGCGAGGAGGCCGTTCGCCAGCTGCTGCGGCTCCGGGTGCAGGAACGGCAGGTGCTGCTGGCGGCCCTCTTGCCGGTGGTCCAGCTGTACCGGAGCGGGCTCCTGGTGCAGTCCGAGGCGACGGTGGCGAGCACCACCGCCCAGTACCGGGTGGGTCGCGTCACCTTCGCCTCGGTCCTGGAGGCGCTGGCCGGCTACCTCGCCGACGTGGACGGGTTCCTCCAGGCGATCTCGGAAACCCAGCGTGTCGCCATCGCGCAGCGCGAGGTGAGCCTCCAGGCGGCCGGGGGTGGGGGCGGGGCCCTCGGTGGCGGGGGCATCCCCGGGGCCGGGGCGGTGGCCGTGCCGGCGGGCGGGGCCGCGCCCGGGGCGGCGCAGACCGCGGAGCAGGGCGCCGCCCCCATGTCGCGGATGTGAGTCGAGGAGAATCCCATGAACTTCGAAACCCAGCCCGTGCAGCACCCGCCCGCCGGGACCGGCCAGCGGCGCGCTGGCTGGCCCATCCTGGCGGCCGTCGCGCTGGGGGGGGTCCTCGCCGGCGGCGGGGCCGTCTACCTCCTCCTCGGGTCGCGCGGCGGCCAGCCGGCGACGGCTCGGGCCGAGAAGAAGGGGCCTCGCTACACCTGCCCCATGCACCCGACCATCGTGCAGGACCACCCCGGCGAATGCCCCATCTGCGGCATGCAGCTCGTCCCCATGCAGGAAGGGGGAGGGGCCAAGGGGGAGCGCACCATCGCCTTCTACCGCTCCCCCATGGACCCCAAGCAGACCTCGCCGGTGCCGAGGAAGGACGAGATGGGGATGGACTACCTCCCGGTCTACGAGGACGAGGTGCACGGAGGCGGCGCCGTCGAGGGGCTCGCCACCGTGAACATCGACCCGGCCCGCCAGCAACTCATCGGCCTCACCACCGCCGAGGTGAGGCGCGGCGCGGCGGGGGGCAGCCGGCGCACCGTGGGGAGGGTCCAGGTGGATCCCACCCGCGTCCGCCGCATCAACGTGAAGGTGGGCGGGTACGTGGAACGGATCTTCGTGGACTTCGTGGGGAAGCCGGTGAGGAGGGGCCAGCCCCTCTTCTCCCTGTACAGCCCCGAGCTCGTCAGCGCCCAGAACGAGTACCTCCTGGCGCTCCAGACGCGAAAGGCGCTCTCCGGGGGCGGTCAGGTCGCGAGCGACGGCGAGGCGCTAGTGGCCTCGGCGAGGCGCAAGCTCGAGCTCTGGGACGTTCCCGAGTCGGAGATCGAGAGGCTCGAGCGCGGCGGACAGGCCGCGAAGGGCCTCACCTTCGTCTCGCCCATCTCGGGCGTGGTCACGGCCAAGAACGTGGTGGAGGGCGCGAGGATCGCGGCCGGCGACACCCCCTACGAGGTCACGGACCTGGGCGAGGTCTGGGTCATGGCCGACGCCTACGAGACCGACCTGGCCCAGGTACGCGTCGGAATGGCGGCGACGCTCACGCTCCAGGCCTACCCCGGGCGCGTGTTCGACGGGCGGGTGGCCTTCATCGACCCGCTCCTCGACCCCAAGACCCGCACCGCCAAGGTGCACGTCCATTTCCCGAATCCGAGAGGCGACCTCAAGCCCGAGATGTACGGGGAGGTGGTGCTGCGCAGCCCCGAGCGCCAGGGCCTCATCATCCCGCTCGACGCGGTGATCCACACCGGCACCAAGAACGTGGTCTTCGTCGACCTCGGCGAGGGCAAGTTCCAGCCGCGCGAGGTGCAGCTCGGGGACGCCTCCGGCGATCAGGTGGAGGTGGCGAAGGGACTCGAGCTGGGGGAGAAGGTCGTCACCCGCGCCAACTTCCTCGTCGACTCCGAGTCGCGCCTGCGCGCCTCCCTGGCCGCCATCGGGGGGAAGTGAGCCGTGATCAAGAGGATCATCCGCTTCTCCGCCGAGAACCGGCTGCTCGTCATCGGGGCCACCGCGGCTGCGCTGGCGATCGCGTTCTGGACGATGCGCAACATCCCGCTCGACGCGCTGCCGGACCTCTCCGACACCCAGGTGATCGTCTACTCGCGCTGGGACCGCAGCCCCGACATCATCGAGGACCAGGTCACCTACCCCATCATCACCTCGCTCCTCGGTGCGCCCAAGGTGAAGGCCATCCGCGGCTTCTCGGACTTCGGCTTCAGCTACGTCTACGTCATCTTCGAGGACGGCACCGACGTCTACTGGGCGCGTACGCGCGTCCTCGAGTACCTGTCCAAGATCACCCCGCAGCTGCCGGCCGGGGTCCGGACCGAGCTCGGCCCCGACGCCACCAGCGTGGGGTGGGTCTTCCAGTACGCACTGGTCGACAAGTCCGGCAAGCACGCCAGCGACGAGATCCGGAGCTACCAGGACTGGTTCCTGCGCTACGCGCTGCAGAGCGTGCCGGGGGTGGCCGAGGTGGCGACCGTCGGCGGCCAGGTGCGGCAGTACCAGGTGACCGTCAACCCCAACGCGCTCGCGGCCTACAAGCTCCCGCTCGAGGCGGTGATCGGGGCGGTGCGGCGCGGCAACAACGACGTCGGCGGCCGGCTGGTCGAGCTCTCCGGACGCGAGTACATGGTTCGCGGCCGCGGCTACGCGAGGTCCATCGCCGACCTCGAGAAGCTGGTCCTCAAGACCGAGGACGGAACCCCCATCACCGTGAAGGACGTGGCCACGGTGAGGCTCGGTCCGGAGATCCGGCGCGGCATCGCCGACTACGACGGCAAGGGGGACGTGGTGGGCGGCATCGTGGTGATGCGCCAGGGCGAGAACGCGCTCAACGTCATCGAGCGGATCCAGGCCAAGCTGAAGGAGCTGGCGCCGTCGCTGCCGCCCGGGGTCGAGGTAGTGACCACCTACGACCGGTCCGACCTCATCGACCGGGCCATCGAGACGGTGAAGGACAAGCTGATCGAGGAGATCGTCGTCGTCTCCCTCATCATCCTGCTCTTCCTCTGGCACATCCCCTCCGCCACCATCCCGGTCCTCACCATCCCCATCAGCGTGGCCCTGGCCTTCATCCCCATGTACGCCATGGGCCTCAACGCCAACCTCATGTCGCTCGCCGGCATCGCCATCTCCATCGGCGTGCTGGTGGACGGGGCCATCGTCGAGGTGGAGAACGCCTACAACAAGATCCACCTGTGGCAGGCCAGCGGTGGAAAGGGGGACTTCCACCATGTCCGGCTGGAGGCCCTGATGGAGGTGGGGCCGTCGGTGTTCTTCTCGCTGCTCGTCATCGCGGTGGCCTTCATGCCGGTGTTCACGCTGGTGGACCAGGAGGGGCGCCTCTTCCGGCCGCTGGCCTACTCGAAGAACCTGGCCATGGCCATCGCCTCCCTCCTGGCCATCACCCTGAACCCAGCCATGCGCATGCTCTTCGCGCGCATCGACCCCTTCACCTTCCGGCCCAGGCCGCTCGCCTGGCTCGCGACGCAGGTCTTCGTGGGGAAGTACTATGCGGAGGAGAAGCACCCCATCAGCCTGTTCCTGCACAAGATCTACGAGCCGCCATGCCGTTTCGTGCTCAAGCACGCCAAGGCGACGGTGGTGGCGAGCCTGGTGGTGGTGGCCGCGACCGTTCCCGTCTACCTGCAGCTCGGCTCCGAGTTCATGCCGCCGCTGCGGGAGGGGACGCTCCTCTACATGCCGTCGGCGGTCGAGCCCGGCATGTCGGTCGCCGAGGCGCAGAAGGCGCTGCAGGTCCAGGACAAGATCCTCATGACCTTCCCCGAGGTGGAGCGCGTCTTCGGCAAGGCCGGCCGCGCCGACACCTCCACCGACCCGGCGCCCTTCACGATGATGGAGACCACGGTGCTCCTGAAGCCCGAGCTGCAATGGCGGGAGAAGTCGCGCTGGTATTCGAGCTGGGCGCCCGGCTGGCTGAAGCGCGGCCTGCGCACCGCCTGGCGGGATCGCATCACCGAGGAGGAGCTCATCCACGAGATGGACGCGGCGCTCCGGCTGCCGGGCATCTCCAACGCCTGGACCATGCCCATCAAGGGGCGCCTCGACATGCTCTCCACCGGCATCCGTACCCCGGTGGGCATCAAGGTCAGCGGTGCCGACCTCGCCATCATCCAGAAGATCGCCCTCGAGACCGAGGCCGCGGTCCAGAATGTCCCGGGAACGCGCAGCGTCTACGCCGAGCGCGTCGCCGGCGGCTGGTTCCTCGACTTCGTGCTGAACCGCGACCGGTTGGCGCGCTACGGGCTCTCGGTGGACGACGCCAACATGATGGTGATGACCGCCGTCGGCGGCGACAACCAGACCACCACCATCGAGGGGCGGCAGCGTTACGGCGTCAACGTCCGCTACGCCCGCGACTACCGCGAGGACGTAGAGGCGCTGAAGCGCGTCCTCCTGCCCCTTCCGAGCGGCCAGGGGCAGATTCCCATGGCCGAGATCGCCGACGTCAGGCTCGTCGAGGGCCCGTCGATGATTCGCGACGAGAACGGGCTGCTCTCCGGGTACGTCTACGTCGACTTCGACACCTCCAAGACCGACGTGGGGAGCTACGTGGAGGAGGCGAAGAAGGCGGTAGGCTCGGCGGTGAAGATGCCGACCGGCTACTCCATGGCTTGGAGCGGCCAGTACGAGAACATGCTGCGGGTGAGGGAGCGGCTGAAGCTCATCGTCCCCCTCACGCTGGTGATCATCTTCGCGCTCCTCTACATGAACACCCGGTCGAGCTTCAAGGCGGCGGTGGTCATGCTGGCGGTTCCCTTCTCGGTGGTGGGAGCGGTCTGGCTCCTCTGGCTCCTCGGCTACAACATCTCCATCGCCGTCTGGGTCGGCATGATCGCCCTCATGGGGCTCGACGCCGAGACCGGTGTCTTCATGCTGCTGTTCCTCGACCTCTCCTACGACGCGGCCAGGGCCCAGGGCCGGCTCCGGACCACCGGCGACCTCGTGGAGGCCATCGTCCACGGCGCCGTGAAGCGGGTGCGGCCCAAGGCCATGACCGTCGCCGCGGCCTTCATCGGGCTTCTCCCCATCATGTGGTCCACTGGGACCGGCGCCGACCTCATGAAGCGCATCGCCGCACCCATGGTGGGCGGCCTGGTCACATCCTTCGCCCTGGAGCTGCTGGTCTACCCGGCCATCTACTTCCTCTGGAAGCGGAAGGAGGTCGTGGAGGGGCCGCCGAGCGTCGGGCTCCCCGGCGAGGGGGCGGCGGCCGCTCCCGTCCCGGCGACGGTGTGAGGTGAGTCGCGCGGGAGTTCATTTCCTGCTCTGGCGGCGCCCCGGAGGCGCGGGCTACGCGACGCCGGACTCGACGAAGCCTGCGCCGTCGTACCGGTAACGCTTGGCCTCCGTCACCCTCCCGGCGCTCACCGCGAAGACGAGGTACTCGGCGCCAGGCAACAGCTGGAGGTCTCCCACCACCGCGTCGGCCTGGTCCTTGGCCGAGAAGTACGCGCCGACCTCGACGTGGGAGTGCCACACCGCAACCACGTTGCCGCCGGCCCGTTCGAGCTCCTCGACGACGCGGAACTGCACGCGGGGATCCATGAGGTACGAGTTGCGGCTCGTGCGCGGGAAGCTCGCTGGATCGGCGGCGTGGTACCGGTCGGCCACGTTCGGAATCGCCACCACCTCGAGGGGGGCACACGGGCCGAGCCGCGCCACGAACCCGCAGACCTCTCGCAGCGGATCGGCCTCGCAGAACGCCACGATCCGGGCGAGCACCTCCGGGCCGTAGCGGACGCCCTCGCCGCTCACCAGGCGATCCTCCGGTCCCACCTTTTCGGCTCGAAGTAGCGATCGGCATGATCGGGCAGCACGGTGACGACGTTCCCGGCATCGCCGGCGTCCGCCATGCGCCGCGCCACCTCGACGGCGGCGCAGACCGCCGCCCCGGCCGAGTGACCGACCCGCAGCGCCTCCTCGCGCCCGAGCCGCTCGGCCATGGCCCGTCCCTCCGCGGTCGGGACCGAGATCTTCCCGTCGAGCTCAGCTTCGCGGTAGATGGGCGGCACGATCGAGCTCGCCATGTGCTTCAAGCCCTCGAGCCCGTGAAGCGGCTCGGCGGGCTCCGCCGCGAAGCAGCGGACGCCGGGCGCGAGGCGCCTGAGCCCGCGGCACGTCCCCATGACGGTCCCGCCGGTGCCGATGCCGGCGACGAACGCGGCGACGCGGCCCTGGAGCGCTTCGGCGATCTCGACCGCGGTCCCGGTCTCGTGGGCGCGAGGGTTCTCCTGGTTGCCGTACTGGTCCGGATAGAACCAGCGGTCCGGCTCCGCAGCCACGAGCTGTCTCACCTTGCGGATGGCTCCGTCCGAGCCCTCGAGCGGGTCCGAGAAGACGAGCTCGGCGCCGTACGCCCGGGTGATGCGCTTGCGCGCCGCGGTCACGTTGGACGGCATGACCAGCGCGCAGCGCAGCCCCAGCGCGGCGCAGATCCAGGCGTAGGCCACGCCGGTGTTGCCGCTCGTCGAGTCGACGAGGGTCCTGTCCGGGCCGAAGCGGCCGTCGGCCAGCGCCGCCTCGATCATCCGCAGCGCCGCGCGGTCCTTCACCGAGCCACCCGGGTTCATGAACTCGCACTTGCCGTAGATGTGGATCCCCGGAAGCTCCGCGGCGATGTGGCGGAGCCGCACCAGCGGCGTCCGGCCAACGAGCCGCGCCAAGGACTCGACCGGCGCCGGACCATGCCGCGGTGCGCGCGCCATCACGTCGTTTCCTCGAACCACTCCGCCATCGAGAAGTAGCGCTCACCCGAGTCGGCGAGCACGGTCACCACCAGGCCCGCGGGCCCGACCTCGCGCGCGATCCGGAGGGCCGCGACCGCCGCCGCGCCGCTGGAGAGACCCACGAGGAGGCCCTCCTCGCGCGCGAGCCGCGCCCTCATGGCCCAGGCTGCCTGGTCGGTCACCCGCTCGACGCGATCCCAGGCACCGCGCGGCAGCACGGGCGGGACGAACCCGGCGCCGAGCCCCTGGATCCGGGTGGGCCCGGGCCGGCCGCCGGAGAGGACCGGGCTCGCTTCCGGCTCCACCGCCACTAGGGCCACGTCCGGCCACTCGCGCCGGAGCACCTCGGCGACCCCGGCGAGCGTGCCGCCGGTGCCCACTCCGGCGACGAGGGCGTCCGGTGCGCGCCCGAGCGCTCGCAGCGCGTCCAGGAGCTCCGGGCCGGTCGTCTCGCGGTGCGCGGCGGGGTTGGCCGGGTTCACGAACTGGTCGAGGAGGAGGGCGCCGCCCCGGGCGCCGATCTCCCTCGCGCGCTCGACGGCCGCTGGCATCGCCTCCTCGGCGGGCGTGAGGACGATCGCGGCGCCGTAGGCTTCGAGCGCCTGCCGGTGCTCGAGCGCGGTCGAGTCGGGCATGACGAGCGTGAGCGGGTATCCCTTCACGGCGCAGACGAGCGCGAGGGCGATCCCGGTGTTCCCGCTCGTCGGCTCGACGATCCGGCACCCCGGCGCGAGCCGCCCGTCCCGCTCGGCGGCCTCGACCATGGCCGCGGCGATGCGGTCCTTCACCGACCCGCCCGGGTTCAGGGACTCGAGCTTCGCGTACACCGCCGCCCCGGCCGGCCCGGCGACGGTGCGGAGCCGGACCATGGGCGTGCCTCCGATCGCGTCGAGGATCGACTCGAGGGGAGGCGCCGCGCCGGGGCGCGGCGAAGGCGAAGGCGGCGCGGCGGGGACGCGCGTCAGGTCAGTACCTCGGCACGCTCGGATCGATCTCTTCGCTCCAGCGGAGGATCCCGCCGTCGAGGTTCCAGACGCGCCGGAAGCCGGCCGCCTGGAGGTGGCGGCTGTAGCGGAGGATCTCGTCCTGCGTGAGCGGAGGGAGCTCGGGGAGGGGGCGGCCGATGGGCATGCTCAGCCTCCCGCGATCGCCGGGACCACCACGATCTCCGCGCCGTCCGGCACGGGCGTGGCGAACCCCTTCTGGAAGCGGATGTCCTGGTCGTCGAGGTAGAAGATGACGTACGGGTACGGCTCGCCCCTGGCGTCGCGGAGGCGCGGGCCGAGCTCGGGGAAGCGGGCGGCGACGTCCGAGACGACGTCTCCCACGGTGGCGCCCAGCGCCTGGTGGACCGTCTGGCCGCCTGCGGAGCGGGCGAGCACGCTGGGAAGTCTCAGGGTGACGGGCATGGGTATCTCTCCTCGTTGGGTCGGATGAAGTCGAGCGCCGCGCTCACGCCGCGCACTCGCCGGCGGACGTCTCCGGGTGGAAGGCCTTCGCCGATCCCGGCTCGATGAAGTCTTCCGCTCGCGCATCTTCGAGCCGCAACGGCTCGAGATCGGCCAAGAGCGCCTTCGCGCGATCGAAGACGCGGGCGAAGAACGGGCCCGCCGCCTCGCCCTCGGCGCGCTCGGCGAGGTAGAGCCCCGTCAGCCGCTCCACCGCCTCGGGTACTCGCCGAGCCGGCACCTTCGCCGCGAGCTTCGAGAACGTGGTGCCGCCGGCGTCGGCGCCGCCCCCCAGGAGGACGAAGTACTGCGGGACGGTGCGCTCCCCGAGCCTCCGCGCGCTCCCCTGCAGCCCGATCGCGGCCAGGTGGTGCTGGCCGCAGCCATTCGGGCAGCCCGAGACGTGCACCGCGACCGGCGCGCCGAGGCCCGCCGCCCCGAGCGACGCGCGCACCCGCTGCTCGACGAGCCGCGCCACCGGCCGCGTCGTCGTCACTGCCTGGCGGCACACCTCTGCCCCCGGGCAGGCGACCACGTCGCCGGCGCTCCCGGCGCCGGCGCGGCCGAGCCCTGCCGCCGAGACCGCCGCGGCCACCGCGGCGAGATCGTCGCTCCGGACCCAGCGGAGGAGGACGTGCCCGCGTCCCGAAAGGCGCACCGTCCCGTCGCCCCAGGCGAGCGCGACGTCCGCCAGGACCTCGAGCTGCGCGGCGGTGAGGTCGCCCTGCGGCGGCGCCAGGGTGACGACCGCGAACCCCTCCTGGCGCTGCGGCCGGACGTTCGTGGCCAGTAACTCCGGGATCGCGGCCGCAGAGGGGGGGAGGTCCGGCTCGACGTTCGGCGGAAGGCCCGGACCGCGGGGCGGCGCGGCCCGGATGCGCGCGGCGATCTCCGCGGGCGAGGGAGGCCGGGGGCGCGCGTGGGACGGCGCGCGCTCCTCCTCGAGCTGCGCTGGATCGAACGGCAGGCGCGGTGCGCCCTGGGCGCGGACGGCGGCGAGCGCCTCAGTGACCAGCCCCCGGAACGCGTCGAATCCGAGGTCGCGGACGAGGAACTTGAGACGGTTGCGGTTCTTGTTCTTGCGGTCGCCCCGCGCGTGGAAGACGCGGACGACGGCCTCCGCGAGCGCGAGCACGTCCTCGGCTGGCAGGAACTCCACGAGCTCCAGCCCCGCGCTGCAGGAAGAGGCGGTGCCGCCGGCGGCCGTCACCCGGAATCCGCGCTCCGCGCCCACGCCCTCGCCGCGCACGAGCGCCCTGAACCCCAGGTCCTGAATGGCGGTCGGGACGTGGTCCTCGCCGCAGCCCTCGAACGCGACCTTGAACTTGCGCGGGAGCGAGGAGGCGAGGGGGTGGCGGAGGAAGTGTCGCGTCACCGCCTCGGCGTAGGGGGTGGTGTCGAACGCCTCGTCCGCCGACACCCCGGCGAAGGGGCAGGCGACCACGTTCCGGACGGCGTTGCCTCCCGCCCCCACGGTGTTGATCCCCGCCTGTGCCAGCCGGCGCAGCGCCGGCTCCAGGTCCGCCAGCCGCACGAAATGGAACTGGAGGTTCTGGCGCGTGGTGACGTGCCCGAACCCGCGAGACCAGCGGGCCGCCACGTCCGCGAGGGCCCGGAGCTGCGCCGCGGAGGCGACGCCCTGCGGGATCTTCACGCGGAGCATGTATCGGCCCTCCTGGCGCTGCGAGTACGCGCCGAGCACGACGCGGTAGGAGCGCCACTGGTCCCCGTCGATCTCGCCGCGCTCGAACCGGCCCAGCATGGCGACGAAGTGGTCGATCTCCCGCACGTCGGCGAAGGTGGCGCGGGTGCGGGCGAGGGCGTCGGTCATCGCTGGCATGGAGGTCTCCTATGTGCCGGACGCCATGGCGCCGGCGGCGGTTGCGGAACGGGCCAGGGCCGGCGCGAGCCCGGCGACGGCGCCGACGACGATGGTGCCGGGCAGGTGGGCGCGATCCTCCGGAATCTCGGCCGCGCCCAGCTCCGCCAGCGTCCCGGTCCAGGTGAAAGCCCCGGCCGAGGATGCGCCGAGGACCATCGCGGCAGGCGTCGACGGAGGCCAGCCGCGCGCGAGGAGCCGGGAGGCGATGCGCGCTCGCTCGCCGACGCCCATGAGCAGGACCAGCGTGAGCGACGCCGGGCCGAGGCCGTCGAGGACAGGGCCGTAGGACGCCTCGCGGTGGCCGGAGACCACCGCGAACGCGGTCGCGAGCCCGCGGTGCGTGACGGGAATCCCGGCCAGGGCGGGTGCCGCGATCGCGGACGAGACGCCCGGGACCACTTCGAACGGCACTCCGGCCGCGGCCAGGGCCAAAGCCTCCTCGCCGCCGCGGCCGAAGACGAAGGGGTCGCCGCACTTGAGCCGCACCACGCGCTTCCCCCGCCGTGCGGCCCGCACCAGGAGCCGCTCGATGGCGCGCTGCGAGACGCTGGGGCGGCCGGCGCGCTTCCCGACGTAGAAGCAGTGCGCGTGCGGGGCGACGCGCAGAACCTCCGGATCCACGAGCGCGTCGTAGAGGACGAGGTCGGCCGCCGCCAGCCGGTCGACGGCCCGTCGGGTCAGGAGGCCCGGATCGCCGGGTCCTCCGCCGACGAGGGACACGAACCCGGCGGGCGTCTTGGGCGTCCGCGGCCCCGGGCCGTCGTACAGCGCGTTGAGTCTGCGCAGGAGGAGCGGCTGCCGCGTGGCCAGCGGGACCCGCTCACGCTTCCAGGCGGCGCGCTCGCCCTCGGCGACCCGAGTCCACCGCGCCAGGTCGGCGGGGAGGACCGCATCGATGGCTTCCCGGAGGAGGCCGGCCAGGGCGGGGGCGCGGCCGCCGGTGGAGATGGCGACGGTCGCCTCGCCGCGCCGGACGACGCCGCCGGTGTAGGCGCTGCCGCGCTCGGGATCGTCCACGGCGTTGACCAGGATGCGCCGCGTCTCCGCTGCCTCGGCGACGGCCTGGTTCACCGCGGGCGTCCCCGCCGCGACCGCGAGCCACGCGCCGTCGAGGTCCGCCGGCTCGAACCCGCGACGGTGCACCACGGCCGCGCGCGACGCCACCTCGTCCTTCACCTCGGGCGCGACGACGGTGACCCGCGCCCCGGCCTCGGCGAGTTGGCGGATGCGGATCGCGGCCATCGCACCACCGCCCACGACGACGACGTCGCGGCCAGCGAGCTTGAGGAAGAGCGGGAAGAGCGGGGCGGTCACAAGATGCCCCAGCGGCGGCCGTACTCGAGCACGATCTGGAACTCGCAGTGCACGAACCCCGCGGCCAGGAGACCGTCCTTCACCTCGGAGGCTTCGGTCTCGACCGACTCGGCGACGATCCGCCGCCCGGCGCGGCGGAATCGGAACCCCCGCGCGGCGAGGATGTCCATCATCCTGGCCACGCGCTCGGCATGGGCGCGCACCCGATCGCCTTCCGCTCGGACGTCGGCAGCGGTGACGGGTGCATCGCACCGTGCGGTTGGCGCCGGAGCCGGCTCGAGGTAGACGCGGGTGAGGTGGTCGACCATGGGCGACGCGATCGAGAACGCGGCGAGAAAGGCGCCGAAGAGGAGGAGGAGGGCCGCCGGGGTCGATCCGAGCACGGCGGTCGCGTTGGCGACGCCGCCGGACCACGTCGGGAACGATGGCGCCGTGGCTCCGACGAGGTGTGCGGCACCGAGGAAGTGCGCGGCGGTGGCCGCGAGGACGAGCGCGATCGCGATGGCGATCGCCCAGGTGTCCTCGCGGCGGTGCCAGGGGAGAGCATGGGAAGCGACGTTCGACATGATCTGCGACCTTCTGGAGGGCTGCGCCGTGCGCGCGCGCCCCGACAGCCCCGGTCGAGACGGCGTCGTGCCTCGGTGAGCTGCGATCGGGAGAGGGCCGGGCGTCAGCCGCGCATTCGCGCAGCGCGCGCCGGCCGGCGACAGACGCAGGTCGCGCAGAGCGCGCCGCGCAGGCAGACAACGTCGCGTCGGCTATGGCGGCGGCTCATCGTGACGACATCCTAGATGACGGAAGACCATCCTGTCAAGCGGAGAGCGGAGGCGCGTCCGCTTGAACGGATCCAACGGCAAGCGCACCCCTCCGCCGGCTCGCCCGAGAGGCTGCGCGCCGGCGTCGCGGCCTCCGCCCCCTCGGCCGCGCCTCCAGGCCCGGAAATGCCCGTGAATGAGGGCGGTGCCCAGTCTCAACGAGAGGAATCGGCGCTCCTGGCCGGGCCGGCACGGACCGCGATCGCCTCCAGCCGCCCACCGCGCTCACGCGCGTGCACCACGACACGCTCGCCGGCGCGCAGGTCCTCGCGGCGGGCCGGGGCCGAGCCTCTGGCGTACGAGGTCTCGGACGTGAGGGCGAAGCTCCTTTCACCCTTCGGCGTCTCGATGGTGATGCGCTCCGCCGTGACCGCCTTTACCACGCCCTTCGCGTCGATGCCGCCCTCGTGCGCCAGCGCCGGGGACATCGCAAGAAGCGCCACGGCTACCAGAGCGAGAAGTTCCGTTCTCATCTCTCCTCCTCGGAATTGCCCCGGCCAGAGGGCGGTGTGGCGATCCGGGGCATCGGCATTCACATCGATCCGATCCGGAATCATTGTGGCTCCTCGGGGCCGACGCTTTAGTCTCCGTGGCGCCCTGGCAGCGCGGGCGCCCCGGAGGCCTCGTCACCGCGCAGGAAGCGCTCCTCCTCTTCGAGCTCGCGCCACTCCTCCGGACTCCGGGGGTTGAGCCGTTCCATCAACAGCGTCTCCTCCGGCGTGAGCGAGGGGAGGTGGCGGATGAAGTGCACCAGCTTCCAGGTCTCCGCCTGCTTCGCCGCCGTCCCCCAGGCCGGCATGCCGGTGAGCCGGATCCCGTTCTCGATGATGTAGAAGAGCTCGCCATCGGTGAGCTCCTGAGTCTCGGCGAGCCTCATGTCCGGCACGCGAGGGTAAAGGCCCTGGCCCAGAGAAGTCTTGCCGCTTCCGTCGTTGGCGTGGCAGGAGGCGCAGTGATCGGCGAAGTGCGCCCGGGCTTCCGCGAGCGTCTCCGGGGTCGCCTGCAAAGGGTTCTTCGCGCCCCGCGCTGCGGCGGGGATGGCTGCGCGCCGCAGGGCCCGAGCGATCGCCGTCTCGATCCGGGGAGGCTCTGGACGTGCGCTCACGCCGCCCCAGAGGACGGCGATGGTCACGCCCGCGAGCGCCAGGAGGGCTCCCGCCACCGCTGCCAGGAGGGTGGTCCACCACGACTTCATCCGCGGGAATCCGCTAGCAAGGAGTGCGCCCGCCCTCCTCCTCCGAGCATCGGCGCCCTGTTCTCCCGGATGACGACTGGCACGCCGCGTGCTGGCTCTCCAAGATCGGCTCGGCGTGCGGCAGACCGGGGTGTTGCCTCTCCTTTCGCTCCCCGGGGGCGCCGGGCCGCTTCCCAACCGGGCGAAGCCACTTTCGGCTGCGGTCCTCGCGCGAGCCAGTTTTGTCGTGAAGCGTTGCGGCCGGGCCCTGGCGAATGGTGCGCGCGGCGCCGGGTCGCTGTGACTGGTGCGATCACGCCGTGGCCGCCGCCGTCACGAAGGGCTCCCGCGCGCGTGCCGCGGAGGCCCTCTTTACGGGAGCATGGCGGTACGCACGGTGGCACGCGGGATGCTCTGGTGACTGGGTGTCCGAGCCCCCGCGCCGGGAGGCGGTCTCGGCTCTCCACCAGGCCCGGCATGAGGAGTCCGACATGCTGAAGAGAATGGTACTGGCCGGGCTGTTGACGCTGGCGGCCGCCCCCGTCCTGGCGGCCGATACCGCTTCCGACCGCAGGGCCCCGGTGTCCACCGACGAGGCCCGCGTGCTGGCGGGCAAGCAGATCAAGGCGCAGGAGAAGGCGGCAAGCGACACCGCGCGGGCCTGCAGCTGCAAGCACGGGTAGCGAGGCGTCGACCCGGCGGCGCGGCTCGATCGCCGCGCTGGCCGGGGCCTCGGGCCGGCCCAGGAGCTCACTGTGGCCGAGGACCGTCCGATCGCAGCGGCGCTCGACGCCCCCTTCGGCCCGGGCTTCTTCCTGGGGCAGCTTCGGGCTTTCGCGCGGGACCGCTGTCCCGACCCAGGTGAAGGGCTGCCGGCGGTGCAGATCCACCTGGCCACCGGCGAAGTTCTCGACCTGTGCCACGTCATCGGGCTAGGACCGACCTTCGTGGCCCTCGCGGTCCTGGAGGGCGAGGGGGAGCCGAGGCGCATGCGCACGGAGCTCGTGCCCTACCAGCTCGTGGCGCGGGTGACCATCCGCCCAGCGGGCGGCCGGGGGCACGTCGGCTTCGACGCGGACCACGCGCCACATATCCTGAAGGCCGGGAGCCTGCTCACGCCGGAGGCGGCGCTGGAGATCGCAGCGGGCGACTCGGGCTCAGCGTGCCCGGACGCGTCTCCCGCCGGAACCGCTCCTCCTCGGTGAGCCGCGCCGAGAGGCCGGTCCACGAGCCGGGAGCATCTGGGCCGCCGCTCCGGCCGATCAGAGGCCGATCGGGTCTACGCCGCGTCGCTGTCGGAGCCGCGTGCTACCAGAAGCGCCGCGTGGCGAGCCCGGTGGCGAAGCGGTGGGTGGAGGCGGCGTGGGACGAGGCGGCGGCGGACGGGCTCGCCCGCGCGCTCGGCCTGCATCCCCTCGCCGCCCGCGTGCTCGCCGCTCGCGGCCTCGGCGAGGCGGAGCGGGCCGGGCGCTTCCTCCGCGCCGGCCTCGAGGACCTGCCCGACCCCTTCTTCATGAAGGGCATGGCGGCGGCGGTGGAGCGGGTGGTCCGCGCCGTGGAGGGGGGCGAGCGCATCGCATGCTACGGCGACTACGACGTCGACGGCGTCACCTCCACCGCGCTCCTGGCGGGGTTCCTGCGCGCCGCCGGGGCCGACGTCGTCACCTATACCCCGCACCGCCTGGTCGAGGGCTACGGCCTCAACGAGCGGGCCGTGGAGACGCTGGCCGGGCGCGGCGTGCGGCTCCTCGTCACCCTCGACTGCGGCATCACCAGCGTGGCCGAGGTGCAGGCGGCGGCGCGGCTGGGCGTGGAGGTGGTGGTGGTGGACCACCACACCGTGCCGGTGGAGCTGCCGGCGGCGGCCGCCATCCTGAACCCGCACCAGCCGGGCTGCGACTACCCCTCGAAGCACCTGGCCGCGGTGGGTGTCACCTTCGCCCTGTGCATGGCGCTCAGGCGGCGGCTGCGCGAGCGCGGGCGCTTCGGGGAGGGCCGGCCCGAGCCCAACCTGCGCCAGGCGCTCGACCTGGTGGCGCTGGGGACGGTGGCCGACGTGGTGCCGCTCACCGAGGCCAACCGGGTGCTGGTGCGGCACGGCCTGGCCGAGCTCTCCCGCTCGCGCCGGCCCGGGGTGCGGGCGCTCAAGTCCGTGGCCGGGATTTCCGAGGGGGCGGCGGTGTCCGCCGGGCAGGTGGGCTTCCGCCTCGCGCCGCGGCTCAACGCCGCTGGCCGGCTCGACGACGCCGGGCGCGGGGTGCGGCTGCTCCTCGAGTCAGACCCGGCGGCGGCGGCGGCGCTGGCCGAGGAGCTGGACCGGGAGAACCGGGCCCGGCAGGAGATCGAGCGGCGCATGCTGGAGGAGGCCCTGGCCGACGCCGCGGCGCACGTGCGGCGCGGCGCCCGCGGGCTGGTGCTGGCGCGGGAGGGGTGGCACCCCGGGGTGGTGGGTATCGCAGCGGCCCGGGTGGCGGAGCGCTTCCACCGGCCGGCGGTGCTGGTGGGAGTGGACGGAGGGGTGGGCAAGGGAAGCGGCCGCAGCGTCGACGGGTTCCACCTCTACGACGCGCTCTCGGCCTGCCGAGGCCACCTCTCGCGTTTCGGCGGCCACCGCCACGCCGCCGGCGTCACCGTCGAGGCGGCGGCGCTCCCCGCCTTCCGCGAGGCCTTCGAGCGCCACGCCGCGGAGCGGCTTCGCGACGAGGACCTGGTGCCGCGGTGCCGCATCGAGGGCTGGGTCGAGCCCGAGCGCCTCGACCCGCGGGCGGCGGCGGATCTGGAGAGGCTCGCTCCCTTCGGCGCCGGCCACCCCGAGCCGCTGTTCGCGGTGCGGGTCACCCCGGCCCGGTGCCGGGTGGTGGGGGCGGGCAGGGCCCACCTCAAGATGTCGCTCGGGCCGCTCGATGCCATCGGCTTCGGGATGGGGGAGCGGCTCTCGCTGTGCGGCGGCGCGGTGGAGGCGGCGGTGGCGCTCGGCTGGGACGACTGGGACGGGACGCGGCGGCTCCAGCTCAGAGTGAAGGACCTGCGGGCCGCGGCCGGCTCGGCCGGCGCGACTGGCCCGACCTCGGGGAGGTGAACGGAGCCGCCGGCTCCGGCGCGCTGCGATCCGGTCGGGGCGGGTCGCGGAGCCAGCGGCCCCGTCGTCCGGCCACCGCGCGGCCGGGCCGGCGTCAGCCGTCTCGCTGCAGGCAGGCGCAGGCGGCCGCGGGCGCCTCGGGCTTGGCGGAAGGCGCGCTGGACGTGTCGGCGAACCTCTCGGTGTAGGGGGCCGCGCTCGTGGCCAGGGCAGGGCGGGCCGGCGCCGCCACGGCGGGCGAGGCCGAGAAGGCCTCGGCGTAGGGCCCCCCGTCGTGGACGACCCGGGTCGTCGCGGGCTGCGGCGCCGTCGCGAAGGCCTCCTGGTAGACGTCGAGTGGATCCGCCGCGACCGGGGCCGCCGCCAGGGCCAGGCCGGCGACCATGAGCGAGGGAATCAGTGAGGGCATCGAGAATCTCCTGTTCACCGCGAGGTGGATCCTCGCAGGCGTGTCTTCCTCGAAGCACATGGCGTGCCGGCCGGCTTTCGCCCACAGGCGCCGCGATTGCGGCTCCACGCTCGCGAAGATCGTGACTCCACCGACCACGCTGTGACGCCTCCGGTGGGCCGCGGATCGGCCACGGCCCGCGCTCGCACCGGCGGCGGTGTAGACTGGCCCGCCCGCGACCCAGGAGGAGCTCCGTGAGCGAGACGCACTTCCGGAAGCTCGAGAAGATGTACCTCTCGGCCCCCATCAATCGGTTCTTTCAGCCCGAGATCCGGATCGACGACGGCCGCGCCGAAGTGCGGATCCCGATACGCGCCGAGCTCTTTCACGCGGCGGGCGCCGCGCACGGGGCCGTGTACTTCAAGGCGGCGGACGACGCGGCCTTCTTCGCGGCCAACTCGCTGGTGGAGGACGCCTTCGTCCTCACCACGAGCATGAACCTGTACCTGCTCCGGCCCATCGCCGACGGAACGTTGACGTCGCGCGCCCGCGTGGTGCACGAGGCCCGGTCCGGTTTCGTCGCCGAGGCGATCCTCACCGACGGCCGGGAGCGACAGGTCGGCCGTGCCACCGGAACCTTCGTGCGCGGTCGGACGCCGCTCACGGAGGACATCGGGTACCGACTCTAAACGACAGTGCGCGATTCGGGATCGCTTGCAGCGACCCGAATCGCGCTGTCGTTTAGCCAGATCGTGACGGGGCGTGCCGCCCCGCCCCGTCGAGCAGAGCTCGCCGGGGCCCCACCCCTGCTGCGCGGGGCCCCGGCGCGCTGTCGCGCGCCGCCCAACGGGGAGGGGCTCTGCCCCTCCTTACCCAAAGTGGGGCCCCTCCCCGGACGCTGTTCACGAATCATGATCGCTCGTTTAGGCAGGGCGCAACCCCTGCGCCGCCCTGCCTCGGGATCGCATGGGCCGCGCAAGGTCGTGCACGCGGCCCTCGTCATTTCGGTCCCATGCACATTGGCCGAGCGTCCTGGCCCTGGAACGGCCCTTGCACTCGGCTCCTCATCAGGAGGCCGAATGAGAGCGATAGGTCTGGCGATGGGGCTCGGTCTGGTTCTTTCCGCGTGCGGCGGGTCGCAAACGGCGGACGTGAGCGCGTACCGGAACCTCGCCTCGCAGATCTCGGGGGCGGTCGCGAGGCACCAAGCCAACTCCGCGGCCCTGGGCGCGGCGGAGTGCCCGGCCGAACGTACCCGCTACGGCGCGGAAGTGCGGCCCATGCTCGAGCGCATGGAGGTCATGAGCATCGACATGGACGCCCACCTGCGCGAGATGGGATGCCCCGGCTCTGCCGAGATGCAGGCCACCTGTCAGGCGATGCTCGGGGAGCTCGACGACCATCTCGCCGTCGCCTGCTCGGCGAACGATGTCGCGGCGGAGGCGACGAGGCACCAGGTGGCCATGGACTCCATGCTCGACCACGAGATGGCCATGCTGGGCGGGATGCAGGGCGGCTCGATGATGGGGTCAGGGGGCGGCTGCCACTGACGAAGGCTGATCTCGGTAACCGATTCCCGCGAGCCTCGTCGACGTCCACGCCGGCCCGGTCTCGCTGGAGGGCGCCGTCGGAGCGAGCCGCGGCCACCGCGATACGCGCGACCCGGGGCCCGTGCTCGCGGCGAGCAACCGTCGTGGAGCGCCAATGCGCCGAGGAGGCCCTTGGGCTGCGCGACCGACGTTTGCGAGCCGCCGCGCGTTCCTCGTCGCCGCGCGGCCGCCGCTCCGAGGTCGCGAGCGAGAAGAGCGCCCGGAAGCGAGAACCGGGCCGCCGGGTCTCCCGGAGACCGGCGGCGCTGTGACATGGCTCGCGCTGGCATCCCGGGCCGCCCTCGGCGGGGACCGGGACCGCGCGCCGGCGCGTGATCGCCAAGAATCCGTTCCGATATTCCCGGCCGTCGCGAGGCGCGCGAGGCCGTCGCCGAGGCGGGCACGCGAGGAGCAAGCAGCGGAAGCGTAGCTGGAAGCTACGTTGAGCAGCGCAGCGACGAGCCTGCCCGCCGCAGGCAGGCATCGCGCGCCGCAGTAGGTCGGGAATATTGGGACGGGTTCTAAGGTCAGGGTGGAGAAGCGGCGGGCGCCGGCGCCGGAGCGGTGAAGCGCACCTCCACCAGCCAGAAGGTCCGCGCCGGTGCGCCGTTCACGGTTCCGGGCAGGAAGCGGCACCTGGCCGCCGCGGCCGCGACCTCGTCGACGAGGGCGCGCCGCCGCTCCGCGCCGAGATCGGCGAGGCCGATCGAGGTCACTGGCCCCACGGAGCCGTCCGCCTCCACCCGCACCAGGAAGCTCGCCTTCGCCGCGCCGGGGGGCGCGCTGGCGGGAAAGTGAAGCGTCCGCGGGACGCACCCCGCCACCTCCTCGCGCGGAGGTCGTATCTCCTCGTGAGCCACCGGCGTCGCCACCTCGGCCCCCGCCTCCGGGGCCGGGGCGAACCGGAGCGGCAACCTCACCAGCGCTCGCACGGGCCTTCCCTGCTCGGCCGCCGGGATCCAGCGGCACCGCGCGATGGCGCGCGCCACCTCGTTGGCGGCCTCGACGTCGCCTTCGAGGCCGAGCCCTTCGGAAATCACCGACTCCATCGGTCCGGGCGAGCCGTCCGGCTCCACCCAAAACTCGAAGACGGCGCGCCCTGCGACCGCCTGGCCCGTCGCCGGCGCCACGACCCGAACGCTCCGGGCGACGCAACCCGCTTCAGCCTCCCTGGGTGGGGAGGGCCGGCTTCCCCCCGGCCGTGCCGTCGCACAACCCACCGCCAAGAGGGCGCCGGCGAGGGCGGCCGCTCGAGCGGCCTTTCTCATGGGCACGACCCTTATCACTTCGCGGCTCCACTATCACTTCGCGGCTCCACGCCGCCACCGAGCCGAACCGCCACCGGCCTCGGGCGCGACCGCCCGCTGGATTCGCGGGGAGCCGGTGGCGAGCGCGACGAGCAGGCAGGGGCTCGCCGCCCGCCGGGAGAGCGGAGCAGAGCGCAGCGGACCACCCCTTTGGGGCCTGGGAGAGAGATAGACCCCTTGCGTGACACCAAGTATCTTGGCCGCCGCTTGCGCGCCGCGAGGGACAGGGGGAGCCGGAGCATGGCCACCGCGGCGCTGGCGGCGCTGCTGGCTCTCGCCCCGGCGCCTGCAAGCGCGCAGGGCACCGCCCCAGCAGCGGCGAGGCCCGAGGGGGTCGTAGCGGAGGCCCGCGCCGAGGGCGCGTACCCCGAGCGCGGCCTCCTCTTCCACCCGTCGGGCCCGGGGGAGGGCCGGGACCGCTGGGCCATCGGCGGGCTGTGGCAGATCTCGCCCATGTTCACCGCGAGCTACCGTCGCGGCCTGGGGTCCGGCTTCAGCGTCGACGCGCGCCTGCAGACCATCGTCCTCTACAACCAGCTCGGCGCCGGCGCCCAGTGGGCCGCGAACGTGGGCCCATTCTCGCTGGGCCTCATGTTCCACGTCGACGGCTTCTTCGGCGCGCTCGGCAAGGCCCTCGTCGCCACGACCGCGTTCGACACCACGGGGTGGGGGATCCTCACCAAGCCGGGGGCCTTCGCCGGGCTCCAGGTGGCGAGCGACTCCTGGCTCACGCTGCAGTACGAAGCCTACTTCTCCCCGTACCAGGCGACCAAGCTCGGCGACCTCGTCATCTCGCCGGAAACGCGCCTCTACGAGGGGTTCGGCGTGTCGCTCATCGTCGAGCTCGTCACCGGCAAGCAGGGGGTCATCTACTACGGCGCGAGCCTCTACAACACCAGGGCCAACTACCCCATCATCTTCAACGTGGAGACGTCCGGGTCGTCCGACGCCATCAGCACGCGGAAGATCTGGTACCTGGGCCTCCTGGCCGGCTATGAGTTCTGACCGTCCAAACCTGGCGCGCCCCGCCCCCCGGCTCCTGCTCCTGGCCCTGGCCGCGCTGGCCTCGCCCGCCTGCATGTCGCAGCGGCAGGGCCCGAAGCCGCCGTCGTTCCCGGGAGGCGGCCTCCTGGCCGTGGGCGCCCCGCTGCCGGTGTTCCTGCCGGATGGCACCACCCCGGTGCTGAAGGCGCTCGACGGCGTCTACGACACCTCGAGCCGCTTCGGCAACGGCGTGGTGGTCCACTCGAGCCTGTGGGGCGACCTGGGCGCGAACGTCAAGGCCTCGCTCGCCATCCTGGCCAACGATCACTTCGCCTTCGCCCTGCTGCAGGGCGGGTGCCTGGATGCCGCCGGGACCGGCCCGGGGACGGACACCCTGGTCTTCGAGGGGTACTGGCGCTACCTCGACGACCCGGACCCGACGCCCGCCATCACCGGCCTGGTGCGGCTCTTCGTCCAGCCCGCCAGCGTGGCCAGGCAGTTCTGCGAGGGGCAGACGGCGGTCGCGCCCGGGACGGCAACACTGGTGGGCGCGACCGGCAACGGCAACAACGCCCCCGGGCTCCCGCTCCAGATCGACTACCGCAGGGCGCGCAAGTCCAAGAACGGGCCCGAGGGCCAGCGCTTCGGCGTGGGGATGCACCACGGCGGCTGCGTGACCTCCCTCAACTGCGGCGTCTCCGAGAACACGCCCGAGACCCTGGTCTTCGCCAAGCAACTCGGCGCCGACTACCTCGAGATCGACGCCCACCTCACCGCCGATGGGATCCCGGTGTCCATCCACCTGGGCCTCACCCCGGACGTGGTGCAGGGCGTCTACTGCACCGGGAGCGTCGAGGACTACACCTACGCCCAACTCGTCGCCAACTGCCGGCTCCGGAACGGCGAGATCATCCCCAGGCTGGTCGACATGCTGGAGTACGGCCTGCGGCGCACCGACCTCCCCTTCTACATCGACATGAAGAGCCCAGACGTCATCGTCCCCACCAGCGCGGTCATCGGGGACCTCTCGCAGAGGCTGGTGGACTGCTCGGTCACCACGCCTCCACCCGGCGGCGCCTGCCTCTTCCCCGGCAGCAAGCCGGTCACGTCGCGGGCGGTGATCGGGCTTCCCGCCAGCGATTACGTGAGCGCCTATCGCGACGCGCAGGCCGGGGGGCAGCTCGCGCCCGGCCAGCGCTGCCTCGTGGAGGTGGACCCGAACGACGTCATCGACGTCCCCTGTGTGGCCTGGATGCCCCGCTACACGCGCGGGCCGATGACGAGCGACGTGCAGCGGCTCCAGTCGCTGGGGAAGGTGGTCGGGTACTGGACCATCAACGACCCGAAGACCATGGACGAGTTCCTCGTGAAGGCCGTCCCCAACGCCATCCTCACCAACTACATCGGGTTCCTGAACCAGCGATGGGAAGAGGTCGGCATCCTCCCGCAGTATCCGGTCGCCCCGTGAAACGGCTCGCGCTCGCCCTCGCCCTCGTGGCGTCGTCGGCCGCCCGTGCGGAGGAGGCGAAGCCCGCGGAGGGAGCGAGCTCCCACGACGCCTGGGAGCTCGACGCCTTTCTCGGCTACGGCCAGCTCGCCTGGCCGGCCATGGACACCTCGACCCAGACCTGGGCCAACGGCGGCCCGGGCTTCGCGCTGACGGTGGCCTACCGGGGGCGGCACTTCACTCACCCATTCCTCGACGTCTCCTACGTGCCCATCATGTCGAGCGGCCGCAGCGTCTACATCCCCGGGTCCATCCCGGGCGGATCGGCCTTCGCCAGCAACTCGTCGTGGGCCATGGGGTTCATCCTCGGGCCGGGCTGGGACATCGACTGGTTCCGGCTCCGGGCGGGGGTGGGCTTCTACAGCGTCAAGGTCGAGACGGCGGTCCTGGGCCAGACCAACTCCAGCTCCAAGGTGACGCTCGGGTTCCTCGCCGCCGCCGGGGCGCTGGTCTGGAAGAGCGACCCCTTCGCCCTGGGGGTCGAGGCGCGGCTCGCGGCCCTGGAGGCGCCCACCCAGGGGATCTACCAGGCCTCCTGGGAGATCGGCCTCACCGGGCGGTGGGACTTCGTTCGCCGCTAGCGGCCGAGCGAACCTCGAAGACGTCTCGCGCGGGCACCGGCGCGCCGCCCACGGAGACCGGGATCATCTCGCCCCGGATGCCGTCCGGCCCCAGGTCCAGGCGGACGAAGTGCGGGACCCCCTCCACGAAGAGGAGCGACCCGGGCTCGCGCTCCTCGGCCACGTGGAAGAAGCTCGACCCGCCGCCGCCGGTGACGACGTAGGTGACCGGCCGTCCCTCGAGCCCGGGCTCCTCCAGGCGCTCGTAGGCGTGGGCGTGGCCGTTCAGCACCAGCTCCACCCGGTGGCGGTCGAGGACGCCGCGCACCACCCGTTCCCGGACCCAGGGAACGGACCCGTCTTCGCGGGCCGACGAGAAGGGCGGCAGGTGCAGGGTGACGATGCTCCGGAGGCCGCGCCGCTCGGCGTCGGCCAGGATCTCCTCCAGCCACTGGAGCTGCGCTCCGCCGGCGGGCATGGGGTCGACGTCGCCGAGCAGATCGGTGCCGGTGTCGAGGATCACCAGGCGCCAGCCGGAGACGTCCGCCGAGAACCAGAGCCGTTCCGCGCCGCGGCCGGCGCCGTCACCCTGGGCGAAGAGCCGCGCCACCTCGGCCCGGTCCCAGCGGTGGTAGAGGTCGTGGTTCCCCGGGGCGAAGAGCAGGGGGATGCCGGCGTCCCGCAGGGGAGCGGTGTCCTCGAGGAAGGCGTTGAAGCCGTCGGAGTCCCGGACGTGGGCGAAGGGCGCCCCCACCGTCTCGTGGAGCAGCGCCGGGAACGGCACCAGGCTCAGGAGCGACGCCGCCGGGTAGCCGCGGTGGTACTGCGGCCACAGCGGGATGAGGAGGGACCAGCCGGCGTAGTCGGGGAGGTGGCCGGCGGGGAAGCACTCCAGCGCGTCTCCGGTGAAGATCACCACGTCGGGGCGATCGGCGACCATGGCGGCCACCACCGCCCGGTGGATGTCGCGGTTGCCGCGGCTGTCGCCGTACACTGCCAGTCGCAGCCGGCCGCCGCCCGCTCCGGCGGCGGCCTCCGCCCCGGCGCTGGCCCTGCCGTCGGCGAGGAGGAGCCGGGGCTCGGTGGGGACGTGCCGGATCGGGCCGCAGGCGGCGACGAGCGCCGCCGCGGCCAGGAGCCGGAGGACGGGCATGGGTCGTGTATAGCCCAGCGCCCGGGCGCCGACGAGCCTGGAGCGCATCCCATAACCCCCTGCCTACTGCGGCGAAGCATTCCTGCCTGCGGGCGGCGGCCTCGTCGCTGCGCTCCTCGAAATACCGTACTGGTATTCCTGCGGTGCTCGCTCCTCGGGCGCCGCCCTCGCCGACGGACTGCTTCGCCTCGCTACGGCCGGGGGTTACGGGACGCACTCCGGCCGGCGCAGGGGCTCGACGGGCAGTGATCGCTTGCGCGCCCGCGCGGTGGGGCACTCAGTGCTGCTCCGCAGAAGTCATGAGCCCCTTGTGCCCCCTGCTCCGCAGCACGGGCCCTACCGGGGGAGGCGGGGCGCCGCCTCCCCCGGAACCCCCACCCGCGTGGCGCGCGCACGGTCGGCTTGGAATTTTCGGTGCGCGCCACTACAGTCCGCCGCCATGGGCACCGCGCCGGCGCATCCCCATCAGCGGCCGCTCCCGGGGCGCGACCGGTGAGGTGGCGCGGGCGCGGCCGCTTCCTGGTCCTGGAGGGGCTCGACGGGGCCGGCACCACCACCCAGGCCGAGCTCCTCGCGTCCTGGCTCCGGGGCCGTGGCCGCAAGGTCCACCTCACCGCCGAGCCCTCGCGCGGCCCGGTGGGCGCGCTGGTGCGGCAGATCCTGACGGGCCGCGTGAACGGGGGGCCACGAGGCGACTTCGACCCTGGGGCGCTGGCGCTGCTCTTCGCCGCCGACCGGCTGGACCACGTCGCCTCCGAGGTCGAGCCCCGGCTCGCCGCCGGGTGGGACGTGGTCTCGGACCGGTACGTGCTGTCGAGCCTGGCCTACCAGTCGGTGGCCGCCGGGGGCGCGGCCTGGATCGGGCAGGTGAACGCCCGGGCGCCGGCGCCGGACCTCACCGTCTTCCTGGAGGTGCGCCCTGCGGTCGGGCTGCGCCGCCGCTTCGCCGCCAGCGCCGAGCGGGAGCTGTTCGAGGTCCCGGCCTTCCAGCGCCGGGTGGCGGCCGCCTACCGCCGCTCCATCGCCAGCCTGCGGCGGGCGGGCCAGCGGGTGGAGGTGCTGTCCGGCGAGGCGCCGGTGGCCGAGGTGGCGGCCGCGGTGGCTCGCGCCGTGGCCCGGCTCGGGTGAGAATCCGTCCCGATATTTCCTAAGGCCGGCGGCGGCGGATGGGGGGTCGCGGGCGGCGGCTCCCTCCGGCGGAGGCGCTCTCCTCGGTCCGCCCCGGATGGGGCTCCGGGGCAGCCCTCGATTGCGGCGGCGCTTCCGGAAGCCGATCCTCGGTCCATGCCCCGAGCCAATCGTTTCCCCTGGACGATCCTCGCCGCAACCCTCCTCGCGTGCGCCACCGCACCGGCCGGGCCGCCAGTGCCGATGACCGAGATGCCGGCGCAGCCACCGGCCCAGGCCGGAGACTTCGTGGCGACCGGAGAGCTGCTCTACGCCGGGCCCGGCGGCGGGCGCAGCGCGGCGTACAACCAGTGGCGCATCGTGGGACGCACGGTGAACATGAGCTACACCGGGAACAACGTCTGGACCGGCGAGCTGAACGGCCAGAACATGATGCTGACCGCGAGCCCGGGGAAGCTCGTGGGGGCCGGGGTCAACCTGCACCTCTTCGCCGAGGGCGACGGCTTCACCATGCGGGGCCAGTGGTTCCAGCGCACCATCGACATCACCATCACCCCCAAGCAGCTCAGCGGGCGGACGGCTCAGATGGCCCCGGGCTTCGAGCTCAACCGGGCCGGCCCCAACGTCTACTCGGGACTGCGCGGGCCCGGTGGCTCGGCCTACGTGGAGTTGAAGGGCGAGGCGGCGAACTTCCCGAACGTGAGCGTGCCGCAGTTCTACCTCGCCCTGCTGGCCGCCCTGGGATAGCGCTCCATCCCCCTTCCGCTTTCGGTGTAGACGGCTCCATTCGGGGCCGCTAGCATCGGGGAATGGCGCGTCCGGCCTGGCTCGCGCTGCTCCCCGTCCCGCTCCTGGCTGCCGTCCCCGCGAGCGCCGGCGAGTTCAAGTGCCCGGAGGCCGGAGGTCCGGCCTGGCGCGAGGTGCGCACCGCGCACTTCGTCATCCAGACCGACCTCTCGAGCGGGCGGGCCGAGGACCTGGCCGAGGAGCTGGAGCGAGTCCACGAGGCCGTCCGCTACGGTCTCTTCCGCACCCCGCCCGACACCGGCGTGATCCGGGTGGTGGCCATGGCCGACGAGGACGAGTACGCGCTCTTCGCCCCGAGGGGCGCGACCGCGTTTTACACCGAGCCATTCCTTTCCGGCCCAACCATCGTGATGTACGGGAAGGGCGCCGACGTGCAACGGGTGGTGGTTGCGCACGAGATCACCCACCATGTCACCCGACGCGTCTTCGCCCGCCAACCGCTGTGGTTCGGCGAGGGGCTGGCCTGCGCCATGGAAAGCGTGGCCACGGTGGGCACGCCCACGATCGGTGGCATCCCGGCGCACCGGGCACGGGAGGTGAACCCCTACTTCGGAGAGGTGGCGCGGGTGCTCCGGGCCCGGGAGCGGCTCGAGACCTCGCGGGACTACGCGGTGGCATGGGCCCTGGTGCACTACCTCATGAACCGGCGCCCGCAGGAGCTCGGGCAGTTCCAGCAACGGCTGGCCCGGGGGCAGGACCCGGCCGTCGCCTGGCGCGAGGTCTTCCCGCAATGGGACCCGGCCTCCGACGAGGCCATGGCGGCGCTCGACAAGGAGCTGGGCCGACATGTCACCCGAGGCGAGTTCCGCTACCGGGAGGTGACGCTGCCAAAAGCCGCGCCCCCCTCGGAGCGGCCCATGACCGCTGCCCAGGCCCACGACCTCCGGCTCTCGCTGCGATGGCTGAACCGCGGCGAAAAAGTGGAGGAGGGGAAGGAGCGGGCAGAGATCGAGGAGGCGCTCCGCCACGATCCGGGCTCGGTGGCGGCGCTGGCCCATCTCGTGGCGCAGAGGCCGGCGGAGGCGGTGGCGCTGGCCGATAAGGCGACCTCGGCGCACCCCGACGACGCCCGCGCCTGGCTCCTCCTCGCCCGCGCTCTTCCGCCGGAGTCGAAGGAGCGGCGCGAGGCGGCGCTGCGCAAGGCCGTCGCGGCCGACCCGTCGAGCGCTCAGATCCTGAACGAGCTGGCCTGGCACCTCCTCGGGACCGGCCGCGCCGACGAGGCCTTGCCGCCCGCGAGGCGGGCGGTGGAGCTCTCGCCCGGATCGTCCGCGGCCCTCGACACCCTGGCCGGCGTCGCCGAGGCGCGCGGGGACTGCACGGTGGCGCTCCAGATCCAGCGCCGGGCCCTGGAGCTCCTCCCCGAGGAGCTCTCCGACAAGGAGCGGGCACCCTACCACGGGCGGGCAGAGCGTCTAGAGAGGGCCTGCGGCGGTACGGGGCCGGCCTCGCCCCCGGCTCCGGCTCCAGCCTCAGTGACGAAGTAGATCCCTGGGCGGCCCGCGGCGCCAGGCCCGGCTGAGCCGCGACGAAATGGTGCGCGGTGCCGCGGCATCCGCATCAGGCCGCGGGCGGCGGGCCGAGGATGCGGCCGAGCACGCACGCGACCATCCGGTCGCACCGGGCGCCCAGGAAGGTGAAGATTCCCGGGGCCGCCGGGCCGGCGCGGGCGTAGAGCAGGTCGCGCAGCGCCAGGTGGGCCCGATGGAGGCGGACCTTGACCACCTCCTCGGACACTTCGAGAACGGCTGCCGCCTCGGCGGTGGACATCCCGTCGACCTGACGGAGCACGAAGACGCGGCGGTACCCTTCGGGCAACCGGTCAACGGCCTCCTCCAGCATGCGGCCGAGCTCGCGATCCGACGTCCGCCGCTCGGGATCCTCGAGTGTCGAGCCCATGAGGTCGTCCTCCTCCACGGCCCGGGGCAGGCCGGGCCGCGACCCCCGGCGCAAGCGGGCCAGGGCCTCGTTGAGGGCGATGCGGGTGAGCCAGGTGGAGAAGGCCGCCGCGCCGCGGAACTGGCCGAGGTGCGCGTAGGCGTGCAGCCACGCCTGCTGCATGGCGTCCTCGCACTCGCGCTCGTCGCGCAGCACCGAGCGCACGGCGCGGTACACCCGCTGGTTGTACCGGCGCATCAGCACCTCGAACAGCGCCGGCTCCCCGGCGAGCACGCGCCGCGCCACCTCGCCGTCGGGCAGGCCGACGAGCGCGCTCTCGACTGCCGAGGCGGCGAGTCGCCGCTGAAGGACCATGGCTTTTCTCCTGTCTGGCTTCGATGCGTCGCGCCGCCGAAGGTGACGGGTAGGCGGCGTCCCGGATGGGTCGAGTAACCACCGGGCCGCGCCCGCATCCAACGCTCCGAACCCGTCGGCACCACGTGCCGGGAGGACCGTCTCGGCACCACGTGCCAGGAGGACTTCGCCATGCTCGAGAAGCGCATCGATTCCGCCTACTGGGCGCTCCGGATCGCCTACGGAGCAGTCCCCATCGTCGCCGGCCTCGACAAGTTCACGAACCTGCTGATCGACTGGACGACCTATCTGTCCCCCTTCGCAGCCCGGTTGCTGCCCGTCTCGCCGGTCGCCTTCATGCGGGCGGTGGGCGTCGTCGAGATCGCGGTCGGGCTGCTGGTGCTCTTCGTCGCGACACGGGTCGGGGCCTGGCTCGCCGCGGCGTGGCTCGCCTGCATCGCCCTCCAGATCGTCACCTCCGGTCAACACCTCGACGTCGCGGTCCGGGACGCGGTGATGGCCCTGGGCGCCTACACCCTGGCGCGCCTCGAGGAGGTCAGGCGCCACTCCGCGCGCTTCGAGCGGGTCGAGACGGCCCGCCGGGCAGCGTGAAGGAAGGAGAGGCAGCCATGAGCACGAGCATGAAACGGACCTCTCTGCCCGCCCTCGCGGTGGCGCTGGCCGCCGCCGGCTGCACCCGGGCGACGGCCGAGGCGTCCGCGGCGGCCAGGCCGGCCCAGGCGGCCGACCCGGCGGCCCAGAACGCCCAGCAGATGATCCGCGAGGGGCGACGTACCTTCCGCTTCGACACCTTCGGGGACGAGGCCTTCTGGACCGACACCCTGAAGCTGCACGCCGCGGTCGAGAAGGTGTCCCCGCGGACGGCGCTCGCCGTCGGACTCAAGGTCGACGTCGACGCTCTCCCGCCGGCGGTCGCCAAGGCCATCAGCGCCGGGCAGGTGGACCTCGACGACCCGGCGGTCACGGCCACCCTCCTGCGGCTCGACGCGGTGGTGGGGGTGAAGGGCGCGGTCGACGCGCAGAACCGCGTGGCGCGCCTGGGCATCACCTGCGCCCTGTGCCACTCCACCGTCGACGACTCCCTGGCCACCGGCATCGGCCACCGTCTCGACGGCTGGCCGAACCGCGATCTCGACGTCGGAGCCATCGTCAACCTCTCACCGGACCTCTCCGCGGTGGCGAGACTCCTGGGAGCCCCCGAGCCCGCGGTGCGACAAGTCATTGCGCAGTGGGGTCCCGGCAGGTTCGACGCCGCGGTCTTCGTGGACGGAAAGGCAGTCGGACCGGACGGCGTCCCTCACCCGACGCTCATTCCCGCAGCCTTCGGCCTGTCGGGCGTGAACCTGCACACCTACACTGGGTGGGGCTCGGTCACCTATTGGAACGCGTTCGTGGCCAACCTCGAGATGCACGGGCAGGGCACCTTCTTCGACCCGCGACTCGACGACGCCGGCAAGTTCCCGATCGCCGCCGCCAACCGGTTCGGCCACCTGGCGGCGCCGCCCGGTCAGGACCTCGTCACCCCCAAGCTGGCGGCGCTGCACTTCTACCAGCTGGCCCTGCAGGCGCCGAAGGCTCCCGAGGGCTCGTTCGATGCCGCGGCCGCCGGGCGCGGCGCGGCGGTCTTCGCGGGCCAGGGGAGGTGCGCCGGCTGTCACGTCCCGCCCCTCTACACCGAGCCCGGCTGGAACCAGCACGCTGCGGCCGAGATCGGCATCGACGACTTCCAGGCCAGCCGCTCGCCGGACGGGCGCTACCGCACCACCCCGCTCAAGGGGCTGTGGGCGCGCATGCGCGCCGGCAACGCCACCGATCCCAGCGGCAACGGCCACGGCTTCTACCACGACGGCCGCTTCCCGACCCTGCCGGACGTGATCGACCACTACGACCGGTTTCTGGGGCTCGGGCTCACCCCTGCCCAGAAGAGCGACCTCGTCGAGTACTTGAAGTCGCTCTAGGAGTCGCCCCTGCCGGCCGGCGCCGCCGCGGGCGCCGGCCGGCGCGTCGCCGTGGCGATGGCGGCGGAATCCCGCGACGATCCTTGACGCCCCGCGGCGGCGGGTGCTACCTCGCTAGGCTCGTTTCCGGCCTTCCGGGAGGCACCCGTGTCCCGCTTCATCACCGACCTCAAGCGAACCCACCGCTGTGGCGAGCTCACCAAGGCGGACATCGGCAAGGAGGTGGTGCTCTTCGGCTGGGTCAACAACCGGCGCGATCACGGCGGCGCGGTGTTCATCGACCTGCGCGACCGCGAGGGCCTGACCCAGGTGGTCTTCGAGGAGGACGTGCGCCCCGAGGTGCACCAGCTGGCCGAGAAGCTCAGGCTCGAATACTGCGCCGGCATCCGCGGCAAGGTGGTCTCGCGCGGCGAGAACGTGAACCCCAAGCTCAGGACCGGCGAGATCGAGGTCCACGCCACCGAGCTCGAGATCTTCAACCGCTCCGAGCCGCTGCCCTTCCAGATCGAGGACCAGATCGACACCGCCGAGGAGAAGCGGCTGCAGTACCGCTACCTCGACCTGCGCCGCGCCCCGCTGCAGCGCACCCTGATGACGCGGGCCCGCATCAACCACGCCACCCGCAGCCACTTCACCGAGGCCGGCTTCCTCGAGCTGGAGACCCCCTTCATGGTGAAGTACACGCCGGGCGGGGCCCGCAACTTCCTGGTGCCGAGCCGGCTCAATCCGGGCAAGTTCTACGCCCTGGCCGAGAGCCCCCAGCTCTTCAAGCAGCTCTACATGATCGCCGGCTTCGACCGGTACTTCCAGATCGTCCGCTGCTTCCGGGACGAGGACCTGCGGCTGGACCGGCAGCCCGAGTTCACCCAGATCGACGTGGAGATGTCGTTCGTCTCCCAGGACGACGTCTTCGACGCCATCGAGGGGCTCATCGTCCGTCTGTGGAAGGAGATCCTGGGCCTGGAGCTGCCGCGCCCCTTCCCGCGCATGCCCTTCGACGAGTCGATGGACAAGTACGGCAACGACAAGCCGGACCTGCGCTTCGAGATGCCGCACGCGGTGCTCACCGGCCTGGTGACGCAGCACCAGGGCGGCGGGGTGCCGCTCCTGGCCGAGGCGGTGAAGGAGGGGGGCATCGTCAAGGCGATGCGGGTGCCGGCCTCGGCCAACTTCTCCCGCACCGAGGTCGACAAGCTGGAGGAGTTGGTGAAGGGAATGGGGGCCAAGGGGCTGGCCCGCGCCAAAGTGGGGGAGGGCGGCGAGTGGACCCAGTCCCCGTTCGCCAAGACCATCACCCCCGAGCTGCGCCGGGCGGTGAACCAGGCTTGCGGGGCGCAGCCCGGCGACCTCCTGCTCTTCCAGTTCGGCAAGGCCTCGGTGGTCCACACGGTGATGGCTAATCTCAGGATCCACCTCGCCAAGCGCATGGGGCTCATCCCCGAGTACGGCCCGGGCGGCCAGTGGCGCTTCCTGTGGGTGGTGGACCCGCCCCTCTTCGAGCTCGACGAAACCACCGGGCAGTGGGCCGCGGCCCACCACGCCTTCACCCGGCCGCGCGACCAGGACCTGCCCTTCCTCGAGACCGACCCGGGGAAGGTCTACTGCTGGCGCTACGACCTGGTGCTGAACGGCTTCGAGATCGGCGGCGGCTCCATCCGGCTCCACGACCCGGAGGTCCAGGCGCGCGTCTTCAAGGCCATGGGCATCTCCGCCGAGGAGGCCCGCGCCAAGTTCGGCTTCTTGCTCGACGCCCTCAAGATGGGCGCGCCGCCCCACGGCGGAATCGCCCTGGGCATGGATCGGCTGGTGATGCTCATGACCGGCGCCGAGTCGCTCCGCGACGTGGTGGCCTGGCCCAAGACCCAGAAGGGCACCGACCTCATGACCGGCGCGCCCGGCGACGCCGACCCGAAGCAGCTGCGCGAGCTTTACTTGAAGTCCACCTACGAGCCCGGGTAGGTTCAGCTGGCGTACTGCGCCATGCCGTTCCCGAAGGACCAGTTCTCGCGCGCCACCTCCACCAGGTTGACCAATACGTCCTCCGGCCGAACCCCGGCCCGCTCGCGCGCCAGCGCGGCGATTCGCGCGTAGAGGGCCTTCTTCTGCTCCAGGGTGCGACCGGCGTTGAGCGTGATCTGGACCAGCACCACCTCGTCGCTGCGCTGGATGTCCAGGTAGGCGGGGTCGTAGACGAGGCCCTCGGCCGGGTGCTCGGTGATCACCTGGAAGCGGTCCAGCGGCGGGACGCCGATGGTCTCCACCATCGCCTGGTGCACGGCGTCGCCGACAGCCCGGCCTCGGCCGGGCGGTCCTCCCTGGCGCAGCGAGATGCGGACGAGCGGCATGGCTCACCTCCGGTGACGGGTTAGCGGCGCCTGGTGGCGGCCGCCCGTCCCGGAGGGGCGCTTCCCGGCGCGGACCCCGGCCGCCGCGCCGACCAGGTGGTCCTCACCGGCGCAGCGCGGTGCGACACTCGAGGCTCAGGTCGCGCCCCCGGAACAGGAGGCAGACGAGCACGTCTCCCTTGCCCGGCTTCGCGTCCGGACAGTACTTGTTGGCGTCGAAGGCGCAGGCGTCCTTGAGGGCCGCCTCCTGTCGAGCCAGGCCGTCGAACACCGCCTGGCAGCGCGGGGTGAGCTGTCCCTGCTTGGCGCTGAGGCAGGTGACCGTGGGCTCGCCAGGGCCGACGGCGCGGCAGTAGGCGAAGGCGTCGGGCTCGCAGTCCTGCCTCGCTTCTTGAAGCTCCACCACCGTGGTCTCGACCCGATCCCGGCAGGCCGGGGACAGGTCCGGGCGGCGGGCCTGGAGGCAGGAGAGCGCCTGCAGCGGTGGGAACCGGTCGCAGAAGCGCGCCACGTCCTCCGCGCATGGATCGGCCGCCCGGGCCCAGCCGCCCGCCGACAGGACCGCCAGCCCGGCCACGGCCATGCGCATCGTCGTCCCTGGTGCCATGTTCGCCCCTTTCCGGCGCTCGTGCGCCGAGGATAGCCGCCCGCTCGGGCCCTCGCCAGCGCCTGGGGCCCCTCCTTTCCCGACCCGTCCGGACGTCCCCCGGGCTACCCTCGGGGCGGGATCGAGGCGGGCCGGAAGATCCGGCGCCGAACGGAGCCGCGTGGACCACGACGTCATCGTCATCGGCGGCGGGGTGAACGGCACCGGGGTGGCCCGGGACTGCGCCATGCGCGGCCTGTCGGTGCTGCTGCTGGAGAAGCAGGACTTCGGCGTCGGCGCCAGCGGCAACTCCAGCGGGATGATCCACGGCGGCATCCGCTACATGACCTCCGACCGCAAGGTCACCGCGCTCGCCTGCCGCGACTCCGGCTACATCCGGCGCATCGCCCCCCACCTGATCTTCCGCATCCCCTTCCTCATGCCCTTCGCCTCGAAGCGGGACGGGGCCACCCTCCTCGAGCGGGCGGCCTGGTACGCCACCGAGGTGTACGTGGGCACCTACGATCTCTACCAGCCGCTCAAGGGGGGCAAGCCCTCGTCGCGGCTCGCGCCCGAGGAGCTCTACGCCATCGAGCCAGCGCTCAGGCCGGGCCTTCACGGGGCGGTCACGCTCGACGAGTGGGGCATCGACGCCTTCCGCCTCTGCGCCCTGAATGCGCTCTCGTCGGAGCGTCACGGCGCCGAGGTGCGGAACTGGACCGAGGCCACCGAGGTCGTGAAGGAGGCGGGGCGGGTGATCGGGGTACGCTGGCGCGACGCCCTCACCGGCGAGACGGGCTTCTCGCGTGCGCCGGTGGTGTTCAACGCCTCGGGGGCCTGGTCGCCCGCGCTGGGGCGGCGCGCCGGCGTCTCGGTGCCCATGCGCCCGGGCAAGGGGGTGCACCTCACGCTGGACCGGCGCTTCTCCAACTACGGGATCATCTGCACTGCGGTGGACGGGCGGCAGATGTTCCTCATGCCGCACGAGAACGACTCCATCATCGGCACCACCGACGACGACTACTACGGCGATCCCGACGACCTCGAGGCGTCGAGCGACGAGGTGGAGTACCTGCTCGAGGGGGTGGAGTCGCTCGTGCCCGGCGTCCGGCGCGCCAGGGTGACGAGGGCCTGGTGCGGCCTGCGCACCACCCTCTACGAGTACGGCAAGAACGAGGACGACCTCTCCCGCGAGCACCTGCTCTACGACCACGCCGCCGAGGGGGCGGCCGGCCTCCTCTCCTTCGCAGGCGGCAAGCTCGCCAGCTATCGGGCCCAGTCCGAGGAGGTGACCGACCGCATCCTGGCCCGGCTCGGGCGCCCGCCGGTGGCCTGCCGCACCCACGAGGAGCCGCTGCCGGGCGGCGAGTCGCTGCCCGACCCGGCCGAGTTGGCCCGCAGGCACGGCGTCGCCCAGGGCGTCACGGCGCGCCTCGCCTACCGGCACGGGGCGCTGGCCGAGCAGGTGCTGAGGCTGTGCGGCGAGGACCCGCGCCTCAAGCTCTGCCTCTGCCGCGACGAGGGGATCATCGCCGCCGAGGTGGTCCATTGCGCCCGCCACGAGAAGGTGCGGCGGCTTCAAGATCTGCGCCGCCGCTGCCGCCTCGCCACCGGCGGCTGCGCCGGGCTCGACTGCGCCCGCGTCGCCGCCCAGCTGGCGGCCCGCGAGCTGGGGTGGGACGCGGAGCGGGTGCGAGCCGAGCTCTCCGACCTCCTTGAGCTCGACTGGCGCGAGCGGCGCGCCGTGCTCGACGGCGCACAGCTGGCGGCCGAGGAGATGGCGCGGGCGGTCCACCGCGGGTTGGGGGGGCTGTGAGCGCGCGGCTCGAGTGCGAGGTGCTGGTGGTGGGGGGTGGCCTGGCCGGGGCCATGGCGGCCCTGGCGGCGCGCCGGTCCGGGGCCCGGGTGGCGCTAGCGCGGCGGGCGCCCGGCGCCACCGCGGTCTCCAGCGGCGCCATCTCCAGCGGGACCGACCCCACCGAGCTGCCGGGCGCCTCCCTCGGCGCGCGCGCCGGCGTCGCCGATTCGGCGCGTCGGCTGGCCGCCCTCCGCCCGCGCCATCCCTACGCGGTGGCCGGCGAGCGGCTGGAACGGCTGGAGGAGGCGCTGGCCTTCGCCGCCGGCGAGCTCTCGCCGGTGCTGGCCCCGTTCACCGGGCGTCACCGCTGGCTCCCCACCCCCTACGGCTCGTTCCAGGCCGCCGCCCTGTGCCAGCGCAGCATGGTGGCCGCCGACCTCGGCGAGGCCCGCGGCCGCCTGGCGGTGGTGGCGCTCCGCGGCCACATGGCCTGGGACGCGGGGATGGTGGCCTCCGCGGTGGAGCGGGCGGCCCCGCTCGGCGGCCCGCGCGCCGAGGTGGCCCGGCTGGACTTCCCCATGTGGGAGGAGGCGGCGCTGTGGCGGCCGCACGAGCTGGCCGGCTTCCTGGAGCGCCCCGGGGCAGCGGAGGACCTCGGAGCCATGCTGCGGCGGTCGCTGCCGAGCGGGGCCTCGGCCGCGGTGTTTCCCCCGGTGCTCGGCCTCTCGCCGGGGGCCGACGTGGCCTCGCGCGTCGCCGCCGCGGCCGGCCTTCCGGTGGCGGAGACGCTCTCCGACGTCCCCAGCGTGCCGGGGCTGCGCCTGCAGGCGGCCCTCGAGGCGCGGCTGCGCTCGGCCGGCGTCGAGATCCTGGCGGGCGACCTGCGCGAGGGGAAGGGCCCGGGCGCGCCCGCCGCCTGCGCCGGGCGCGAGGTGCTGGCGCCGAGCTGGGTCCTCGCCAGCGGCCGCTTCGTGGGCGGGGGAATCGTCAGGCGGGGCGCACTGGCCGAGCCGCTCCTGGGGATCCCGGTGACCGCCGCCGAGGCCTTCGGCGATTGGGGGGCGCACCTGGCCAGACGGCCGGCGGCCTCGCTCACCTACCGCGAGGGCCGGGCGCCGCAGCCGCTTCTCTCGGCCGGGGTCGCCTGCGACGCCCTGTTCCGGCCGCTGGACGCCCACGGGGCGGTGATCCACGAGCGGCTCTTCGCCGCCGGGGCGGTGCTGGGCGGCCACGACCAGGCCGCCGACGGCAGCGGGCTCGGGCTGGCGGTCTTCACCGGCTACCTGGCCGGGCAGGCGGCCGCGGCGGGCGGCAGCCTGGCCCCCGCCCCGGCGGCCTCGGGGCGGCCAGCGGGCATGCTCGCGCCGGGCGGGGGAGGTGCCGGCGCATGAAGCTCGGCGCCTTCGCCTGGCTCGGCTGGCGGGCGCTGGTGGCGCACCCGCTGCGGCGGCTCGTCCGGCGCGGCAGCGGCGCGGAGCGCTTCGCCCTGAACTACGAGTCGGAGGGGCTCACGCGCACCCGGCCCGAGGACCGGGCGGTGGCCGAGGCGGCCGCCGCCTGCATCGGCTGCGGCCTGTGCGAGACCGGCTGCCAGCTGGCGGCCTCCCCCTCGGTGCGGTCCCTCGGCCTGCACGCCGCCTTCAGGCTCTACTCACGCAGCTCGGTGGATCTCCCCCACGCGCTCGAGGCCCTGGAGGCCTGCGCCGGATGCGCCGGGTGCGAGGCCCTCTGCCCCACCGGCGTGCCCATCGGGCGAGTGGTGGGGGCGCTGCTCGGGCGGGCGAGGGATCTCGGCGCCAGGGCCGGGCGGGGCTAAGGCCGGCGGCCCTTCGGGGCTTTTCGGCGAGCTGCGAGCTGGTCTAGGGTCGGGCCATGCCACGGCTCATCGTCAACATCGACGTGGACGACCTGGAGCGGGCCGTGAAGTTCTACACGGCCGCCCTCGGCCTCCGCGTCGGGCGCCACTTCGCGGGCGGCGGGATGGAGCTGCTGGGAGCCGAGGCCCCGATCTACGTCCTGGTGGCCAAGCCCGGGACGCCCCCCTTCCCGGGCGCGGTGGCGGTGCGCGACTACGCCCGCCACTGGACCCCGGTGCACCTCGACTTCGCCGTGGACGACATCGCGGCCGCGTTGCGCCGGGCCGAGGAGGCCGGGGCCAAGGTCGAGGTGCCCATCGAGCAGCACAAGTGGGGGCGCATGGCGGTGCTCTCCGATCCGTTCGGGAACGGCTTCTGCCTGCTCCAGTTCGAGGGGCGGGGCTACGACGAGATTGCCACCGGCCACGGGTAGGCTCGAGGGCGCGGGATCCCCACCGGTCCGGCCCCGCTCGCCTCCGATCGGCGCGCCGCGCTAGACTGCCGCGAGTGTCGAGCGCCGCCCGCCCGTTCCTGATCGTCAATCCGGCCAGCGCCAACGGCCAGACCGGGCGGCACTTCGACCGCATCGCCCGGGCCGTGGCCCACGCCTTCGGCGACTTCAGCTCGGTCTTCACGAAGCGGCGGGGCGAGGCCTCGGACCTGGCCCGCCAGGCGGTCCGGGACGGCGAGCGGCTGGTGGTGGCGGTCGGCGGCGACGGCACCGCCAGCGAGGTCATCGACGGGCTGGTGGACGAGGGACGGCCGCGGGCGCCGGAGCTGGTCTTCGGCTGCATCCCGCGCGGCACCGGGGGGGACCTGCGCCGCACCCTGGGCTGGCCGGAGGACGCGGCCGAGGCGGCGCGGACCATCGCCGCCGGCACCCTGGCGGTGTGCGACCTGGGCGTCGTCGAGTTCGCCGGCCACGACGGGCGGACCCAGCGGCGCCACTTCGCCAACGTCTCCAGCTGCGGGGTCTCCGGGATGGTGGTCGAGGAGGCCAATCGCACCACCAAGCGGTTCGGCGGCAAAGCCTCCTTCATGCTGGCGAGCGCCAGGGCGCTGTGGCGCTACCACGACCAGCCGGTGCGCTGGCGCGTCGACGGCGGCCCCTGGCAGGAGGAGGCGCTGACCGCCCTGTGCATCTGCAACGGGCGCTACTTCGGCGGCGGCATGATGGTGGCGCCGGACGCCAGCATCGACGACGGCCTCTTCGACCTCACCCTCTGGAAAGGGCTGGGCCTCAAGGACTTCGTCTTGAGGAGGCACATGCTCTACGACGGGAGCCACGTCCGGCTGCCCAACACGCGGCGGGCCCGGGCCCGGGTCGTGGAGGCCGAGCCGCTCGGCGGGGCGCGGGTGCTGCTCGACGTGGACGGCGAGCAGCCCGGGATCCTGCCCGCCCGCTGGACCATGGTGCCCCGGGCGCTCACGCTGCGAGCGCCCCTCGTCGGGGTGGGGCGAGGGTGAGGCAGGGGCCGTGAGCCGGGTCGTCGCCAGGCGAGGGACCGCGGGCGCCGCAGGCCGGGCGGCGCTGGCGGCCGCGCTGGCGCTAGCGTGCGGCCGCGTTGGCGCGGCCGAGCCGGTCTTCTTGAAGGGGGCGGAGGACGTGGCCCGGCTGTGCCGGGCGCTGCAGCCGGCAGGCCGCGCCGGCTCCGAGGCCCGGGCGCGGGCCGAGGCGCTGGAGCGGCGCTACCGCGTCACCGTCTCCGGCGACGGCCTCGACTTCGAGCCCTGGGACGAGACGGCCGGGCTCCGGCTCTCGCCGCGGGCGGTGCTCCTGGGGGCCGGCCGGTCGTTGCGCCTGTGGATGCCCGACGGAGACGACCTCGCCGTGAAGGCGCCCCGGGCGGCGGCGCAGCGGATCTTCCAGGCCAAGGGGCGGGGGCGGCTCGCGCTGGGGGTCACCTTCGAGATCCCGGCCGGCGAGGCGGGCGAGAGGCCGTGCACCCAGGCGCCCACCGGCAAGAGCTGGATCCTGGCCGTCGAGCCGGTGTCCTGGGAGTACCTCTCCGGCGCCGAGGTGCTGGCCCGGGGCGGCGAGGCCGGGGCGGGCTCGGCGGCCGAGGGGTCCCAGCCGCGGGTCACGGTCGGAGAGGCGGTCGGGGCCGCGGCGACCTCGGCGGTCCGCGCGGCGCTCCAGGCGGCGGTGCCCGACCTCACCGCCTGCTACCGCGAGGCCCTGGCGAGGAGCCCGAGCCTCGACGGCACGCTGGTGGTGGAGCTGTCGCTCTCCGGCAAGGCCGGGCCACCGCGCTCGGCGCGCATCGCCGCCGACAGCGTGCAGGACGAGGCGCTCGCCGCCTGCGTCCAGGGGGTGGCGGAGAAGGCGCGCTTCCCGGCCGGGAAGGCCGGCCTGGCCTCGATGGCGGTGCAGCTCGAGCTGGCGGCGCCGGCGCCGCGTTGATCATGATCGCGGCGGCCGCTCGAGTTCTACTGGGTGAACTGCTTAGACTCAGTCTAAGTCCGGTGCCGCGGCGCGCGCCCTGACCTGACGGAGAGGACGAGCCACGCGGCCAGCGCCACGGCGGCGCTGAACAGGCTGGCTTCGGGTCCGAAGGCGCCGCCCGTGAGCAGCGTGTTTCCCGTAGAGCGATAGCCCAGCCACGGGTGGGACCACGACTGTCCGCTGGTGGGCATCCCGAAGACCACCCCCTCGACGAGGTTCCCTGCCCAATGGAACCCGATGGGGAACCACAGGGAGCCGAGCCGGAGCCTGGCCAGGCATAGGAAGGCGCCCCAGGCGGCCGTTCCCAGCACGCCCGCCAGCGTGCCTCCGGCCCCGAGGTGAGCCAGGCCGAAGAGGCCGGCCAGGGTCACGATGCCGCCCGCACGCCCCAGTCCCTCCACCAGCAGATGGAATGGATAGCCGCGGAACAGGAACTCCTCGCTCGTGCCGATGACGAGCGTTACCGCCACGGCGACTGGGAGGGCAGCGAGGCGGCTCCAGGCGTCGGCTCCGGGGACGGAGAACGCCGCCTGCCGCGACACCAGAAGGAGCGCCGCGATCGAGGCGATGGCCGCAGACGCGAAACCGATACCGAGACCCAGGTCCCGTCCGGCGCCGGCGTGCCAACGCAAGCCTGCGCGCGCGAAGGCTCGCCCGTCTGCCAGGGTGGCCACCACGGCGGTGGCGCCCAGGCCCGAGAAGAGCCACCTCGCGGAGGCGAGGCCGCGCAGCAGGTCCACCGATAGCGTACCCTCGGGCTGAGTGTGGATGAAGCTGGCCCTCGCCCACGGCAGGGCCCGCCCGGTGAGCCACATGAGGGCCGCGAATGACGCGGCGAAGAGGACGAGCCGCACCGGCACCCGAACCTCGCCGTCCGGGCGCCGCCAGAAGCGTCGAGCCACAGCCCGCTCCGACTCCACGTTCCCTCCCGCGCGCCGGCGAGCGGACCACGCCGGAGCCGGGCCGTCAACAGTCGGCTCGGCACGGTCGGCTCGGCGCGCCCGGCTCGGCGAGCTTGGGATCGCGGGCGGCTCAGCGGGCTCGGCTGGCGGCGGCTCGGTGACGGGGCGAAGGGACGCGGCCTCGCCGCCCGTTCCAGGCGGCTCGGCGGTCAACAGCGCCAGAAGGCCGTGGCCACCAGGGCGCGGCGGACCTTGGGGTCGGCGCGGCGGCGCAGGTCGGCCAGGGCCCGGTCCTTCTCGCCGTAGCGCAGCGCCTCGGCGGCCCGGAGGTCCTCGAGCTTGCGCCGGTAGTCGCGCTCGGCCTTCTCCAGCAAGGCTCGCCGGTCGCGGAGGACGAGGTCGCCCCGCGGGTCGTGGAGCGCCTGGCGGGCGCGGCCCCAGGCGGCGCGAGCCTCCTCGACGGCCCGGCGCGGCGGGAGCAGGGCCTCCTCCGCCGAGCGGTCCCAGCGCTCGCGAACCTCGTCGAAGGCGGCGCCGCTGCGGTCGCGGGCCAGGGCCAGGAGCCTCGCCTCGGCCGCCGCCAGGGCCGCCTCCTGGGCCGGCCCTACCTCGGCGCCGGGGGCGCCCGCCGCCTCGCTCGCCTCGCGGGCCGGCAGCGCCGCGAAGGCCTCGGCCTCGCTCGGCGGGAGGGCCCGCCACCCTGCGCCGTCGCTCCACGCGATCACGTGCTCCACCCGCTCCTCGGGACAGAGGCCGTCGGCCCCGAGGCGCCAGGCCAACCACCAGCCCTCGCGCCCCGCCAGGTGGCCGAGGCGCGCCGGGAGGGCACTGGACTCCACGACCAGCGACGAAGGCGCTTCCCGCGGGCGGGCCCGCACCGCCTCGGCGGCGGCGCGGACGAGCCTTCCGCGGGCCGCGCGGACGGGCGAGGCAGCCTCGGGATGCGGGAAGACCGAGGCCACCAGCGCCGCCTCGTCGGCCTCGCGCCGAGCCGTGGCCTCCCGCGCCTCCTCGGCTGCGAGCTTGAGCCGCGCCCGCACCTCTCCGTCGAAGCGCTCGAAGAGCAGGGCCCGCGCCGCCTGGAGGCGCGCCTCGATGCGGCCGTCCAGGTCCCGGCGCAGGACGTCGAAGGCCTCGTCCACCTCGGCGGCGCTGCGGCACGACTGGTAGATGTCGAGGACCCGCCGCTCGAAGTCCAGGCCGCCGCCGAGCGCCCCCAGGATCTCGTCGGAGGAGCCGAAGACCCCGTCGAAGAGCGCCAGCTTCCGAGACAACAGCTCGTAGAGCCGGGCGTCGGCGGCGTTCCGGCGGTTCAGGAAGTTCAGCACCAGGACGTCGCGCGACTGGCCGTAGCGGTGGCAGCGGCCGATGCGCTGCTCCACCCGCTGCGGGTTCCAGGGCAGGTCGTAGTTCACCACCAGGTTGCAGAACTGGAGGTTCAAGCCCTCGGCCCCGGCCTCGGTCATGATCAGGATCTGGGCCTGCTCGCGGAAGGCCTCCACCAGCGCCTGGCGCCGGTCGGCGCCGGCGACGTCGCCGGAGAGGCAGGTGACGCTCCAGCCGCGGGCCCGCAACAGGGCCGCGAGGTATTCCTGGGTGCGGCGAAACTCGGTGAAGACCACCGCCTTCTCCGGCCAGCCGCAGGCGCGCGCCACCGTGAAGGCCCGGTCCAGGCCGCGGCAGAGCGCCTGCCCCTTGGCGTTCTCGCGGATGGCGCGGGCGTCCCCGGCGAAGCCCCGCAGCTCCCGGAGCTCGGACCGCATGCGCCGGACGAGCGCCGGCGTGCGCGGCGCCTCGGTCCCTGGCGCCTCCTCCCACTCCTCGGCCTCCTCCTGGAACCCTTCCAGCTCCGGCGCCGCCTCGGCGGCGCAGGCCTCGTCGGCGATCCGCGCCTCGAGCGAGTCCGCCAGCCGGTCCAGCGTCGAGGCCAGGGCGAACGACGACGAGGCCAGGATCTTGCGGTAGACGAGGGTGAGGAGCGCGCGCCGCGCCCGCGGGATGGCCAGGGAGTCCTCGCGGCGCAGGTACTCGCTCACGCGCTGGTAGAGGTCCTCCTCCTCCGGGGTGGGGGCGAAGTCCTCGACCAGCGAGCGGCGGGCCGTGAACTTCACGTACTCGCGAACCTGGCGCCTGAGCGTGCGCGTCACCACCGGCGCCAGCCGGGCCTTGAGATCGGCGGCCTTCTCCTCGGTGAGGTCGCCGCCGGCGTACTGGAGCCGGAAGCCCTCCTCGCTTCCGAGCAGGCGCTCGTCCACGAAGGAGGCGAGCCCGAGGAGCTCCATGACGTCGTTCTGGAGCGGCGTGGCCGTGAGCAGGAGCTTGGGGGCGCGGCGCAGCGCCCGGCGCAGCGCCTGGCCGGTGCGGTGATCGCGCCGCCAGGCGTTGCGCAGGCGGTGGGCCTCGTCGATCACCGCCAGGTCCCACTCCACCCGGGCCAGGTCGTCGGCCCGCACGGCTCCCAAGGCGTGGCTGGCCACCACCGCGCCGCCGGTGTCGAAGGGGTTCGAGAGACCCCGCTTCTCCGCGGCGCGGGCCGACTCCCCGTCGAGGAGGGTCGCCTGGATGCCGAACTTGTGGTTCAGCTCGTCCCGCCACTGGACCCGGAGGGTGGCCGGCACCAGCACCAGCACCCGCTCCCGACCCTGGGCGGCCAGCTGGGCCATGACCATGCCCGCCTCGATGGTCTTTCCGAGCCCCACCTCGTCGGCGAGGACCGCGCCGCCGAGCGGCAGCGCCGAGAGCGCGAAGGCCGCGGCCTCGACCTGGTGGGGATTGAGATCGATGGCCGAGTGGGCCAGCGCAGGAGCCAGCGCGGCCGGCCCGCCGCCGCCGCGGGCGGTGAGGGCCTCGGCGTACACGCGCTGGTGGAAGCGGGGGAGGGGAGGGGCCGCCGGCGCCTCTCGCGCCCCCGCCCGCTCGCGGACTCCCACGCCCGTCGCCGCCCGACCCACCGCCGCCTCCGCCCTGCCTCGCCCGAGTCCCGCCGCCTCGACCGCGCGGCGCCGTCTTCAATGGACTCTAGCAGCTTCGGATCCGGGGGGACAGTCGACGCCCTCGCCCATCGGGGGCGCTGTGCCATGGGCTCCGGGACGACCCGGAGACGCGGCCCTTGAACGGTTGACGTTCAAGCCTGCAAGCGCTAACAGCATGGACTGCCACCATGAAGCGTCGCCCGACCGCCCCTGGCGAGATGTTGCTCGAGGAGTTCCTCAAGCCGGCGGGGCTCACGCAGGTGGCGCTCGCCGCGAAGATGGGCGTTCCCATCCAGCGCGTGAACGGAATCATCTCGGGTCGCCGGGCGGTGACCGCGGAGACGGCCATCCTGCTGGGTCGGGCGCTCGGCACCACCCCCGAGCTGTGGCTCAACCTGCAGGTCGCGGTGGATCTCTGGGACGCTCGGCAACGCATGCCCCGCCATCGCGAGGGGCGAGTGGTGGTACGCAGACAGGCTCCAGCGCGCTCCGTCCGCTCCGGGCGTCGGTGACGGACTCGAGGAGGAATCCCATGCCCACCGAAGAAGAGCTCAAGGCGGAGCTGGAGCGGCTCAAGGCGGAGAACGCGGCCCTGAAGGCCCGCGGGGCCAAGGGCCTCTCCCTCAAGGTGAGCGAGAAGGGCGGCGTCTCGGTCTACGGGCTGGGGCGCTTTCCGGTGACGCTCTATCTGGAGCAGTGGACCAAGCTCCTCGACATGGCCGACGAGATCCGGGCCTTCATCAAGGCCCACGAGGGGGAGCTGAAGCGGAAGGGGTAGGTCACAACCTCCCCGACGCCTTCGCCGCCAAGTAGCCGCCCACCGCCGCGGCGGTGAGGTCGCGAGCCGGCACGCTCGCCACCTCGACGCCGGCGGCCTGGAGGCGCCGCGCCGCCAGGTCCCGCTCGGCCAGGATGCGCTCGGCGGCGAGGCGGGCGTAGGCCTCGGCCTCGGTGTCGGGCACGGCGCGCGCGGCGTCGGCGATGGCGGAGTCGGCCACCGCCGCCAAGAGGAGCAGGTGGCGCCGCCTGAGCAGGGCCGCCCGCGAGAGTAAGAGGGCGCTGGTGTCGGGATCGGCCAGGTCGCTGAAGACCAGCACCAGCGCCCGGCGCCGCTGCCGGGCCGTCAGCTCGTCGAAGGCGGCGGCGTAGTCCGACTCCTCCACCGCCGCCTCGGCCCGGGACAGGGCCTCGGCCACCGGGCCGAGCTGGCGGCTGCCGCGGCCAGGCGGCACCACCCGCCGTACCTCGGCGCCGAAGAGCAGGGCGCCGACCCGGTCGCCGCGCTTCACCGCCGCCCGGGCCACCGCCAGGGCGGCGTCCACGGCGTGGTCCAGCTTGACCCGCCCGTCGGGGAGCCGGGCCGAGAGGTGGCGGCCGCAGTCGAGGAGCAGCCACACCGACTGGTTTCGCTCCGGCTCGTGCTCCCGCACCACCGGGACGCCGCGGCGGGCGGTGGCCTTCCAGTCCACCGCCCGCAGGTCGTCGCCGGGGGCGTAGGGGCGCAGGCTCTCGAACTCGCGCCCCTCGCGGTGGCCGCGGGCGCGGGCGGCTCCGGGCTCGGGGGCCCGGGGCCCCTCGGCGCGGGCCAGCCCGCGCAGGTCGGGATAGACCGCCACCTCTTGCGAGAGCGCCACCCGCCACTGGCGGGCGGCGAGACCGAAGGGGCCGCGGGCCCGGACGTGCAGGTCGCCGAAGCGGACCATGCCGCGCGCCCGCGGCACCACCTCGTAGGCCAGCACGGCCGCAGCGCCGGCTGGCATCTCCAGCCGGGCGCGGTGGCCGCGCGAGTCGAAGGTCGCCGGGGGGGCGTCGGCCACCTCGGCCAGTACCGCTCGCCCGGCCGGCTCGACCTCCACCGCTACCCGGTTCGGGGCGAAGGCCGAGAGCGGCTGGCGCAGCCGCCGCCGGGCGCGGAGCGATCCCGGGCCGGGCGCCAGCAGGGCGTCGAGCGCCGCCGCCGCCAGCACGGCGAGGTCCAGGGCCAGGAGCAGCCGGAGCAGGCCCGGCTCGGAGATGGCCGCCAGCGCCAGGAGCACGCCCGCGGCCAAGAGCCACACGGTGCGGGTGGTGGGCAGAGGCACGACCGGGCCTACCGGGCCAACCGACGTCCCCGTAGGGCGGGGGCTCGTCCCCCGCCGGCGCGAGCCGCCCGGAACGGGCGGCGAGGCTTTGGGAAACCTCGCGCCCGTCGGGTTCTCCAGCCGGGTCGGACGTGGAGTGCACACCGGGTCCAGAAGCGGCCTCGCCACCCTTCGGGTGGCTCGGCAGTAAGTAGGGCGGGGGCTCGTCCCCCGCCGGAGATGTCGCGGCTCAACGTGGCACCTCGACGGTCTCCAGGAGCTCCTCGACGAGGTCGTCGGGCGTGGCCCCCTCCAGCTCGGCCTCGGGCCGGAGCACCAGGCGGTGGCGCAGCACCGGCCGAGCCACCGCCTTCACGTCGTCGGGAGAGAGCCACTCGGCGCCGCGCAGGGCGGCTCGGGCCCGGGCGGCCGCCAGGAGCGACACCGCCGCCCGCGGGCTCGCCCCGAGGCGGGCGCGGGAGAGGTCGCGACTTGCGCGAGCCAGCCTGGCCACGTACTCCAGCACGGGGTCGGCCGCCGGGAGGGCCCGCGCCCGGGCCCGCAGCGCCCTGAGCTCATCGCGCCCCAGCACCGCTCGCACCCCGGCGGCCTCCAGGTCGTGGGCGTCGAAGCCGCGGGCGGCGCGCCGCAGGAGCTCCGCCTCCTCCTCGGCGGCCGGATACCCCACCCGCACCTTCATGAGGAAGCGGTCGGTCTGGGCCTCGGGGAGCGGGTAGGTGCCCTCGTACTCGATGGGATTCTGGGTGGCCACCACGAAGAAAGTCTCGCCCAGGGCGTGGCGCGTCCCGTCGATGGTCACCTGCCGCTCCTCCATGGCCTCGAGCAGGGCCGCTTGGGTCTTGGGCGGCGTGCGGTTCACCTCGTCGGCGAGCAGCACCTCGGTGAAGACGGGGCCGCGCACGAGCTCGAAGGCGCCGCTCTGCGCTCGGTAGACGTTGGTGCCGAGCACGTCGGCCGGCATGAGATCGGGCGTGAACTGGACCCGCCGGAACTCGAGGTCCAGCGCTCGGGCCAGGCTCTTGGCGATGAGCGTCTTGGCGACGCCGGGAACGCCCTCCAGGAGCACGTGCCCGCCGGCCAGCAAGGCGGCCAGGAGCTCGTCCACCGCCTCGCCCTGGCCCACCACCGCCTTGGCAATCTCGCTGCGGAGGCGAGCGTGGGTCTGGGCGAGGTCAGACAGCCTGGCCTCCGGCACGGGAAGGGGGGCGGCGCGGCGCCGCGCCGACCGTAGCCGGGCGGCCACCGGGTGTCAAAGCCACGGCGGCCTCGACCTCGGCGGCCGCGCGCACCAGAGCCAGCAGCCGCGCCGGCCCACCCCGGGCCGCCTCGGCCCGGAGCGCCGCGGCGCGGCCGAGCCGGAGCGCGGCCTCCGGGCGGGTGCGTGACAGCCGGCGCGCCGCCTCCTCGTCGGAAAGGGCGGGCGGGACGCCGGCGCGCCGCCACAGTTCTCCGCGCAGGCGCCGCCAGGCCTCCTCGGCGAGCCTGGGCTCGGCGCGGGCGCGGCGGTAGAGCGTCGCCAGCGAGGCGACGTAGTCGGCGGCAGTCCGCGGCGCGCTCCGGGGCGGCGTCGGCCGGATCGCTCCCAGGCGCCGGCCCCGGGCCCAGAAGAAGAGGAGGGCCGCGGCGAGGCCCTGGGCGAGGAGCGCTGCCAGGGCGCGCCGGGAGGGCGGGGCGCCGCCCGCGCGCGGCAGGAGGAAGCGCTCGTCGAAGGCCACCCGGCCGCGGGCCGCGAGGCGCGCCGCCAATTCCAGATTGCCCGGCTCGGCCAGCCGCGAGTTCTGCAGCGCCTCGGGCGACTCGAGGATGAGGACCTCGCCGCGGCCCCAGGGCACGGAGACCGCCGCCACGTACACAGCGGCGCCGTCCACCACCCCGCCCACCGGCAGCGCGGCGGGGAGTCGGCTCGCCACCGAGCCGCCGCCGACGCGGAGCGACAGACCGGCGAAGAGGGGGTGCGGGGCGAGCGCGACGGCCGGCGCCTCGGGCGGCGCGGGCTTGAGGGCGCGGAGCCTGAAGGCCTGGAGCCGCCGCTCCAGCTCGGGCTGGGCGCCATCGGGCCCCATGGCCCACACGAACAGGCCGCCTCCCGCGGCGTGGCCCAGCAAGGCCTCGGCGTCGGCGGCCTCGATCTCCGCCCTGGGGGCGGCCAGGATCAGCGACGCGCGGGGCGGGGGCCGGTCGTCCGGGGAGGCGAGCACCAGCGGGTCGCGGCCGGTCTCGGCGAGCCAGGCGTGCAGCGCGGCCAGGCCCCGGGGCCCCGGGTTCTCCACGCCTGGATAGGGAGACAGCTCGGCCGTGCGCTGGCGCCGGTGGGCCACGGCGGCGGCGGCGCCCATCGCGGCGGCCGCCAGCAGGATCACCGCCGCCTCGGGGAACCGCTTCACGAGCGCGCCCCGGCCAGCGTCCGGACCCGATCGAGCTGGCGGCTGAAGGCGACGACGTCCGGGCCGGCCATCGGCACGCCGCCGTAGACCGTCCGGTCGAAGCGGTAGGCCAGGTCGGCGAAGGCGGAGGCCAGGCCGGGAGGGGAGCTCGGCGCCGCAGCCAGGTGGACGGCCAGCTCGCGGTTGGTGAGGGCGCGGCGGCGCGGAATCCGCCCGTTCCGCTCGAGCAGCCCGAGGAGCGATCGGAAGGCGTCGCGCACGCCCAGGCGCTCCCAGGGAGGCGTTCCTTCGCTGGCCTCGGGCCGTCCTGGGCTCGGCGGAGCCGCCGCGGCCGGGCGCGGCCGGCCCGCGGCCGAACGCCGCCGAACCATGAGGGCGAGAACGGCCGCCAGCGCCATCGCCACCGCCGCGAAGAAGAGGGTGCGACCGCCCGCGGCGTAGCGCCCCGCCTTGTCGGTCCCGAGGAGGTCGAGGATGCGCCGCCACAGCTCGGAGAGCCAGCGGCCGATGGCGCCTCGGTCGGCGCGGGCCTCGCGGAACTCCGGGCGCGACAGGATCTCGTCGAGCGCCCGGCGATCGGCGGAACGGAGGGCCGCTCTGGCGGGGCGCTGGGCGGCCAGGGCGCAGTGGCGCGCCAGGCGGGCGCGGAAGCGCGCCGCTGCAGCCGCCAGGTCGCCCTCGCCCGCCGCCTCGGCCAGGGCTGCCGCCTCGGCCTCGAGCGCGTTCGCCGGGCCGCCGGCGCCGCGGTCCACCAGGCGGGCCACCACCGCCGGCGCCGCCGGGGCCAGGTCGGCGGGCGCCTCGAGCCGGGCGGTGGCCGCGAGCGCGTCGGGGCAGCCGGGCGCCGCGGCCAGGGCGAGGGCCAGGAGCGCGGTCACGGCCCGGTCCCCTGGGCGCCCAGCCGCCGGGCCCAGAGCTCCAGGTCCAGCCCCTCCCTCCGGGCGCGGCGATCGAAGTAGAAGACCGCCAGGGCCACCAGGCCGAACGGCTGTATCGCCGCGCTGGCGAGCGCCTCGAAGATCCCGAGCCCCACCTCGGCTCCGAGAGGCAGCGACGCCATGGCGCCGCGCCCCGAGGCGACCACGGCCGCCGCCCGCGGCAGGCCGGCGAGGCCGTTCACCGCCAGCGCCAGGAGGAAGGTGGCGAGGAGGAGCAGGGACACCTTGAGGCCGGGGCGCTGCTCCAGCGAGAGGCCACGGCCGGCTGCCATGAGCCGGGCGCTGCGGGCCAGGGCCCGCCCGCCGGCGAGCCCCTCCACCCCGGCGGCGGCCGGGGCCAGGGAGAGCCTCACAACCGCCGCCAGGAGCAGCGCCACCGAGCCGAGCAGCGCCGCCGAGATGCCCACCAGGCGGGTGGCCACGGCACTGGAGCGCCAGGCGAGCAGGAAGCCGGGAATGGCGCCCAGGACCGGGGCCGCGCCCAGGACCACCATCTGGAGCGCGGTGGCACTGGCCACCGGCCAGGCCCGGTGGAGGAACGCCCGGACCGTCGCGCCCAGGGAGGGGAGCGCTGGCCGCCCCTCCAGGGAGGGGGCCACTACCAGAGCCACCGCCGAGGAGGCGGCCAGCTGGAGGAACGGGAGCACCACCAGCACCACTGCCGAGCTGGCGAGGACCTCGGTGGGCGGGACCTCCGGGCGGCCTCCCTGCGCCACCCCCTCGAGCATCGCCATGAGACCAGCGGTCTGCCAGCGGTAGAGGAGGAGCGCCGGGACCTGGACCAGGATCATGAGGGGGAAGAGGACGCGAAAGTGGCGGCGGGTCAACGCCACCGCCCAGTCGATGACCTCGCCCAGCGAGAGCGGCCGGATGGTGAGGTCGGGGGGGGCCATGCGATCCGGGGACAAGAGTAGCCCTGTGCGACGTCGCCGCGAAGTCGGACGCCCTCGGCTTCCGAGGTCGCCGGTGGACGCTCCTGCCCTCTCCCCGACGGGAGAGGGTACCCAGCGCCCCGCAGACCCGGTTGCAGAGGGGGCGTTCCCGCTGCATGATCGGCCCGCATGCAGGTCAGGCTGAACGGCGAGCTGCGGGAGATCCCGGACCGCATGACGGTGGCCGGGCTCCTCGCCCACCTGGGGGTGAAGGCCCAACGGGTGGCGGTGGAGGTGAACGAGACGGTGGTGACCAAGGACCGGTACCTCGAGCATGCGATCGGCCCGGGCGACTCCGTCGAGATCGTGGCCTTCGTCGGAGGAGGCTAGCCATGGCGGGCGGCGACGGCTGGAGCATCGGGAAGCTCACCTTCGCGAGCCGGCTCCTGGTGGGCACCGGCAAGTATCCCGACTTCCCCACCATGCAGAGGGCGCTGGTGGCCTCGGGGGCGGAGCTGGTCACGGTGGCGGTGCGTCGCCTCGACCTCTCGAAGAAGGGCGAGGAGTCGCTGCTCTCGTGGATCCCCAAGGAGATGAAGCTCCTGCCCAACACCGCCGCCTGCTTCACCGCCGACGAGGCGGTGCGCACCTGCCGGCTGGCGCGCGAGCTGGAGATGGGCGACCTGGTCAAGCTGGAGGTCATCGGGGACAAGCGCACCCTCTTCCCCGACGTGGAGGAGCTGGTGAAGGCGTCGCGGGTGCTGGTGAAGGAGGGCTTCACGGTCCTGCCCTACACCAACGACGATCCGGTGACGGCCCGCAAGCTCGAGGACGCCGGCTGCGCCGCGGTGATGCCGCTGGGCGCGCCCATCGGCTCCGGCCTCGGCATCCGCAACCCCTTCAACCTGCGCATCCTCATGGAATCGGTGAAGGTGCCGGTGCTGGTGGACGCCGGCGTGGGCACGGCCAGCGACGCCGCGGTGGCCATGGAGCTGGGCGCGGTGGCGGTGCTCATGAACACCGCCATCGCCGGGGCCAAGGACCCGGTGCTCATGGCCGAGGCCATGCGCGAGGCGGTCTCGGCCGGACGCAAGGCCTTCCTGGCCGGACGCATGCCCATGCGGCTGCACGCGGCGGCCTCGAGCCCGATGACGGGCCTGGTGGGATCGTAGCCGACCCCGTGGCGCGCCCCATGCGTATTGTCCGCTTTTCGGCCGCGAAGCGGCCTTGGCCGGGAGTCCGGCCGTAGCAGGGGGGAGGCTCCGGCGGCTCTGCCGACGGAGGGGGGCGCACGCCCCCTTGCGGAGCAGAATGCTCCGGTCGCGGCACTAGGGCGTGGGCGCCTCCAGGCGCGTCCACTGGTCGGCCACGAAGCGGAAGACCCGCGAGGGCTTGCCCCAGTTGCCGGAGGTGAACCCGCCGCAGATCCGGTCGTAGGCCAGCGGGTTCTGGTGCGGGGCGAACTCCTCCACCGTGCCCCGGAAGGCGTAGCCCTCGAAGGTGTCGAGGTCCAGCACCAGCCTGGTCTCCTGGCGGTTGGCCTTGAGGTTCATGTAGGTCTTCAGGGCCAGGCCGTCGCCGTGGTAGAGCACCAGGCGGTCCATCTTTGACTCGTAGTGGAAGATGAAGCGCGGCGAGACGTTGGCGCCCTCGCCCACCGCCACCAGGGCCACCTTGACCCCGCCCACCGTCTGCTGGACCTCGTCGAAGGGGATCTGCTCGAAGAACTTCATGGTGTAGGGGCTGTGGTGGACCGTGAAGATCTGCTGCCCCTTCACCCACAGCTCGCGCGGCCCCTTCTGCTCGTAGAGCTCGCCCTCGCGACCGGTGGCGGCCAGCGCGGCGGTCTTCACCTGGTACCCCTGGTACTGCTCCACCCGGGTGAGGTGCACGGTGAGGCACTCGCCCCGCGTGAGCTGACGGGGGAGCGCTCCGCGCAGCAAGACCCGAAGTCCGGAGGGGGTCGGGCCCGGCTCGATGGCGCCCAGGGGAAGCACCCCCACCGCCGCGTGCTGGCCGGGCTGGCCGGTGGTGGCCATGAAGGACAGGATCTTGTCGTACTTCACCGCGGGGAAATGCGGGGCCTGCTTGCCCTTCTGGTCCTCGAGGAACTGGAGCACGTTCTGCAGATCGCTCACGGCACTCCTCCGGGCCCGGTGCGCCGGAATGGCGTGACGGGCTAGGATACCCGAAAGGCGGGCTCCGGCCCATGAAACCGCCGCGTGTATACCTGGTCACCGAGGAAGGGCTGGCCGCTGACCTCGCCGCTGCGGTGCGGGCGGCGCTGGCGGGGCTCCCGCCGTGGTCGGTGGCGGTGCAGCTCCGGGAGAAGGGGATGCCGGCGCGCCAGCTACTCCAGCTGGCTCGCGCCCTGCAGTCGGCGTGCGGGGCGGCCGCCCAGCCACTCCTGGTGAATGACCGCCTCGACGTCGCCCTGGCGGCCGGGGCCGCCGGCGTGCACCTGCCCTCGGCCGGCATCCCGACGCAGGAGGCTCGCCGGCTGCTCCGGCCCGGCGCCCTGGTGGGCGTCTCCTGCCATTCGGTGGAGGACGTGGTCCGCGCCGCCGCCGGCGGCGCCGACTTCGCCACCTTCGGGCCGGTCTTCGACACCCCCTCCAAGCGGCGCTACGGGGCGCCGGTCGGCCTGGGGCGCCTGGCCGAGGCGGCGCGGGTCGGGCTGCCGCTGCTGGGACTGGGCGGCGTGGACCTCGCCAGCGCCGGTCGGGTGATGGCGGCCGGGGCTCACGGGGTGGCCGCCATCCGCGCCTGGCTTTCGGCCCCCGACCCGGCGGCGGCGGTGCGGGCGCTGCTCGCAGCCTGCGCTTGACCGGGCCCGCCGCGCGTGCGTGGATCGGCGCAGGACCCTGCGCCCGCGTCCGGAGGTCGGGGGGCTCCTTCGTCAGCCCGAGGTGAACGAATGGCCCGATCGACGAGGCGAGGCGGCCGCGACCAGGCCCACGGCAGCGGACCCGGGCAGCCGCACCCAGGCGACCCTGGGCATGTCCACGCTCACGAGCCCGGAGGCGCCCACGTCCACGCTGGCCACGACCGGCTCGGCAATCCTCAGGACCTGGCCGCCTACCTGACCCGCCTGGAGGGGGAGGACCGGCTCGCCTGGCAGAAGCCCGACGAGGTGATCCGCCTCCTCGGGGTGAAGCGCGGCGACCGGGTCTGCGACGTGGGGGTGGGGCCGGGGTACTTCGCGCTCAGGCTGGCCCGCGCCGTCGGCCCCCAGGGCGAGGTCTACGCCTTCGATGCCGAGCCGCGCATGCTGGAGGTGCTACGCCAGCGCATGGCCCAGGAGCGCCTCTTCCACGTGCACCCCATCCTGGCCGAGGAGGGCGTGCCCCCGCGCCCCTGCGACCTGGTGCTGGTGGTCAACACCTTCCACCACTTCCGCGACGGCCCGGGCTACCTGCGGCGGCTCGCTGGGCACCTCAAGCCCGGCGGCCGCATCGCCAACGTCGACTTCCACAAGCGGGACCTGCCGGTGGGCCCGCCCCTCGAGCACAAGGTGACGCGCGAGGACTTCCTCGCCGCCGCCCGGGAAGCCGGCCTCCGGCTGGCCGCCGAGCACGATGTGCTGCCCTATCAGTACTTCCTGGTGCTCGAGCCCGATGCCGCCATCCGGGTGGAGGCCGGGGCCGCCGCGCCGACCCCGCGGGTGGAGACAGCCGGGTCGTCCGCGCCGCCGCAGCCCGAGCCGGCGCGTCGCCCGGCTGCGGCCCCCAAGCACCCGACGGCGGCCCGCAAGCGCCCGACGGCGGCCCGCAAGCGCCCGGCTCGCGAGCGTCCAGCCCGACGGCGCCAGGGCCGGTCGGGCGCGGCTCCGTCGCGCCGTCGCGCCCGGCGCGGCAGCCGGCGCTGACCCGAACGGTGCGTGCATGAAGCGAGGGCCCATCCTTCACCCCGAGCTGGCCCGCGCCATCGCCAGCCTGGGCCACGGCGATGCCCTGGCGGTCGCCGACGCCGGGCTGCCCATTCCCTCCGGGGTGGAGCGCATCGACCTGGCCTACGCCCCGGGGAAGCCCCCGTTCCTCGACGTGCTGGAGGCGGTCCTGGCCGAGATGGAGGTCGAGCGCGCCGCCCTGGCGACCGAGGCGAAGACCCTGGCGCCGCCGGCCTTCTTCCAGGCGCTGCACGGAAGGCTCATGGCCTTGCCCAAGGTGGCCCGGCGCGGGGTGGAGCTCGTCTCGCACGAAGAGCTGAAGCGCCTCACCGGCCAGGCCCGAGCGGTGGTCCGCACCGGGGAATTCACGCCCTACGCCAACGTGGTGCTGTTCAGCGGCGTGGTGTTCTAGTGCCGGGCCCCATGCGTGTCGATCAGCTTTCAGGCCGCGAAGCGGCCCCGGCCGGGAGTCCGGCCGGAGCAGGGGGGAGGCTCCGGCGGAGGGGGGCGGCACGCCCCCTTACGAATGAGGCTCGTAGGGCGGGGGCTCGCCCCCCGCCGATCCCACCGCGGAGTCGTGGTGCCGCCCCGAGCAGAATGCTCCGGTCGCGGCACTAGCGGTCGCCGCCGGCGGCCAGCCGGATGGCCCGCCTGAGCCCGGCAAAGCGGACAGCCAGGGCCGCCTCGCCCGGAGAGAACCAGCTCCACTCACCGTGCTCGGTGGAGAGGCGCGGCGCGAACCCCGCCGGCAGGCGCGCCGCGAAGGCGCTCTCCTCGGCGAGCCGGAGCGAGGCCTCCCCGGAGCGCGCCAGCGCCGGGTCGAGGCCGAAGCCGTGCCGGTAGCGGAGGTCCACCACCGGCGCGTCGGCGCCGGTCTCCTCCAGCAGCTCCCGGCGCGCCGCCGCCTCCGGCGACTCGCCAAATTCGATGCGGCCGGTCACCGGTTGCCAGAAGCCACCCCGCTCCGGGGCGCGCCGGAGCAGGAGCACGCGGCCATCGCTTCCCACCGGCACCACCGAGACGGTGTGCAAGTCGAACCCGGCGTCGCGCCGCTCGCGGTCGAAGACGGCCGCCAGGTGCGCCGCCAGCCGCTCCTCCACCTCGAAGAGCGGCGGAGGCGCGAGGCCCCTCGCCCGCAGGGCCTCGGCCAGGCTGGTCACGCCCAGGCGGGGGTCGGCGATACCGCAGGGGACGATGGCCCGGAAGTGCGAGAGTTCTGGAGCGACGTTGAAGGCGAAGCCGTGGCTGGTGATCCAGCGCGACAGGTGGACGCCCACCGCGCCGATCTTCTCCGCCCCCACCCAGGCGCCGTGGTGCTCCGAGTGGCGCCCGGCCGCGACGCCGAAATCGGCGCAGGTCCGGATCATCGCCTCCTCGAGGTCGGAGACGTAGCGGCGCACGTCCTTCCGGTCGCAGAGGTCCAGCACCGGGTAACCCACCACCTGTCCCGGCCCGTGGTAGGTGACGTCGCCGCCGCGATCGGTCTCGTGGACCTCGAACCCCTGCCGCTCCAGCCACTCGGTCGACGCCACCACGTTGGCCAGGGTGGCGCCGCGCCCGAGCGTGATCACCGGCGGGTGCTCGAGCAGGAAGAGCCAGTCCGCGCCGGGGGGATCGCCGGCGCGCACGCGCGCCGCGGCCATCTCCATGAGCGCCAGGCCGTCCTGGTACTCGACCCGGCCCAGCTTGCGGACCAGGAGCGCTCTCATGGCGCGCCCCACTCGGGTCGAGCGTCGCGAGGTGCACGAGCCCGTCGCCGAGCCGGGCGCGCGAGAAGCGAGCAGCGCAGTCGTACCTGGAAGGTACGGCGAGCAGCGCAGCGACGAGCCCGCCCGGCGCAGGCGGAGATCGTCCGCCAAAGGAGCTCGAGCCGGGTGGGTCGCGCCATCAGGCCCGCGCCGGCGCCCCGGCCTGGGCCCGCGCCGACCGCTCGGGCCGGTTCAGGGCGTGGATGGCCTCGCCCAGCGCCGCCTTGCAGGCCTCCTGCACGGCCTCGGACAGCGTGGGGTGGGCGTGGATGGTGAGGGCCACGTCCTCGAGGTAGGCCCCCATCTCCAGGGCCAGGGTGGCCTCGGCGATGAGGTCGGAGGCCTCCGGGCCGCAGATGGTGAACCCCAGGATGAGCTTCGAGGTCCGGTCGGCCACCACCTTGACGAACCCGTCGGTGTGGGTGATGGCCACGGCCCGCCCGTTGGCCCCGAAGGCGAACTTGCCGGTGATGGGGTCGTGGCCGGCGGCGCGCGCCTCCTCCTCGGTCATGCCCACCGCCGCCACCTCCGGATCGGTGAAGATGGCGCCCGGGAGGGCCACCCAGTCGCGGGCCGACTTCTTGCCGGCGATGACCTCGGCGGCGATCTCCCCTTCCTTGAAAGCCTTGTGCGCCAGGAAAGGAGGGCCAACCAGGTCGCCGATGGCGAAGATCGAGGGCACGCTGGTCTGGTAGCGCTCGTTCACCTCGACGAAGTCCTTGGGGCCGAGCCGAACCCCGGCGCGGTCCAGCCCCAGCCCCTCGGTGAGCGGACGGAAGCCGACCGAGAGCAGGATCTTGTCGCACTCGATGGACTGAGTCTTGCCCTCCACCTCCGCCTGGACCAGGAGGGCCCCGCCCTGGCGCTCGAACCCCTTGGCCTTGGCGTTCACGTGCACGGCCACCTCGCGCTGGCGGAGGCCCTTCTGCACCAGGCGCACCGCCTCGACGTCCACGCCGGTCAGGATCTGCGGCAGGGCCTCGACCACCGTCACCTTCGAGCCGAGCTTGGCGTAGACCGTCCCCAGCTCCAGGCCGATGACGCCCCCGCCGATGACCAGGAGCCGCTTGGGGATCTCGGGCAAGTCCACCGCCTCCTTGGCGCTCCACACCTCCTTGCCGTCGAAGGCGAAGCCCGGGATCTCGATGGGGCGGGCGCCGGTGGCCACGATGAAGGCGCCCGCCTCCAGTCGGTCGATGCCGTCCTGGCCCGTCACCTCCACCGCGCCGGGGCCGACGAAGGCGGCCGTGCCCTTCACCACCTCCACGCCGTTCCCCTTCTCGAGGAAGGCGACGCCGCCCACCATCTTCTTCACCACCTCGTCCTTGAACCGGCGGAGCTTGTCGAGGTCCACCCGCGGCGGGTTGGCGATGATGCCGCGCCCGGCCGCGTCGCGCATGTCGTCCACCAGGTTGGCGGCGGCGATGAGCGCCTTGGACGGGATGCAGCCCCAGTTGAGGCACACGCCGCCCAGCGCCTCCTTCTCGACCAGGGCGGCCTTCTTCCCCAGCAGGGCCAACCGGATGGCCGCCACGTACCCGCCAGGGCCGGCGCCGATCACCACCGCGTCGAAGGTCTTCGTGGCCATTTGGTGAATTCCTTTCCGGGACGCCCGGAAATATAGCCCCGGAGGGCAGCCCCGTCCGCGCCGCCGAGCGCCTGTGAAGGCTCTAGGCGTGAGGTCGCGGCACCGGTCGAGGTTCGGCGTGCCCGGCCCCCTTAGACTGAGTCCAAGCAGTTCAGCAGGCGAATGACGATCACCCGTTCGGGTCATGCCGCGCTCCCCGGTGGCCGCGAGGCCTCGCGACTTACGACGTCGACCCCAGGTAAGGTCCGCGTGCCCGAGAGGCGACGTCGTCTGGCTGCTGGCCCAGGACTGGGCCAGCGGCGCGGCCTGGCTGCAGGCGGTCGACCTCGCCGACCCTGCCCATCCGAGGCTCCGCGGCCGCCTCGATCTCACGCCGGAGGAGGCGGGCGGATATGGCTGGGGAGGGATCTGGGGCTACGGCGACCAGGCGCTGCTGGTGGGACACGTCCTGGCGCTCCACCGGGCCTGGTGGGCCATCGTTCGGGGGTCAGGCGTGCCGGGCTGTACCGGCTGCGGGGATGCCGGTGACCTGGTCCACCTCTTCGACCTCTCCGATCCCGACCGGCCCGCCCGGGCCGCGAGCGTCGTCATCCCCGGGAGCGCCTGGTCGTGGGGCCTCGCCGCCGCCGGCCCGTTCCTGTGGCTCACCCACTACGAGTGGGAAGCGCAGCCGGCCGCGGTGCGGTACTACCTCGACCGCATCGACGTCTCCGACCCGTACCGGCCGGCGCTGCTCCCCAAGGTGAACGTCCCGGGGGTCTTCTTCGACGCCTCGGCGGACGGCGCCCGGCTCTGGACCCAGGAGCCGGTCCCGCCACCCGACTGGAACGGCGACGCCACCACCTGGGTCCACGCGCTCGAGCTGACCGACCGCGGTACGGCGAAGCTGCTCGCCAGCGCCTCGCTGGCGGGTTGGCCGGGCGGCTCGGCCACCCGGGGCGGCAACGCCTGGATCCAGACCTGGGCATGGGGCGGCGGGACGAGCGCGGCCCGCCTCGCCGCGCTGCGCCTCGATCCCCTCGCCGTGGCCAGCGTGCAGGAGATCGGGAGCCAGTGGGCGTGGATCCCGAAAGCCACCGGCGGCAAGCTCTTCGTGGCGGCGGGATGGATGGACCAGGGGATCCCGATCTACGGCCTCGGCGATCCCGACCTTCCGAGCTTCGAGCGCTTCGTCCGCACCCAGCGCTGGGTGCAGGACGTGGTGGGAGGGGGTGGCATCGCAGGAGCCGAGCCCCCTTTCGGGAGCGGCCTGCCTGCGCCCGGCAGTCGCCCGAGTTATGAGAGAAACTCGGTCCGGGCCCCGGGCGCAATCATCCATCGCGAGCAGCTCATCGGGCGGCGATGCGAGAGCCGGGCTGCCGGGGCTGTCCGCGGACACGTGTGGAGCTGGCGACGGGAGAAGGCCATGGTGCTTCGCCAGTACTACCTCGGGTGTCTGGCCCAGGCGTCGTACCTCGTCGGGGACGAGCAGAGCGGGCGCGCCGTGGTGGTCGATCCGCGTCGCGACGTGGACGAGTACCTCGGCGAGGCCGAGCGGCTGGGACTGTCCATCGAGGAAGTCATCCTCACCCACATCCACGCCGACTTCGTGTCGGGCCACCTGGAGTTGCGCGACCGAGCCGGCTGCCGCATCCGCCTCGGCGCCCGCGCGAAGGTCGAGTACCCTTTCACGGGGGCGCGCGAAGGCGACACGGTGGAGCTCGGGTCGGTGCGGCTCCGCATCCTGGAGACGCCCGGCCACACCCCGGAGTCGATCTCCATTGCCGTCTTCGATCTCGGCCGGGACCCGGCGCGCCCGCACGCCATCCTCACGGGCGATGCGCTGTTCGTGGGTGACGTGGGGCGGCCGGATCTCCTCGCCTCGTGCGGGGCGACGGCCGACGGGATGGCCCGGGAGCTGTATCGGTCGTTGACCGGGAAGCTCCTGACCTTGCCGGACGAAACGCTGGTCTACCCCGGCCACGGGGGCGGCTCGATGTGCGGCCGGAATCTCGGATCCGAGAACGTCTCGACCATCGGCCGGCAGCGCCGCGAGAACTACGCGCTTCAGCCGATGAGCGAGGACGAGTTCGCGTCGCTGGTCACCGCGGATCAGCCGGAGGCACCGCCGTACTTCGCGCACGACGCGGCCCTCAACCGGGCCGAGCGGCCGACGCTGGCGGAGGTGATGGAAAGGGAGCTCCGGCCGCTCGGCGTCGACCAGCTGGTGACGCTGCGCGACGCTGGCGCGCAGGTGCTCGACTCGCGCGAGCCGCCGGCGTTCGCAGCGGCGCACCTGTCGGGGAGCGTGAACATCGGCCTCTCCGGCAAGTTCGCGACCTGGGCCGGAACGCTGCTCGAGCGGGACCGGCCCATCGTCGTGGTGGCCGACCCCGGGCGCGAGGCGGAGACGGACCTGCGCCTGAGCCGCATCGGCTTCGATCAGGTCGCCGGACACCTCGGCGGCGGCGTCATCGCGTTGCGGGAACGCCCAGAGCTGGTGGCGTACACGCTGCGCCTCTCCACGGACGAGCTCGCGGCGCGGCTCGGCTCGCCGCGCCCGCCGGTGGTCGTCGACGTGCGCACGCCCGCCGAGCGGAGGGTCGCCGCCATCGCCGGGAGCGCTCACTTGCCGCTCCAGCAGCTCAAGCGCCGCACCGGCGAGCTGCCCCGCGACGTCGACATGGTGATGGTTTGCGCGAGCGGGTTCCGGTCGTGCATCGCGGCCAGCCTGCTCCAGAGCCAGGGCTTCGGCTCCGTGGCGGACCTCGAGGGCGGGATGGCCGCGTGGGTTTCCCGGGCGAGGCCCTGATCTCCGCGGCCCTCTCGCTCCGCCCGGGCGGATCCGACTCCGGGCCTGGCCTGCTTCTTGGTGCGTGGTGTCCGAGCTACCATGCGACGGTGGCCCGGAGGCTCGCCAGGCGCAGGTGGACCGCCCGGCTACGCCGGCTCGACCCCCGGCGGTGGCCGAGATTGCCGGCGGCGGCGTGGGTCGTGATGGGCCTCGCGGTGCTGGCGGGCGCGAACGTCTGCTACCAGACGGCTCGCAAGCCGACCGAGCTGCTCGGCCTGGTGGCTCCCCGGGCCGCCAAGTCGCCGGCCCAGACCTGGAAGGCCTACGGCGGCCTCTGCCAGGAGCACTCGACGCCGACGGTCGGCCCGGAGCTCCTGGCGGCGCTGGTGCAGGTCGAGAGCGCGGGCGACCCGCTGGCGCGGACCCCATGGCGCTTCAGGTGGAGCGCCAACCCCTTCAAGGTGTACACGCCCGCCTCGAGCGCCGTGGGCCTGCTCCAGATGACCGACGGCACCTACGAGCAGGCCCGGCGGCTGTGCATCCGCGACCACGCCGTCGCGCGCGATGGCGCCTGGTACGATCCGAGCACCTGCTTCCTCAACGCCCTCTACTTCCGCACCGTGCCCAGCCACGCCATCGAGATGACCGCCGCCTGGCTCCACGTGACCTCGGAGCAGATCCTGGCGCGGCCCGGCGTCCGCGCCCCTTCGCGCGAGCAGCGGCGCGCGCTGGCGGCCCTGGTGCACCTGTGCGGGCCGGAGCGCGGCGCGGCCTTCGCGGCGCGGGGGTTTCGCACCCTCCGCGGCGAGCGCTGCGGCGACCAGGATCTCCGCGCCTACCTGGAACGGGTGCGAATCCTGGTGGCGGCGTTCGAGGTGGCCGGGGCAGCCGGGCAGTAGATTGGGTCGGGCGCGGCCATTTGGGGCCAGGGCTTGCGCTGACGTGGGAGCGCCGTCTAGCGTCGCCGCCGTTGGCCCTCCACCGCCTCGGCCGGCCGAGCCGGGGACGGCCACATGGCACGCGCCTTCGCAATCGCGTCTCTGGCGCCGCTGCCGGGGTTCGGGGAGGACGAGCTTGCCACGAGCCAAGGCCTTGAAGGTCAAGGTCCCAGATCGCCCGGGACTGCTGGGCGAGATCGCGTCCGCGCTCGGCGCCAACGGAATCAACCTGCGCGCCATGCACGGGTATACCGATGGCGGACAGGGCGTGGTGTGCCTGGTGGTGGACAAGCTCGCTCCCGCCAACAAGGTGCTTTCGGCGCGCGGCCTGCGGCCGGAGCAGGAGGAGCTCCTGGAGGTCGATCTCCTGCACAAGCCCGGCACGCTCGGGGAGGCCGCCAAGGTCCTGGGCGACGCCGGCGTCAACATCAAGTACGTGTTCCTCGGTCCGGCGAGCGCGCGGAGGGCCACCGCCTTCTTCGCGGTCTCGGACATGGCCGCGGCCCTCAAGGCGCTCGGCTGACGACCGGCACCCCTCCGGGTCGGGGCGCGCGCCGCCATCGCGGGTTATTCAGCCGCGCATGAGAGCATCCATCAAGCGAGCCGGCGCGGCGCGGTCCCCCAGGGAGAGGAGCGCCAAGCTCCTGCGGGTCCTGGTCATGGGCGGTGCAGTCCTGGCGACGGCCTGCGCGTCCGCGCCCAAGGCCGGGCAGGCGCCGGCGACCGCCGGGGCCGACCAGCAGGCTCCCAGCCAGGGCGGCTCCGCGCCGGACCAGAAGCCCAGCGGCGGCGGAGTCTCCGGCTGGTGAGCGAGGCCGCATCGGCGGCCTCCCGGCGCCGCATCGCCGGCGCGGCCTGGCGCTTCCGCTGGGCGGTGGAGCGAGAGGCAGAAGCGCGGTTCGCGCGCCTCGCCGATCGACTGGCGGGGCTCTGGGTGGCGCCGTCGCTGGTGGAGCTGGCCTGGCGCGCCTCGCTCGACGAGCGGCGCCATGCCGTGCTCTGCGCCCGGATGGCGGCGCGCCACGGCGAGGTCGTCGAGGAGGCGGGGCCGGTCGAGCCGGCCGAGATCGCCCCGCCCCACCTGGCCCCCCGGGAACGCATCCTCTACGAGGTGGTGGCCGCCTGCTGCGTCACCGAGACCGAAAGCATGGGCGTGCTCGCGGAGCTCCTCGCCCGCGCGGGAGACGCCGAGTTGCGCCAGGTGCTCCGCGAGCTCGCCACCGACGAGGTCCGGCACAGTCGCCTCGGCTGGGCCATTCTGGCTGGCGAGCACGCCCGGGGCGGGACCGCCTTCCTCGGCCCGCTCGTCCCGGACATGCTCGAGGGCAGCATCGACGTCGACCTCTTCCGGCCCTGCGACCCGGCCCGCGACGACCAGGCGCTGCTGGAGCACGGCGTCCTGCCGGCCGCCCTCAAGCGCGAGGTGTTCACCCGCACGCTGGAAGAGGTGGTGTTCCCCGGCCTGGAGCGGTTCGGGGTCGACCCGGCGCCGGCGCGTGCCTGGCTCGAGGGAAAGCGCTCGGCCTACGCCGTCGCCGAGCTGGCGCGCTGACCTGGCCTCCGTGTCGGCATGTGCGCCTGGGCCGTGGATCGGCAGGCCGCGACGCTACACCATCCGCATGAAGAGCAGGCTCGGCTCCTCGAGGAGGCGGATCACCTCGGCGGTGAAGGCCGCCGCCAGGTGCCCGTCCACCACCCGGTGGTCGCTGGTGAGCGAGACGTGCATCACGTCGCGGACCACCACCTGCCCCTCCCTCGCCACCGGGGTGGGGCGGATGGCGTGGATCCCCAGGATGGCCACCTCGGGGTAGTTGATGACCGGGGTGGCGAAGAGGCCGCCCAGCGCCCCCAGGCTGGTCACCGTGAAGGTGGAGCCGCCCTGGTCCTCGGGGCTGGCCTTGCCGGCCTTGCTGTCCTGGGCCAGGCGCTCGATCTCGCGGGCCAGGTCGAGGAGCGAGAGGCGGTCGGCCGCTCGCACCACCGGCACCAGCAGCCCGCCCTCGGTGGCCGAGGCGATGCCGATGTCGTAGTGGCGCTTGAGGACGATCTCCTGCTTCTCCTCGTCCAGGGAGGCGTTCAGCTGCGGGAACCGCTTCAGGGCCCAGAGCGCTGCCTTCACCACGAAGGGCAGGAAGGTGACCCGCACGCCCTCCTCCCTGGCCGCGGCGGCGATTGTCTCCTTGGCCCTGGCGAGCTCGGTGACGTCCACCTGGTCCACGAAGGTGAAGTGGGCGGCGGTCCGCTTCGAGAGCGCCATCTTCTCGGCGATGCGCCGGCGCACGCCGCGGAGCGGGATGCGCTCCTCGGCGGGGGCCTGCCCCGCGGCCGCCGGCCTGGCCGTCGCCGCGGGCGCCACCCAGGCCGCCGTCCCGTGGCCGTTGCCGCCTCCCCGGGCCAGGTCGTCCTTGGTGACGCGCCCCCCAGGACCGGTGCCCACCACGGCGTCGATGTCCACGCCCATTTGGCGCGCCGCCGCCCGGACCGCGGGCGTGGCCAGGGCCTTGCGGCGGGCGACCGTCGAGGGGCCCTCACCCCTCATGGCTGACGCGGAATCCGATTGCCCTCTCCCGGAGGGAGAGGCCTGTCCGGAGGTTGCCGATGGGGCAGCGCCCTCCCTCATGGCTGCCGCGGAATCCGAGTGTCCTCTCCCGGAGGGAGAGGCCTGTCCGCCGCCTGCTTCCTGCCCGGCCTCCACCTCAAGCTCCAGGAGGGGCTCGTGCACCTTGGCGACGTCGCCCTCCTTCCAGAAGAGCTTCGTCACCCGGCCCCGCCGCGGCGATGGGATGGTCACGGTGGCCTTGTCGGTCATCACCTCCACCAGCGGCTGGTCCTCGGCTACCTCGTCGCCGGGCTTCACGAACCACTGCTGGATCTCGGCCTCGACCACGCCCTCGCCGATGTCCGGGAGGATGAGCTGGAACGCCATGCACAGCCTCCTACGCCGGCGGGGGACGAGCCCCCGCCCTACTTACTGCCGAGCCACCCGAAGGGTGGCGAGGCTGCTCTTGCAGCCCGTGTGCACTCCATGTCCAAATCGGCTGGAGAACCCGACGAGCGCGAGGTTTCCAAGTGCCTCGCCGCCCGTTCCGGGCGGCTCGAGTCGGCGGGTGACGGGCCCCCGCCCGACGACACCGGTTCGCTCGAACGCGAATCATGCGTGGTCGCCTAGTATTCCACGGTCCGGCGGATGGCCTGCAGGATGCGGGGCGCACGCGGCAGGTACTCGTTCTCGAGCGTGTAGGGGAACGGCGTGTCGAAGCCGGTGACCCGGGCCACCGGCGCCTCCAGATTCAGGAAGCAGCGCTCCTGGATGAGCGCCGACAGCTCGGCCCCGAAGCCACAGGTGCGTGGCGCCTCGTGCACCACCACCGCCCGCCCGGTCTTCTCGACCGACGCTCGCAGGGCCCCGACGTCCAGCGGCTGCAGCGAGCGCAGGTCGAGCACCTCGCAGTCGATGCCCTGCGCCTCGGCCTGCCGGGCCGCCTCGGCCGCCTCGTGCCACATCGCCCCCCAGGCCACCACCGTCACCTGGGTCCCGGGGCGCGTCACCCTGGCCTGGCCGATGGGCACCGTGTACTCGCCCTCCGGCACCTCCCCCTTGGCGGCGCGGTAGACGCGCTTGGGCTCGAAGAACAGCACCGGGTCCTGGTCGCGGATGGCCGAGATGAGCAGCCCCTTGGCGTCGTAGGGGGTGGCCGGCACCACCACCTTGAGGCCGGCGGTGTGAATGAAGTGCGTCTCCGGCGACTGGGAGTGGTAGTGGCCGCCGCGGATGCCGCCCCCGTAGGGCGCGCGGATGACCATGGGGCAGCTCCACTGCCCGCCGGAGCGGTAGCGGTACTTGGCCACCTCGCTCACGATCTGGTCCATGGCCGGGAAGATGAAGTCTGCGAACTGGATCTCCGGCACCGGCTTCAGGCCGTGGAGCGCCATCCCCACCGCCGTGCCAACGATGCCGCTCTCGGCCAGCGGCGTGTCGATGACCCGGTCCTGGCCGAACTCCTCCTGCAGCCCCTGGGTGGCCCGGAACACGCCGCCGAAGCGCCCCACGTCCTCCCCCATCACCACCACGCTCGGGTCCCGCCGCATCTCGTGCCGGAGCGCGTCGTTCAAGGCCTGGATGATGTTGAGGGTGGGCACCGGGCTATCGATCGCCGGCCACGCGGGGATCCCCCGCCAGCGCCTCCCGGATCTCCTGGAGCTGCTCCTCCTGCTGCCAGAGCGGCCGCGCGTAGACGTTGTCGAAGAGGGTCTCCAGGGGGGGCTTCCGGTCGAAGGCCTCGGCCTCGGCGAGCGCCTTCTTGACCTCCTCCTTCACCTCGGCCTCGAGGCGCGCCTCGTCTTCCCCGGTGAGGACCCCGCGCGCCTTCAAGTGAAGCCGCACCCGTCGGATGGGATCTTTCCGCTTCCAGGGCTCGAGCAGCTCCGGCGGCCGGTAGGCCTTGGGGTCGTCGGAGGTGGAGTGCCCCTCCATGCGGTAGGTGACGCACTCGATGAGGGTCGGACCCTCGCCGGCGGCGGCCCGCGCGCGGGCCCGCCGGGCGGCGGCGTGGACCGCCAGGAGGTCGTTCCCGTCCACCCGCTCGCCGCGGATGCCGTAGGCCAGCGCCTTCTGGGCGATGGTCTCGGAGGCGGTCTGGCGCTCCCGCGGCACGCTGATGGCCCAGCCGTTGTTGCGACACACCAGCACCACCGGCGCCTTCCGCACCCCGGCGAAGTTCAGGCCGGTGTGGAAGTCGGAGGCGCTGGTGGCGCCCTCCCCGAACCAGGTGAGGGCCACCTCGTCCTGGTTCCGGATGCGGGCGGCCCAGGCCGCCCCCACCGCCTGGGGGATCTGGGTGGCGATGGGCGAGCTGATGGAGAGGTATCGCCCCGGCCGCCAGGCCTCGTGGCAGGGCATCTGGTGTCCCTGCATCAGGTCGCCGGCGTTGCCGAAGAGGTCGCACATGAAGGTCGAGAGAGGCATCCCGCGCCAGAGCGCGGCTCCGTGCTCGCGGTAGCAGGGGAAGATCCAGTCGCGGTCCTCCATGGCGGCCACCGCCCCGTAGACGGAGGCCTCCTCGCCCGCCGCTCCGATGTAGAAGCCGATGCGCCCCTGCCGCTGCAGCGCCACCATGCGGCGGTCCAGCTCCCGGTTGAGGAGCATGGCGCGGAAGATCCGCTTCACCTCGGCGTCGGCGAGCAGCGGCTGCGACGGGTCGGCGATCCCGTCCTCGCCCAGGATCTGGAGCAGGGGGAACTCGCGCTCGAAGCGCGAGTCCGGAGCCCCGGGCTCCTCGGCCGACTCGTCGCGCCCGTCGTGCCCGCGGCGACGCGCGACCTCAGCCTCGCGTCTCATGACCGGCACCTCCGGCTTTCTCCCTCTCGCGCCTGGCGATCTCTCCCCGCAGGAAGAGCTCCCCGGCGCGGTAGCTCGACCGCACCAGCGGCCCGCTGGCCACGTAGCGGAACCCGTGCCCTCGCCCCATTTCCTCGTAGGCGCGAAACCGCTCCGGCGAGACGTACTCCACCACCGGGAGGTGCCAGGCCGAGGGGCGCAGGTACTGGCCCAGGGTCAGGATCTCCACCCCGGAGCCCCGCAGGTCCCGCATGGCCTCCTCCACCTCGGCCTGGGTCTCCCCGAGCCCCACCATCACGGAGGACTTGGTGACCACCGCCGGGAACTCCCGCCGCATCCGCTCCAGCACCCCGAGCGTCTGCTGGTAGCTGGCCTTGGCGTCGCGCACCACCGGGGTGAGCCGCCGCACCGTCTCCAGGTTGTTGGCGAAGACGTCCGGGCCGGCCCGCCCCACCGAGCGCACCGCCTCCGCATCGCCCTGGAAGTCGGGGGTGAGCACCTCCACCAGCAGCTCGGGGACGGCCTTGAGGCGCCGGATGGTCTCGGCGAAGTGGGCCGCCCCGCCGTCGGGCAGGTCGTCGCGGTCGACGCTGGTGACCACCACGTAGTCGAGCCCGAGCGCGGCCACCGCCTCGGCCACGTGCCGCGGCTCGTCCGGCTCGAGCGGAGGTGGGCTCCCCGAGGCCTTGACGTGGCAGAAGCGGCAGCCGCGGGTGCAGGTGTCCCCCATGAGCATCACCGTGGCGGTGCCGCCGCCCCAGCACTCGGCCACGTTGGGGCAGTGGGCCTCCTCGCAGACGGTGTGGAGCGACAGGCCCCTCAGCGTCTCGCGGACGCGCTGGTAGCGCTCGCCGCCGGGGATCCCCACTCGCAGCCAGGAGGGCTTGCGCGCGTCGATGGGGACGCCGCGCGCAACGATCTCCGCGAGGACGCGTCGCGCCTGGTCGGCCTCGGGGCGGTCGGACCCGACGACGGGCAGCCGCCTGTTTGGGAGGATGGGCATCGCGGCCCTCTCGAGCTCAGCGGCGCATGGCGTACGGGGGCCGGGGCCCCCTGCATGGGTGATCCTTAGCCACGGATGCGCCGCTTCGCATGGTATACTAATTCTCCGTCGGCACCCCCCGCGGGGGTGGGTCGCCGCGTGGAGAGGGCAACTCCCCTGCCAGAGCAGCTGTCGCTGGTCCAGCCCGCCGCAGCCGATGCGACGCGGGTCCTCATCGTCGACGACGACGCGTCCGTGCGCGACGTCATCGGCGTGCTGCTCTCCGAGGAAGGCTACCAGTGCACGCTGGCCGAGGGGGCGCAGCAGGCGCTCGACACGGCGCGTCACACCGAGCCCCACCTGGTCATCAGCGACGTGAAGATGCCGGGCAAGGACGGCTTCTGGCTCCTGGACCGGCTCCGCAAGGAGTACCCCGACACGGCGGTGGTGATGCTCACCGCCTTCGGCGACACCGAGGCCGCGGTTGAGTGCCTGCGGCGCGGCGCCGCCGACTACTTGCTCAAGCCGCCCAAGGTCACTGACCTCATCCGCGCCATCGAGCGGGCGCTGGCCCGGCGCCGCCACGAGATCGCGCGGCAGAAGTACCGCAAGAGCCTGGAACAGCGGGTGCGGGAGAAGACCGCCGAGCTGCAGCAGGCGCTGGTGGAGGTGGAGACCAGCTACAACTCCACCCTCTACGCCCTGGTGGCGGCGCTGGACGCCCGCGAGCACGAGACCAGCGACCACTCCCAGCGGGTGGTGCGCTACACCCTGGCCATCGCCGACAAGCTGAAGGTGCCGCCGGCGCAGCGCCCCGACATCGCTCGCGGCGCGCTCCTCCACGACATCGGCAAGATCGGCGTCCCCGACGCCATCCTGCTGAAGCAGGGACCGCTCTCCCCGCTCGAGTGGGACGAGATGCGCCGGCACCCCCAGGTCGGCTGGACCATCCTCAAGCCCATCCCCTTCCTCCAGGTGCCGGCGGAGATCGTGCTCTCCCACCAGGAGCGCTTCGACGGCGGCGGCTATCCGCGCGGCCTCAAGGCCGAGACCATCACGCTGGGGGCCCGCATCTTCACGGTGGCCGACGCCTTCGACGCCATGACCAACGACCGGCCCTACCGCAAGGCCTGCTCCTTCCACGACGCCATCGCCGAGATCCGCCGCTGCGCCGGTTCCCAGTTCGACCCCCGGGTCGTCGAGGCCTTCGCCGGCATCGGCCGCGACGGGCTCGAGGTCATCTCCCGGGCCGACTACCGGCCGCTGTGAGCCTTCCCGCGCCGGGCGCCCCATGATCCCAGCCCCCGAGCCGGCCTCCCTCCTCGACGGGCAGGGGCGCCACATCACCTACCTCCGGCTCTCCCTCACCGACCGCTGCAACTTCCACTGCAGTTACTGCGCCCCGGCCGCCCGGGAGGGCCGCGGGCCGCTCATGTCGCGGGAGGAGATCCGGCGCCTGGTGGCGATCTTCGCCCGGCTCGGCATCCGCCGCGTCCGCCTCACCGGCGGCGAGCCCACCCTGCGCCGCGACCTGCTCGGCGTGGTCTCCGACGTACGGGCCACCCCCGGCATCGAGGAGGTGGCCCTCACCACCAACGGCCACCTGCTCCAGGACCTGGCGCGCCCCCTGGCCCAGGCCGGCGTGTCCCGGCTCAACGTCTCGCTCGATACCCTCGACCCGGCGCGGCTGCGGCGCCTGGCCGGGCCCAAGGCCACCCTGGAGCGCATCACCCGCGGCCTCCTCGAGGCCTCGCACGCCGGCTTCGCCTCCCTCAAGACCAACGCGGTGGTGGTCCGCGGCGAGAACCACGACGAGCTCGGCGACCTGGCGCGCTTCGCCTGGCGCCACGGCGCCACCGCCCGGTTCATCGAGCTCATGCCGTTCGGGCCGGGGGAGCCGGTGCCGGTGGCCGAGATGCTGAGCCTGCTCGAGGCGCAGGGGGTGCGCCTCGCCCCGGACCAGACGCGCGGCTGGGGGCCGGCGCGCCACATGCGCGGGGAGTCGGAGGCGGGCGGGGAAGGCCTTTCCGGGCTGGTGGGCTTCATCGGGGCCATGACCGAGAACTTCTGCGAGTCCTGCAACCGGGTCCGCGTGGGGGCCGACGGCTCGCTGCGCGCCTGCCTGGGCGGGCGCGAGCGCGTGGCGCTCCTCCACCTCGCCCGCAACGGCGCCGGCGACGCGGCTTTGGCCGCGGCCATCCGGGAGGCGCTGCTCCGGAAGGGCGAGCGGCACGCCCTGGCCCAGGCGCCGCCGGGTGCGAGCATGATCGGAATCGGGGGCTGAAGTTGCCGCCGCGGCAGCGGCCACGGTTGCGGCTGCCGCTCCGGCTGCCCCTGCGGTTGCGGCTGCCCTACGACTGCGCTGCGGTTACGTAACCGCTGCCGCAGGCGTCTCCGCGGGCGGCAGCGGCTTCCGGAGCCGCTGCCGACACCGCAACCGCATCGGCCTACGCGGACCGGAAGCCAGCCCGTGCCGATCCCGCGTAGCGCGTCAGCGCGAAGCGGCGCCCCAACGCCCCATGGGCTTCCGGCGCTCCAGGAGCCGGGCGCGCTGCTCGTGCTCCAGGAGCCAGCGCTTGCGCGGGAGGCCTCCCGCGTAGCCGGTGAGGCTCCCGTCGGCGCCCACCACCCGGTGGCAGGGCACGGCGATGGCGACCGGATTCCGGCCGTTCGCGAGCCCGACGGCGCGGGCGCCGCCAGGAAGGCCCAGCCGGGCCGCCAGCCCCGAGTAGCTCTCCGTCTCCCCCGCCGGGATCTCGCGAAGCGCCGCCCACACGCGCCGCTGGAAGGGCGTCCCCCCGCCCTCCACGGGCACGCCCGCCATCGCCTCGACGTCGCCTGCGAAGTAGGCGCGGGCCCTGGCGGTGAGGCCCAGCGGGTCCGGCGCGAGGCGCACCCGTGCGCCGGGCCCGAAGCGGGCCCTGAGGCGCTCCGCCATCCGTTCCGGCGGGCAGAAGTCGAGCGCCACCAGGGAGTGCCCGTCCGAGGCCAGCGAGATCGGGCCCAGCGGCGAGTCGAAGGAATCGAGGAGGAGGTCCATGTCAAGCTCCCTTCCGGCGCGGCGCGGCTGCGTCCGCGGTCCACAGGTACATCGCGGCGTAGGCTCGCCACGGCCGCCAGGCCTCGGCGCGCTTCGCCAGGCCCCCCGGCGACCGCAGCCCGCGTCGAGCTGCCGTCCGCAAGAGGCCAAGGTCGGTATCGGGGAACGCGTCCGGCTCGCGCATGGCGCGCATGGCCACGTAGTGGGCGGTCCACCGGCCGACCCCCGGCAGCTCGGCCAGGCGCGACACCGTCGCCTCGAGGTCGCCCCGCCCCTCCAGCAGGGTCGGGTCTCGGGCGGCGGCGCCGGCGAGCGCGCGCACCGCCCCGGCGCGGGCGCGGGTCAGGCCCAGCCGCTCCAGGCGGGCCAGGGCGAGCCGCTCCGCATCGGGGAAGGCGACGGCTCCGCCTGGCCCCCGCTCGCCGTATGCCGCGGCGATGCGTCCCGCCATGGTTCGCGCGGCCGCCACGCTCACCTGTTGCCCGAGGATGGCGCGAACGGCGAGCTCGAAGGGGTCCCATGCGCCCGGGACCCGCAGGCCGGGCCGGGCGGCCACCAGCGGCGCCAGCAGGGGATCGCGCGCCAGGTGGGCGCCGATGGCCGCGGCGTCGGCGTCGAGGTCTAAGAGCCGCCTCAGGCGCCCCACCACGCTGGAGAGCGCCGCCACGCGGGGCACGCGGATGGCGGCGAGGAGGTGGCCTCCGCGCGGCGCGGGGCGGACGGCAATCGACCCCAGCGCGCCGTCGATGGCGATGGTCCGGCGGTACTCGCCGCCCGCGACCGCCTCGACGCCGGGGATGGCGCGGGCTCCGAGGAACGCCAGCAGCGGCGGCCACGCCAGCGGCGCGGTGTGGTCGAGGCGGAGCGAGAGGCCGCCGCGGGGCGCCTCCAGGGCCCTGCCGCGCCGCAGCGCCCGCGGTGGCCGCCCGAAGGTCCGCCGCATCACCTCGTTGAAGCGGCGTAGGCTCCCGAACCCCGAGGCCAGGGCCACCTCGGCCATGGGCAGCGCGGTCTCCGCCACGAGCCGCTTCGCGAACAGGACCCGCTGCGCCTGCGCCACCGCCACCGGAGGGGCGCCGACGTGGCGGGCGAAGAGCCGCCGCAGCTGGCGGCCGCCGACGCCGAGACGCTCCGCCAGCGACTCCTCGTCCCGATCCTCGCCCCAGGCGCCCTCGGCGATGAGCGCTAGCGCCCGAGAGACGGTGTTGGCGGTGCCGCGCCACCCGGCCACCCCCGGCGCCAGCTCCGGCCGGCAGCGCAGGCAGGGGCGGAAGCCGGCCGCGTGCGCGGCGGCGGCGCTGGGGTAGAAGACGCAGTGCTCGGCCCGCGGCGTGCGGGCCGGGCACACCGGGCGGCAGAAGATCCCGGTCGAGAGCACCGCCGTGTAGAAGCGCCCGTCGAAGCGGGCGTCGCGAGTGCGCAGCGCGCGGTAGCAGGCGTCGCGGTCCAGCGCCGGGTCGGAGGTCGGGTTCGGCACGCGCGGATCATGGCGGGGCGGCCCGGGCCTCGCTAGCCGTTTTCGGACCTCGGGGTGGCCGAGCCGCCGGGGAAGCGCCGCCGGCCCCCGGCTGTTCCTCCTGCGACTCGGGAGGGACCTTCACATGGATACGCCGGCCAGGCCGGTCCGCGCCTACGCCATCGCCGTCGCCCTGGCCCTGGCGGCGCTGGGCCTGGTCCAGGGGACCCGGGCGCTGCTCGGCGGCCCGCACCTCTATTTCCCCATCTCGGCGGTCTTCCTGAGCGCCCTCCTGGGCGGCCTGGGCCCCGGCCTGACTGCGGTCGGCGTGTGCGGGATGGGCTTCGACTTCTTCTTCCTGGGGCCGCCGTTGCACCTCGGCGTGGGAACCGTGGCCGAGGGGCACCAGCTCGCCGGCTTCCTGTTCTTCGGGGTGGCGGCGGTGGTGGTGTCGGCGCGCTTCCGCTCGGCGCGCATGGTCGCCGAGCGCCAGCGCCAGGCGGCGGAAGCCGCCGAGGCCGAGGCCCGGCGCGTGGGCGGCCTCCAGGAGAGGCTGGTGGCCATGGTGAGCCACGACCTCGGCGGCCCGCTCGCGGTCATGCGGAGCGGGCTCGAGCTCCTGCCGCGGCTGGGCGACCTGAGCGATGGGCAGCGGCGCGCCGTGGAGAGCCTCCGGCGCACGAGCCGGCGCATGGAGGGGCTGGTCGACGGGCTGCTGGACCTGGCCCGCAGCCGCCACGGCGGCGCCCTCCCGCTCCGCCTGGCCCCGGCCAGGCTGGGCGAGATCGCGGTCCGGGCCGTCTCCGAGGCCGAGGCGGTCCAGCCCGGCGCCGACATCCGGATCGAGGTGGAGGGGGACGACCAAGGGCTCCTCGACGCCCAGCGCCTGGAGCAGGTCGTGGGCAACCTGCTGCGCAACGCTTTCGACCACGGGACGCGAGACGGACCCGTCGAGGTCGCCGTGCGGGCATCGGCGGCGGATCTGGTCCTGGAGGTCCGCAACGCCGGTGCGCCCATCCCGCCGGAGGTCCTCCCGGGGATCTTCGAGCCCTTCCGACGCGGGAAGAAGGACGGCACCGGCCTGGGCCTGGGGCTCTTCATCGTCCGAGAGGTGGTGCTGGCCCACGGCGGCGCGGTCGACGTTCGGTCCGATGGCACCGGCACGGTGGTCGCGGCCACGCTGCCCCGTCGTCCGCGGCAGGACGCGGCCGGGGCGGATGCGAGCAGGCGCTGATCTGCGGGGACGGTCGGCTGGCACCGCCGCCGGGTGCCGATTACCCAATATCCGGCCCGGCTGGGGAAGGCGCCGGGCGGAGGAATCATGACCCGACTCCGGGCCTCTCTCGCGCTCCTGGGCTCGCTGGCGCTCCCCGCCGCCGCCGAGGACTTCAAGATGATGTCCATGGACCAGGTGGAGAAGCGGCTCGGCCAGCCCGGCTTCGCCGTCTTCGACGCCAACGAGCCGGACCTGTGGCAGAAGCACCACCTCCCCGGCGCGGTCCACATCACCGGGAAGAAGCTCGAGCCCCTGCTCCCGGCCGACAGGAGCACCGAGCTCCTCTTCTACTGCACGAACCCCAAGTGAACGGCGAGCCACGCGGCCGCCCGTGAGGCGGCCAAGCTCGGATACAAGAACGTGTACGTGATGCCGGACGGCATCATGGGCTGGGTCCAGGCCGGAAAGCGGGTGGAGCCCGGGTAGCGGTCTCACGGGCGCCGGCCGGGCCGTCCCCGGCCCACCCCGGCGAGTCATGGCGGTGTTCGCCACGCCATGGTCCGTAGGGCGGGGGCTCGTCCCCCGCCGACTCGAGCCGCCCGGAACGGGCGGCGAGGCACTTGGGAAGCCTCGGGCTCGTCGGGTTCTCCAGCCGAGTTGGACGCGGAATGCACACCGGCTGCAGAAGCAGCCTCGCCACCCTTCGGGTGGCTCGGCAGTAAGTAGGGCGGGGGCTCGTCCCCCGCCGGCGGCGCAGCCGCCGGATCCACGCGCGCGACCACGGCTATCAGTGCGCGATGACGTGCAGCGGGCCGGCCGGGGCCGCCTTGCCGGCCTTCTCGCCCTGCGGCACCTCGTGGAGGTGGCCGTGGATCTTCATGGAGCAGAACTTGGGTCCGCACATGGAACAGAACTCGGCCGACTTGAAGGACTCCTGCGGCAGGGTCTCGTCGTGCATGGCGCGGGCGGTCTCGGGGTCGAGCGAGAGCGCGAACTGGCGGTTCCAGTCGAAGGCGTAGCGGGCCCGCGACAGCTCGTCGTCGCGATCCCGGGCGCCGGGGCGCTGCCGGGCCACGTCGGCGGCGTGGGCGGCGATCTTGTAGGCGATGATCCCCTGCCGCACGTCTTCGGAGTCGGGGAGCCCCAGGTGCTCCTTGGGCGTCACGTAGCACAGCATGGCCGCGCCGTGCTGGGCGGCCACGGTGGCGCCGATGGCGCTGGTGATGTGGTCGTAGCCGGGGGCGATGTCCGTGACCAGCGGCCCGAGCACGTAGAAGGGCGCCTCGTCGCAGAGCTTGCGCTCCATCTCCATGTTCATGGGGATCTGGTCCAGCGGCACGTGCCCCGGCCCCTCCACCATCACCTGCACGTCGTGCTTCCAGGCGCGCCGGGTGAGCTCGCCCAGCACCCGCAGCTCGGCGAACTGGGCCTCGTCGGAGGCGTCGGCGAGGCAGCCCGGCCTGAGCCCGTCGCCGAGCGAGAAGGACACGTCGTAGCGCTTGAAGATCTCGCAGATGTCGTCGAAGCGGGTGTAGAGAGGATTCTCGGCCTGGTTGGCGATCATCCACTGTGCCAGGATGGCCCCGCCGCGGGAGACGATGCCGGTGATGCGGTGGGCCGCCAGCGGGACGAACTCGCGCAGCACCCCCGCGTGGATGGTCATGTAGTCCACGCCCTGCCTGGCCTGCGCCTCGATGACGTCCAGCATGATCTGGGGCGTCAGGTGCGCGACCTCGTCCACGTGCGTGAGGCACTCGTAGATGGGCACCGTGCCCACCGGGAGCGGCGAGTGGCGCAGGATGGTGTCGCGGATCTGCGGGATGTCGCCGCCGGTGGAGAGGTCCATCACCGTGTCGGCGCCGTACTTGACGCAGATGTCGAGCTTCTCCAGCTCGCGCCGGATGTCGCTCGTGACCGCGCTGTTGCCGATGTTCGCGTTGATCTTGCATGTGGCGGCGACGCCGATGGCCAGCGGGTCGAGCTCGGGGTGGTTCACGTTGGCGGGGATGATCATCCGCCCCTTCGCCACCTCGGCGCGGACCACCTCGGGGGCGAGCCGCTCGCGCGCTGCGACGTGCGCCATCTCCTCCGTCACCACGCCCTGGCGGGCATAGTGCATCTGGCTGACGTTGGGCTGCCCGCGACGGTTTGCCACCCACTCGGCGCGCATCCTGGACTCCTCTCCTCCCCGGCCACCGGGGTACGTGAAAGTAATGGCCGTCCCGGGCCTATGTCAACGAGCCGACACGGGATTTCCGGGGGCGCCTTCGCCCGGTATCCGCCGATGTCGGCGACCCGCGGCGCACGGATGAAGAGCCGGCCTTGGGGGTCGAAGGACGCTTCCGGAGATCCCGGGCGCGACCGACCGGGCCTCCGGGGACGGAATCTCAGCCGCGCGCCTTGAAGGCTCCGGCGCCGGCGTAGCGAGCGGTGGCGCCCAGCTCCTCCTCGATGCGGAGCAGCTGGTTGTACTTGGCCACCCGGTCGGTGCGGGAGGCCGAGCCGGTCTTGATCTGGCCGCAGTCGCAGGCCACCGCCAGGTCGGCGATGGTGGTGTCCTCGGTCTCGCCCGAGCGGTGGCTCATGATGCTGGCGTACCCGGCGCGGTGGGCCATGCGCACCGCCTCGAGCGTCTCGGTGAGCGAGCCGATCTGGTTCACCTTGACCAGGATGGAGTTGGCGACGCCCTCGGCGATGCCCTTGCCGAGGCGGGTCACGTTGGTGACGAAGAGGTCGTCGCCGACGATCTGGATCTTGCCCCCCATCTGGTCGGTCTGGAGCTTGAAGCCCTCCCAGTCGTTCTCGTCGAATCCGTCCTCGATGGAGACGATGGGGTAGCGGCCGCAGAGGGTGGAGTACCAGTCCACGAGACCCCTGCGGTCGAACTCCTTGCCCTCGCCCTTGAGCCGGTACTTCCCGCCCTTCGCGTCGTAGAAGCCCGAGGCGGCGCAGTCCAGGGCCAGCGCCACCTGCTTGCCGGGCGTGAGCCCGGCCTGCTTCACCGCCTCCATGATGAGCGCCAGCGCCTCCTCGTTGGAGGCCAGGTTCGGGGCGTAGCCGCCCTCGTCGCCCACGCCGGTCCCGGCGCCCTTCTTCTTGAGGACGCCCTTCAGGGCGTGAAACACCTCGGCCCCGTAGCGCAGGCCCTCGGCGAAGCTCGGAGCTCCCAGCGGCACCACCATGAACTCCTGGATGTCCACGTTGGAGTCGGCGTGGGCGCCGCCGTTCAGGATGTTCATGAGCGGCACCGGCAGGGTGCGGGCGTTGGCCCCGCCCACGTATCGGTAGAGCGGCAACTCGTGGGCCAGGGCGGCGGCCCGGGCCGCGGCCAGCGACACGCCCAGCACCGCGTTGGCGCCCAGCTTGGACTTGGTGGGGGTGCCGTCCAGCTGGCTCATGCGGGCGTCCAGGGCGGCCTGGCCGGAGGCGTCCATGCCCACCACCGCCGGGGCGATGACCTCCACCACGTTCTGGACCGCCTTGCGGACCCCCTTGCCCAGGTAGCGCCCCTTGTCGCCGTCCCTGAGCTCGAGGGCCTCGTGCTCCCCGGTGGAGGCCCCCGAGGGGACCGCCGCCCGGCCGGTGTGGCCGGTGGCCACCGCCACCTCCACCTCCACGGTGGGGTTGCCGCGCGAGTCCAGGATCTCGCGGGCAGCGACGTTGATGATCTCGGTCATGGCGCGATCCTCTCCGTGAACGCGGGCGCGCCTCGAGGCGACGCGCCGATCTGGCCCATTTGCCCGAGCGCGGCCGCGAACGTCAACCACATTCGCGCCCCGCTTGACCGGCCCCGCCGACGCGCGCTACAGGGGCGGCCGGCCCGCTTGGGGGCCGGGAGGGCGACCCGATGGCGAAGCTCCTCGAGGGCAAGGTGGCGGCGGTGACCGGCGCCGGCGGCGGGATCGGCCGCGAGCACGCCCTGGCGCTGGCGCGGGCCGGGGCCAAGGTGGTGGTGAACGACCTGGGCTCGGACCGGCACGGCGGAGGCCGCGGCTCGCAGATGGCCGACCAGGTGGTGGAGGAGGTCAAGTCCCTCGGCGGCGAGGCGGCGGCGAGCTACGACAGCGTGGCCACTCGCGAAGGGGCCGACGGCGTGGTCTGGACCGCGCTCAACCGCTTCGGCCGGCTCGACATCTTGGTGAACAACGCCGGCATCCTGCGCGATCGCACCCTGCTCAACATGAGCGAGGACGACTTCGACCTGGTGCTGCAGGTCCACCTGCGCGGCACGTTCCTGTGCACCCAGGCGGCGGCCCGGGCCATGAAGGCCCAGGGGCGCGGCGGGCGCATCGTCAACACCACCAGCCTCTCCGGCCTGATCGGCAACTTCGGCCAGGCCAACTACGGGGCGGCCAAGGCGGGCATCTACGGCCTCACCCGGGTGGCCGCCCTGGAGCTGCAGAAGGCGGGCATCACCGTGAACGCGGTGGCGCCGGTGGCGCTCACCCGCATGACCAGCGACCTGGCCATGATGAAGGGCGCCACCGAGAAGGACCTCGGGCCCCAGTTCATCGCCCCGGTGGTGGTGTTCCTGGCGAGCGACCTGGCGCGGGACGTCACCGGCCAGGTGGTGGGGGTCCAGGGCGGGAAGCTCTTCCTCTACCGCATGGAGGTGACCTCCGGAGCCGAGAAGGACCCGTCGAAGGCGCTGTGGACGCCGGAGGAGATCGAGGCGGCCTGGGGGAAGATCTCCACCTGAGGGATGCCCGGCCCTCTCCCCGCCGGCGCCTCCCCGCAGCCGCCCGCGGGACCCGCGCAAGCGGCGCCGCGCCGACGGGGACCCTGTCGCGACGGCGAACACGCGTCGGAATCGTCACCAGGGAAGCACGGGACGAGGCACGCCTTTCGCCGTCGCGCCGCGAGGCACACGGGCGCGGCGCCGCCCCGGAAGCCCTGTGGCGGCGAGGACACGCGCCGGCGGGGGGAGGGCCGGGCACTCCCGAAAAAACGAAACGGGCGGAAGATCCGCCCGCCTCTCCGCGGCGCTCGCAACCGGGCGAACGCCTCGGTCTAGCCGTAGTCGATGATCACGACGC
>DASTPH010000007.1:0-87398 GCA_035762305.1 Anaeromyxobacteraceae bacterium
ATCCCTTCGACAGCGACGTCCCTCCCTTGAACCAGATGTCGAGGCCGAGCTGGTGCAGGGCCCACAGCGTGTGGGTCACCCAGTAGTCCTTCTCGACGAGGGCGACGGACAGCCGTCGCTTCTGAGCCACGAGCCGGAGCAGCCCGTCGAAGTCCGGATCCTCGTGCGACAAGCTCAAAGTGGGCCAACCCTCGTGGCGCCGCGGACGAGAGCCTGGGTCCGCCGTGTGCCGTACCGGAGGGCCATCTCCTCGAGCCGGATCGGGTCGAACGCGCCCCGCGCCACGGCGCGCGAGAGCGCCGCGGCCAGATCTCCGCGGGACGCTCCTGCCTCGTCGGCGTTCTCGAAGAGGTCGACGACGAACCACTCCGGCACGGGCCGCACCGGAAACGCGACGCGCCGTAGGACGTAGCTTCGGCCACCGAGCTCGAATGTACCCGAGCGCTTCGTGTTGTACACGAGCGGGGCCGCGAAGAGCGCAGTGGTCCCGAGGCCCAGGGTGTTCCAGCGCTCTGGGCCGCTGAAGACGAAGGGCCCCCCGCCGAGGAAGGCCCGCATCACCTCGTCGTCGCTGGGCGGCACCGCCCCGAACCTGCCCCGCTGAGGGTGGGCGAAGAGTCCGTGGGCCAGTGGCAGGAGCCGCCCCTCACGGACGAGGCGCTTCGCCAGGCGGGGAGCGTTGGCCCCCCAGGAAGCCAGATCTCGGGTCCGGTAAACGCGGCCGGGACGGAGCCGGGGCTGTGCGGCGGCAGGCATGGCAGTACTTAAGTTTCCGAACAATACATACAAGCCGCTCCGTCCCCGGTCAAGCCAAGTGTCCAGAACTTGTCCACTTGTAGTTCGCCACAACCGCGTTGCTCGGAGTGGTGGGCTCTCTACGGCGCGAGCTGCTCGACCAGGTCATCGTTCTCCACGAGCAACACCTTCGGCGCCTCCTCCAAGAGTACTGGGCCTACTACCACGATGATCGGACGCATCTGGGAATCAACAAGGACGCTCCGCTGAGCCGCCCGGTGGAGCAGTGTCCTCGCCCAGGGTCGACCATCCACGCTCGACGCCGGGTCGGTGGACTGCACCACCGCTACTGCTGGCGGACGGCCGCGTAGATCCCCTCCCGCGCTATCCCGCGCTCGCCACGATCGTCAGCCCGCGGTTTGCCACGATCGTCTCCACCCTTCCCAGACGGAGTCCCGCACGGATCCCCTCTAGACGAAGGGAGAACCATACTCGCTGGTGGATCCCGATTCGTCAGTTCGTCCGCGTCTCGGTCCTTCCCGATACGTGCGCTCGTCCAGCGCCCGGGTCGCCCACTCCCCAGTCACACCCGCGACTGCGACTTCGACAAGGCCCAAACGAGGCGTCACTTCCGCTCTCGCAGGGTGCGGCAGGCTTCCTCGACGCCGCTGGTGCAGGAGAGTTGCGCTTCTTGCAGGTGACGGCACTCCGCCGTTGTCCTGTACCCATAAGCGGTCGAAACCACATAGGGCACAGCCGCCACGATCATCATGGCCCCAAACCCTATTGCGTAGCCACCTCCCTCCTCGACACTGCCTCCTACCACTGCCACTGTGCCAGGGACTGCAAGCAGGCCGGCGACAATGGTATCGACTATCGGAGCCGCGTTGCTTGAGGTGCACTCCAGACGCGCGGCAACGTCGACAGGGCCTTTCGGCGGCCTGTTCACGAAGATCCATGAGCAGCCGAGCGTGGGAAGCAGCGCGAGAGCGGCTGCTGCGGCTCTGGCCCGGACAGGTCGCACCAACATTGAGGTCCCCTCCCAAGTAACACGCCCCTCTCCGTCCGCAGGGGCCCCCCGCCGACGGGGACTACGGGGCGCACGTTCCGTTCGAGCAGGCTCCGGTACAGACGATGCCGCAACGGCCGCAGTTGGCCGGATCCGTCGCCAGGTCGACGCAGATTCCACAGTCGAACGTGCCGGGGGGGCAGACGCACGCGCCGTCGACGCAGACCGCCTTACGGTCGCGGCAATCTTGCTCGAAGGTCCAGACGTTGCACCCGCTCACGACCCAGTCCAGCTCGCACGCCTGCACGTCGTAGACGACGCACTGGCGATCGAAAAGCGCGCACTCGTCCTCGCATTCGACCCCCAGCACCTGCAGGCACCCGCCGAGGCTCGGGCCGACCACCGCGACCAGGATGAGGGCGAATCGGTGCATCCCCACTCCCCCAGCGATCAAGAGACAAGGACAAGGTGCATCCGTGACCGTCTCTTTGGGGGTTCACCTGTGCTTGCCGAGAATCCCATCCCGCAGAAACGCCCTGAGCTGAGGTGTTCGGCGGGTAGGGTCGGGGCCGTGTTGAGTCTGCTCAAGAGGCTCGGTCCAACGCTCCGAGTCGCAGCCGTCGGCCACCGCTGGTTCGGAGCAGGACCGCGACCTTCTGGCGCAAACGCCAGGTTCTCGAGAGCGAGTTCCCGCTGCGTCCGAACAGCGATCTCTCTCGCGCGGCGACTCACCACCTCCAGCGCCTGACCCCGCCGTGCCCGCCAGCCCACGCTCCGCGAGAGCCATCGGCCTTGCCGGAGCCCTGCCAATGGCAGCCACGCACGGTCCGTACAGCACCACACGGTCCCGCTCGTTGGTGCGCTCGCTCCGGTGGGACCGCTCCAGACCTGTGCATCGGCGCTCGCAACCGCGCCCTATGCAGCCGAACGCCCGCCCCTGGTTTCCTGCCCGCCGCACGTGAGTAATCCGGGCTAGGGGTCGGACGGGAAGGAGGGCCGCGGATCCTTCGAGCGGATTGCGCCGCAGGCCTCCTCCACGCCCGAGAGGCATTGCCGTTGACGCTCGAGCTCTTTGCACTCACTGGTCCACGAATAGCCGAAGCCTGCTGAGATCCCGGCGACCACGCCGGCAGCTGCGATGCCGACGCCCGCCCAGATTCCTCCTGTATCTGTTCCGTAGTGCGGCGAAGAAGGTCCCCAGAAACCGTGTGAGGGATCTGCGGCTACAGCAACTGTTACGACTCCAGCCGTGATGCCTAACAAGGCTAGGAAGGTGTCGGCGATCGGGGCCCCCGAACTTGTTGTGCATTGAATGGGTTGCGTCGCGTCAACGGGTCTGGGCGGTGGCTTGGTCACGGTAATCCACGAACATCCGGTCGACAGGATGGTCAACACAAGGACGATGGCCACAGCCACTTGCGTCCGGGACTCCCTGGCTGCCGTCACAAGCGACTCCAAATGAACGAGAACTCATGCTGTCGCCGAGGACTCCTCTTGGAGCTTTGGGTCTTAAGGCCCAGATGGGGGCTACCCGTCAGGGGTGCAGAGCTCGTCTAGCCCCTCGAGGAGTGCGGCCCTTCCGAGTTGCTCCACCGTCGCGCTATTGATGGCCTCGAACCAGAAACACCGAAACCGGCGCGGCGCGAGCCACGCCTTCCGCGACGCTGCCCAACCAGATGCCTTCGAGCCCGCGGTGCCCGTGGGTACCCACCACGATCAGGTCGGCGCCGCAACGCTGAGCGTCTTCGACGATCAGGCTGCTCAGCCGCCTGGCATCGCTCTCGAGCAACGCCGACTCGGGCTGGACCCCCCCCTCTCTCGCCATCGCAACGGCCTGGTCGAGCACCTTCTGCCCCGCCGCCCGCCAGGCCTTTCGGACCGCCTCGAGATCCGCGGAGAACTGGCCGTAGAGGACGTCAGGGTAGGCGTAGGGCGAATCGACCACGTGGATGACCCGTACCTTCGCCTGGCGCTCCCGGGCCAGCTCGATGGCCTCCTTGAGTGCCGCGCTGGACATGCTGCTGCCGTCGACCGCGACCAGAATCTGCTTCTGCATACGATCCCCCTTCTCATGCGCCAACTGCCAGCACAACGCTTTCCATCCGACCCCGCCCCGACAAGCTGACTTCTTGGGGGGGGAGCGCCCGAGGCGCGCCGGCCCGGGCCCAGGTGGTCACGGACGGGAGTCCCCTCGCTCGATGCGCTCGCCCGCGCCGGCCACGAGCTGATCGGCTAGCGCCCCTTCGCAATATCGCCCCGCGGCCCAGGGCGGCTTCGATCTGCTCCCCCCTACGACGCCCGGCGCCCGCTGCCGGCGCCGCTCCTCGAGAATTGGCCGCGCCCGCGCGCGAGCGCCGCTAACGGTGATCGGTTCGGCATCGGGCTCCCGGAACTGCTGCTGTGCTCGACGACCGCCAAGCTCCTCGACGCGTTCCCCTACGTTTGGCCGGTATCGCGTGAGGATTTCCAGCATCTGACGAGGACCATCGTCATCGAATTCCAGAAGCCCATCCTCGCCTGGCCGAGCGACGTCGAGGAACTCCGGGCGGCGTTGCGGGAGCGCGTCGCTTCGGCGCGGCGAACGGCGGCCATCTTCACGCTGCACGACCTCGCCCGTCGTCGCCGTCCAGCAGGAGGCACGCGGAGGGCGCCGCGCGATTGCGGTCGGACGGCTCGCTGGACAACCGGACTCCGATGGAGTCCTCTAGGAGTGCGACCGGACTAGCAATAAGCGCCTTCCAGTGACAGGGGGCGGGTCATGCCCAGGTACACGACCGGCGTCTTCTACCACCCGTCCTTCTCGCGGCGGAGCTACCTGACGGTGGGAACCCGACTGGCCGACTTCCCTCAGGCGCTGGGCGCGATCCTGAAGAGCGGAATCGTCGGGCTGTACGAGCCGGAGCCCGTCTCGAGGGAGCTGCTCCTGAAGATCCACACGCCCGATCTGCTCGAGGGCGTCGGGCGGGATCCCCTCTGCTCCACGGCCTGGCACTCGGCGGGGAGCGTCGTGAGCGCGGGGGAGAGGATCGCCCTAGGGGAGATCACCAACGCCTTCGCCTTCATCGGCGCGGGGGGGCACCACTCGGGGCGGGACTACTTCGGCGGCTACTGCTGCTTCAACGACGTGGCCCTCTGCATCGTCAACCTCCGCGAAAAGCTTGGCCTGAGGCGCTTCGCCATCCTGGACACGGACGCCCACCACGGCGACGGCACGCGCGACCTCTTCCGCGGCGATCCCGATCTCCTCCACGTTTGCTTCTGCGGGACGGACTACGAATCCTCCGACGGGACAAAGGTGGACGTGGCCCCTCTCGGTCCGTGGGAGGACTCCGCGGACGGGCGGCCGATGGACGACGTCTACTTCGACCTGGTCTCGAGGCACTTCCCGCACCGCATCCGGGAGTTCCGGCCGGACCTCCTCTTCTGGTACTTCGGCTTCGACACGCATGAGGGCGACTACGGCGACATCGGCCTGACAGGGCCGTGCTACTGGAGGATCGCCCGCCTGATGCGCGAGATGGCGGAGGAGGTCTGCGGGGGGAGGCTGGAAGTGGTCCTCGGGGGGGGGTCCCAGCGCCGGCTCGCCACAGTCCTGATCCCGCCGATCATCGAGGAGCTGGCGGGGCTGAGTACCGGGCGCGGTGTCACAGCCCGTCCTTGACGGATGCCGTCCTGCGGCCGGCTCCTTCTTCGTGTCGGTCTCCGATCGCGGGTCGCGCTGCAGCTCGAGGTCGATGCGCTAGTCGTGGCCGCGCAGGAGGCGCGCGGCGTCGCGCCGCGCCCTCGAACGGCGCCCGCTTCCCCTACCCCGGTTCGGCACGAGTCCAGGTGGTACCCGAGCGCAGTCGCCACCTTGAGCACCGTGGCCATGGTGGGGTTGCCCTTCGGCGCCGTGAGCAGCCGCCGCACCATCTCCGGCTGAGCACCGATCTCGCGCACCAGCTCGCCCTTGGAGACCCGGTGATGAGCCTCGCCGCGTCGAGGGCCCGAACGTCGCCGGTGTTCGATTTTCGAGCCGCTGGGCGCGCGGAGGCGCGCCTCGATCGACGAACGAGGATACCGACCAGCAGGAGCGTCGTCACGAAGTTGCTGTGCGCTCGGGTCCCGCCCGGCGGTCGCCGCTGCCTCGAGATGTCGCGAGCCTGGGGGACCTCGACGAGGCCGGAAAAAAAGGTATCCGGTGGCGGCGGGCACGTGCACTCGGGGCCCTTCACAACTGACGCCAACCGGCGGTGAGGGGTTGCGGGTCGAGGATGGAGCGGGTTATACTTCTGGTATGAAAACGGCCATCTCACTTCCGGACGCCCTCTTCCGCGACGCTGAGCGGCTCGCCAAGCGCCTGAAGAAGCCGCGCAGCCAGCTCTACCAGGAGGCGGTCGCCGAGTACCTGGCGCGCCACGAGCCCGAGGCCATCACCGAGACCATGAACCGGCTGGCCGCGGAGGTTGACACCAGGCTCGACGAGTTCACCTCGGCGGCCGCGAGGCGCTTGCTGGGGCGCTCCGAGTGGTGATCGCCCAGGGGGACGTCTGCTGGGCCGACCTACCCGACCCGGTAGGCTCAGGACCCGGGTTTCGTCGACCCGTTCTCGTCGTCCAGGGGGATGCCTTCAACCGGAGCCGCGTCGCGACCGTCGTGTGCGTGCCGCTCACCAGCAACCTCAAGTGGGCCGAGGCGCCCGGCAATGTCCTCCTGCCGGCGCGGAGCTCCGGGCTCTCCAAGGACTCCGTCGCGAACGTCTCTCAGATCGTCGCGCTGGACCGCGACCTCCTCACCGAGCGCGTCGGCCGCATCTCGAAGAAGCAGCTGGAGCTCGTGTTCGCCGGGCTCGATATCGTGCTCGGCCGGTAAATCGGCATGTCGGACGCTCGACGTGGTTGGAGGACCGCTGGCGGAGCTGCTGGGCGCGGAGCTGGTCGTGCTGCCCGGAGGCGCGCCGCTGGACTGCCCGCGCGAGGTGGCGGAAGCGGTCGTGAGCTTCGTGGCGCGGCGCCGCTGACGAGGCGTGACCCGTTCGGGGCGCGACCGACATGCGGGGGCGAGCGGCCGCGTTAACTACCTGACGAACGGCGATTCAAGAGCGTCGATGATCCCACGAGCGTTCAGCCTCGCGTTGCTGGTCGGCGTCGCCGCCGCCGCGGAAGAGGTCAGCTACTTTCCGGTCCCTTCCGGCGCCGGCCCGCACGACGTCGCCCCGGCCCCCGACGGCACGGTCTGGTACACCGCGCAACGCCAGGGAGCCCTCGGACGGCTCGATCCGGCCACGGGGCGCGTGGAGCAGATCCCGCTCGGACGCGGCTCGGCGCCGCATGGCGTGATCGTCGGGCCGGACGGCGCCGCGTGGGTGACGGACAGCGGCCTCAACGCGATCGTGCGGGTCGACCCCGCGACGCGCGCGGTGCGCGCCTTCCCGCTGCCCCAGGCGCGAGGATACGTGAACCTCAACACGGCGACGTTCGACGGCGGCGGCCGGCTCTGGTTCACCGGCCAAAAGGGGGTCTACGGGCGGCTCGATCCCCACACCGGGGACCTGCAAGTGTGGAAGGCGCCGCGCGGCAGCGGGCCGTACGGGATCGCCACCACCCCGAAGGGCTCGGTGTTCTACGCCTCGCTGGCCGGGGACCACATCGCCCGGATCGACGTCGCGACCGGCGAGGCGACCGCCATCGACCCCCCGACGCCAGACCAGGGCGCGCGCCGCGTGTGGTCCGACTCGAAGGGGCGCATCTGGGTGAGCGAGTGGAACTCCGGGCAGGTGAGCGTCCACGACCCTGCGGCGGGAACGTGGCGACAGTGGAAGCTCCCCGGAGAGAGCCCGCGCGCGTACGCGGTGTACGTCGACGAGAAGGACCAGGTGTGGCTGAGCGACTTCGGCTCGAACGCCATCGTGCGCTTCGATCCATCCTCGGAGCGGTTCGATCGCTTCCCGAGCGATCGCTCCGGCGCCAACGTCCGCCAGCTGCTCGGGCGAACGGGCGAGGTGTGGGGGGCCGAGTCGGGGACCGATCGGCTCGTGCGCGTGCGGCACGGCGGCGCGCGGTGAAAGCTGCGAGGCCCGCAGCCGGATGCGGAGCTACATCTCGCTCGACGAAGGATTCGAGCTGCAGCCGCACCCGTCGCCAGTCGCGCTCCCCTCGACGCGGGCCGCGCCATCTCCTGCGCACCCGCAACTCCTCGCCGCGCCACGCCTCCGACCCTGGCTCGAGCACGCGGTCTATCTCGGCCGCGAGCTGGCGCGGGCCGAGGAGAGCCTCCGGACCGGCGCGCCGTAGTTGACATTGTGCCACGGGCAGTCTCGCGTGCACGGCGAGAGCATCGGCTCGACGCCCGCGAGGCGCGCGAAGCCGAACGGCAGCTCGCCGCATTCGAGCGTTCCTGCGACGCGATCGCGTTCGACGATGAGGTGCTCCGGCGTGCGCGCGAGGAGTTCCCCGAAGAACCGGTGCGATCACTCGATGCCATCCACCTCGCCAGCCTGCGCGTGCTGGATGACGAGCTCGGGGGGCTCGAGCTGGCCTCGTGCGACGACCGCGTCCGGCGCAACGCCACGGCGCTGGGATTCGCGGTGGTCCCCGCGAAGTAGACCCAACTTCCCTCTCGACTACCCACCGGGACGAGCGGCCGGCCTGCTCGGATGCGACCAGACGCCCGGGTCGCGTTGAGAACGCCCTCGTGTGCTGGAAGGGGCGCCGTGAACGGTGACCTGGGCGCCATCACCCTGGCGGAGAGGGTCCTCGCGGTCCTCGAGCTCGGCACCTTCGCGGCGACGAAGAGTGCGAGGGCCTGTGCACGTCATGCCGGAACGGTATATTTGCGTCGATGTCACTCCTGAACCCCACGGCCCCTGAGCGCATGGTCGACGCGGATGGACGCCCCTACTTCCTCTGGGACGTCGACATGACCCTGGAGCGGTTCCGCGCCGGCCTGCTCGATCCCGATCCGGACGTGAGGGCGTACCTCGTCGCCAAGCTGATGCGACAGGCGAAGCCCGACGACGTGTTCCTCTTCGTTCACCTGGCCGACATCGTCGAGCTGTGGCCTCGCCTGGAGCGGTTCCTCGGCCGCTCCCTGCCGATGTGGCGCTGGCTCCTCGAGCGCTGGCGCGAGGGGCGGCATGAACGGGGGTAGGCTCACGCCGGTGCAGCTGGAGGTCCTCCGCGCCGTCGCGGGAATGGTCCCGGCCTGGAGGCTCGCGGGGGGCGCGGCCCTCCCCGGCTTCCACACGCGACACCGTGGGACTCGCGACCTCGACCTGTTCTGGCTCGGCAAGGAGCTCGGCCAGCTCGACGCCGAGATCCTGCGGCGGCTCGGCGCCGCCGGGTTTACCGGCCAGGTGTTGCAGCGCGACCCGGCGTTCTGCCAGCTCCGCGTCGCGCGCGGCTCCGACGTCGTGGTTGTCGATCTGGTGGCTGATCCAGTTCCCGCAGTCGCGGATCCGGCGGAGCATGCGCTCGGGGACGTGCGTATTCTGGTGGACCAGCCACACGAGATCCTGGTGACAAAACTCTGCGCGCTCCTGAGCCGTTCCGAGATGCGGGATCTCGAGGACGTCCGGGCCTTGCTCGACGCCGGAGGGGGCCTCGCCCGCGCCCTGGCGGACGCTCCGCGAAAGGAGGCTGGCTTCTCGCCCGTCACCCTCGCCTGGGTGTTGGAGCAGCTGCCCGTCGCCGCCATGGGCCGCGCCTTGGGACGCACCGCGGACGAGATCCGCGAGCTCGAGGTCTTCCGCCAGGGCCTGGCCGGAAGGATCCTGGCGGCGGCGAAGCCCGCTTAGTGCGGGTCCCGCCCGGCGGAGAGCGCTGGCGCGGCCCTTGCTCTGTCCGTCGCCGTGCGCCTCGTCTTCGACCGCGGCACGATCCTGCTCCGCGATGTTCCCGAGGGCGTCGATCTTTCCGACCTGCCGGGAGTGCTTTGGGATCCGCGGGTGCGCGCGCTCCGCGCTCCGGCCCGGCATCATCGGGCCATCCGCGACGAGCTGGCACGGCGCGGCGTCCGGTTCTCGGACGAGGTGTACCGCGCCGCGGACGACGTCGGCCCCTGGGCCGAGATGTCCCTCCGTCCCTACCAGGACGCCGCCCACTGGGCGTGGCAGGCCGCAGGCCGGCGCGGCGTGGTCGTCCTCCCCACCGGCGCCGGCAAGACGCGCCTCGCCATCGCCGCGATGGCCCGCACACGGCGGCCGGCACTGGCCCTGGTACCGACGCGCGTGCTCCTCGCGCAATGGGTCCGGGAGATCGCCTCGGCATTCGGGGGCGCCGTGGGGTGCCTCGGCGACGGCGAGCGGCGCGTCGAGGCCATCACGGTGGCGACGTTCGAGAGCGGCTGGCGCCAGATGGATCGACTCGGCAACCGGTTCGAGCTTCTGGTCGTCGACGAGGCGCATCATTTCGGTTCCGGGGTCCGGGACGAGGCTCTGGAGCTTTGCGCCACTCCCGCGCGTCTCGGCCTCACTGCGACGCCGCCATCGGGAGCGGCCGGCGGGCGAATCGCGGAGCTCATCGGCCCCACCGTGTTCGAGCTCTCCGTCGGCGACCTGACCGGCCGCTACCTCGCGCCGTTCCAGCTCGTCACGTTGAGTCTGGAGCTCGACCAGGGCGAGCGCGCCGCCTGGCTTCGCGCCGTCGCAGTCTACCGGCCGGCGCTCGCCGCGTTCATGCGGGACGCTCCCGGTGCGGACTGGATCGACTTCGCCAGGGCGGCGGCGAGGACCGAGGAAGGCCGCCGGGCGCTCGCCGCGTTCCGCGAGAGCCGCGCGCTCCTCGCCTTCCCCTCCGCGAAGCGCGCCGCGGTCCGTTCGCTCCTCGCCAGGCACGCCAGGGCGCGGGTCCTGGTGTTCACCTCGGACAACGCCACCGCGTACGGGGTCGCGCGGGAGCACCTGCTCATGCCCATCACCTGCGACATCGCCCGCACCGAGCGTGCCGCGGCGCTCGAGCGCTTCCGCAGCGGCGAGCTGCGGGCGCTGGTATCGGCGCGCGTCCTGAACGAGGGGATCGACGTCCCGGACGCCGACGTCGCCATCGTGGTCGGAGGCACCCAGGGAGAGCGCGAGCACGTGCAGCGGATCGGGCGCCTTCTCCGTCCGCAGGAAGGAAAAACCGCGGTCGTGTACGAGCTCGTCATGCGCGGCACCCCCGAGGTGGCGCAGGCGAAAAGGAGGCGAGAGGGTCTTGCTCCCCGCCGGCCTGCTCTCCTGTGAGTTCCGGGGATCGGCGGCGGTTCCGCGATTCCTCGGAGACGCCGACCGGCCGTGGATCCGGTCCCTGATGGACGAGTGCGAACGGTTTGCCGGTCGCCCCATCCGAGAGCTCGAGGTGCGGCTGCGCGATCCGGCTTCCGGCGCTCCGGACGACAAGCGGAGGCTGGTGGCCCACGTCCTGCTCGGACTGGCCCGGTCCCGGGTCGAGTCGCCGGTGCCGCCGCGCGAGGCCAGGGCCGCGCTGTTCGCGGCTGCCGGCCGCTTCCCGGCGGATACCCGCGCCGCCGTCATCGCCCGCTGCGCAGGCGAGCTGGGCGTCTCGCCCGCGGCGCTGATGCGGTCGCTGTTCGCAGACCTCCCGCCCGAGCGCATCGCGGTGGCGACGCCCTCGCTCGATCCCGGCCAGGTGGCCCTGCGCGCCAACCTCGCCCTGGCCCAGGGGCTCCTGGCGCGCGCTCATCGCGTGAGGATCGCGCTGGACGGCAACGCCCGCGCGGTGGCGCGACATGCGACACTTCGCGGTCTCATCTGCAGCGTCACGCGCGGCGGCGGCGACGACCTCGCCCACGTCGATCTCTCGGGGCCGTTCGCGCTCTTCCGGCGGACGCTGCTGTACGGCCGGGCGCTCGGCGCAGTCCTGCCCGTGCTGGCCTGGGCGCGGCGCTTCAGGCTGGAAGCCGTCTGCGACATCCGCGGCCGCAGGGCGGCCGTCACGCTCGCGACCGGCGACCCGATCTTCCCCTCCCTGGAACCGCGTCGCTTCGACAGCCGCCTCGAGGAGCGGTTCTCGCGCGACTTCTCCCGCCTCGCTCCCGACTGGGCCATCCTCCGAGAGCCCGAGCCCGTCGATGCCGGGGGGCACCTCTTCTTCCCCGACTTCGCCGTCCATCCGCGGCTCGACCCGAGCCGGCGCTGGTTCGTGGAAATCGTCGGCTTCTGGACCCCGGAGTACCTCGCCGGCAAGCTGGAACGGCTGCGGCGCGCTCGCCTGTCCAACCTCGTCCTGTGCATCGACGCCGACCGGAACCTGGGAGAAGGAGACGTCCCGGCGAGCGCGGCGCTGCTCCGGTTTCGCAAGCGGGTCGACGCGGCGCAGGTGCTGGAGATCGTCACGGCGCCGGGACGTGGCGCCGAGGGGCGGCACCCGGCGCCGGTGACCCTTCGCGACCAGCAGGCTCGGCAGGGCCGCGAGTGGCAGGACCGGCGACTTGACAAGTGCTCCGGCGCGCGGGAGGCGGGGCGCAGCGAGCTAGCGTAACTTCTTCGCCAGGGGCTCGGCCTCCCTCTCCCCGAAAAGCCGCGCCACCAGGGCCAGGAATCCCAGCCGGAGGTCCGCCGCGTTCCCGATGAATTGCACGCGGCTCTCTTCGTAGCGCTCAACCGGGGTGTAGAGGGAGCCCACTCAGGGACGAGGGGCCGTCGCTCGACGAGCCGGGGCCCGCCTCACCATTTCTGCAAGTCCCCTCGACTTCTGCTCGCGGTTCGGTTAAACGCTCGCATCCCATCTCGCTCCGAGCTGGGCCGGGTGGCACTCTCGCTGCCCATACACAGAGAAGAAACGAGTACACAGCACATGGCAACTGGCACCGTGAAGTGGTTCAACGACGCGAAGGGCTTCGGCTTCATCACCCAGGACGGCGGCGGCGACGACGTCTTCTGCCACCACACCGCCATCAAGGCCGAAGGGTTCCGAACCCTCGCCGAGGGGCAGAAGGTGGAGTTCGACATCAACAAGGGCCCCAAGGGCCTGCAGGCGGCGAACGTCCGCCCCATCCCGTAAGACCGCTTCACGAGTCGAAACGGGTGAAAGCCCGGCCTCGAAGGAGGTCGGGCTTTCTCGTTTCCGGGCGACCAGGCACGGTGGCCGCAGTAACGCCCCCGATGCCGACGGCGCGCCGGGGCCGCTAGGATTATTCTCTGAGCATGAAGGGCTGGGCACGCACCGGGGACGGGTGGGCCCTGAACCTCGACGGCAGCGACGCCGCGGCCGGGTTCTCGCTCCCCAGGCTCGAGCTGCACGCCAGCCCCGCCGGCTGGCAGTGCGTGTGCCATTTCCCCGACGGGACCTCGCTCCGCCCTCCCCAGGGCCGGGCGGACTCCATCTCCTCGGCGAAGGGCGCGGCCCTCCGCGAGGCCCGTTCGGTCCTCGGATCCAGCTACGCCGGGGTGCTGGACGCGCTGCTGGCCGGCGGCTGACCGGCGCCCCCAGAGGCCGTGGGGCTCCGGAGGGAGCCGCCGCTGGCGCAGGCCTCAGGCCCCGAGGGCCGTCCCGGCAGGCCGGGCCGGCGCCTCGGCCGCTTTGGCCACGGCATCGGCGATCTGCCGGTCGAGCCGCTCCCGGAGGGAGCGGGAGAAGGGGCCCAAATGCAGGTAGAGCGCCGCGAAAGAGGCGCTGATCTTGAGGGCCCGCGGGTTGTGCAGCATGCAGTCGAGCATGGCGCCCCAGAAGGCGCGGCGCGAGGCGCCTCCAGCAAAGCTGAGGCGGGCGGCGATGCGGCCGAAGGACCGCAAGTCGCGCCACAGGTGGCGGAGCGGCTGGCGCAGGCGGTGGCGGGAGCGATCCAGTTGGCGGGCCACCCGGCGCACTCGCCCGAAGTAGGCCTCGGGTGAGTAGATGGCCTCCAGCACCCGGCGGTAGTCGGAGAGCATCTCGGCCCTGGGCCGGCAGGTGGCGTAGTTCAAGCCCGAAGTGCACTGGTCGGCGTCGTCGTCCAGGACGACGTAGGCGTCGGGGCGCAGGCGCCCCTCGGCCTCGAGCCGCCGGGACAGGCGCGTGCCGGGAAGGGCGTAGAGGAGCCCCACCATGCATACCGGGATGGCGGTGGCCTCGATGCAGTCCACCATGGGCCCGGCTACGCTCCCGCGTTCGGCATCGAAGCCGATGATGAACCCGGCGTTCACGAAGATGCCGGAGCGGTGGATGCGCTCGACGCTGTCGGAGATGTCGCGCCGGGTGTTCTGAAGCTTGTGGGCCTCTCTGAGCGCCGCCGGGTCGGGGGTCTCGATGCCCACGAAGACGGCGAAGAAGTTGGCGGCCGCCATGAGCCGGAGCAGCTCCGCGTCGTCGCCGAGGTCGAGGCTGGCCTCGGTGGAGAACTCGAAGGGGTGGCGGCGAGCCTCGAGCCAGCCCGCCAGCGCCCGCAGGAGCGGCTTGGCGGCCTTGCGGTTGCCGATGAGGTTGTCGTCCACGAAGTCGACGTGGCCGCGCCAGCCCAGGCCGTGCAGCGCCTCCAGCTCCGCCAGGACCTGGGGCACGGTCTTGGTCCGCGGCCGGTGGCCGTTCAGCTCGACCACGTTGCAGAACTCGCAGTCGAAGGGGCAGCCGCGGGAGAACTGCACCCCCACGTGCATGTAGCGGTCGAGGTCGAGGAGGTCGAACCGCGGCACCGGCGAGCGGGTCACGTCGGGGTAGCGTGCAGCGGCGTAGGTCCCGCTCCGGGCGCCCCGCTCGAAGTCCGCCGCGAAGCCGGCCAGCACCTCCTCGGCCTCCCCGTGGACCTGGAACTCGGCCTGCCGGTAGACCTCCGGCGTGGCGGTGACGTCCGGGCCGCCCACCACCACTGGCTTCCCCGCCGCGCGCGCCAGCCGGATCACCTCCAGCGTGTCGCGCTGCTGCGGCAGCATTCCGCCGGTCATGACCACGTCGGCCCAGGCCAGGTCGGCGGCGCCGAGCGGCGCGACGTTCCGGTCCACCAGCCTCACCTCCCACTCGGAGGGGAGGAGCGCCGCCACCGTGATGAGGCCGAGGGGCGCCGCCGAGTACGCGGCGCCGACCGCCTTGCAGGTTTCCTGGTAGTTCCAGAAGGACTGGGAGCCGAAGCGGGGGAAGACGAGGAGGGCGCGAGGGGGAATGGGATGCCTTGGGGGACGCGGGGGATCGCCGGCGGGTACGGTGGGTGGCGGGCCGTGAGCCGGTTCGCCGCCTACCACCAGCGCTGGGACATCTCGGCGGCCGCGAAGTCGAGGCGCCGAGCCTCGCGCCGTCCAGCGGCCCGGGCACGGCTCTCCGAGCAGAAGCTGGCGAACCTCCGGCCGTCCACGCTGACCTGCCAGCGCAGCTTTTCCAGCCGCTCGATGGTCACGGTGTGGGTGCGGACCGCGAAGGTAGCCTGGGGGGAGCCGATGCCCATTCATACCGCGCCGGGGGGTTCGCCGCCAGCGAGGCCTGGCCGAACCCACGAGAGGCATGCGCGGGAGGCGATTTCGAGGTATAAGAAGGCCCACTTCGCGACGACTTCCGTTCGCTTTGAACGGTCGCCTACCGAGAAGGAGGTGGCCGTGGAAAAGCTGGCAGCGGGGACTCTCGTGAAGCACCGGACGCTGGGCGCGGGAAAGGTCGTCGCCGTCGAGGCGACCGCCCTACACGTCTTCTTCCCGGGAAGTGGCACCCGGTATGCGGCCAAGCTTCGCTGGCCCGTGGCCAGCCCCTTCCTCACCCAGGACGGTCTCGAGCCCGACGCCTGGCTGGAGGGTCTCAGCTCCTTCGCCCTGGACTCGGCGTCGGGCCGCTACACGCTCGCCGCCAACTTCATGAGCCATGAGGAGGCCGTGGCGGCCTACCTGGCCGACCACCCGGCCGCCTTCAAGACCTCGCCGCCGGGGAAGCATGCATCCCGCCTCGAGCGCGGCGCACGCTGGCGCGCAGCCTGCGCCGAGTGGACGGCCGCCCTCGGAGGCGAGAAGGCCGACAAGCTCCTCGAGGACGGAAACCACGCCGAGCTGATCCGGCGCCTCCTGCGGGTCGCCGCCCACGCGGCGCGCATTGCCGGCATGGTCGAGACCGACGTCCTCAAGGAAGCCCTCGAGCCCGGCGAGGTGGTGCGCGATTTCCTTGACGCCCTCTTCGGCTACGTCGCCGTCCCGCTGCCGAGCCGGGCGCGATTCGAGAAGCTCCTCGAGGCGAGCCATGCGCTCGGCGCCCCGCCCGATGCCGCGTGGCCCATGGTCACCTTCTTCCCCTTCGTGGCCGCGCCGTCGCGCCACATGGTCCTCGTGCCGCGCTCGACCTCCGCGGGCGCGAGCCGCCTCGGATGCGACCTCCAGCCTCAGGCCGCGCCGAGCTGGGCCACCTACGTCCGGCTGCGGGAGCTCTCCACCCGTCTCCTCGAGAAGCTGGCCACGGCGGGCGCTCGCGACTTCGTCGACGTCGAGTGCTTCCTGCACGCCACCGGCGGCCGGCGCCAGGCGGCCTCCGCGAGCGTCTCCCCGACCAGGGCCGTCCCCTCGACGAAGAGTGGCCACCGCGCCGTGCTCCGGAGGAAGGCATGAACCAGGACTTCCGCGATTTCAAGGAGCGTCTCCGCCGGCTGGAGGCGATGCTCATGCAGGGCGGCCTCTCGGACACCGACTTCGCGCAAGCGCTGAGCAAGGTCCGGCGGGCCACCAATCGAGGGGACCGGACCCGCGAGCCGACCCCAGAGCTCCGCTCCATGCTGGAGCACGCCGAGGGTCTGGCCCGGCGGCTCTGAGACCGCCCGCCAGACAGGCCCCGTCGTGGCTACCCCCGTTCGCGTCGCGCGCCGGAGCCGCCGCCATCGCCTGCGGGCGCGGGTAGCGACGAGCCTGGGGACCTGGTTCACGGTCAACCTTGGCCGGGGCGGGTTCTGCGCAGAGCTGATGCGGGCGCTCCCGGTGGGCGAGAGCGTCGAGGGGCTCATCCACCTGAAGGGGCGCGACATCTCGTTCGCCGGCCGCGTGGCGTGGGCGGCGGACGGCGATTCCCGCCTGAACCTCCGAGGGCGGATGGGCGTGTGCTTCCTGGGCGTCGATCCCGACCTGGTCAGGAGCCTGGCGGGGTGGGAGGAGGGCACGGCAGCCAGCCCCGCGTAGCATCGCCCGGAGAGCGCGTCGCTGCCGATTTCGGCCGCCTGGCGCCTCCGCCGGATTCTTGGTACGAGCGGGCGGCGGCATGACGGGGTTGGGGACGGGAGGCTGCATGCTCGCCACCGCCTGCGACGAGCAGATCATGGTGGGGAGAGGCTGCTGCGGAAACCAGGTCACCGGCGGCATGGTGGCGCGGGAGAAGCCACTCCATCCGGGAGTTCGTGGACATCTGGCACTCCGAGCAGACTTGGAGGAGGCTCCAGGACATCCGGATCCACGCCTGAGCTGCCTCGCCGCGCACCCCTCCGAAGGAGACCGAGATGCTCGATCCTTTCCGCCCGGACCTGCTCCGGGGAAAGACCACCATCATCACCGGCGGCGGCAGCGGCCTCGGCCGTTCCATGGCACTCCGGCTCGCTGGCTTGGGGGCCAGGGTTGCGGTGCTCGGGCGCCGGCCGGATCCCCTGAGCGAGACCGTGAAGGCCATCCGCGAGGCGGGCGGCACGGCGGCGGGCGCGCCGGCCGACGTACGCGATCCGGCCTCGGTCAAGAAGGCCTTCGACGCCGTGGAGAAAGAGCTCGGTCCCGCGAACCAGCTCATCAACAACGCCGCGGGCAACTTCCTCGCCGCCTCCGAGGATCTCTCGCCCAATGCCTTCAATGCCGTGGTCCAGATCGTCCTCTACGGCACGTTCCATTGCACCGCCGAGCTCGGCCGCCGCCTCATCGAGCGCAAGCAGAAGGGTGAAGTCCTCGCCATCACCACGACCTACTCCAGCACCGGCTCCGCTTTCGTCCTGCCCTCGGCCTGCGCCAAGGCGGGTGTGCGCGCGCTCATCCAGTCGCTGGCCGTGGAGTGGGCGGCCTACGGGATCCGCCTCAACGCGGTCGCCCCTGGCCCCTTTCCCACCGAGGGGGCCTTCAGCCGGCTCGTGCCCGGCTCGGAGATGGAGCAGCAGGCCCTGCGGCGCATTCCGTCGAGGCGTTTCGGCGAGCACTGGGAGCTCGCCAACCTGGTCGCCTATCTCATGAGCGACGCGAGCCCGTACCTCACCGGCGACGAGGTGACCATCGACGGGGCCGAGGCGCTCTTCTCCGGCCAGGAGTTCGCGGGGTTCGCTCACATGGACCGGGTCGCAGCCAAGCAGTTGCTGGCCTCGATGAAGCCGAAGAAGTGACGCCCGAGGCCGAGCTCGCCTTGGCAGCAGAGCGAGGACCTCGAGCGGGAGAGCGGGGCTTCGCGGCGCGGTGAGGACCTCCTCGATGCCGAGGCCCTTCACGCGTTCCTGGAGGAGCTCGCTGTAGATCCCGTCGCGGTCCCACGTCAGCGCCGGGCCGGCCCCCGCCGCGCCCGCGGCGGCCGCTGCGGGACGATGCGCGAGCGCCGCCGCTCCCGCCGCGTCCGGCCGCCAGCGCGCCGGGTCGAGGCGGCGAGTCGCCATCCGGCGCGACGTCGCTGTCAGACGTCCCCTCTAGCATCGGTTCACTCCGCTCAGCGAAGCGGCCACGCGGGCCAGTCCCGGCGTGGATCGACCCCGGGGAGGAAGTCGGCATGACCGAGTTCGGCAAGCGCATCCTGTTCGTCGGATATGGCTCAGTGGCGCAGTGCACGCTGCCCATCCTCCTCAAGCACCTCAAGGTGCCCGCGAGGAACATCACCGTGCTCGACTTCGAGGACCGGCGCGACGTGCTCGCGCCGTGGCTGCGCAAGGGCGTCCAGTTCAAGCGCAAGCGCCTCGGCCGCGAGAACCTCGACTCGCTCCTCGGCGAGCACCTGGGCGAGGGCGACGTCCTCGTCGACCTCGCCTGGAACATCGACGTCTGCGAGATTCTGGAGTGGTGCCACGAGCACGGCGTGCTCTACGTCAACACCTCGGTCGAGGTCTGGGATCCGTACCAGGGGGCCGAGGACAAGCACCCCACCACCCGCACCCTCTACTGGCGGCACATGAACGTGCGGAAGCTGGTCCGCGGCTGGAAGGACCCCGGCCCCACCGCCGTCCTCGAGCACGGTGCCAACCCGGGGCTCATCTCGCACTTCACGAAGCAGGGGCTCCTCGACATCGCCGCCCAGCTCCTCGCGGACCGGAAGGTCGCCGGCGCGGAGGCGGAGGAGATCGAGCAGCTGGCGCGCGATCGAACCTTCAACCGCCTGGCCATGAAGCTCGGCGTGAAGGTCATCCACTGCAGCGAGCGCGACACCCAGATCACGGACGTCCCGAAGAAGGTCGACGAGTTCGTGAACACGTGGAGCGTCGAGGGATTTCGCGAGGAGGGCACGACCACCGCCGAGATGGGCTGGGGCACGCACGAGAAGGAGCTCCCGCCGCTCGCCTTCCAGCACCCGGAGGGACCGCGCAACCAGATCTGCCTGGCGCGCATGGGCATCAACACCTGGGTGGCCTCCTGGGTCCCCGACTACCGCATCCAGGGCATGGTGGTGCGCCACGGCGAGGCGTTCACCATCTCCGACAAGCTGACGGTGTGGAACGGCACCGGACCGCTCTACCGGCCCACCGTCCACTACGCCTACTGTCCCTGCGACGCGGCCATCGCCTCGCTCGTCGAGCTGCGCGGCGGCGACTACGAGCTCCAGAAGCGCCAGCGCATCCTGGGCGACGAGATCACCAGCGGGGCGGACGTCCTCGGCGCGCTCATCATGGGCCACGCCTACAACTCCTGGTGGACGGGGAGCGACCTTTCCATCGAGGAGTCGCGCCGGCTCGTCCCGCACCAGAACGCCACCACCATGCAGGTGGCCATCTCCGTGGTGGCCGCCGTGCTGTGGATGATCAAGAACCCGGCGCGCGGCGTGGTGGTTCCCGACGACCTGCCGCACGAGGAGATCCTCCGCGTCTCGAAGCCCTACCTCGGCAAGTTCATCTCCAAGGCGTCGGACTGGACGCCGCTCAAGCACTACGCGAGCGCGTTCAAGGGGCACAACGCCCCGCAGCTCGACGACTCGGACCCGTGGCAGTTCAAGAACTTTCTCGTGACGGATGGTGACTAGCGGCTCCCCCCAGCCAGGAGCAACCGATGATCTCGGCGGACCGACTCCAGCAGCTCGCGCGCGAGCACGGAACACCTCTCTTCGTCGTCGATCACGTCGCGCTGCGGAGGAACTACGCGATGTTCAAGCGTCACCTGCCGCGCGTGCAGGCCTACTTCGCCGTGAAGGCCAACCCCGACCGGGCCATCGTGCGGACGCTCTTCGAGCAGGGCGCGAGCTTCGACGTGGCGTCGCTTCCCGAGTTCATGATCGTCCACGAGCTCGTGGCCGAGATGCCGGAGCCTGAGCGACAGAGCTGGATCTGGGACAAGATCATCTACGCCAATCCCATCAAGGCCAACGAGACGCTGCGTCAGCTCGACCGCTATCGCCCGCTCGTCACCTACGACAACCTGGAGGAGATCGGGAAGATCCGGCGTTACGCGCCCAACGCCGGCCTGGTGCTGCGGCTCAAGGTCCCGAATACCGGCGCCATGGTCGAGCTGTCGTCGAAGTTCGGGGCCGCGCCGGGCGAGGCCGTCGATCTCATCCTGGCCGCGGAGCGGGAGGGGCTCGTCGTCGAGGGACTCTCGTTCCACGTGGGCAGCCAGACGACGAACTTCGAGAACTACGTCCAGGCGCTGAACCTCGCGGCCAGCGTCTATCGCGAAGCGAGGGATCGCGGGTACTCGAAGATGAACTTGCTCGACATCGGCGGCGGCTTCCCCGCGCCCTACGACGCGACGGTGAAGCCGTTCCGCGACCTGGCTGGGGTGCTCAACCGGGAGCTGGATCGCCTGTTCCCGAGCGACATCCAAATCCTGGCCGAGCCGGGCCGGTTCCTGGTCGCCACCGCGGGCACGGTCGTATGCACCATCATCGGGAAGGCCGTCCGCGACGGGAAGCTCTGCTACTACATCGACGATGGCGTCTATCACACGTTCTCGGGCGTCATCTTCGACCATTGCCACTACCACTTCCGCGCCCTTCGCCACGGCCCTTCCCAGGTCTGCTCGGTGTTCGGGCCGACTTGCGACGCGCTCGACGTGGTCTCGATGACCGAGCAACTCCCCGACACCCTGCAGCTGGGCGATCTTCTGTACAGCCCCAACATCGGCGCTTACAGCCACGCTTCCTCGACGCACTTCAATGGATTTCCGCCCGCGAAGATCGTGCACCTGAACCAGGCGTCCGAGGAGGAGGTGCCGCTGCGCACCGCGGTGTGAGATGCCGGAGGCCCGTCGCGGGGGCGGGCCCTTGTCGTAAGCCAGAAACGCGGCCCGGACGGCCTCGACGAGGACCTTGGGGTCATGGGCCGGCCGCCGATTCGCGGAAACGGTCCCGCTGGCGGCGACGTCATCGCGCGGGAGCTATGTCTCAGAGGCCGCTCATTCGCTCGCTTGCCAGTGCAGCGCATCCGGCGCCCCCGATCGCCCGCTCGACATTGGCGGCGTAACCTTTCACCGTTGCGGTATGGCGCTGCTGCGCGAAGAGCTCGACCACCAGGCCGCGCTGGAGCGGAGCGTCGTCCTCGAGGCGATGGGCATCGCACACGAAGTCCAGCCGTTGCCAGACGGGCGCTGGGCGCTCGTCGTCGATGACGGAGACGCCCCCGCCGCCGATGCGGCGCTCGCCGCGTGGGAGGCCGAGAACCCGCCGCGACGCGAGCCGCCCGGCAGGCCGGATTACGGAAGGTCCCTCGCCGGCGCGGCGGCAGGGCTCGCGATCGTCGCCTTCGCCGTCCAGGTTGGCCTCCCTCCGGTGGAGGGCTTCTTCGGGCGGGGAAGCGCCGACGCCGCGCGCATGCTCGACGGCGAGTGGTGGCGCGCCGTGACCGCGCTGACCCTGCACGCTGACCTGGCGCACCTCGCCGCCAACGCCGTGGCCATCGCCATCTTCCTCGGCGCGGTGGCGCGCCGGCTCGGCCCTGCGGTCGCCACCTGGCTGGCGCTCGCCGCCGGTGTCGCGGGGAACGTCCTCACGGCGCTCGTCGTGCCCGGCGGCCACGTGTCCATCGGAGCCTCGACGGCGGTCTTCGGCGCGCTCGGCATTCTGAGCGCCCTCCAGGTGCCGCGACGCCAGGTATGGGTCACGCTGGGCGCGGGCGTGGCGCTTCTGGGGTTCCTGGGAACGGGCGCGCGGGCAAACCTCCTCGCGCATCTCCTCGGGTTCGCCGTCGGCGTGATGGAGGGCCTGGCCGTTCGACGCGTGGCGCCGCCGCGACGCACCCTCCGCCAACCGGTGGTCGCGCTCCTGGCCGTCGTGCCGATCGCACTCGCCTGGTGGCGAGCGCTGGCGCGGTGAGTGAGCCGCGCGCGATGGGGCGAAATTCAGAGACGAACCCCCAGCCGAAGCCGGGGGTTCCATGGAGCGGAGGGAGGGACCGCCGTCATCCCGTGCGTTCAGGGCAGGTTGCCGATGTCGTGATTGCCCTTGAGCGGCGCCTCGCCCTGCAGCAACCCGGCCTCCTGGGCGAGAAGGGCGGGATCGTCCTGGGCGTTGCTCTGACAGTGGAAGTTGGCCTGGTCGTCGGTGCTGCCCGAGCCCACGTAGACCGGGGTGTTCGGGTACATGCAGACCTTGCGGGTACGGGCGGAGTTGACCTGGGCCACCAGGTGGTCGGGCGCGACACCGTTCTCGACCCAGTTCACCAGCGCCGCGAACAGGACCTCGGTGGTCATGCCCGCGCCCCCACAGTGCGTGGCGTTCGGGAAGACGTAGTAGCGATAGAAGTCCTGGGTGTTGGAGACGCCGCCCATCTTCGCGAACAGGCGCTGCATGTACTGATAGTGGCCGTTGGGCGGGATGATCTGGTCCAGGTTGCCGTAGCTCACGATCATCTTGCCGCCGCTCCCCTTGAAGGTGTGCAGGTCCGGCGAGTCGGATCCGATGAACTGCGAGAACTGGGCGGTGAGATTGCGCTGCTCGACGAGGAACTGCTGCTCGTCGATGGTCCGCCAGTTGAAGACCGGATCCCGGTGGACCCAGTAGCGGTTGATCTGCTCGCCGAAGAGCGTCGGCGCGCCGGTCGTGGCCGGGGTGATCCCGAAGACGCCCTGGGCCCCGCGCTCCCAGCCGACCCACATCTTGCTGCCGTCCGGGTTGCGCGGACCGTCCCAGATCTTGTTCACCACCGCGGCCTCCGCCGCGGTGAGACACCGCGTGGGATCGGTGGAGGCGCCGGGCTGGCCGCAGACCGCGTCGTTGGCGTCGTAGTGGCACCGGCGCGTCTCCTGGATCATGCCGTCGACGATGCCGTCGAGGCCGTCGCACGCCGCCAGGGCTCGCTGGTTCACGTCCTGGAACTTGGGCGCGTCGAGCCCGTTCTGGCCGAGCTCCTGGTTCGCGACGTAGTTCCCCCAGCCGGCCGAGAACCCCCAGCGATCCCAGTGGATGGCGGGCGACATGGCGACGATGCCGTCGAACACTTGCCCGAATCGCTCCGCCATCTCGTGGCCTTCGCGGCCGCCGTCGGAGCAGCCGGTGTAGTAGTTCCTCCGGTGCTTCTGGCCGTAATAGACCTTCGCGATGCGCCGGCCCCACATGTTGGCGTGGTGCTGGCCGCGCCAGGCGTAGTCCATGATGCGACCGTAGTTGATGGTGCCGTCGGGGTTCAGCGCGAACACGGCCCCGTTCTCGCTCGGAGGAGCCTCGACCGTGGCGGGGGGCGGGTTCGGGTTGGGGATGGGGTTCCTGATGGACGAGCTGTGCCCCGTGTCCGTGCCCGTGCCGACGTAGCCGCCGTTGGTCGCGCTCGTCACGGCGGTGACGCCGCCGGCGAAGCCGCCGTTCCCGAGCGTCCGGATGTTTCCGTTCCAGGCGCCTTGCACGCCTCCCGTGCCGCCGTCGTTCGCGTTCAGGGGCAGGCCGACGCGGATCCCGAACTTGGAGGTCTGCCCCGGCTGGTAGCCGAACTCCGGGCCGACCAGCGTCACGTCGGTGAAGTTCACCTGGCAATAGGCGAGATTCGCCCCTGACGGCGGCGTGATCTCCGCCGTCAGGTTGGTGATCGAGGGGTTGCCTGCGAGCCCCCAGGCGGGATCGGTGGCGAGCTGCGCGCACGTCGGAGTGGCCGGACCGGCCCATGCAGCGGTTGGCGCCGCCATGGCAGTGAACAGCAGAGGCGTGATGAACCGCAGACGCGTCGTCATATGAGCTCTCCTCGCTCGAGGTTCCTCTCTTGAGGCGAGAGGTCCGAGCCTCATAGGCCCGCCGCGACCCGCCGGGCCTTCGCGTTCTTGCGGAAGGTTCGTTTTTGTGCGCCCCGGATGGGGCGAAATCATGTGACCCCGGATGGCGATGCCCCATCGAGCCCCGAGCAGGACCCGCAACCCCCTCCACGACCTGCGGGGCGCGACCCGTCTGGTGGTCGAGGCGACCCGGGGCGTGACCGATCTGGTGGAGGCGATGCATGCCGAGATCGCGGGCGGACCGCGCATCCTGGGCCGCCCGCTCGAGGCCCCGGCCCGCGGCGCCACCAGGCCGGTCTACGGGAGCATCCGGCGCGTGACGCGACTCGTGGGCGCGGGCCTCGACGTTGCCCTGGTCGGGCTCGCGCCGCTGCTCGGCGAGAGTGCGCCCGGCCGAAGGCGCGAGGCCCTGCTCTCCGCGGTGAACGGCGTGCTCGGCGACCACCTGGCCGAGACCGGGAGCCCGCTGGCCATCGAGATGTGCCGCTGGCGCTGGTCGTCGAGGTACCCATCATCGCTGCGTTCTTCCCTGGGCGAAGGCTGCAGCTCGCGCTCACCTGCGCGGCTGTCAACGGCCTCACCTATCTCGTCCTGCACTGGGTGCTCGGCCTCCTGCACTGGGGCTCGCTCCCGATCCTCGTCGGCGAGGCCCTGGCGACCCTCGCCGAGGCCGTGGCGTACGCCGTCGCCAGCCGCCAGCCGGGTCGATCGTTCGTTGCCTCCGCCGTCGCGAATCTCGCTAGCTTCGTGGTCGGGGGTCTCTAGAGTCCGGGACTCTCTGGGGGCCGGACCTTGGGTAGCGCGAGGTAGCGCTGGGTAGCGCGGTCAACCCGGAGGCGACGGCGTGGCCGCAGCCGAAAGGCGTGAACCATCGCTTGACGACCAGGCCGTGAACACTCACGATCCCCCAGCACCTGCTCGACTGCCTGGAAGGCATGGAGGATCGAATCACGTCTCCGCGGCCGAAATAGGAGCCACGTCATGCGAAGGATTCTCACGTCGGCAATGGCAGTCCTGCTCGCCGGCGGGGCGCTCGCAGCGGGCCCCGCTCCGAGCAAGGCCACGACCCTGACCTGCGTCGGCCTCTACTCCGAGACCGACGCCGGCTACGTCAGCTTCCGGGTGGGCACCGGCTCGTGGACGGCGATCAAGGTCGGCGACACGATCCCCGCCAATGCGGAGATACAGATCAGCGTGGACCGGGACTGGGTCGAGCTCACGCCATCCGACAACCCGAGCGCCGTGTACGAGATCGGCGGAAGCGAGTCCGGAGCGATCATCAAGAACGTCGCGGACGTCCTCAAGGGCACGCCCAGGGTCGTCAAGGCTCCGAAGCCGACCGGCGACAAGCCTGACCCCGCCTTCAAGGACAAGCTGGTGGTCACGCGCTACCTGGGAAGGCAGATCTACACCAACCCCGGCGGCGACGAGAAGGACGTGAAGTACGGCGACGTGCTGGCCACGGGCGGCAAGGTGACGATCATCGCCATCAACAACACAATCACCCTCGCCAACGCCAGCGGGAGAGTGACCACCGTCGTCGGGCCGCTCAAGTTCGAGGTCGAGAAGGTCCTGAAGAACGAGAAGCTGTACAAGTTCCTGAACGTGCCGAGGTGAGGGTGCTCGAGCGGCGCCGCCGCGAGGGCCGGACATGCCCGGGACGGTGGACTCGAGGACGGAGCGGCGGCCGGGAGGCGACGTGCCGCTGGAGGCGTGGACGCTCCGCAACGCGGCCGGCTGGTCGGTCGAGGTGCTGAGCCACGGCGGCATCGTCTCCGCGGTGTGGGTGCCCGACCGGGCCGGGGTGCTCGACGACGTGGTGCTGGGCCATGCCTCGCTCGGCGGCTGGCTGGGCGAGAACCGTCCCTACTTCGGGGCGCTGGTGGGCCGCTACGCCAACCGCATCGCGCGAGGCGAGCTGACGCTGGACGGGGAGGTCCACCGGCTCTTCTGCAACGACGGCCAGAACCACCTCCACGGCGGCCGGCGCGGCTTCGACAAGCAGCCCTGGGCCGGCACGCCACGGCAATCGGGCGACCGGGTGGGCGTACTGCTCCGACGCCGGAGCCCGCATGGCGAGGAGGGCTACCCGGGCAACCTGGACGTAGAGGCCGGGATCGCCCTCACCGGCGCGGGCGAGCTGGTCTTCGAAGTCCGGGCCACCACCGACCGGCCCACCGTGGTCAACCTCTGCCACCACGGCTACTTCGACCTCGACTGCGGCGCCGATCCAGACGTCCTCGGCCACCTGCTCACCGTGGACGCGAGCCGCTTCACGCCGGTGGGGCCGGGGCTCATCCCCACCGGGGAGCTGCGCCCAGTGGCGGGGACGCCCTTCGATTTTCGCAGGCCGACGCCGCTCGGCGCCAACATCGGCGACCCCGATCCGCAGCTCTGGCTGGCCGGCGGCTACGACCACAACTGGGTCCTCGACCGGCCCGGCCTGGGCGGCCCGCCGGCAGCCCGGCTGGAGGGGCGGCGGAGCGGACGGGTACTGGAGGTCTTCACTACCGAGCCCGGCCTGCAAGTGTACACGGGGAACTTCCTCGACGGCACGATCCCCGGCAAGCGCGGCCGGCCCTGCGGACACCGCGCCGGGGTGACGCTGGAGACGCAGCACTTCCCCGACTCGCCGCACCAGCCCGCCTTCCCCACCACGGTGCTGCGGCCGGGCGAGAGCTACCGGACCACCACCGTGTACCGGTTCTCCGTGGCCTGACGGCCTGACGGCCGGCCCCTCCCACCGCCCGCGGTGGCCGCCGGCCGTGGCGCCGTTGGCGCGGCTCCGCCGTCAGCCGCCGGCAGTCGCCGCGGGCTCCTGGGAGATGCTGCCCACGGCCGTCGCACCCTTCCTCGCCTCGAACAGCCTCTGCAGGAAGCAGAAGAGGAACACGAGGAAGCCGATGACGATCCGGGTCCACCACGAGTTCAGGGTGCCCTGGAACACGATGAGGACCTGGATGGTCCCGTAGACCAGGACTCCCAGGACCGTCCCCAGAGCGCTGCCGGCACCGCCGGTGAGTAGGGTACCGCCGATCACCACCGTCGCGATGGCGTCGAGCTCCATTCCCTTCCCGTCCAGGGCGTAGCCGGAGAGCGTGTAGAACGTGAAGACGACTCCTGCCAGCGCCGAGCAGAACCCGCTCAGGGCGTAGATCCCGATCTTCGTCCTGGCGACGGGCAATCCCATGAGCAGGGCGGACTGCTCGTTGCCTCCGATCGCGTAGACGGTGCGCCCAAACCTGGTGTAATGCAGGACGTACGCGCCGACCGCGACCACCACCAGCCCGATCACCGCGCTCGGCGAGAGGAAGTTGTCGCCGATGAGCTTCACCTGCGAGTGCGCGGCGTCCTGGAAGAACTTGTCGCTGATGGCAATGGTGTCGATGCTCACCACGTAGCAGAGGCCTCGTCCCAGGTACAGTCCGGCCAGGGTGATGATGAAGGGCGGGAGGTCGAAGAACTGGATCAGGCACCCCATGAAGAACCCCAGGGCCGTGCCGACGAGGAGGACGATCAGGATCACCAGCAGGGGGTTCAGGTGCTGCTTCTCCAGCAGGCTCGCCGCGATCATCGTCGCCAGGCCGAGCATGGAGCCGACGGACAGGTCGATCCCGCCGGAGATGATGACGAAGGTCATCCCCACCGCGAGGATCAGGAGATACGCGTTGTCGATGAAGAGGTTGAGGAAGTTCTGGACCGAGAAGAAGCCCGTGTAGGCGACCGAGCCCCATCCGAACATGATCAGGAACAGCGCCAGGATGACCAGGACGGGGAGGCTTCTGTCGTTGAGGAGCCTTCGAGTCATGCCACCGTCCTCCCCCTGACGAACACGCCGGCGATCCGGCGCCGGAACTTCTCCGACTGCAGCAGGCTGACCGCGTACACCACCAGCGCCTTGACGACCTGCGAGATCTCGGGGGCGACGTTGAATGCGTAGATGGTCGTGGTCAGGGTCTGGATGATCAGGGCGCCCACCATGCTGCCCACCAGGTAGAACTTGCCGCCGTTCAAGGAGGTGCCGCCCAGCACCACGGCCAGGATGGCGTCCAGCTCGAAGAGGTTCCCGGCGTTGTTGCCGTCGGCGCTCATGACCGTGGAGCAGACGACCAGCCCGGACACGCCGGCGCAGAACCCGCTGAAGACGTACACGCCCAGGAGGACGTTCTTGGCGTTGATTCCGGAGAAGCGGGCCGCCGTCGGGTTGATCCCCACCGATTCGATGAACAGCCCGATGGCAGTCCGCCTCGTCACCAGCGCGGTGAGCAGCAGCAGGCCCGCGACCAGGTAGATGGAGAAGGGCAGGCCCAGCAGGTAGCCCTGGCCGAAGACGGCGAACGGCTTCACGTAGAGCCAGACGACCATGGCGTTGGTCAACACCATGGCGATGCCGCGTCCGGCCACGAACAGGATCAGGGTCGCGATGATGGGCTGCAGGCCGATCCGCGATACCAGGATCCCGTTCCAGACCCCCGCGGCGGTCGCAGCGAGCAGGGCGACGACGATGGCCACCGCCAGGGGATACTTGGGGTGGCCAGCCAGGTCGCCGCCGAGCAGGATGGCCACCACGCCGGCGGAGATGGCGACCACCGAGCCGACCGAGATGTCGATCCCCTTGGTAGCGATGACGAGCGTCAACCCGATCGCCAGCAGCATGATGGGAGCCGCGTTCTTGAGGATGTCGATCAGGTTGCCGTAGAGGTGCCCTTCCTTGACCTCCATGCGGAAGAAGTTGGGGGTGAAGAAGAAGTTGAAGAGCAGCAGGCATCCCAGCGCGGCGAGGGGCCACACCAGCTTGCTGCGACCCAGCGATCTCGCAGATGGCACGCTACCTCCCCTCCGCGATGGTCCGGAGGATGTTGCGCTCGTCCAGGTCCTGCCCGCTCAGCTCTCCGACCTTGGCGTGGTCCCTGAGGACCGCGACCCGGTCGCTGCAGCGGACGACCTCCTCGAACTCGGAGGAGATGAAGATCACCCCCATCCCCTGCCGGCTGAGATTCAGGATCAGCTCCATGATTTCCAGCTTGGCTCCGACGTCGATGCCACGGGTCGGTTCGTCCAGGATCAGCACCGAGGGGTCGGTCGCCAGCCAGCGCGCCAGCATCACCTTTTGTAAATTCCCGCCGCTGAGCTGCAAGGCCGCGCTCTCGGCGCTGGGGGTCTTGATCTTCAGCGACTCGATGAGCTTCCCCGCGATCTCGAGCTGCTTCTTCAGCGGAATGAACCTGAGCAGCCCCTTCCTGGCCTGGAGGGCGAGGATGACGTTCTCGCGGACGGTGAGCTCACCGAGGACTCCCTCGTTCTTCCTGTCCTCCGGGCAGAACCCCATGCCCTCCATCATGGCGGCGCGTGGAGAGCTGATGTTCGCCTTCTTCCCGTTGACCTGGATCTCGCCCTGGTTGGGGCTGTCGATGCCGAAGATGAGCTTCGCCATCTCGGTCCTGCCGGAGCCCAGCAGCCCCGCCAGGCCGAGGACCTCGCGCTCGTCGAGGTCGAGGTCGAAGGGAGCGATGGAGCCGCGCAGCCCGAGCTGGCGGATGCGCAGCACCGGCGCGCCCTGGCGCGGCTCGGCGGGCGCCTTCTTCCTGGCGGCCTGCTCCGCCGCGTGCCGGAACTCGGACAGCTCCTTGCCGAGCATCCTGGCGATGAGCTCCAGCTTCGGAAGCTCGGCCGTCCGGTACTCCCCGCAGAAGTCCCCGTTCTTGAGGACGGTGATCCGGTCGGAGATGGCGTAGGTCTGGTCGAGAAAGTGCGTGATGAAGAGGATGGCCAGTCCCTGGTCCCGGAGCGTCCGGATGAGCCCGAAGAGCCGCTTCACCTCGGTCTCGTCGAGGCTGGAGGTGGGCTCGTCCAGGATCAGGATCTTGGACGAGACGTCCAGGACGCGGGCGATGGCCACCATCTGCTGGATGGCAATGGAATACGACGACAGGACCTGGGTCACGTCGATGGCGACGTTCAACCGCTTCAGGGCTTCCTCTGCCCGGCGGTTGAGCTCTCGCCAGTGAATCCTGCCGAACCGCATGGGTTGCCGGCCGATGAACATGTTCTCGGCCACCGACAGGTTGGGGCAGAGGTTCACTTCCTGATACACGGTGCTGATACCGAGCTTCTGCGCGGCAAAGGGCGAATCGGGCCGGATGGCCTTGCCTTCCAGGAGCATCTCGCCGGAGTCCGGCTCGTGGACTCCGGTGAGCACCTTCACCAGGGTGGACTTGCCGGCACCGTTCTGGCCCATGATGGCGTGGACCTCGCCCCGGAACAGGCGGAAGTCCACGCTCGAGAGGGCTTTCACCCCGGGGAAGACCTTGGTGATCTTCCGCATCTCTAGGATGGGTGCGTCTTCGGGCATGCCTGGCACCTCCGGCCTCCAGATCGCGTGCTGGCAGCGTAGCCCGTCAGCCCCCGCCCGACCCGCTGGAAGCGTGGAGCCGCCGAGGGGGAGAGACCGTCCATGGGCTGCCCCGGACCACTCCACGAGCCGAAGTGATCCTGGGCAGTGCCATGGTGTGGCGATCGACGTCCGGAATCAGTACTGGCGGGTGGGCAAGGCTTCCTTGGCGTTGGTCTCGTCGAAGATGCCCTCGATGGTCCAGATCCGGGCGGGGAGCTTCTTCCCGGCCCTGAGATCCTTGGCCGCCTGCAGGGCCTGCGGCCCGAGCAGGGGGCTGCACTCGATGGAGCAGTTCAGCTCGCCGCGGACCATCGCCTCGAAGGCGCCCTTCACGGCGTCGACGGAGACGATGACGATGTCCTTGCCAGGCTGGAGCCCGGCTTCCTTGATGGCCTGGATGGCACCCAGGGCCATCTGATCGTTGTGGGCGTACAGCACCTGGATGTTCTTGTCGGCCTTCAGGAAGGCCTCCATGACGGCCTTGCCCTCGGAGCTGGTGAAGTTGCCGGTCTGGGAGCGAGTGATCTTCCAGTTGGGGTGCTTGGCCAGGATGGTCTCGAAGCCCTTCTTGCGATCGATGGCGGGGGCCGAGCCGGTGGTCCCCTGCAGCTCGACGATGGCGATCGGCTTGCTGCCGTCGTCGAGACCCTTCTTCTTGAGATACTCGCCGAGCCAGGTGCCGGCCTTCTCGCCCTCCTTCACGAAATCGGAGCCCATGATGGTGAGCCGGAGGCCCCGATCGGCCACGGCGACGTCCCGGTCGATCATGATGACCGGGATCTTGGCCCTCTTGGCCTCCTGGAGGACGGGGCCGTAGCCCGTCTCGACGAGAGCGGTGAACAGGATGACGTCGACCTTGCGTGCAATGAAGGACCGCAGGGCCTTGATCTGGTTCTCCTGCTTCTGCTGGGCGTCGGAATAGATCAGGGTGAAGCTGGGGTCTTCGAGGAACGCGTTCTGCACGGAGATGGTGTTGGCGGTTCTCCACTCGCTCTCGGAGCCGATCTGCGAGAAGCCGACCACCCAGTGCTTGGGCGCTGCGGACGCGGTTGTGGCGAACAGGGCTATTGCCAGACTCAGGGTCGTCAGAACCCTTTTCATTGTGAGCTCCTCCTCCCTTGGAGAAGTGAAGGCGGCGGCGCATCGACCAGCGAACTACCAACCAACGAGCTCCAGCGTGTTTGGCTTGGGTCTCCTCCTTTCCTCCGGTCAGGCGACCGTCGACGCCGCGGAGCGCGCCCCCCGCGCGCCAGGACTCGCCGTGTCGGCCAGGCCCGAGCCCGGGAGCCTCCCGGCGCCGCGGGTCACCTCGTGTTCGACACCTCCCCTCTTTTCAGCGCCTACCCCGTTCCGGCTGCCCGTAGTAGGCGTCCTTGCCGTGCTTCCGCTCGAAGTGCTTGCGAACCAGCGCCTCCGGGAGCCGGGCCGCCTCCGGCGCCAGCGTCCGGGTCACGAAGGCCAGCCGCGCGATCTCCTCCAGCATGGTGGCGTTGAGGACCGCCGCCTCCACGTCGGCGCCCCAGGCGAACGGACCGTGGCACGCGACCAGCGCCATGGGGACCTGCAGGGGGTCCCGCCCGCGGAAGGCGGCCAGGATCAGGTTGCCGGTCTCGGTCTCGTAGTCCCCCGCCAACGCCGACGCCGGGATCACCTCGGTGCAGGGCACGTCCTCGGCCACCTGGTCGGCGTGGGTGGTCCCGTAGACGGGGATGGCCAGGCGCGCCTGGGCCCACCCGGTGGCGTAGGTGGAGTGGGTGTGGACGATGCCGCCCACCCCGGCGAAGGCGCGGTAGAGCACGAGGTGGGTGCGCGTGTCCGACGAGGGGCGCAGGCTCCCCTCCACCACCTGGCCCTCTAGGTCGAGCACCACCAGGTCCTCGGGACGCAGCCGGTCGTACTCCAGGCCGCTGGGCTTGATGGCCATGACGCCGCGGGCGCGGTCGAGCGCCGAGGCGTTGCCGAAGGTGAGCAGGGCCAGCCCGCGCCGGGGCAGCTCCTGGTTGGCCGCCCAGGCCCGCTCCTTCAGCTCGCGATAGGGAGACGGCATCGGTGCCCCCCGGCTAGCGCCCCCAGGCCGCGTCGTTCCAGCGCAGCTCGTTTCGCAGAGCCCGCAGCTCGGTGTCGGCGCCGATGCGGATGCACTCCAGCCCGGCCATGGCGGCCAGGGCCTCGAGCTCGCCCGCCGCCACCGCGCGCCCGAAGCTGGTGTGGTGCGCGCCTCCGGCCAGGATCCAGGCCTCGCAGCCGCGCCGGAAGTCGGGGCGCGGCACCCACACCGCGCGGGCCACCGGCAGCCTGGGCATGGGGGCGGGCGGCTTCACCACGTCGAGCTCGGCCACGATGAGCCGCATGCGTCCGCCCATGTCCACCAGCGTGGCGGCCGAGGCGGGGCCGGGCGCCGCCTCGAAGACCAGCCGGCACGGGTCCGCCTTGCCGCCGATGCCCAGCGGGTGCACCTCCAGGGAGGGCCGTCCGGCGGCGATGGAGGGGCAGACCTCGAGCATGTGCGCGCCCAGGACCAGCTCCTTCCCCCGGGTGAGGTCGTAGGTGTAGTCCTCCATGAAGGAGACGCCGCCCTGGCGGCCGGCCGAGAGCGTCTTCATGAGCCGCACCAGGCCGGCCGTCTTCCAGTCGCCCTCGGCGCCGAAGCCGTAACCCTCGGCCATGAGGCGCTGGCAGGCCAGCCCCGGCAGCTGCTTCAGGCCGTGCAGGTCCTCGAAGGTGGTGGTGAAGGCGCCGAAGCGGCCCTCCCGCAGGAAGCCGCGGATGCCGACCTCCTGGCGGGCCGCGTCGCGGAGCATGGCGTGCCGGTCGCCGCCGCGCCGCACCGCCGGGGCGAGGTCGTAGAGCGACTGGTACTCCTCGAGCAGCCGGTCGACATCGGCCTCGCCCACGTCGGCGATGCGGCCCACCAGGTCGCCCACCCCGTAGCCGTTCACCGACCAGCCGAGCCGGATCTCCGCCTCAACCCGGTCGCCGCCGGTGACCGCCACGTCGCGCATGTTCATGCCCCCGAAGCGGGCGATGCGGAGCGAGCGCGACTCGGCCAGGGCGCAAGCGGCGCGGGCCCAGCCCTCGAGGGCGGAGATCACGTCCTCGTCCTGCCAGTGCCCCACCACGATCTTGCGCTCGCGCCGCAGTCGGGCCCCGATGAACCCGAACTCCCGGTCGCCATGGGCGGACTGGTTCAGGTTCATGAAGTCCATGTCGATGGCGCCCCACGGCAGCTCGCGGTTGAACTGGGTGTGGAGGTGGGCCAGCGGCTTCTCCAGCCGGGTGAGGCCGGCGATCCACATGCGGGCCGGGGAGAAGGTGTGCATCCAGGCGACGACGCCCACGCAGGCCTCGGCGGCGTTCGCCTCGCGGCACGCGGCCAGGATGTCGTCGGAGCCGGTGAGGGTGGGCCGCCACACCACCCTCACCGGCAGCCGGCCGCAGCCGTCGAGGTGGGCGGCCACCGCGCGCCCGTCCTCCGCCACCTTGCGCAGCGCGGCCTCCCCGTAGAGGTGCTGGCTGCCGGTGAGGAACCACACCTCGCGCCGCGTCTTGGGCTCGGTCACGGCGGCCTCCTTGGGCGCGGCATCCACCCCCCGGGGATCTCCGGGCCTCGGGGTGGTGCTGCGGCGCCTGCAGGATTGTGAACGCTCACAATCCGGCGGTCAAGGACCGACCGGTGACGCCCCGTAAGGGGCGACCCCGTTGGCGCCGCGACGACGCACAGCGCCATGCAAGGCGGGGGCGCGGCGCCATGCGAGCAGGCGCGAACTCCAGGGAAGACGTTCCTCACCGCAGGGCCTTCACCGCCTCCGCCTCCACTGCCAGCCCGCGCCGGTGCCTCGCGAAGAAGGCGCGAAAGCCCTCGGCGTCCCGCGGATCGGGGCGCAACGGCGTCCCCATGCTGGCGGAGATGCGCGCGTCGAGGAAGTCGGGCAGCGACTGGGCCCGGTCCTCCCGGACCAGGTAGGCGGCCAGGAGCGCCATGCCCCAGGCGCCGCCCTCGCCGGCGGTCGCGGGCAGGCTCACCGGGACGCCCAGGGCCGCCGCCATGATGCGCTGGCCAGTGTCGCCCCCCTTGAAGAAGCCTCCGTGGCCCCGGATCTCGTCGATGGCCACGCCCTCCTGCTCGGTGAGCACGTCCATCCCCTTGCGCAGGGCGCACAGCGAGGCGAAGAGCATGGCCCGCACCAGGTTCTCCAGCGTGAAGGCCCTCTCGGGCGACCGCGCCAGGAGCGGCCGGCCCTCGGTGAACCCGGTGAGGTGCTCGCCCGAGACGTAGTTGATGGCCAGGAGGCCGCCGGCGTCGGGTTCGCCCCGCAACGCCAGGGGAAGGATGCGCGCGTACACGTCCTCGGGGCGGGTCTCGGCGCCCAGGGCCAGGCCCACCTGGGCGAAGAGGGCCATCCAGGCGTCCAGGTCGGTCGATCCGTTGTTGGAGTGCGCCATGGCCACGGCCCTGCCGTCGGGCGTGGCCACGATGTCGATCTCCTCGTGGACCCGGGCCAGGCTGCGCTCCAGCACGATCATGGCGAAGACCGAGGTCCCGGCCGAGACGTTCCCGGTGCGCGGCCGGACGCAGTTCGTGGCCACCATGCCGGTGCCGGCGTCGCCCTCGGGCGGGCAGAGCGGGATCCCCGGCTCGAGCCGCCCCGATGGGTCGAGCAGCCGGGCGCCCTCCGGGGTGAGCTCGCCGGCGGGCGCGCCGGCCAGCAGCACGCGGGGCAGGATGTCGCGCAGCGTCCAGGGGAGGCGTCGCGGCGCGAGGAGCCCGTCGAATCGCTCCGCCCGCGCGGCGTCCCAGTCCCCGGTGGCGGGGTCGATGGGGAACATCCCCGACGCCTCGCCCACGCCGATCCGCTTCTCGCCGGTGAGCCTCCAGTGGACGTAGCCGGCGAGCGTGAAGAGGTGGGCGATCCGCGCCACGTGCTCCTGGCCCTCCAGGATCGACTGGTAGAGGTGGGCGACGCTCCACCGCTGCGGGATGGCGAACTCCAGCGGGCCGCTCAGCGCCTGGCAGGCCCTGGCGGTGATGTTGTTGCGCCAGGTGCGGAAGGGCACGAGCGGCCGGCCGGCCGCGTCGAGCGCGATGTACCCGTGCATCATGCCGCTCACGCCCAGGGCAGCGAAGCGCGCCGGCGTCACCCGGTAGCGGGTGCGCACGTCGTCTGCGAGCGAGGCGTAGCAGGCGGCGAGGCCGCTCCACGCCTGGTCGAGCCCGTAGGTCCAGACGCCGTCGTGGAGGTGGCTCTCCCAGGCGTGCGACCCGGAGGCCAGGGGGGACCCGTCGGGCGCGACGAGGGCGGCCTTGATGCGGGTCGACCCGAGCTCGATGCCCAGGGCCGCCCTCCCGGTCCGGATGAGCTCGGCGCGGCTGGAAGCCTGCCCTGGGTCGTTGGCCACGGCGTCCTCGGTCCCGGCGCGCTGGACGCGAGCACACCTTGCGCCGCGACCCCGCGCGCCACTGGGGGGCCGGCGCATTCCCAGGGAGCCCCGCCTCCCGATCTGCGGTACAATCGCCTGCGACTGTGAACGTTCACAGAAACGAAGTCAAGGCACCGCGAGGAGCCCCCCGGCGGCCGGGCCAGGAGGCCCCATGGCCCGCGTGAAGCCCGCGCCGCGCCGGGGCCCCGGCCAATTCCGGCGCCGGGCCGCCGTCATGACCGACGTGGCCCGGCTGGCCGGGGTCTCCTACCAGACCGTCTCGCGGGTCCTCCACGACAGCCCGGACGTGAAGCGGTCCACGCGCGACCGGGTGCTGGCCGCCATCCAGCGGCTCGACTACCGGCCCAACCCGGTGGCGCAGGCGCTCGTCACCGGGCGGTCCCGGAGCCTCGGCGTGGTGAGCTTCGACACCACGCTCTACGGGCCGGCCTCCACCCTGCTCGGGCTGGAGCAGGCGGCGCACGACGCCGAATACGCGGTGGCCATCGCCAGCCTGCGCGCGCTCAACCGGGCCACGGTGGTGGAGGCGGTGGATCGGCTGGTGCGCCAGGGTGTGGACGGCGTGGTGGTGGTGGCGCCGCAGCGCGCGGCGGTGGAGGCGCTTCGCCACGTCCCGCAGGTGGTCCCGGTCGTGGCGGTGGAGGCGGGGCCGGACGACTCGGTGCCGGTGGTGGCGGTGGACCAGTTCTCCGGCGCCGCCAGCGCCACCCGGCACCTGCTCGAGCTGGGCCACCGCACGGTGTGGCACGTGGCCGGGCCCGAGGACTGGCTCGAGGCGGAGCAGCGCGTGGCCGGCTGGAAGGCCGAGCTGCAGGCGGCGAAGGCACCGCTGCCGCCGCTCCTGCGGGGCGACTGGAGCGCCCGCTCCGGCTACGAGGCGGCGCAGCGCCTGGTGGCCACCGACGCCACCGCCGTCTTCGTGGCCAACGACCAGATGGCGCTCGGGCTCCTGCGCTACCTCTACGAGGTGGGACGGGAGACGCCGCGGACGCTCAGCGTGGTGGGCTTCGACGACATCCCCGAGGCCGCCTATTTCACGCCGCCGCTGACGACGGTGCGCCAGGACTTCGCCGAGGTCGGGCGGCGTTGCCTGCGCCTCCTGCTGGGACAGCTGGAGCGGCGCACCCCGGCCTACCAGCGGGCCCTGGTGGCGCCGGAGCTGGTGGTGCGGCGGAGCACCGCGGCGGCGCCGCGGTAGGGCCGGCTCGATTTCTGAGGCGTTTCGAAACGGCGGCTGTAAGCTTCGGCCCACCGCGGCACCAGGGTGGTGGCCTGGGAGAGGCGGGCCTGGTTGGGCATTCACGAAATGCGAAGGAGGGTACCCGTATGAAGCGTAGGGCTTGGGCGATCGCGGGAGTCGGGCTGGCTCTGGCACTGATGGCGCAGGCGGCGAGCGCGCAGACCAAATGGGCCCAGGGAATCCGCATCGTGTTCTTCCCGGGCGGGCCGCAGGGCGGTGTCTTCGCGGTGAACGTCTACAACGGCGCGAAGCAGGCCGAGTACGACCTGGGGGTCAAGGTCAACTACGTCTGGTCGGACTGGGATCCCCAGAAGATGATCCAGCAGTTCCAGGAGGCCGCGGCCACCAAGCCCGACGGCATCGCCATCATGGGGCACCCGGGAGATGCCGCCTTCGACGCCCTCATCGACCAGGCGGTGGCGAAAGGCATCATCGTCACCAGCCAGAACACCACGCTGCCCAAGGCCGAGAAGAAGCACCAGGCCAAGGGATTCGGCTACGTGGGCGCCGAGCTGTACGTCGCCGGGCACTCGCTGGGCGCCGAGACCGTCACCCGCTTCGGCTTGAAGAAGGGCGACCGCGCCATGGTGTGGGGCCTGCTCTCCCAGCCCGCACGCGGCGAGCGCACCAAGGGCGTGATCGACGCGCTGAAGGAGGCGGGGCTCACCGTCGACTACCTCGAGATCGACGCCGCCACCAACAAGGACCCGGCCGCGGGCGCCCCGACCTTCGCCGGCTACGTGTCCTCGCACCCGGACGTGAAGCTGGTCGTCACCGACCACGGCGCTCTCACCGCCACGGCCGAAACGTACCTGAAGGCGGCCCGCAAGAAGCCGGGCGAGGTGCACATCGCCGGCTTCGACCTGTCCCCCGCCACCATCTCGGCCATCAAGGGCGGGTGGACGGGCCTGGTCATCGACCAGCAGGAGTGGCTGCAGGGCTACCTGCCGATCCTGCAGATCGCCCTGACCAAGGTCTACGGGTTCTCGGGCCTGCACATCGACACCGGGGCCGGGTTCGTGGACAAGTCCAACGTCGACTTCGTGGCGCCGCTGGCGCAGAAGAACATCCGCTAGGGACGGGCGGCCCCAGGATTCGGTGCCAACGCCCGGCGCGGCCGAGAAGGCCGTGCCGGGCCCTGTCGAGGGTCGGTCATGGGCCACCTGCTCGAGATGCGCAACATCTCCAAGACCTTCGGCGAGGTCGCGGCGCTCCACGACGTGGACTTCCACGTGGGCTCCAACGAGATCGTCGGGCTGCTCGGCGACAACGGCGCGGGCAAGTCCACGCTCGTGAAGATCATCACCGGCTACCACTCGCCGGACCCCGGCGGAGAGATCCTCTGGCAGGGGAGGAAGCTGGATCGGCTGTCGGTCGCCCGCGCGCACCAGCTCGGGATCGAGGTCGTGTACCAGGAGCGGGCCTTGGCCGACAAGCAATCCCTGTGGCGCAACATCTTCATGGGCCGGGAGCTCACCCGCGGCCTGGGCATTCTCGACGTGCGAGGGATGCGGGAGGAGACGCGCAAGCTGATGCAGTCCGCCATGGGGTTCACCTCCTCCGCCATCACCCCCGAGTCCACGGTCAAGACGTTCTCCGGGGGGGAGCGCCAGGGGGTGGCCATCACGCGGGCCCTGTACTTCAGGGCGGAGCTGGTGATCCTGGACGAGCCCACCATGGGCCTGTCCCTCTCCGAGACCAGGAAGGCCCTCGACTTCGTGGAGGGGATCAGGAAGGCGGGCAAGGCCGCGATCTTCATCGACCACAACGTCTTCCACGTCTACCCGGTGGTGGACCGGATCGTGGTGCTCGACCGCGGCACCGTCGCCGGCCAGTTCACGAGGAACGAGCTGACCCTGGAGGAGCTCACCGACCGTCTCTACCGGGTGGCAAGGACCGGCAGCCTGGATGCCTGAGGTCGCATCGCCATGAGCGCCGACGAAGCCGCCCGCCCCCTGTCCAAGACGGCAGCCAGAGGGCCGGTTTCCCGGTTTTTCCGGAGGTACGCCCTGCAGCTGGGCATCGTCGCCGTGGCCGTCGTGGTCTGGGTGCTGTTCCTCATCGGCTCGCCGCGGACCTTCCTGGCGGGGGACATCTACGTCGCCTTCATGTCCACCACGCCCTTCTTCGCCCTCATCGCCATCCCGCTCACCCTGGTGGTGATCACCGGCGAGATCGACCTCTCGTTCCCGTCGATCATGGCGTTCGGGATGATGGGCTACTACGTGGTCTTCGTCGCGACGGGAAGCGTCTGGCTCGGGTTCGCGACCTGCCTCGTCTTCGGCCTGCTGGCGGGGCTTCTCAACGGCTACATCGTGGTCCGCATCGGCGTCCCGTCGCTGGTGACGACCATCGGCACGCAGTTCCTGCTGCGCGGAGCCGTGATGATCGTCACCAATGGGCAAGGGCTGGGCATGACCGAGGTCCAGTCGACCGCCCTGCACACGGCGCTCGTCGGCCGGGCGTTCGGGTTCGTGCCCGCGCAGTTCTTCTGGACGGTCGCGGTCGGCCTCGTCGTCTGGCTCTTCCTCAACCGGCACCGCTACGGCGCCCACGTCTACCTGACGGGGGACAACGTCGAGAGCGCCCGGCTCATGGGCGTGAACGTCGGCAGGACCAAGATCGTCACCTTCGCCGTCGTCGGGCTGGTGGCCGCCTTCGCCGGCTTCGTGGTGAGCGCGGAGGTCCTCTTCTTCTGGCCGACCCTGGGTGAAGGCTACATGCTGAACACCCTGGCCTCGGTGTTCCTCGGCGGCACCTCGGTGTTCGGAGGCACCGGGACCATCTTCGGCACCTTCGTGGCCTCGTTCATCATCGGGGCCATCAACGCGGGCATCGTGGCCGCGGGCCTCACCGGGTTCTGGACCAGCTTCATCTACGGGCTCATCATCGTGGCGTCCGTCTCCATCCAGACCGTGCTGAGCAGACGCCTGGCCTGATCGCGGCACCCGCTTCCCGCGGGCCCCTGCGACGTCCGCGGCGGCCTGGTCTCGCCGGAGGGCGCCTCCACAGCGAGCCGCGGCCCGCTGCGATGCGCGCGACACCAGACCCGTGATCGCGGCGAGCAACCGTCGTGGAGCGCCAACGCGCCGAGGAGCTCCTTAGGCTGCGCGACCGACGTTTGCGAGCCGCCGTGCGTGCCTCGTCGCCGCGCGGCAGCCGCTCCGGGGCCGCGAGCGAGGACCGCGCCCGGAGGCGAGAGCGGGCCGCCGGGGATCTCGGAGACCGGCGGGCGCTGTGACAGGAAACGGCGGGGGACGCCGTCACGGTCCGAGGTCGAAGAGGTACCGCTCCAGCTCCCCGGGCAGGCTGGCATAGTCGCGGATCGCGAACGAGGCCCCCGCCGCCCGCAGGTCGGCCTCTGCCGCCGTGGTGAGCACGGCCACCACCGCCATGCCCGCCGCGCGGGCGGCGCGGACGCCGTTGACCGCGTCTTCGAAGGCGACGCAGGCACCGCCCTCGAGGCCGAGGCGCGCGGCGGCGGAGAGGTAGATGTCGGGGGCCGGCTTCCCGCGCGCGACGCCCTCGGGGCCCTGCACCACCTCGAAGGCTCGCTCCAGGCCGAGGGCGCCGAGGATGAAATCGCGGTTCTCGGCGGGCGCAGCGGTCGCCAGCGCGACCCGCACGCCGGCGGAGCGGAGGCGCGCGAGGAACGGGAAGAGCCCGGGGAGCGGGGCCAGGTGCGGGAGGTACAGCTCCCGGTACGCGGCCTCCTTCTCGGCCGCGAGCTTCGCCGCGACCGCCGCCGGCTGGGGGCCCCCGAGCAAGATCTCGAAGATCTCCGGCGACGTCTTGCCGGCCCACTCGCGCTCGAACTGGTCGCGTGTGGCCTGTACGCCGAGGCGCTCGGCCGTGGCCACCCAGGCCCGGCCGTGGAAGGCCATGTTGTCGACCAGGGTGCCGTCCAGATCGAACACCGCGGCGCGCGGCTGGATGGGCATGAAGGCGCCAGCATAGCCCACGGCCGGGCGTGCGCTCGACGGGCGCGGTCGCGGCGACCCGGCAGCCGCCCACGTTCGGGATTATGGTGCCCCCCCATGCCGGCGCCCCAGAAGGCCCCGAGCAGGACCCGCAACCCCGTCAACGACCTGCGGGGCGCGACCCGCCTCGTGGTCGAGGCGACCCGGGGGGTGACCGATCTGGTGGAGGCGATGCACGCCGCCATCGCGGGCGGGCCGCGCGTCCTGGGCCGCCCGCTCGAGGCCCCCGCCCGCCTCGCCACCAGGCCGGTCTACGGGAGCATCCGGCGCCTGACGCGCCTCGTGGGCGCGGGCCTCGACGTCGCCCTGGCCGGGCTCGCGCCGCTGCTCGCCGGGCGCCCGCCCGGCCCACGGCGCGAGGCGCTGCTCTCCGCCCTGAACGGCGTGCTCGGCGACCGCCTGGCCGAGACCGGGAACCCGCTGGCCATCGAGATGTGCCTGCGCCACCGCGGCCACCCGCTCCAGCTCGAGCGGCGGGCGCTGCGGCGAGCCCTTCCCCGGGCCGGCGGCAGGGTGCTCGTCCTCGTCCACGGCTCCAGCCTCGACCATCGGTCGTGGTCCCGCTCGGGGCGCGACCGCGGCGCCGCGATGGCGCGCGACCTCGGGTTCACGCCGGTCCACCTCCGCTACAACACCGGCCTCCACATCTCGACGAACGGGCGCGCCTTCGCGGCGCTGCTGGAGCGGCTGGTCCTGGCGTGGCCAAGGCCCATCGAGGAGCTGGTCCTCGTCGCGCACAGCATGGGCGGGCTGGTGTCGCGGAGCGCCTGTCGCTCCGGCGAGCTGGCCGGCCACGCCTGGCGCCGGAAGCTGCGCGCGCTCGTCTGCCTGGGCTCGCCCCACCACGGCGCCCCGCTCGAGCGCGGAGCGCAGTGGATCGACCTGCTCCTCGGCGTGAGCCGGTACAGCGCTCCGCTGGCGCGCCTCGGCAGGATCCGCAGCGCCGGCGTGACCGACATGCGCTTCGGCTACGTCCTCGACGAGCACTGGGAAGGGCGCGACCGCTTCGCGCACGCGCGCGACGACCGCACCCCGCTGCCGCTGCCCGCCGGCGTCGGGTGCTACGCCATCGCCGCGACCAGGGCGCCGCGGGGCGCCGCGAAGCACCTCGGCGACGGCCTCGTCCCGGTCGACAGCGCGCTCGGCCGGCACCGGAGGCCGGAGCTGATGCTCGGCTTCCCCGAGGCGCACCGGTGGATCGCCCACGGCACGGGCCACTTCGACCTGCTCGGCCGGCCCGAGGTCTACGCGAAGATCCGGTCGTGGCTGTCGCTGCAGCCGGGAACGCCGCGGCGATCGGGCCGCCCGTGACGGCGTCGGGTTCACCCCGCCGCCGAGTCAGCTGCTACGCCCTCGGGGTCGGCCCGAGGTCCCCCATGCTCGGCATCTTCGCGATCTGCGCCCGGGCGGCCCTCCAGGCCTGCTGCACGATCCAGGAGAGCGAGCGGTCCTGCCGGTTCGCCTCCGCCTGGATCTCGAGGAGCATCTCCTCGGGGAAGTACAGGGACTGCTTTCGCTTGTCGGTGGTCTGTGCCATGCACCCTTGTACGCCTCGACGGGACCCGAGGGAAGACGCGGCGAGGCGCCCTCGACGGGGCTGCACCTCGGCGCCTGGCTGGCGGCGAGCTCATCGGTCAGTGACCGCTGACGCCGGCATTCCCATTGTCACCCCTCCCAAGTGCTACTAGCGTCTGTCAGGACCGCAGGGCACGTAGTCCGCAGCTCGAGTCGAGGGTTGGACCTGGCACAAACCGTGGGCGTCCCTGCCCGTTCGTCTACGCAGCGTGCAGCCTGGCAGTGGTGGCTCGTGCCGGTCAGCCCGCTCAACTCCGAGGATCGAGGTGGCGGCCCGGTGAGGGCGCGGAACGTCGCCGCGACTCGCTGCCGGTCCTCGTCGTCGAACCCGTCCGCCTGGTAGCTGAAGGACGCGCCGTCGCTCGGCCCCACGGGAGAGGGCGGGTCGACGGTAGACGAAGTCGCCCGCACCGGCCCGGGCCGCGCACGCCTCGAAGTCCTGGCAGCGGATGCCCTCGTCGAGGTCGCGGCCCGCGTCCTCACGCCCCGCGGAGGTTGCGCTCGGCCAGGGCCAGGATCGCCGCCACGTCCTCCGACGCCTCCCTGGCTCCCGGCACGCGGTGGGCGTGCTGCGCCAGGTCCTTGGCGAGCAAGGTCAGGAGGTAGCGCAGCCGCGCGCGCCCCTCGTCCTTCAGGGCCAGGTAGTCCTCGTGCATCCGGTTCACTTCCCAGCGCGTACCGTCGAAGCGGCTGCGCCAGGTCCGGCCGGGATCGTCGACCAGGTTCGGCTCCGGGATGCCGAGGCCCGCCTCGTCCACACGCGGCTCCACCGCCTCGATGGCGGCCTCCGCCACGGCACGGCGCCCGTCCTGCTCGGCCTCCACCCGCAGCCGCGCGGTGGCCCCCGGACGGACGCCGGCCTCGGCGGACACGGCCGGGCGGGCGCCCTCCCCGCGTACCGCGAAGCCCGCTCCCTCGACCGACCATCGGAAGGCGACGCCGTGGCGGATGCGCCGCCCCTCTGCGTCGAGCGCCTCGGCACGGGCCCGGTGCTCGTGGCCGGGCGCGACCTCGACCGGATCGGGGACGATGCGGGCCGCCGCGAGCGGTCCGGCGGGGAAGAGCTCGGGCTGCGCCATCGGGGCCAGCTCCGCCTCGCCGGGCGCAGCGGCGCCGGGTGCCTCCGCCCCACCCTCCCCGTCACCCCGCCCGCCGAGCACCGGCGGCAGGTCGTATTGTGGCAGGCGGCTCCGCAGGCCTCGAAGGGCCCGGCGCAGATCCTCGACCACCTGCCGATCGGAGGCGGCGCGCCGTTCCCGCTCCAGCCGCTGCAGCTCCGCCTCGACCAGGGGGCGCAGCGCCCGCATGGCCAGCGCGAACGCTTCGGCGGCGCCGTCGGGCACCACGCCGCGCCGCGAGCCGGGCGGCACCGTGAAACCCGGGAACTCGATGAGCCCCGCCAGCTCGCACCCCACCCACGGCGCCTCGGCGAGGTCGAGCGCGTGCAGCTCGCCGACGTCGTCCGCGACCAGGGTGCCGGCGCAGCTCACCTGGACGGCCGGCCGCTCCGCCCCGCGCGCCAGGTACAGCTCGACGCGCATGGGCGGATGGCCCTCCACGGGAACCTCGGCCGGGAGCTGCAGGCGCTCCCCGGTGAAGGGACGCGGCGCCACCGGGAAGACCTTCTGCGCCAGGCCCCGCGCCATGCCGTCCCGGATCTCGACCTGGGCGCCGGAGGCGAGGATGGGCCCCCGAAGCTCGGCCGCCAGGTACTCCGCCAGGCGGCGGCCGGACAGCGCGCGAGAGGCGGTGTCGTGCAGCTCGGTGACCACGATCTCGGTGAAGGTCTCCGCCGCGCCGATCTCCGGAGCCAGCTCGTCGAGCGACACCCGCGGCTCGTCCTCGACGAGCCGCAGCACGTGGAGCGTCGACCCGCCGACGCGCGAGCGGATCTCCATCCGGTGCCCGACCGACCAGAACCCGAGCAGGCCGACGCCGTACTGGCCGATGACCACCAGCCGCCGGCGCTCCTCCGGGGAGAGGTTCCGCTTCCGGGAGCTGCCGATGTTGCTGGCGATGAAGCGCAGCGCCTCCTCGCGCCCGAGGTCCGGGAGCACCCCTTCCCCGTCGTCCCGGACCACCAGCGCCGGACCGCCGCGCAGCCGGCGCCGCTCGATGGTCACGCGCCGGGCGTGCGCGTCGATGGAGTTCTGCACCAGCTCGGCCACCGCCTTGCGCGGGTCGGACTGGGAGCGGGCCAGCCAGCGGATGAGGTCGAACGGATCCGCCGGTCGGAGGACGAGGGTGCGGGCCGGGACCTTGGGCACGGTGGCAGTTTATCGCGGACCGCGATCTGGGAACGGCGACCTCCAGGCGGGCGCGGCCCGAGTGCCACCATAGATTCCCGGTCCGACACCCGGAGAACAAGCGGCCGTCGCTCCTCCCGTCGGCAGCTCGCAGGCGCAGGGCCAGGCGGCTACCGCCCGCTCGGTCGCACGTCACTCCATGCACATGCATGCAGCTGCAAACGAGTCGGGGTTGATCGGCCGTCGCGAGATAGGGGCGTGGACCGCTCATGGCACAGGCGCTCATGCGGCGACCAGGATGCCGGGTGGATCCAGCGACCGAAGGCGTCCCTTCCCGCGGTTCATCTCCCGGGCGCCGGTGGACGCGCGAAGATCGACGAGAGCGCCCGCCCCACGGCACGCCACAAGGTCCGAATCAGCAGGCCCATCGCGACCACGATGGCGACGGCCACCGCGAGCGCGAGCCACGGATGGGCCCAGACCGCCGCAGAGAGCCCGCCCACGACGGCGAGCTCGCCGGTGACGGCCGCGGCGTTGCTCACCGGCTCCGGCGAAGCGTCGATGGTGGCGCGCAGGCCGAGCTTGGTCATGTGCGTGGCGAGGCCCAGCGCCCCGCCCAGGATCCCTGCGACCACGGCCAGCCGCGGGTCCCCCCAGGTGGCGAGCACCGCGATGGCCGCCGCCGCGAACGGACGGATGGCGGTGTGCATGGCTTCCCAGGTCGTCGCGACCCCGGGCACGAGCAGGGCCACCGACTCCAGCAGGGCTACCGCACCGGCAGCGCCGAAGACCCACGGATCGCGAAGGAACTCGAGCGCTCCGGGCAGGGGCCCGATCCAGCCGAGGTGGGCAGCCAGGCCCACGAACGCCGCGGTCGCGTACGGGCTGATGCCGGAGGCAAAGGAGAGGCCGAGAGCCTGCGCCAATGCTGTGAGCGGCTCCATGGCAGGTCCCTCGCGGCATCCCTCCTCGCCTCGGTCCGCCGCTTTACCCTACCTGCAACACCCGACGACGTGTTCCTCTTCCCCTCCCTTCCGTCCGCTGAGCGTGGACTCGCGACGCGTCGCGGGCCTCCCCCGGAACGTCTCCGAGCACGTCGACCATCAGTCCATTATCTCTTCGCCGACCCGCGCCACGAGCAGGCCCGCGGGCGCATCCACGGGCTCGGCCCCTGAGGCCTCACTTGGCCAAGTTCCACGTCCTCCTCAAGAAGGAGGAGCTCGATCGCGAAAAGCTTCCAGGCAAAGTGGTGGTGGTCATCGACGTCCTCTTCGCCACGTCGACCATCGTGACCGCCCTGGCCCATGGCGCCTCCGAGGTGCTCCCGGCGCCCGGCGGCGACGCCGCACGCGCCCTGGCCGCCGGCTTGCCCGCGGGCTCGTTCGTGCTCGCCGGCGAGCTCGACGCCGAGACCCTGCCCGGCTTCACGCACCCCACCCCGCTGGCGCTCCTCGATGCCGGCGTCGAGGGGAAGACCGTCGTCTACTCGACGACCAACGGCACCGTAGCGTTCGGGAAGGCCAGCCAGGCGGCCCGGGTGCTCGCGGGATCGCTCCTGAACGGCGAGGCCCTCGCCGACCGGCTGGCGGAGACCTCGCGCGGCGAGACGGTGCTCCTCGTCTGCGCCGGATCCGCTGAGGCCTTCAACCTCGAGGACTTCTACGGGGCGGGCTATCTGGTGTCCCTCCTCGCGAGCCGGCTCCCGGGCAACTGCGAGCTCTCCGACGCGGCGCTCGCCGCCATGCTGCTCCACGACCGCCACGACGCCCTCGACGTCCTCTCCCGCAGCCGCATCGGCCGGATGATGCTGGGCCGCGGCGCCGGCCGGGAGGTCGCCTTCGCCGCCCAGAAGAGCCGCTACCAGGTGGTTCCCGAGCTCACCGGTGGGCGGCTCACCGTCATGACCCCCGGGACGCGGCAGGCGCCATGAGGAGGACCTCACTCCGCTCACGGATGCCAGAGGAAGGTCGCGGACCAGGGTGGTTCACCTCTCGGTGCTCGAGGTCCCGGCCCTGGGAGGCCGGGTCGAGAGCGCGAGCACCCGGGCCCGTCGAGTCGCGCGGCGGCGGACGCCCAGGTGACGACCGTGTCGTGGAACGCCAGGCGCGAGCGCCGCTCGAACCGCCACCTCTGTGGGTGCGGCCATAGGGCGCTGTTCGCGCGAGCCGGAGGGCACGGGGTCGCCAGGGCGCCTCGAGACCAACCGCGCCGGGGAAGATTTGAGTTCGATCAAGCGTGGCCCTTCTTCGAGGGCATAGAGTCACGACACCCACCATCGCTACCCGAGGAGCCCATGAACCGAGTAGCCATCGTTGGCGCGGGGATCACCGACTGCCGGGGCCGGTGGGTCGAGGCGACCTACTGGAACCTGTTCCAGCAGGCGACGCAGCGGACGCTCGAGGACGCGAAGTGCACCGCGCGCGAGGTCGACTCGGTCGTCTACGGGATCTACAACGACATCTTCGAGCACCAGGCCATCCCGGAGAGCGCGCTCACCGGCGTCATCGGCATGGCCTGCAAGCCCGGAACTCGCGTGACCAGCGGTGGCGCGACCGGCTTCTACGCCATGCGCACCGCCATCATGGAGGTGGCCTCGGGCGTCTCCGACCTGGTGCTCTGCGTCGGCGGGGAGAAGGCCACCGACTGCTTCGACCCGCAGTCGAGGACGGCCACGCCGATGGTGATCGACACCATCGCCAAGTCATGGGATCCGTTCTTCGAGTACCCGCTCGGCGCCACCGCCAGCGACTCCTACGCCCAGATGTGCATGGGCTACGACGACAGGTACCCCGGCGACATCGGGGACGTCACGGTCCGCGCGAAGATCATCGAGATGCTCTGCCGCCAGGGGAACAAGAACCCCTTCGGCCAGCGCCGCGACGAGACGGTGACCGTCGAGCAGGTCATGGCCTCGCGCTGGATCATCGCGCCCTTCCTGCGGCTCCTCGAGGCCTGCATGTACACGGAGGGGGCGGCCGGCGTCCTCTTCGCGAGCGAGAAGAAGGCGCGCGAGATCTCCGAGCGCACCGGCGTGCCGCCCATCTGGGTGAAGGGCATCGGCGCGGCCAACGAGTCGTACCAGGTGGGTCGCGGCGGCGCCTACAAGCCGCTCTGGTCCATCGTCTCGGACCGCCTCGCCGCCGAGCGGGCTTACGCCATGGCCGGCGTGAAGCCGTCGGACATCCAGCTGGTGGAGCTTCACGACGCCTTCATCGCCCAGTTCATGATCACCATGGGCGAGATGGGGTTCGTCCCGCTCGGCCAGACGCGGCGGCTCGTGGACGACGGCGTCATGGCCGACATCCGCGAGCTGGGGGACGCGAAGCGCCCGTCGAAGGGGCAGGTCCTCATCAACCCCTCCGGCGGCCTCATCTTCGGCGGCCACTTCGTGGGCGGCTCCAACATGTTCTCGATGTGGTCGGCGCGGCGCGAGATGCTCAGGCGCCAGATGCCCCTGGCGCTGGTCCACGGAACCGGGGCCATCAACGCCGTGTTCGGCGGCGCCATCGTGGTCGAGCTCGAGGACGGAGGTGTCCGGTGAGCGCGAAAGACATGATCCTCGGCGAGGCGTGGACCCTTCCCCGCGAGGTGAGCGAGGTCCAGGGCAAGGACCCGGGCACCTACCTCCAGTTCAACACTCACATGGTGACGTTCTACCAGCAGACCTACGGAGAGCTGTCGCGCTTCTTCCTGGCCTTGCGGCAGGGGCGCCTCATCGGCAGCGAGTGCCCGAAATGCAAGCAGGTGAACGTGCCGGCCGTGACCTGGCACTGCCCCACCTGCGACTTCGTCGAGATGAAGGAGATCGAGCTCCCGCACCGGGGCGTCCTCGCCGCGACCGCGCCCATCACCATCTTCCCGTCGGCCTCCTTCATCGGCGACGCCCCCTTCGCGCGAGGCTACGTCGACGTGGCCACCGACGCGCCCATCGCCTCGTTCCTGCCATCCCGCCTGCGCACCACGACGGGCCTTCCGCGCCCCGGCATCTTCGTGAAGGGCGTGGAGCTGAAGCTGGTCTTCGAGGACCAGCGCATGGGATCGATCCGCGACATCTTCTGGGTGCCGATGAGCGAGGTCCCGGCCAGGCTGCGCGACCGGAAGCCGCTGCTGGCGTCGCAGCTGAACTTCGCCAGGCCCCGGTCACCGGCCGTCGAGCGGAACAAGGCGGCCCAGGGCGCGTTCAGGGATGCGCTCACGGCGATGCGAGAGCTTTCCGGCAAGGTCAAGAAGAGCCAGCGCGCCCGGAAGGATCTCTCCGGCCGCGCGCACAGCATCGGCGTGAAGACCGGCGGCGGGAACTTCACGATCCAGGTCGCGGCGGGGGGCATCCGGGTCGGGAACGGCCTGCCCAGGAAGGCCGACTTCGTCATGGTGGCGCAGGACCCCGGCGTCTTCGCACGGTGGGTGGCGGACGGGTCGCTGACCGACGCCGCGGTGGAAGGCAAGCTGTGGCTCCCCCACAAGGAGGCCTTCGGGGTCCTGCCCATCCTCGACCGGCTGCCGCGCTCGGTGCGCCGCGACCTGAGGTAGCTCCCATGGGAGCCGCCGCGACCGCCGGGCCGAGCACGTCGCAGCTCCTGGTGGACTCGTCCGCCTTCTACCGGCTCAGCCTGGCCGAGCTGGAGGCCATCGCCGCGCGCGCGGCGGTGCTGGTCTCGCCCGTCAGCCTGGCGGAGATCCTGAGCCACCTCGACGAGCCCAGGCGCCGCGACGAGACCTGCGGTGGCGCGGGAGCGGTTCGCCGGGACTGTCTGTGCAAGTGCGATCTGCTCCGCACCGTCTGGGAGCCGCTCGCCGACCGGCCTCCTTTCGCCGGGCTGTGCCGCTGCCTCGACGAGCCGGACGAGGGCGGGATGCCGGGAAAGGTCGCCGAGCGGCTCCGGGACGCGCTGGAGGACGCGTGGCGGTCGCACGCTCGGCGCTCGCTCGACTTCCGCGAGAGCCTGGTGGCGAGGCTGGGCCTGGGACACGCGCTCTCGCTCTCGGGCCGGGAGTTCGTCCGCCTGGCCGCGGAGGGCGTCCAGGCGTTGGCGAAAGAGTACGCGGAGCTCGGCGTCGAGGTGCTGGCGCTCGAGGGCGTTCTCTTCTCCTCGCTGTACCCTCTCGCCGGCTTCCGGCTGGCGCGCGCGCAGGACGACCTGAGGCGGAGTCGGTCGGGAGCCGGGCCGGACCTGGCCCCAGGCGCCATGGAGGACGAGCTCCTCTGCCGCCATCTCCACCTGCTGGAGCCGCGAGCGCTCGTCACCGCGGACCCGCAGGTGCGCTCGGCGCTGAATCGCGCCCTGGCGGAGCTCGCCGGCGCCTCCGCGGAGATGGGGATCGAGGTGGTGGCGCTCACCCGGGCGATGAGCGTGGAGGACGTGCTCCGGGCCTTCCCCGCCGCGTGACGGCCGCGTCCCCCTCCGGTCTCCCTCACGGCGAACGATTGCCGCCGTCAGCCGAATCCCGCCACGGGGTGGGGCACGTACGGCGCTTCGAGGGCCGCCACCTCCTCCTCGGAGAGTTGCACCCCGAGCGCGCCCACCGCCGCCTCGAGGTGCTCCATCCTGGTCGCGCCCACGATGGGCGCCGTGACGCCGTCCTTCTGGAGGAGCCATGCCAGGGCGACCTGCGCGTGCGGCAGCTTGCGCGCCTTCGCCAGCGCATCCACCGCGGCCACCACGCGCCGGTCCGCGTCCGCCATGGACGCGTAGAGCGTCTTGCCGAAGCGATCCGTCTCCGACCGCTTCGTCCCCTTCGCCTCCGGCGGGCGCGCCAGGTGGCCCCGGGCGAGCGGGCTCCAGGGGATGAGCCCCACTCCCTGGTCGCGGCAGAGGGGAGCCATCTCCCGCTCCTCCTCGCGGTACAGGAGGTTGTAGTGGTTCTGCATCGAGGCGAAGCGCGTCCAGCCGTTCCGCTCGGCCACGTGCTGGGCCTTGGCGAACTGCCAGGCGTTCATGGAGGACGCCCCCAGGTACCTCGCCTTGCCCGCGCGGACGACGTCGTGGAGCGCCTCCATCGTCTCCTCGATGGGCGTCGCCGGGTCCCAGCGGTGGATCTGGTAGAGGTCGATGAAATCCGTCCCGAGGCGTTTCAGGCTGGCGTCGATCTCGTGGAGGATGGCCTTGCGCGAGAGGCCTCCGCCGTTCGGGCCGGGGCGCATCACGCCCCAGACCTTGGTGGCGATGACGACCTCCTCGCGGCGGGCCATGTCGCGAAGCGCCCGGCCGGTGATCTCCTCGCTCTTCCCGAAGGAGTACACGTTGGCGGTGTCGAAGAAGTTGATGCCCAGCTCGATGGCGCGCTTGAAGAACGGGCGCGACTCGTCCTCACGGAGCGCCCACTCCCAGCGCATGGTCGAGCCTGCCACGGTCGCGGCCGGATCGCCGTAGCTCATGCAGCCGAGGCAGATCCGGGAGACGGTGAGCCCGGTGTTGCCGAGTCGCTGGTATTCCATGGCGGCCTCCTCGATGGGCTATGGCGGCCCGCCAATCGCCAGGCTGGTACGCTGGCAGGCCGCGCTCTCGCGGGCATGGTAGTGCCGGACGCGCCCGCGCGCACGCCCGGCCCCGAGCGGGGCCCGGACATCGCGATTCCACCCCCAGGGTTGCCGCGCCTGTGCCCAGGTCCCCTGGGGCGGGCCATTGACCCTCCAGGGCGGGAAGAGGGCGGGCGACGCGCCGGTTCCGGGAGTGGCTCGACGAGACGCCGTCCGGAGGGCGCACCGGAGGACGGACGCCCGGCCGAGCCAGGCGGCGTCGTCGTCGCCAGGACCGCGGTACCAGCAGGAGCGAGCGCATGAGACGATACCTGGATCGGTCGGTGGAACCCGAGCTTCCGGCTCTCGTCATCGTGGTCCGTCCAGGATCGCGGACGCGCACCATCCTCGGATGGCTCCGGCAGCTCTTGCCGGCCGCGCTGCTGGTCGTCGCCGCAGCCGACCTGCCGCCTCCCGTGCCGCCCGACGCCATCGTCCTCCACGAGGAGGAGGTCGCGTCCGGGCCCCTGTCGCTCGCTGATGCCCTGACGCGCCACCGGGCAGCGGGCGCGAGGCCAGCGGCACCCGTTGGCTCCTCCAATGCATGAACCACCCGTGAGGGTCAAGCGTGCCGTCGAGCGCCTCGTCCGAACGCGGTCTCCGAGCTCCCTCCAGGCGGCGGGACGCGGACGATTCCACGCAGCTCGATGAAGTATCCGGCTGGTCCGCTGGCGATGCAGAGCAGGAGCGCCTCGCAGCCCGGGCAGCGCAGCACGGATCCCATGGCGCCGCCGTACAGGAGCAGGCCGCCGACCGCCGAGACGCGTCCGCAGTCGGCGCAAAGGATCTAACTGCCACCGCGGGCTTCATGCCGCGGCGGCCGCGATCCCGGGCGTCACTGCGGGCGCACCTTCTTGCACGGGCGCGACTCGCCTCGTTATGAGGGAAGGGAAACGGGACGCTCGGTCCCAGAGGTCATCCAGGGCTCCTTCGCACCTCGCACGTCGGCGGCCTGGTGATGGAGCGGCCGTCGCGAGGGAGGAGTAGCGATGGCGAGAGAGGCGAGAAACGCGCAGCGGAGCGCCCGGCCGGCGCAGGAACGCGCGTCGGGGCTGGATTGGGGACATTTGAGGTTCTTCCTGGAGCTCTCCCGGACCGGGAGCCACGCCCGGGCCGCGGCGCGGCTGGGCGTGGACCGCAATACCGTGGCGCGCCGCGTCGCCGCGCTCGAGGTGGAGCTGGGGGTGACGCTCTTCGAGCGCGGGCCGCAGGGCTGGTGCCGCACCACGGCCGGCGAGGAGCTCGCCGGGCTGGCGAGCCGCATCGAGGAGGACGTGCTCGCCCTGGCGCGCCACGCCGACGCCAGCGACCGCTCTGCCTCCGGGTCGGTGCGGCTCACCACCATCCCGTACCTCTCGGTCTCCCTCCTCGCGCCCGCCTTGCCGCTCTTGCGCGCGCGACACCCCGCCCTGCTGCTGGAAGTGTCGGCCGAGGCACGCAACTTCAACCTCACCCGCCGCGAGGCCGACCTGGCGCTGCGGATGGGGCGGCCCCGCGCCGCCGGGCTGGTGATGCGCAAGATGTCCGACGTGGCACACGCCCTCTACGCCTCGCGCGGGCTGACCGGCGGCAAGCCCCGCGCGGTCCGCCTCGACGCCGACCCGTTCATGGGGTTCGAGGACAGCCTGGCGAGCACGCCGCAGGAGCGGTGGATGGAGCACTTCGCGCCGGGCCGGCGGCTCGTGTTCCGGTCCAACAGCACCGCCTCGCTCCTGGCCGCCGCCCGGGCCGGCGTGGGCGTGGCGCTTCTGCCGTGCTTCCTCGCCGACCCCGAGCCGGACCTGGTCCGCCTCGACGGAGCCGAGCCGGTGAACCACGAGATGTGGCTCCTGGTGCACGGCGATCTGCGACGCACGCCCCGGGTGCGCGCCGTCATCGAGTGGCTCGACGAGGTCGTGGAGCGGGCCCGGCCGGCGCTGACCGGACGGGGCTGACGCCCTCCGCGCCGATGGGCCGCTGGTGCGGGCCGCCGAACGGAGGTCCCCGTCCACCTCTGGGTCGATGAGCGGTCACATCGTCCGGATCGCCATGTCTCAGTGAATGAAGGGGGCGGGCCGAGCGTCCGGCCTGCAAGGGGTGAGAAACGGGTGGACCGGTACGGGTCCTGCCATGGCTGATTGGGAAGGATGACCGAAGAGGGCACGTCATGAGAGTGAACGTACCCAACTGGGTTCCCGAGGCGTGGGAGATCGAGCAGATCGAGATCCTTCGACGCGTCGACGAGCGCGAGCGCCGGGAGATCGCGGAGATTCCGGTCGGCCCCTTCGTTCCCGAGCGGGGCTGGGTGCCGAGCATCCGGGAGCAGCGCGAGGGCGAGATCCCCTAGCGACGCCCTTCCGAGCCAGGTCACAGGAACGCGTTGAAGAGCCACCCCACGAGGAGGATGCCGAGCGACACGACGCCGATGAAGGCGCCGAGGAGCCGCGGACGCAGCACGCGCCGCAGCAGGATGAACTCGGGCAGCGAGAGCCCCACCACCGCCATCATGAAGGCGAGCACCGTCCCAAGCGCCGCGCCCTTGGCGAGGAGCGCCTGGACGATGGGGATGAGCGTCGCGGTGCCGGCGTACACGGGGACGCCGATGGCCACCGCCAGCGGCACCGACCACCAGGCTTGCCGCCCCATGACGCCGGCGAGGAGCCCCTCCGGCACCCAGCCGTGGATGAAGGCGCCCACCCCGATGCCGGCGAGGACGTAGGGCCAGGTCTTCCCGACCACCTTCCGGGCCGACTCGACCCCCTTCCAGGCCCGCTCGGAGAGCGTCAGCGGTTCCTCGCTCCCCTGCGGGGGGCAGCAACGCAGCTCGCGGACCCATTCCTCGATGTGCCGCTCCAGCTTCAGGCGCCCCAGCACCAGGCCCGAGAGGACCGCGACCGAGAGTCCGGTCAGGAGATAGATGGTGGCGATGCGCCACCCGAAGAGGCCGAACAGGAGCACCAGCGCCACCTCGTTCACCATCGGCGCCGAGACCAGGAACGAGAAGGTGACGCCCAGCGGGACGCCCGCCTCGAGGAATCCGATGAAGAGCGGGACCGCCGAGCAGGAGCAGAAGGGCGTCACCACCCCGAGGAGGGCGGCGAGCACGTTCCCCACCGACTCGCGCCGGCCCGAGAGGATGCGGCGCGTCCGCTCCGCCGTGAACCAGGTGTTGGCGATGCCGATGACGAAGACCACCGCCACGAGGAGCAGGAGCACCTTCGGCACCTCGTAGGCGAAGAAGGCGACCGCCGAGCCGAGCCGGCTCGACGGCCCCAGGCCCAGCACCCGGAAGGCGAGCAGATGGGAGAGCGGCTCGGCCGCAAGGTAGGCGACGAGCCAGGCGACCGCCGCGGCGGCGAAGGGCGCCGGTCGCAGGCGCGGCCGGAACGCTGCGAGCAGAATCGGCCGGGCGGCGACGGGTGGCCGACTCGAAACGGTGACCGTGCTCATGTCCCCTCCGTAAAAGCTCAAGCCCTCCCGATCTCCACCAGCCTGGCCTCGAGCGAGAGCGCGTCGATGCGCTCCAGGGGAAGGCTGAGGAAGAGCTCGATGCGTCTCCGGAGCAGCGTGGCCGCGGTCCAGAAGGCCTGGCGCTTCGCCTCGTCCGAGCCCTGCACCGCCGCGGGATCGTCGACCCCCCAGTGAGCGGTCATCGGCCGGCCGGGCCAGACCGGGCACACCTCGGCGGCCGCCTTGCCGCAGACCGTGAACACGAAGTCGAGCGCGGGCGCGGCGGGTGTGGCGAGCTCGTCCCAGCTCTTGCTGCGGAGCCCCTCGGCCGGCAGGCGCATGCGGCGCAGGGTCTCGAGGGCGAGCGGGTTCACGGTACCGGTGGGGTGGCTTCCCGCCGACCAGGCGCGGAACCGCCCCTGTCCGAGCTGGTTCAGGATCGCCTCCGCCATGATGCTCCGCGCCGAGTTGCCGGTGCACAGGAAGAGGACGTTGTAGGTGCGGCTCACGGCACCTCCTCTCTCGCCGTCGCCACCGGGACGGCGCGGCTCGACGCTCGCGCCAGCTCCCCGGCCTCGCCGGGGAAGAAGCGGCCGCGGAGCCAGAGCGCGACGTTCACGAGGCCGATAAGCACCGGCACCTCGACGAGCGGACCGATGACCGCGGCGAAGGCGGCGCCGTGGGCCATCCCGAAGGTGGCGACCGCCACTGCGATGGCGAGCTCGAAGTTGTTCGAGGCGGCGGTGAAGGAGAGCGTCGCCGTCTGGCCGTAGGTCGCCCCGACCTTCCGGCTCACGAAGAAGGAGACGAAGAACATGAGCCCGAAGTAGACGAGGAGCGGGACCGCGATGCGGACGACGTCGAGCGGCAGCTGCACGATGGTCTCGCCCTTCAGCGAGAACATGACCACGATGGTGAAGAGGAGGGCGACGAGCGTGACGGGCGAGATGCGCGGGATGAACTCTTTCCGGTACCAGGCCTCGCCTTTCCAGGCCCGGAGGCCGAAGCGGCTGGCGACGCCGGCGAGGAAGGGGATGCCGAGGTAGACGAAGACGCTCTTCGCGATCTCCCCGATGGTGACGTGGACCTCGGCGCCCCGAAGGCCCAGCCAGCCCGGCAGCACGGTGATGAAGACCCAGGCGTAGACCGAGAAGAAGAGCACCTGGAAGACCGAGTTGAAGGCCACCAGCCCGGCGCAGTACTCGGTGTCGCCCTGGGCGAGCTCGTTCCAGACGATGACCATGGCGATGCAGCGGGCGAGGCCGATGAGGATGAGCCCCACCATGTACTCCGGCCTGTCGCGCAAGAAGAGCATCGCCAGCCCGAACATGAGGAGCGGCCCGGCGATCCAGTTCTGGACCAGGGAGAGGAGCAGCACCTTGCCGTTCCGGAAGACGCCCGGCATCTCCTCGTAGCGGACCTTGGCGAGCGGGGGGTACATCATGAGGATGAGGCCGGCGGCGATGGGGAGCGAGGTCGTTCCGACCGAGAGGCGATCCAGGGCCGGCACCACGCCCGGGACCAGGTACCCCAGGGCCACGCCCGCTCCCATGGCCACGAAGATCCAGAGCGTGAGGTAACGGTCGAGGAAAGAAAGGCGCCGGGCGACGCCCCGGGGGGCGGAGGGAGCGGCGACGGCTGCGGTGGTCACGAGCGCTCCTACAGGCTTCCCACGAGCGCCTTGAGGCGCCGCAGGGCGTGGGGCTCGACGCAGTAGCAGACGCGGGGACCGTCGATCTCGCCGCGGATGAGGCCGGCTTCCTTCAGTACCTTGAGGTGCTGGGAGACGGTGGACTGGGCGAGCGGCAGCTCCTCGACGATGTCCCCGCAGATGCAGGTCTCGCGGCGCACCAGCAGCCGGACGATCTGCACCCGCGCCGGGTGGCCGAGCGCCCTGGCGAGGAGCGCGAGCTCCTCGTCGGCGGCCTTGCCTTCCACGGGGCGCAGGTCCGGTTCCCCGTTCGCCTGGGGCGAGGGTCCGCAACTTTGGGCCAGCTTCACCGGGTTCGCCATGGCGAGGACTCCAGTTGATGCCGACGAACACCTCGTCCTGCTGCACCTCGTCGGTTAATCGTATATTTACGATATATCTTGGCCTGGTGGCAACACCTGCCTTGCCGGCCGACGCACCTCCATCGAAATGTCACGTTATGGAAGGTACTTGGGACACGCCCCGGACTTCCTGGTGACGTCGCCCGGCGCCTCGCCTAGCGTGGAAGTGCACCGGCTCCGTTCCGCAGTCGATCCCGAGGCGCACCGGAGAGGTGCAAGGGGGGCGACCATGCAGCCCGAACCGGGAACCGATCTGGCCGGCGTTCGCCAGGCACAGCTCGATCGCAAGCTCAGCGACATCGCCTGGGGCCTTCTGGTGCTCGTCACGGGGATCGTCTGGGTGGTGCCACGCGACCGGGTCCCCGAGGGCGCCTGGCTGCTGGGGGTGGCGGCCGTCCTGCTCGGGGTCAACGTGGTGCGAGCTCTGGCGCACATCACGGTGAACGCATTCTCGCTCGTCTTGGGCCTCGCCGCCCTGTCCGCGGCGCTCACCCGGCTGTGGCGACCAGACCTGCCGCTGCTCGGCATTTGCCTCGTCGTCATCGGCGCCAGCCTGGTGCTGAAGCCGCTCTTCACCAAGGCGACCTGAGCCGTCGCCCGGGGGGCTCATGAAGGTCCTGACGAACCGCCTCGGCCGCGAGTTCTGAGCATGCCCGAAAAGGTGGATAGGCTCGTTTCACGGGACGGTTCGAGCCCGGTCTCCCTCCGGAAGCTCCGCAACCGGAGCGTCGCAAACCTGTTCAGGATGGGCCACTGCGCCCCCACCGTCATGAAGACCATCCTGGAGGTGCTCGAGACGGATGGGACATGGCTCGTCAAGCTCGTGGCCGGGCTCCCGGGCGGCATTGGAAACAGCCGCAACGAATGCGGCGGGATCACCGCGCCCCTGGTGATGTTGGGCCTGCGGCACGCCCGCGATCCGGCGATCGCCGGACTGCCCGCGACCATCTGCAAGGGGCACGCTCTCCTCCAGGCGTTCCAGGCTCGCCACGGCACCACGTCCTGCCGGGATATCCTGGGCGACGCGCGCTTGCCGCTCCGGTGCATCGGCGTCGTGCGCCACGCGCCCGAGCGATACGTGGAGGTGAGATCGCGCACCTGCGCCGACGCGCTCTCGGGGGAGCGTGGGGAGGCCTACGCCTGTCTGGACGCCCACTTCCGCGAGCGGGGATTCCACTGCGCCCACGCGGTGCTTCGTCGGCATCACGACCGCAGCGCGGTCGCGCAAGACCTGCTCGATGCCACCTCGGCATTCGTCGGGGGAACGGTGTTCGCGGGCATGACCTGCAGCGCGCTCACCGCCGGCGTCATGGTCATCGGCCTCGAGGTCGGTGAGATCGAGGACAGCCTGCCCCGTGTCTTGCGGTTGATCGGAACCATGGCAGTCCGCGGCGATGCGTTCGCCGAGGAACTCAACGCCTTCAACCGGGCGATGAACCGGGGACACGACCTGGCGAAGTGGTTCAGGGCCTCCTTCGGCGACACCCAGTGCCGTGCGGTCACGCATTGTGATTTCTCGACCCTGGCTGGGGTGCGGCGATACATCGACGAGGATTGTGTGACCCGCTGCGACGGGATCGCTCGTGAGGTGGCACTGCAGGTCCGGGGCATCGTAGAGCGCACCTGGGCCTGAGGACTCCTGGCCTGCTATGGATGATGCTCCCTCGACCTCGAGCCGCGGGCCGCCATCCGGTCGAATGCGGCTCCGGCGGCCCGCTTCAGCGGGCCGAGCTTCGTCGGGTAGAAATAGTCGGAGGCGAACCAGCCGCGATCGCGGTAATAGACGTGGTCTGGCCTGTCCTCGGCGAGCTCCAGCCTGATGCTGGTGCGGGCCATCCTGAAGCCGAAGAGCTGGAGCATCGTCGGCCGGGGAAACGGCGGGCTCGTCAGCCGCTCGTGGAATCGCCTGCTGTGCCGGGCGAGGACCTCGTCCATCTTCCGGCGCTCCTGGTCCAGCAACGGCTGTTGCGCCGTGTCCGGGTTCTTCCGGCAGACGATGCGGCTGCCCGTCACGACGTCGAAGCCCAGCCCGCCTCCGACGAAGTCGAGGTACTTCACCACCGCCCTGCCCCCCAAGAGCCCCTCCACGACGATCGAGGTGTACGCCTTCCCGTGGAAGCGCGGCCGGTGGAACGCGAAGCCGAGCCGGTCGAGGAACGCCTTCATGTGGCCGGAGACCTGGAACGAGTAGACCGGGGAGGCGAGGACCACGCCGTCGGACCTGGTCATCTTCTCGATGAGCTGGTCGCGGTCGTCGTGGAGCGGGCAGAACTCCTCGCCGCGGATGAAGCACGCCTTGCAGCCGCGACACAGGCCGATGTCGTGGTCGCTGAGGAACACGAGCTCGCTCCGGACATCGCCGAACGACTCCAGACCGTCGAGAAACTGGCGCGTCGCCCGGTAGGTCACCCCGTGCTTGCGAGCGCTGCCGACAAAGGCCGTGACGGATTTCATGTACCCATCGTAGCTCATCGGCGTGAGGCGGCCCTGGATGATCAGCGCCTTGGCGGCAACCGGGTTGACTCCATCGGGGCGACCCGGATGCGGGGCCCCAAGATTGGGACCACCACGCGGTGGACCGGCCGCTCCGGGGATGGTTTTCATGAATCGTGAAAGGGTTCCCCCGGCCCTGGCGGAATCCGATCACGGCCACTCACGAGGATGGACACCGACGCAACCGGGACAGGAGGCGCTCGGGCGCGGAGAGCCCCGTGGCTGGGTCTCGCGCTCCTGGCTGCGTCGGCCTGCGCCGCCTGTCCGGGAGGTCAATCCGAGATGAAGGCCGGGACCGGTGCCGCCGAGTGGATCCGTGCGCGACTGGAGGCGATCGTCACGGACGGCGACTCCCCCGGCATCCAGTACGTCGTGGTCGGCCCGGCCTCCACCCTCTTCGAGAGTGCTGCAGGCTGGGCCGATCTCGCCGCCCGGCGGCCCCTCGAGCAGGGGACGACCATGATGGCGTACTCCATGACCAAGACCATCACCGCCGTCGCCGTGCTCCAGCTCGTGGAGCGAGGGGCCCTAGCGCTCGACTCTCCGGTGAAGTCGCTGCTCCCCGACATCCCCTACGGCGAGCGCCTCACCGTGCGCCAGCTGCTCGACCAGACCTCGGGGATCCCCAACCCCATTCCGCTGAAGTGGGTCCACCTTCCAGAGGAGCACGCCACCTACGACGAGCAGGCGATGCTGGCGCGACGGCTGGCCGAGAACCCCGCGCTCCGCTTCGCGCCCGGCGAGCGGTACGCCTACTCGAACATCTCCTACTGGCTGCTCGGCCGGCTCGTGGAAAAGGCGAGCGGCCTCCCGTACCAGAAGTACGTGCGGGCCAACGTGTTCGACAGGCTCGGGCTCTCGGCCGCCGAGATCGGGTTCGCCATCCCCGACCGGGCACGCCACGCCAAGGGGTACCTGCCCAAGTGGTCGCTCTCGAGCCTCCTGAAGCCCTTCCTCCTCGACCGCAAGTTCGTCGGGGAGTACGAGGAGTCATGGCTCCACGTCAAGGACAACTACCTCGACGGAGCCGCCTTCGGGGGGATCGTGACCTCGGCGCGCGCCATGGGGCGCTTCCTGCAGGACCAGCTGGCGGCCGAGTCCGCCCTTCTCGGGCCGGAGGGCCGCCGCCTTCTCTTCGAACAGCAGCGGAACGGCGCCGGCGAGCTCGTCGAGACCACGCTGGGCTGGCACGTGGCACCCCAGGGCAGGGGCTACTTCTTCAAGGAAGGAGGCGGCCCCGGCTTCCACGCGGAGATGCGGGTCGATCCCTCGGCGCGAATCGGCTCGGTGGCGATCGCCAACAACGGCTCCTTCGACGTGAAGGGGTTTCTGGACCGCGCCGACCGGGAGTTCACGAGATAAGGAAAGCTCGCTGGCCGGCCTTCGCTCAGGGATCGCTGGCGCAGCGGAACCCGAGCCACGCCTCCCGCCGCCGGGGGAACTCGGGGGTCCGGGAGGCGGTCGAGACCCGGGCCGGATCCTGGTGGGACCAGCCTCCGCCCCGGTACACCTTCACGGTGGTGCCGCCGCGCCCCCGGCTGTCGGCGAAGATCACCGTCTCCGACGAGGTCCACTCCGAAACGCCGCCGCCGAGCTCCAACACGCGCGCCGCCGTGGCGTCCGAGGCATGGCTGCCGGCGGCGCAGGTGCCGTCGCGCCTCCCCCGGCCGGCGTCGTTCCCCTCCCCGTTCCAGCACGGCTGGCCCGCCGGCGGTGCCACGCCCCAGGGATACGGCGTCGCCTCCGGCCCGTTGCGCGCCGCCCATTCCCACTCCTCCTCGGTCGGCAGCCGCTTCCCGGCGAAGGCGCAGTAGGATTTCGCCTGGCCCCAGTCCACGCAGTTCACGGGGTGCTCGGACCGGTCGGCCCGATCCTGGTTGCAGAAGCGGGACCAGGCGTCGTGGTCGGCCGCCCGGGCCCACTCCCAGGTCACGGTCTCCCACGCCGGCGTGCAGCGACCCGCCTGGACGCACTCGCGGTAGGCGGCCACCGTGACCTCGGTCCTGTCCAGGAGGAACGGGCTCACCTGGACGTAGGTCGGCGTCTCGCCGAAGGTCCCCGACCCGCGCTGCATCCGGAACCATCCGCCGGGCAGCTGGACCATGGCGCCGGCGGCCAGGTCCGCGCGAGCCCGCTCGCTCGCAGGGGAATGCGCGCACGCGGCCAGCGCGCAGGACGAGATCAGCAGGGCATGCCAGTGCGGCCTCTTCATACACGCCTCCGCGCCTCCTGGCTTCATGCTAACGCCGGCGCGGGGGCGGTGCCGTCGGGTCGGCCTCCATCTCGTTCTGGAGGCTGGTCGAAGGCCCGGACAGGGTTGGTGCCGGTCGCGTTCCGGGTGGACCAAGCCCAGGGACCGGTCAGCGGGTCCCATGTGAGGCCCCTGCGCCGCGGGTCAGGTCTTCACTGGGCCTGTGCCGCGGGCGCCGCGTCGGCGGACTTGGCAGCCGCGGCGGGAGGGACTGGCGACGGCCCGGTGTAGCTCAGGGACTCGAGCTGCTTCTCGGCCTCGTCGGCGTTGACGAGCTCGAGGTTGACGTGTCCGACCAGAATCCCCATCGAAACGTAGCTGCGGATGTACTTCGTCTCGCCCGGGTCCAGTGTGAACGTCACCATGCGCGAGACCTCGGTGGAGGCGTGGGCCTCGTACTTGCCGGCTGGCCGCTCGACGTAGAAGAAGCCGCCCGGCTGGGATGCGCCGACCACCGCCCCGTTCAGGTAGATGTCGGCCTGCACCGCCACACCGAAAATCGATCCGGTGCGGTAGAAGTAGATGCGCCCCTCTTCCGACTTGAGCGCCTGCATCGAGGACTTGAGCTCGGCGTGCTTCATGCCGCCGCTCACGCAACCGGCGAGGAGAGCGAAGGCGGCGGCCATCGACTTCTTCATGGAGCCCCCTGTTCCGTCGGCAAGGGCACCGCGCCGGGCAAGGGCGCGAACGCCGCCTCGCCCGGCAGGTAGAAACCGACCACGCTCCCCTGGGCCACCACGAGGTAGGCCTCGTGGACGTTGGCCCCTTCGACCGTGAACACCTCCCCCACTGGACGGTAGACCTCGCCCTGCGGTAGGGAGCCGACGAGGCGCCAGGCGGAGCCAGCCCGGATGTTCCGGGTGTAGCCAGTGCTCGGCGTGACCGACACCGTCTCCTTCACCCGCAGCGTCCTCGGCTCACCCGTGATCGGCGTGAAGGCCACCGGTGCGCGCGAGAGCTCCGCCGCGCAACCGAGCCCGAGGGTCAGCGCCAGGCCATAGACGAGCTTTCGCGCGTGGCCCAACTGGATCCTCCCTGTCCAGCGTCCGCGGCTCCCGCTGGTACCAACGGTACGGATGTCAGCGCGGTTCAGTCTTGATTCCCGTCACTCGGCGGGGACCAAACCCATTCGGGTCGGCGGACCGAATTGCAGCACCACCGGCGTGCCTCCTGGCGGGGCACGAGCCTGGACGATTCCCCGCGCTACGGGAAGCGAATCGAGCCGCCGCGAGGTGCCGCGGCGCGCGAGACGGCTCATCGGCGCCATGCGCCGAAGGGGCAGGCCAGGTCCCGCTCGAGAACCGAGAGGCAGACCTCGTTGCCCACGGCGACGGCCTCGCCCGCCGCCAGGCAATGAGCCGCCCGGTCCGGCGTGCACTGGAGCGGATCGAGGGTACTCCAGCCCGGTCCAGCGTCGAGCTCGCGGGTCACCGTCCTCGCCAGCGCCCGCGCGGCGGCCGGTCTGTCCGCCCACGGCAAGGCCGCGATCGCTTTGCAAGCCTGCTCGAGGGAAAGGGTGCCCATGGCGCACCTCCCGACACTGTCAGGCTACACGAGCGCGCGACCCCCTGGATTGACTTCCGTCAGTGAGCGCCCCTGCGGCAACCCCTCCGCGGCGGCCCGCTCCCCTCCACCCGTCACGCCCCGTTGCGCCTCGCGCTGCCTGCCGCGCGCCGGGGCGCCGCCGCGTCGGAGCGGCGAGGCTCCGGCGCGCGCAGCCACGGCTCCACCGCCGCCAGGAAGCGCTCCGGCGCCTCGAGCTGCGGGACGTGGCCGACGCCCTCCAGGAGCTCGAAGCGCCAGTCGGGGCGGGCGGCCGCCAGCACCCGCGCCGCCTCGACGCGGACCAGCCGGTCGCTGCCGCCCTGCACGATGAGGGCCCGCGCCCGGATTCCCGCCACCATCCTGTAGAAGCGCCGCGGCCTGATGAGCCGCGCCATCAGGGATCGCTGCGCCGCGAGGAAGTCGCGCCCGGCCCGCGAGGCCAGGCGCTCGCGAGCCAGCTCGACGTGCGCCTGGACCGTCTCCGGGGAGACGCGGGAGGCGTCGACGCAGCAGAGCGCCAGCGTGGCGCGCACCAGCCGCTCCGCCCCGCGGCGGCCGCGCAGGAGCATCATGGCCGCTCCGGTCCCCGGCAGCGCATAGGCCGTGAAGAGCGCCACCACCAGCGGATCCCAGGTGCGGATCCGGGTGTTGGGCACGGCGGGATCGACGAGCACCAGCGAGTCGACCCGATGCGGCTCGGCGGCCGCCTCGGCCATCGCCAGGTAGCCGCCCATGGAGTTGCCCACCAGCACCGCCGAGGCGCCGGCGACCGCCTCCAGGAACCGCCCCAGCAGGCGGAGGTTGGCGCCGATCCTGGCCGTGCGGCCGAGCGAGGGGGTGCGACCGTGGCCCGCGAGGTCGATGGCCAGCACGCGTCCGTGGGCCGCGAGCCGCTTCCCCACCGGCAGCCAGTTCAGGTGCGAGCCGCCGAGGCCGTGCACCAGGACGATGGGGCGCCCGGACCCGCCGAAGTCCGCGTAGTGAACCGGGCCGTCGAGGTCGACCGTGAGCGACTTCATGCCATCGTCTGCCAGGGCTATCGAACTCTCGCCTAGGGAACGGCGGCGCGCAAGTCCGCGAAGGCCTGGCTCACGCACCGCGCGAAGACATCCAGGTCGGGGACCAGATCCCAGTCGCCGGTGAAGCCGTACTGCAACGTTCCCTGGTAGCTCAAGATCGCCGTCGCCAGCCCGAGGTAGTTCGTGAGCGGAAGGGTTCCGCGGTAGCTCAGCATCCTGGCGCCGAGCAGGTGGAGCGTCCGCTCGGGGCCGGGCACGTTGGTCACCACCATGTTGCAGGGCAGGCTCCGCCACATGAGCTCCGAGCCCAACCACAGGAGCTGCGCCGGCGCGAGCCCGGAGAGCTGGGTCCACAGGAGGAAGCCCAGGGCGTTCCGCTCCTCCTTCAGGCGGGTCGTGGTCTGGCGGACGAGCTCGAGCTGCCGGCGCGGATCGGCCTCGCCGACGGGGAGAGGCACCATCCAGGCCGAGAGCCGGTTGCCGAGCTGGTCGGAGCGCCCGGTGCGGCTGGCGATGCTCACCGGCACCATGACCCGGAAGTCCAGCCCCCGGGGCTCGATCCCCCGGTGGTGGAGGAACTTCCGGACTCCCCCGGTCATCGTGGCCAGGACCACGTCGTTGACGCTGCCGCCGAGGGCGCGCCGCACCGCGCCGACCTCGGCGAGCGGAGTGTCGATCCAGTCGTAGCGCCGGTGAGCGCCGATGGGGCGGTTCAGGGGCGTCTCCGACGGCGTGCGGATGGTCTGGTACCAGAGGCGGGCCGCGGCCTTGACCGCGAGCCGGAGCTGGCTGCCCGGCTGCAGCGCTTCCCGCCAGAGCTCGGGCAACTGCGACCCGAAGCCGATGCCGACGCGGGCGGCGCGGCCCAGGTCCTCGAGCGCCAGCATCGAAGCGGACGGCCGGGGGCGGGCCTTCCAGGGACGGGCCGGCTCGAACTCGGCGATGGGGTCGGGCGTCAGGATCGCCTCCACGAGGTCGATGGACCTCACGCCGTCGACCATGGCGTGGTGCACCTTGGAGACGAAGGCGAAGCGGTCGCCCTCCAGGCCGTCTGCGATCCAGACCTCCCACAGCGGCTTGCTCCGGTCGAGGCCCTGCGAGAAGAGGCGGCCGCAGAGGGCCTTGAGCTCCGCCTCGCCGCCCGGCCGCGGCAGGCTGGTGTGGCGCACGTGGTACTGGATGTCGAAGTGGGGATCGTCGACCCAGATGTGCCGGCCGAGCGGCGTGAAGGCCACCACCTGGCGGTAGCGGGGGATGCGGGGCAACCGGCTCTCGATGAAGGACCGGATGCGCGCGATGTCGAGCGCCCCGTCCGGCTGCCGCAGCGGGCCCGCCTCGAGGATGCCCGCCCCGCCGATGTGCATGGGAACCGCGGCGTTCTCGTAGATCAGGAACTGCCGGTCGACGGCGTTGAGCCGGTCGTACGCCGGGCGCTCCTGCGGCGATGGAGCCGCCCTGGGGATGGGCGCCCGCAACTCCGCCGCCGGGGTGGGCGGGCCCGCTCTTCCGGCGTCGCCCGGGAGCATCGGCGGGGGCCCCTCCGCCCCGCGCTGCGAGCCGTGCGAGATGGTGGTTCCGGCGCTCGTGGCCATGGCGTCCTTCCCTCCCGTTGCCCGCGTCCTCCCCCGGGGGAGGCTTCAGGGGCGATTGCGTCCCAGCCTCTCGTGGCTCGCCACCCAGTCGCCCCTCACCAGGGCCGCCACCAGCGAGATCTCGCCGGCCAGGACCACCGCCGCGCAGATCTCGGCGAGCGCGTCCGCCTTGCCCTGGCCGTAGCAGCCGAGCACCTCCAGGCACTCCTTCTGGGTCGGCAGCCCGGTCCCGCCTCCGTAGGTGGCGACGATGAGCGACGGGATGGTGATGGAGATGTAGAAGTCGCCGTTGGGGAGGAGCTGGGAATAGCCCATGGTCGCGTGCGATTCGGCGATGTCGGCCACGTCCTGCCCGGTGGCGATGAACAGGGCGGCGAGCCCGTTGGCGGCGTGCGCCCCGTTGCTGGCGGCGCCGGCCAGGAAGGCCCCCGCCATCTGGACCTGCCGGAAGTAGAAGAGGTCGCGGGTGTCGGCTCCGGTCAGGCGCTCGAGCACGTCGCGGCGGAGGACCGCCTCGGCCACCACTCGCCGCCCGCGCGTGAGGAGCGCGTTCAGGTGGGAGTGCTTCTTGTCGGTCTCCATGTTGCCGGAGAGCAGGTAGCGCACCTGACCCGGGCAGTGGCGCCGGATCCACTCGCAGGCCACGAAAGTGGCCTTGGCGGTCATGTTCTGGCCGGCCGCATCACCGGTGGTGTAGTTGAAGCGGAGGTAGCGCAGCGGGCCGACCTGGTACTGGCCGATGCTCAGGAGCTTGCCGGTCCGCGTGGTGTCCTCGGCCACTTCCTTGATGGCCGCGAAGTGCTCCTCGACCCAGCGGCCGAATTCCCGGGCCTCGCGGGCGTCGCCGAGGATGAAGACCGGCGCCCGCTGCATGGAGCGCTCGACCACGGTGGCCCGGACCCCGCCGCACTCGGTGAGGAGCCGCATCCCGCGGTTGTAGCTCGCGACCAGCGTCCCCTCGGTCGTCGCCAGCGGCACGTAGTAGTCGCCGTTCGCGTGCTCGCCCTGGACGCGGATGGGGCCGGCGAGGCCGATGGGGACCTGCGCCACCCCCATGAAGTTCTCGACGTTCCCCGAGGCGAGCGAGGGGCTCACCGAGGTATGCGCCACGTGCGCGAGGTCGACGCCCGTCCGGGCGCGCACGAACTCCCGGCGCCTGGCCGCCATCTCCGGGGTGTAGTCGTCGCCGCCGCTGCGGGGGACCGGGACCCGGTCGCCCGGCGCAACCTCCTCGTACATGACCTGGTGACCCCCTCTCGTGCCCCGGGACCCAGGGGCGCCCCACCCCCCTGGGATCGCCGCCTTGGGCGCCGACCCCAGGATGGGGATGCCATGCCGCACGGCGGGAGGTCTTAAGGGCTCGCTATTTCGGGGCAGCCCCGATCGGGGGCTCCAGGCGGTTTCAGGCCTTCCTGAAGGTCGCGATCTGCCAGACGTTGCCCCAAGGATCCCGCACCATGGCGCGCCGATCGCCGTAGGGCATGTCGCCGGGAGCCTCGAGCGAGGTGGCTCCGGCGTCCACCGCGCGCCGCCAGATGGCGTCGGCGTCGCCGACGTACACGTAGAGGAACGCCGGCATCGCCTGGCGCGGCCCCGCGGCGCTCGCCATGAGGACCGAGTCGCCGATGCGCATCACGGTGGGACGGTCGGCGCGGATCTCGCCGCTGGCGCCGAAGACCCGCCTCAGGAACTCGGCCAGGCCGGCCACGTCGTCGACGACGAGGCGCGGCGTCACGTTGTGCCAGCCCTCGGGGAGTGTCATGGTTCACCAGTGGTACCCGCGCGCGACTTCGGCGCCACGGGACTCAGGGTCCCGCTGCTCGGCCTGGGAGCCGGGCAGATCGGAGATGCCAGCGTCTCGGAGGCGGAGGCGGGCCGGCTCCTCAACGCCGCCCTCGACCTGGGGGTCGCGCTCGTCGACACCGCCCGCGCCTACGGACTCTCGGAGGAACGGATCGGCCGGCACCTGGCGCACCGGCGGGGGGAGTACCTCCTCGTCACCAAGGTCGGCTACGGCGTGGACGGCGTGGCCGACTGGACGGCTTCCTGCGTCCGGCGCGGCGTCGACGAGGCGCTGCGGCGCTTGCGCACCGAGGTCATCGACGTGGCCCTGCTCCACTCCTGCGGGACGGCGGAGCTCGCCGACGAGGGCATCCTCCGCGCGCTCGACGACGCGCGCCGGGAGGGGAAGGTCCGCGTCGCCGGCTACTCCGGCGAGAACGCGCCGCTCGAGCTGGCGCTGGAACTGGGCCGGTTCGGGGCCATCGAGTGTTCGGTGAACCTGTGCGACCAGCGGGCCGTCGAAGGGGCGCTCCCGGTGGCGCGGGAGCGGGGGCTGGGCGTGATCGCCAAGCGCCCCATCGCCAACGCCCCCTGGCGCCACGCGGAGCGACCGGCGGGCCAGTACGTCGAGGAGTACTGGGTGCGGTGGAAGGCGATGGGGATCGATCCGGCCGGCCTGCCCTGGGACGAGCTGGCGCTGCGCTTCAGCGCCTACCAGCCGGGCGTGTGCTCGTGCATCGTGGGGACGGCGCGCCTCGAACATCTGCGGCGCAACGCGGAGATGGTGGCGCGGGGGCCGTTGCCGACGGATCTCGCCCAGGCCATCCGGGCCGCGTTTCGGGCGCACGACCAGGGCTGGACGGGGCAGGTCTGATCATGATCTCGGTAACCGATTCCCGCGAGCCCCGTCGACGTCCGCGGCGAGCCCGGTATCGCTGGAGGGGGCCTTCGCAGCGAGCGGCGGCCGTCCCGATATTCAGTGCCCGAGCACGGCCCGGTCGTAGTACTCGGCGCGCGGGATGCCGCTGGCGATGGCGGCGGCGCGCGCCGCCTCGACCGCCGCCGTGAAGGTGGCCAGCGGTTGGGCGCCGACGAGCGGCCGGCCGTTGATGGCGAAGGTCGGCGTCCCGCCGACGCCCATGCTCGCGCCCAGGTCGAGGTCCGCCTGCACGCGGGAGTCGAATTGCCTGGCGTCGAAGCACACCTGCCAGGCCGTGGCGTCGAGCCCGGCGATCTGGCCGGCGTAACCGGCGAGCGAGGCGGCGTCGAGCGCGGCCTGGTTCGCGAAGAGGAGGTCGTGCATCGCCCAGAAGTGGACGCCGGGAGCGGGATCCTGGGCGCGGGCGCACTCGGCGGCATTGGCCGCCGGGCGGGCGTTGGCGTGCTGCCGCAGTGGGAAGTGCTTGTAGACGAGGCGCGCGTCGGCGGGATAGAGCGCCAGGACCTGGTTCAGGACCGGCGCGGCACTACCGCAGTAGGGGCACTGGAAGTCGGAGAACTCGACGATGGTGACCCAGGCGTCGCTCGGCCCCCGCTGCGGGGAGTCGCCGAGGGGAACGCGCATGAACGCCGCCGGGGTGGGCGGCTCGCCGCCGCAGCCGGCGAGGAGCAGGGCCAGGGCGAGCGGGGCGGCGGCGGTTCGCACGGGGTGGAAGGATAGCCCATGGGACCCTTGCGCGGCGCGGCGCGTCAAACGAGCTCTCGGGCCAGGGGACCGCGGGAGTCTTATGAAGGGGCTTCGAGAGGCACCATCATCCGACCCTGAGTTGGGGAGGAGCCCCATGATCCAGAACGTCACCGCCGAGACCTGCGTGGCCTTCGCCATCAAGACGGAGGAGATGGGGGCGGAGCTCTACCAGGGGCTGGCGCGGAAGTTCGCCGCCGACGTCGAGTTGCGAGAGATCTTCGAGCGGCTCGGGGCCGAGGAGGTCGAGCACGCGGAGCAGATTCGGACCATGGGCGAGCGCCTGGTGCCGCGGCTCCGCGACCGGCCGCTCTCCGCGGAAGAGCAGGACTACCTCCGGGCCATGACCATCTCCGACGTCTTCTACCGCGCCGGCGGGCCGGCCGTGGACATCGGCAGCGTCCGGACCCGCGAGGAGGCGCTCAAGCGGGCCCTCCAGCTCGAGAAGACGACCTTGGCCTACTACCAGGCGATGCGCGACGTGATCGGCTCCGAGCAGGCCCTCGACTCGCTCATCGCCATGGAGCGGAAGCACGTGGCGAAGGTGATGGCCCTGCTCGTCGCCGAGATGATGCTGCGCGGGCTGGCGGACTCGGCGTGAGCGCGGGCCGCGAGGCGGCGCTCGCCGAGGCGCGCCTCAGCTCCAGATGGTGATGTCCCGCCCGTGGAGGTCCTCCACGACAGGCTCGAGCCTCTCGGCCTTGCCGAGCGAGAAGCGGTTGGCCGTCCACGCGGCCGCGGCGGCATCCAGCACATCGTCGAACCCTGCCCTGTCTCCCGCCTCTCCGAGGTCTGCCGGCAGCCGAATGCCTGCAGCCTCGAGCAGCGACCTCCGAGCGCTGGCCCCGTTCCAGGACTTCTTCCTCGCCAGGGGGCGCCCGGCCATGGCGCTGAAGGACAGCTCCGGATGCACCTCGATGATCCGCCGGTCCTTCGCGACGGCCTCCACTTCCAGAATGCGCGCCCTGAGCCCGTAGCTCTGCTTCGTGAAGCCCCTGCCCGTGAGCTTCCGGCACAGGGCCAGCGCGGACTGGAAGTCCCGGCGGGAGAGGACTTCCAGGGGCGGCGTCTCGAAGAGCGTCGAGCCTCGAGAGCCGAGCCGTTCCTTCGCGGTGGCGTCGACTCGCCGGAATCGACCGCGCTCGGCGCCGATTGGGATGTCGATGGCGACCGTTTCCACCTCGGCGTAGTGGCGGAGGACCTTCGCGATCTCGTCGCCGTGGAAGGTCGACTCGAAGGACCCGTCGCGAAGGGCCACCGCGACCCAGCCGCCGCTGCAGCCGTCCACGCCGATCACGCGTCCGTGCATGGCAGTCCCCGAACGGTATTGGCGCGCGGACGAGTGGACGCGCGGCGCTGGTCGCGACGAAAGCGCCGAGCCCGCCATGACGCGACGCCGAGCGAGCTTGGAACCCGTCCCAATATTCCCGACCGACTGCGCGGCCGGGAGTATCGGGACGGATTCTCAGGGCGACGTGGCCACGAGCCCGCCGTCTCCCGCCAGCACCAGGTGCCCGCCGGGGAGCGCCAGGATGTCGTTCAGGTCGAAGGTGTTGGGGCTCGCCGTCCAGGGCGTGGGCAGCGCAGTCCAGCCGACGCCATCCGCGGAGCGGAGCAGCCGGCCGGTGCTGCCGGCGGCCAGGAACTCGTTGCCGGTCCAGGTGACCCGGCGCAGCGCATAGGTGGTCCCGGAGTTGCGCGGCGTCCAGGTGACGCCGTCGGGCGAGGTGAGGATGGTGCCGCCGTCGCCGACCACCACCAGCGTCGCGGGCGAGGCGGCGGCGCCCCGCAGCATGACGGAGACGCCGCTGCTGCGCGGCGTCCAGGCGGCCCCGTCGGGCGAGGTGGCCAGCGCGCCGCTCGACCCCACCGCCACCCACTGCCCTCCCGCCCAGAAGGCCTTGCGCAGGAGCCAGCCCGCGGGCTGACCCGCGGGCGGGGTGCGCGGCGTCCAGGTGACGCCGTCGTCGTCCGAGGTGGCGATGCAGGGGTTGGCGATCGACGAGCCAATGGCGACGAGGAACCCCGTGTCGTCGGCGGAGAGCCCTCCGTAGCAGGGGATGTAGTTCACCCGGGTCCAGCCGCGCCCATCGCTCGACCGGTAGAGGTCCTGGTTGGCGCCCACCAGCACCTCCGCCATGAAGGCTCCGGCAGAGGACGACCAGGTGAGGTCGAGGAACGGGTAGTTCTGGCTCGGCACCAGCAGATCCAGCGTCCAGGTGGCGCCGCCGTCGGTGGAGGTGCGGGCCACGTCCGAGCCCGCGGCGAGGAGCAGCCCATCCGACGGGCGGCGGGCGAGCGCGATGAGATTCTGGTCGGCCGCCCGGAGCGTCCAGGCGAGGCCGTCGGTCGAGGTGAAAAAGGCCCCGTCGCCATTCCGGTCGACGCCGGCGGCCGCGTAGCCAGCCCCGGTGTAGACGATCGACTCCGGAATCCCGGGCGCGGTGCCGGTGGTGTCCCAGGTGAGGCCGTCCGGGGAGGTGGCGGCCGTGTAGAAGCCGACGCCCACGAAGCGGCCGCCGGCGTACAGGACGTCGTTGAACGGGGATATCCCGGTAAGGCGCGGGGTCCAGGTGCTGCCGTCGGGCGTGGTGAGGAGCTCGCTCGGCGACCCGGAGGTGGTGGCCACGGCCAACGACGGCGAGGCGCCCACCGCCGTGAAGCTGTCGGTGGTGGGAGGGGTACGCGGCGTCCAGGTGCTTCCGTCGGGCGAGGTGGTGACCGCGCCGGCCTGCCCGACAGCCAGCAACTGGCTCCCGGTCCAGGCCACGCCCTCGAGCGCACTGGTCGTGCCCGAGGTGCGGCTCGTCCAGGTGAGGCCGTCGGCCGAGGAGTAGGCGGCGCCATTTTCGCCCACCCCCACCCAGGCCGCCGGAGAGCGGGCCACCGCCCGGAGAGACGAGGGACCCGGCGGCGTGCGCATGGTCCAGGTGAGGCCGTCCGGCGAGGTGTAGATCCAGAACGAGCCCACCGCCACCATCAGGCTCCCGTCCCAGGCGACGTCGTCGGCGGAGGAGAACTGGCTGGTCACGGTCCAGACCCGGCCGTCGGCCGAGGCCTGGAAGCCGGGATCGGCGTCGCCCACGCACGCGTAGCGGGCGCCGGTGAAGGCGAGCCCGGTCGGCCGTCCGCGCGGGCCGGCGAGCCGCGTGGTCCACGAGGAGCCGGGGCCGGAGAGGACCGTGAAGTCGCTGGCGCTGGTGGCGGTCCCGCCGGCGGTGGTCACCTGGATCCGGCCGGTGGTGGCGCCGGCGGGGACCACCGCGACGATGGAGGTGGTGGTGGCCGAGAGGACGCTGGCCGAGACCCCGTTGAAGCGGACCGCGTTTCCCGCGGGCGTGCCGGCGAAGAGGAGGCCCGCGATGGTCACCTGCGTGCCGACGCCGCCCGCGGTAGGAGAGAAGGAGGAGATGAGCGGCGGGTTGGGCCCAGACGGCGGCGCGGTGGTGCCGCCACCGCAGGCGGCGAGGAGGGCGAAGCAGGCGACGGCGGCGCGGGCGAGCGGGCGCATCGTGGCTCCAGGTGGTCGGAGGTGGGAGTCGAGGAGACCTCCCGTGGATAGGATACCGCGGCGCGATGGCCCGGCGCGACGCCGGGCGCCGGTGGCATGGACGGCGTTTCCTCCGGGTGCGTGGCGCACCGCGTCCGACCTTTCGAGCCGGCGCGGCCCGCGCCAGCGGGTTACACCTCCCGCATGCGCCCTCCCTTCATCGTCTCGGCGGCGGACGTCGCCGAGACCGTTCACCGCTACCGCGACAGCGACGAGGGCATGGCCCCCTCGCGCGCCGTCGGGCGCGCGGCCGGCCTGCTGCGGATCGGCATCCACCTGGTCCGGGTGCCGCCCGGAACGCGCACGTCCTACCCCCACGCGGAGTCGGCGGAGGAAGAGTTCGTCTACGTGATCGAGGGCGAGATCGACGCCTGGATCGACGGCGAGGTGCACCGCATGAAGGCCGGCGACTTCGCGGCCTTCCCCTCCGGGACCGGCATCTGCCATACCTTCATCAACGACGGCGAGCGAGACGCGCTGCTGCTCTCCGGCGGCGAGGCCGACAAGGCGGAGGGCCGGATCTTCTACCCGCTCAATCCCGAGCGGCGAGCGCAGATGCCCTGGAGCCGTTGGTGGGAGGACGTGCCGCATCGCCCCCGCGGCCCCCACGACGGCCGGCCGCGCAGGCGGTAGCCAGCCCGGAACCCGTCGGGCTTCGGCCCTCTCCAGGCGCTCCGCCATGCCGGCCGCGTCCGCCCCATGGGCTACCATCCGGGCCTGGCGATGAGAGTCCTGCTCCTCGACACACCCGCCTCGCTCGCGGCGGCGGTGGCGGCGCTTCCGGCGGCGGGGCCGCTGCCGGCGCGGACGGTGCTCGTCCCGTCCGAGCGGCACGCCCACGCCCTGCGCCGGGCCATGATCCGCTCCGGCCTTGGCGCGGCGCTGGCCGGGACGCGGCTCATCGGCCCCTACACCGCCGCCGTGGAGGTGCTCCGGGCGGCGGGCGTCCCCTTCTCGCCCGGCGAGGACCGGCTCCGGCCGGCGCGACTCCTGGCGCTCTTCGAGGAGCGCCTCCCTCTCGAGCACTTCGAGCTGGACCTCCTTCGCGAGACCCGCGGCTGGGACGAGGCCTTCGCTTCGGCCATCGCCGACCTCGAGGCGGCGGGCCTCTCGCCCTCCGACCTCCCCGACGCGCCGGAGGCGCGGGACCTGGCGCTCCTCTGGAAGCGACTCACCGCCGAGGCGGGACCTTCGTTCGGCCGGGCCCGCGTCTCCCTCGAGGCGGCGGCGCTCCTCGCCCGCGACCGGCGCGCCTGGCCCTTCGACGGTCCGGCGCTCGCGCTCGCGACCGGGCACGAGGACGCGGCCGAGGCGCGGTTCCTGGCCGCCATCCCGGACGTGTCCCTGGCCCTGCGAAGCGCCCGGCCGCTGTCGCCGAGGTTCCTCGACCGGGTCGAGGCTCTCTTCGGTCCCGAGGCCAGGGCGGCGCTGACCCGCGCCGGCGAGCAGCCGGCCTCGAGCAACACCGAGCGCGACCGCCTCGCCTCCTTCTTTCTCGATCCCGGGGCCCTCGGCCCGAGGCCGCCCGGCCCGGGCCCGGACGGCACCGTGGACCTCGAGGAGCACGCCGGCGTCGAGGCCGAGCTGGAGGCCACCGCCGCCTGGGTCGCGCGCCAGGTCCTGGAGGCAAAGCGGCCGCTGGAGGAGATCGCCGTCCTGGTCCCGGTCCGGGACCCGCTGGTCCAGCTCGTCGCCGACCGGCTCTCGCGCCTGCGGCTCGACGGCGACCCGCTCCCGGTACACGTCGCGGGCGGCATCCCCGCCGTGGCCGAGGCGGCCGGCGCCCGCGTCCTGGCGGTGGTCTCCGCGCTCGCCCTCCACCTGCGCGCCGACGCGCTGGCTTCCCTCCTGCCGGCGCTGCGCCTCGACGGGAGCGACCGGAACCACCTCACCCACGGCGAGGCGATGGAGCTGGCCTGGGGCCTGGGGACCGTCGGCGGCAACGCCGCCAACCCGAAGGGAGCCCTGGAGTGGTCCGACCGGGCGGCGGCGCGGACGGGCGAGCTGGAGCAGGCGCTGGCGCATGCCCGCACCGACGAGGACTCGGCCGCCCGCGAGACCAGGCGGCTCGAGCGCACGCTCGAGAACCTGCGCGCCGTCCGCCCCGCGCTCGATGCGCTGGTCGGCGTCGCCGGCGCGCTCGTCGAGGGCGCGTCCCTGGCCGCCGTCCGCGACGCCCTGGCCTCCTTCTTCGAGCGCTGGCTCCTCGCCCCCGGAGACGGCGCCAGGATCTGGCGGGCCCTCGTCGACGCGCTGGCGCCGGCCTGCGCCGGGCCGCTCGGGCAGGCGCTCGCCGGCGAGGCGGCGCTGCAGGTGGTGCAGGAGCGCCTCCTCGCGCTGCGCGTCCCGGTGCGCCGGTTCGGCGAGCCGGCGGTCTACGTCGGCACCGTCCAGGGCGCGGTGGGTCTCGATTTCGAGGCCGTGCGCGTCGTCGGCCTCTCCGAGGGCGCCCTCCCCTCGCTGCCCACCGAGGACCCGGTCCTGCCGGACGATCTTCGCGAGACCATCGAGGAGGCCGCGCCCGGCCGCGTCCTTCCCCGGGCCGAGGACCGCGTCGCCGCCCAGCTCCAGGGCCTGGTGGCCACGGTCCGCGCCGCGCGAGAGGCGGTGGCGCTCTCCGCGCCGCGAGTGGATCTGGCCCGCACCGAGCGCGAGCCGGCCTCGCTCTTCGTGGACGCCGCCATCGCCCTGGCGCGTCCGGCCCCCGGCGGCGCGACGCCGGACCCCGTGCCCAGCCCCTCCGCCCTTTCTCGCGACTACTTCCAGCCGGCGCACGACCGGCGCGCCGCCTTCCGCCACAGCGCGCCCGTCTCGGACTCGGCCTGGCTCGACCGCGTCGCCCGCTTCTCCCGCGAGGTCCCTCCGGAGTGGGGGTCGGACCAGGTGGTCTCGTTCGGGCGCCTGAGCCAGCTCTGGCCCCCCAGGGGGAAGCTCGGCCCCGCCGACGGCGTCCTCCCGGCGGAGGGCGCATTCCCGCCAGTCCCGGGCCTCGACCCGGCGAAGCCCATCTCCGCCTCGGCGCTGCAGCAGCTCTTCCAGTGCCCGCGGATGTTCATGATGCGGCGCATCCTCCACTGGGAGGAACCGGCCGGGGCGCCGTCGCTCCGGGAGCTGGACCCCGCCCCCTACGGGAGCCTCCTGCACCGCGCGGTGGAGACGTTCTACCGGCAGCACGGCCGGGACTTCGTCGCCGGCACGGGCTCGCTCGAGGCGTGGCAGGCGCTCGCGCGCGCCATCGCCGACCGCGAGTTCCAGGCCTTCCTGTCGGAGTACCCGCTCGTCGGCGAGGGAGTCCGCCGCAAGGAGCGCGAGCGGCTGCACGAGAGCCTGCAGGCCTTCCTCCAGTACGACTGGGACCTGCCGCGGCCCGGCCGGCGCCGCTTCGTGGGCGTCGAGATGCCCTTCGGCGAGGGGGAGCCGCTCTCGACGGTCGCCGGGGGCGTCACCCTCTACCTGCGGGGCTACATCGACCGCGTGGACGTCGACGGCAAGGCCACGGTCGTCCGGGACGTCAAGTCCGGCCGGGCCTACCCGCGGCAGGGGGACGAGGCCGGCCCCACGGCCGTCCGCGACGTGCAGCTCGGCCTCTACCAGCTCGCCGCGAAGACGCTCGCCGCCGCCTGGGAGACTCCGCGGAAGGTGAAGGCGGCCTACGCCTACGCCAGCGGCCGCGAGCCCGTGCAGGAGCGTGCCTTCCGCGACGACCCGGAGGCGCTCGAGAAGGCGACGAGCGAGTGGCTCGCCACGGCGGCCGGCCTCCTCTCCCGGCGGCACTTCCCCGCCACCGCCGATGAGGGGGACTGCGACTACTGCCTGTTCCAGCCGCTCTGCGGCGCCGCCGTCCCGCGCCGTGCCAGGGAGGCGCTGGCGGAGGAGGACGAGGAGAGCCCGCTCGGGCGGTTCCTGGCGCTCAAGGTGGAGGACCCGGGATGACCCGGCGACCACCCGCCCCCGACCAGGCCGAGCGCGACGCCTTCGTCCGCGCGCGCGGCGTGAACGTCGTCGGCGACGCCGGCGCCGGCACCGGCAAGACCACGCTCCTCGTGGACCGGCTCTTGAACCTGGTCGCGCCCGACGACGACGGACCGGCCCTCTCGCTCGCGCGCGTGGCCGCCATCACCTTCACGCGCAAGGCGGCGGGCGAGCTGAAGCTCCGCATCCGGCAGGCGTTGCTCGGGCGCCGAGCGCGGGCGGACGTGACGCCCCTGCGACGGGACCGGCTCGCCGCGGCCCTGGCCGCGCTCGACACCGCCTGGGTGGGAACCATCCACGCCTTCGCCCACCGCCTCCTGCGGCAGAGGCCCGTCGAGGCGCGTCTCCCGCCCTCCTACGAGGTGGTGGACGACGGAGCGGAGCTGGCGGCGCAGACCTTCGAGGTCCTCCTCCAGGCCGTCCAGGCCGGCACGCTGGCGGCGGAGCTCACCGGCGCCGGCATTCCCGAGCCCGACCTCCTCGCCGCCCAGGCGGCGCTCGTCGACGCGCTCCGCGCCGGCCTCCGCGCCGAAAAGCGGGAGTACCGGTACACCGAGATCCCCGGCCTGGATCGCCTGGTGGAGCGGCTCATCCTCACCCGCGACGTCGAGCCGGTGGTTCCACCCGCCGAGATGCCGGACCTGTCGCGCTTCCGCGACCTGGTGGACGAGTACGCCGGCCTCGCGGCGGCCTCCTCGGGAAGCGGACATGGATCGACGTACATCCGCGTCACGCGCGCGCGGCTCGAGCGCGTCCGGGACGAGGTCGACCCGGTGGTGATCCTGAAGGCGATCCACCGCTCGGCGCCGCCCAGGAGGCTCAAGAAGAGAGACGACTTTCCGGACGACGACGCGGGCTGGGCGCTCTTCAAGGCGCTCCTCGGGGACGACGGGAAAAAGCGCCTTCGCGACGGCTCCCTGTACCGGGACCTGCTCGACCCCTTCGCGCGCTGGATGGTGCGCCGCCTGGTCGCCGCCGGCCCGGCGGTGCTGGCCGCCTACGAGCGGGTGAAGGCCCGCCACCGCGTCCTGGACCAGGTGGACCTCCTGCTGCGCCTCCGGAACCTCCTCCGCGATCGCCTCGACGTCCGCGCCCACGACCAGGCGCTCTTCGACCACGTGATGGTGGACGAGTTCCAGGACACCGACCCCCTCCAAGCCGAGATCGTCCTCTACCTGTGCGAGCAGGGAGCGGCGGCCCGCGACTGGCGCCAGGTCTCCCTGGCCCCGGGCAAGCTCACCATCGTCGGGGACCCCAAGCAGTCGATCTACCGCTTCCGCCGCGCCGACATCTCCGTGTACGACGAGGTGCGGCGCATCGTGGAGCGCGGCCCGAACCTGGTCTCCAGGCTCACCGCCAACTTCCGCTGCCAGCCGGGCCTCATCCAGTGGCTGAACGGCCGCTTCGACGACCTGCTGGGCACGCTTCCCGCGAACGGGCGGGCCTTCGACCCCGACGCGGGCACGGTGGCGAACGGGCCGCTGCTCGCCGGCCGCGACGGTGCCGCGCGGGCCTGCGTGGAGGTCCTGCCGCTCGCCGGGAAGGACGCCAGGGTCGCCACCTTCCGCGAGGCCGAGGCCAGGGCGCTCGCCGCCTGGCTCCGCCGGCTGGTCAGGACGAAGCGGACGGTCGTCGATGCGGACAGCGGGAAGGAGAGGCCGGTCGGCTACCGCGACGTGGCGGTGCTGGCCTTCGCCACCACCAACCTGCCGCTCCTCTTCCCCGAGCTGGACCGGCTCGGCGTTCCTTACGCCGCGCGCGGCGGCTCGCTCTTCCTCGAGGATCCCCTCCACCGCCAGTTCCTGCTCGGCCTGCGGGCCATCGCCGACCGGGACGACGGGGTCGCCCAGGCGGCGCTCCTGCGCGCGCCGTTCTTCGCGCTCGACTACGACGACCTCGCCCGGGCGCTGGCGCCGGACGCGCCTCCCACGGACCCGGGCGTCCAGCGCGCCCGGGCGGCGCGGGCGCTGGTGGAGGACCTGCGGCGGCAGCGCCTGGATCGCCCGCCCGGCTCGACCGCCCGCGACCTCCTGGAGCGGACGGCCTTCGGGCGGGCCGCGGCCCTGGGCCCGAACGGCGCCCAGCGCCTCGAGGCGCTCCGGGAGCTGTGCCTCTGCCTGGACGCGGCGGCGGCCGAGGGGCTCGACTACGACGGCGCCACCGCCCGCCTCCGCGGCTGGATCGAGCACCCGGCCCAGCTCGATCCGCCTCCGCCGGTGTGGGACGACGCGGTCCAGGTCCTGACCGTGCATCAGGCCAAGGGGCTCGAGTTCCCGGTGGTGGTCCTGTGGGACTCCTGCACCGAGCTCGAGGCCCGCGAGGTCGGGAGCGCCTTCGCCGTGGAGCGGACCGGAGCGTCCTGGGCGGTGGCCTTCGACGGGATCGAGCTCGAGGAGCCGGAGGGCGGCGGCTTCGCCGGGCGGGAGAAGCGCTACCTCGACGCCGAGCGGAAGCGGCTGGTCTATGTGGCCGCGACCCGGGCCCGGGACCTGCTCCTGCTTCCCGTGGCCGGCCAGGCGGGCGGCAAGTACGTCACCGGGCGCCTGGTGGCGGGCGCGCCCGAGGCGCTCATGGAAAGGCTCGAGACCTACGATCCGCGGGCCGAGCCGGCCTGGGCGAGGGAGGACCCAGCGCCGGCGCCGCCCCCGCCCGGCGACGCCTCGCCCCTGGCGGCCGAGGTGGCCGCGGCCTGGCGCTCCGCGGCGGCGGAGTCGGCGCGGCCCAGGTTCTCGCCGGCCGGCGTCGCCGCCGAGTCGCACGCCGCGGTGGAGGACGATCGGCCGGGCGAGACCAACTCGACCCGCCCGGAGCGGAAGAGCCGCTTCGGGCGCCTCTTCGGCGACGCGGTCCACATGGCCATCGGCCTCTCGCTCCGCGACCCCTCGCTCGACCCGGCGGCCGCGGTCGCCCGCGCCGCCGCCGCCGTGGGGCTCGGCCATCGCCACGCCGAGGCGGCCGAGGACGTGGCCCGGGCCCTGGCAGCGCTCGAGAAGGCCGGCCTGCGGCGTCCGCCCGGCCCCGAGCTCCGGCTCGAGTACCCGGTCGCCTTGGCGCGGGAGGGACGGCTCCTCGCCGGCTACCTGGACCTCGTCGCCGCCGAGGGCGGGAGCCTCGCGGTGGTGGACTTCAAGACCGACGCGCCGCCCGCCGGCGACGTCGCCGAGACCCACCCGGCCTACGTGGAGCAGGTGCGCACCTATGCCCGGATGCTGGAGGAGCTGGAACTTGCGCCGCCGGGCACGGTCCGGGCCGGCCTGCTCTTCACCGGCGAGGAGGCGATCCGCTGGGTGGGGAGGGGGTGAGGTATTGCCGCACCCGCATCAACCACGTGGGCCGCAGCTCCATGGAGGTGGGGCTGCGAGTCGAGGCGGCGGAGGGGGGGCGCACTTCGCCACCTGCTACTTCACCATGGTGGCCCGCAGCGGGGACGGGCCCGACGCCACCTCGGTGCCGGTGCCGCCCCTCGAGCCGGGCGACGCGCTGGCGGCGCGGCGCGAGGCGCGCGCCGTGGAGCGGCACCGGGCCTGGAAGGCCCGGCTGGCCGCCACCGAGGAGCCGCCCTCGCGCGAGGAGTTCGACCTGCTGGCGCGACTGCACCGGGCCCAGGACCAGGAGGGCTTCGCCGGCCTGCGGGCCGGCCGGCTAGACGTGGAGAGCTGGGAGCGGACCTAGTCGTCGTGCTCTTCCTCCTCGTCGTCGTCGTCGTGCCGGCAGGCAGGCGCACAGACCAGCGTGCCGTCCGGCGCAGCGATACAGGAGCCGTTGATGGTGTGGTCGCGCCAGGTGAACGAGCAGGCGTCGCCTGCAGCGCTTTGCGCGCACGCATCCACGGCCGCCTGGAGCGGCGGAGGAGGAGGCAGGAAGCACACCAGCGTCATGGACCCGGGCAGGGCGTGGCAGGTGCCGTCGAAGGTGTGATCGTCGCGCCGGACGGTGCAAGGGTCGCCCTCCTGCTTGCCGGAGCACGCCGCCACTGGCCCGGATTCCATCCGCGGCGGCGGCAGGCAGGCGAGCGTCGAGCCGTGAAGGATGGCGCGGCAGACGCCGTCGATGGTCCGCCCGTCGTGGGTGAAGGAGCAGGCGTCGCCGGCGGCCTTGCCGTCGCAGGCCTGCACGATGGGCGGCGGAGGCGGCTTGCACACCAGGACGCCGAGGCTCGTCTCGGCGCAGACGCCGGTGAAGGAGTGGTCATCGCGCGTCACTGTGCAGCTGTCGCCTGCGTTCTTCCCTACGCAGGCCTGCACGATGGGCGGCGGCGGCGGCAGGCAGAGCAGGCTGGCGCCGCCCGCCAGCGAGGTGCAGACGCCGTCGAAGGAGAAGCCCATCGCCGACACGCCGCAGGCGTCGCCGGCGGCCTTGCCGTCGCAGGCCTGGGCCAGCGGCCCCGAGATCACGGTCGGGATGCAGGCCAGGACGTTCCCGAACGGCAGGCAGGTCCCATCGACGGCCATCATGCCGACGGCGAAGGAGCAGGCGTCGCTTGCGGCCTTGCCGTCGCAGGCCTCGATGAACGCCGGCTTGGACTCGTGGTCCTCGGCCGGGGCGCACAGGAGCTTTCCGTCGTCGAGGCGACAGACGCCGGCCACGTCCTGGCCGTCGTGCGAGACGGTACAGGCGTCCCCCGGCGACTTGCCAACGCAGGCCTCGACCGCCGACGGCGGCAGCCCGGGCGAGCACAGCACGCCGCTCTGCCCTAGCTCCGCAAGCACGGCGACGTCGGGCGAGGTGGGGGTGGCGGTCGAGCTGCTGGCCCCGCCGCACGCGGTGAGCGCGGCGGCGAAAGCGAGGGCAGCGATGGGAACCAGAAGAGAGGTTGGCTGGTTCATGGGATTCCTCCTGCCGCCCACGACAGCCGCGGCGAGACGAGGTCACCGTCGGGCCGGCAGGGACGGCATCTACGATTGCTTCAGCATCTGCCGGCCCGGGTCGCCTCGGCGTGAGCCCTGTCGGGTCGAGCCCCAACGGGACCCTGCCCTGTCGGCGATGTCCCACCGCGGCGTACACGGCTCCAGGCCTCGGTCGATGCGGCACCGAGATCGCGCCCGGAGCGAGGCGAGCCGGCGGTCCGTGACTGACCGGTCTCGCGAGGCTATAGAAGGCCTTCGGCCGGCGGCAATCACTCCGGGTATGCGTTCAGCCCGTACATGACCAGCAGCGCCGGGCTCGGCTTGGCGTTCGGGCCGAAGGCGCGGCGGAACACCTCGACGATGGCGTCGCCGGAGTAGATCCGGGCCAGGGCGCGGTTCACAGCAAGGCGAAAGGCCGAGTCGCCCCGCGGAAGCGCGATGGCGTAGGGCTCGAGGCCCAGGTCGTCCCCGAGCAGCTCGTAGGCCGACGTGTCCTTGACCTTCCCGGCCAGCCCCATGAGCAGGATCTTGTCGCCGGCCAGCGCGTCGGCGGTGCCGCCCTCCAGGGCGGCGACGCCCTCGTCGCGGGTCTTCACGGTCACCACCGTCGCGCTCACCAGCCCGCCCTTGAGAGCCGTTTCCAGCGCCTTCTGGTTGGTGGTGCCGGCGACCACCGCGATCTTCTTGCCCCCGAGGTCGCCGAGGGACTTGGCGCCGGAGGCCTTTCGCGCCAGGAGCCCGGTGCTGTCGACGAACACCGGGCTCGAGAAGTCCACCTGCTCCATGCGCGAGAGCGTGGCCGTGGTCGCCCCGCACTCCATGTCGGCCTGGCCGGTGCGCACCAGGTCCAGCCGGTTCTGCGTGGTGGCGGCCACCCACTTCACGGCGATGGGCTGGACCTTGAGCTGCTGCTCGATGCTGGCCACCACCCGCTTGCACAGGTCGACCGTGTACCCGGCCGGCTCCTGGTCCTTGGCGTAGGAGAACGGAAGGGCGTCGGTGCGGTAGGCGATCCGTACCGCCTTGGCGTCGCGGATCCTCTTCAGCGTGCCGTCCAGGGCCTGGGCGGATACCAGCGCCGGGACGGCGAGCCAGACGGCGAGCAGGGCGAATCGTTGGATCACGGAGGCCTCCCTCGAAAAGGAGCGGGAAGGATACACGGGGCGTGCCGCCTGCGCCATGGCGACCGCGCGGACCGTTCGCCCACCGTCGAAGGCCCACGGCGACCGCTCCGGGCCCGCGCGGCGGAAGAGCCGACCCGCCGGGGGGCCTAGATGCGCTCCAGCCGCTCCACCGTCCGGTCGCTGCGGACGTTGCCGGTGTTCAGGGTGGTGGCGGGCTCGAAGAGGAGCACCGAGGCCTCCCTCTCGGCGACCGGGCGGTGCTCGGTACCGCGCGGGACGACGATGAACTCCCCCTCCTGGAGCTCGACGGCCCGATCCCGGAACTCCATGCGGAAGCTGCCCTGGACCACCAGGAACATCTCGTCCTCGTTCTGGTGGTGGTGCCACTCGAACGGGCCCAGGAACCTGACCAGCTTCACCTGCTGGCCGTTGAGGTCGGCCACCACTCGCGGCTTCCAGTGATCGTGGAAGAGCCCCAGCTTCTGCTCCAGATTCACCTTCTCGACGCGTTCCCTCATCGCCATGGCCTCCTGGCCTCAACCCGCCGATTGCCTCTTATCGCCGCCCGAACCCCGGCGCCGCACCGGCTGCGTCGCCGCGACCCGGTGCTCCCGAACGGGGCAGGCCTCATCTTGGCCGATGCCAGAGGGACCCTGGCCGGCGAGAAATCGTGCGCCGGGTGCTGCGGCAGGAGCGTCCGCCGGAAGCCGGCGAGCGCCCCAGATGTTGTCGAATCGCCTTCACCTCGCTCGAGCGCGACGGCGCCAGCGACGAGACGAACAGGGAGGATGACGTGAGTCTCCCGCAGCCACAGGAACCGCCGGAACAGTCCGATTACGAGCCCTCGAGCACCCTCAGGCGTCCGAGCCGGCTCCCCTGGATCCTCCTCGCGCTGGCGCTGGTCGCGGCGGCGGTCGCAGCGGTCCTCTGGTACAGGCAGCGGACGCCCGCGGGACCGACCCCCCCGGCCGCCGCGCCGCCCGCCGAGGCCCAGAAGCCGGAGGCGCCGCCCGGCCCCGCGCCGGCCACGGATGCGGCCCGGGCCCGCTCGCTCGTCGAGGCGCTCTCGCCCGACCCGCGCTTCCGCCGCTGGCTTCCCGAGGGCGATCTGGTGCGCCGATGGGCCGTCGTGACCGACAACCTCGCGGAAGGGGTGTCGCCCCGGCGTCAGCTCGGGTTCCTCGCTCCAGCGCGCCCGTTCTCGGTGGTGAGTCGGGGCGGCAAGGAGGTCATGGCCCAGGACTCCTACCGGCGCTACGACGAGCTGGCCGACGTCGTGGCCTCGGTGGACGCACTGGCCGTGGCCAAGGCCTACCGCGAGCTCCACTCGATCCTCGAGGCGGCGTACCGGGCGCTGGGCTACCCGAACGCTTCCCTAGACGGCGTCACCTCGAGGGCGCTCCGCCGGATCGAGGCGGCCCCGGTCCAGGATGGCGAGGTCGCGGTGCTGGGCGTGGTCGGGCTCTACGAGTTCGCCGACCCGAGGCTCGAGAAGCTCGGCGCCGTGGAGAAGCACCTCCTGCGCATGGGTCCGCGCAACATGCGCCTCATCCAGGCCAAGGCACGCGAGATCCGGGAGGCGCTGGGGCTGCAGACCGCGCCTCAGGCCCCGACCGGAGCTCCGAAGTGACCCCACGCCTCGCGGAGTAGGATGCCTCCCAGGAGGTGTCGCATGCGCCCGGGAACGCGGCTGTTCGCGATGGCGACGTGCCTGGTGGGATTCGCGGCCTGGGCCGCTTCCGCAGGAACCCCCGAGGAGAAAGGCTCGACGTTCGAGACGGCTGGGCTCTCGATCTGGTTCGAGGTCCTCGGCGATGGACCCGGCACGCCGCTGGTAGTGGCGAACGGCGGTCCCGGATTCGACCACGGCTACATGCACTGCTCGCCGGCCTGGGATCGGCTCGCCAGGGCGCGCAAGGTGGTCTTCTACGACCAGCGGGGAAACGGCCGGTCGAGTCCCATGAAGGACGGAGTCCCGTGCGGCCTGGCCGAGCAGGTCGCGGACCTCGACGCCCTCCGCGGCCACCTGGGCCTGGCGAAGATCGACCTGCTCGGACACTCATGGGGCGGCTATCTGGCGATGGCCTACGCCGCCCGTCACCCGGAGCGGATGGCCCATCTCCTCATCGTCGATTCCGCCGCGCCCAAGATCCAGGACACCGCCTTCCTCTTCAAGAACATCTATCCGGAGAAGGTCTCGCGGCAGGACGCCGTCGCCTTCGCGGTCGAGCTCGGGGACGAGAAGGCCATCGCCGCCGATCTCCACGAGTACATGTCGATGCTCTTCTACTCCTCCGAGGCGCGCGACGCGTTCTTGGCCCGGTCGAAGTCGTTCGTCTTCCGCCAGAGGGTGAACAAGGCCGTCTGGGGCGACCTGCAGCGCTTCGACCTCAATCCCGAGCTGCCCAAGTTCAGGTTCCCCACCCTGGTGGTGACCGGGCGCTACGACTTCAACGTCGCGCCGTCGGTGGCCTGGGCGATCCACAGGGCCATCCCGGGCTCGGAGCTGGCGGTCTTCGAGAAGAGCGGCCACCTGCCGTTCTGCGAGGAGGTGGACGGCTTCGTGACCAGGGTGCAGGCGTTCCTGGCCAAGTGACCGGCGAACGGCAAAGTCCTTCGCGGGCCACCTGACGCGCGACGATCCATCCGGCGCTGCGCAGCGCGCGCCGCTCACACCGCAGCCGCCGGAGGTGGCGTCGGCCCCGCCTTGCGCGCCCTGGCCAGCTCCCCGCGCAGGCCGAGCTTCCCGATCCAGAACTGGAGCGTGGTCGGCTTGAGCCCCAGGACCTCGGCCGCCCCGCCAGGTCCGCTGACGCGCCCGCCGACGCGGTGGAGCACGCGCCGGATGTGCTCCCGTTCCACGCTCTCGAGGGTGGCCAGAGGCTCGACGGCCGGCGGCGTCTCCGCGCTTGGCGATCCGCCTCGAGCGCGCGGCGAGCCGGACGGGTCGAGCGGCGGGATGCGGAGCCTCGGCGGATCGGAGAGCAGGGCGGCCCGGGAGATGACGTGCTGCAGCTCGCGCACGTTGCCGGGCCAGGGGTAGTCGATGAGCCGCGCCATGTCCGCCTCGCCGATCCCCTCGAACCGCACGCCCCGATCCTTGGCGGCCCGCTCCATGAAGAGCAGGGCCAGACGCGGGATCTCCTCCCGCCGGCCCCGCAACGGCGGCACGCGGATGGGGAAGGCCGAAAGCCGGAAGAAGAGATCCTCACGGAAGCGGCCGGCCGCCACGTCGGCCTGGAGGTCGCGGTTGGTGGCGGCGACCAGGCGGAAATCGGAGCGGACGGTGCGGGAGCCCCCCACCCGCTCGAACGCCCCTTCCTGCAGCACGCGAAGGAGGCGCACCTGGTCCTCGGGGGAGAGCTCGCCCACCTCGTCGAGGAAGAGGGTGCCGCCGTCCGCCAGCTCGAACCGGCCGCGGGTCATCTCGGTGGCGCCGGTGAAGGCGCCCCGCTCGTGCCCGAAGAGCGCGCTCGCCACCAGCCCGGGCGACAGGGAGGCCACGTGGACTGCGATGAAGGGGCCGTCGCGCCGGGCCGAGCGCAGGTGAATCTCCCGGGAGACCAGCTCCTTGCCGACGCCGGTCTCGCCGGTCACCAGCACCGGAGTCGAGGACGGCGCCGCGCGGGCCACCAGCTCCAGCACCTCCCGCATCGCCGGAGAGCCCCCGAGGAGCCGGCCACCGGCGGGAGCCGCCGCCGGCCCCGCCTCGCGGTAGTAGCGGTTCTCGTGCTCGAGCCGGCGGCGCGCCTGGGTGATCTCCTGCCGGGCGGCGACCGCGTCGGCGAGGACGCCCACCTGGCGGCCCAGCGCGGCGAGCAGGATCGGCTCGGCGGGGCTGGGCTCCGCCGCGACGGCGCTCTCCAGGGCCACCACGCCCTTCCGGCCCGTGCGCCGGGACTCGAAGGGCGCGAGCGAGAGGCGGCCGCCGGCAGGCGGCGAGCCCTGCGCGGCCAGCGCGGACCCGAGCGAAACCGCACCCGGCGCCGGCCCGCGCAGGGCGTCGAGCAGCGCGCTCTGCCAGCGAGCGTCCCCCCGCGCTCCCAGGAGCGCCGGCCCGGCCGCCCCGAGCTCGGCGACCGCGCAGCGCTCGACCGCGAAGGCCCGGCACAGGTGCGCCGCCACGTCGCCCCAGAACCCCTCGAGCCGCTCGCCGGAGGGGACGAGGCCGCCGAGGTCGACGATGGCCGCGGCGCGGCGCGCCAGGTCCACTGGCTCGTCGCCCGGGGAGCGGGCCGGTGGGCGCCAGGCGTCGTCGGCCTCGTGCCGAAGCGCCGCCGCGTCGGCGGGGCGGCCCTCGGCCTCGGCCAGGGAGGCGGCCTCGAGGAGCGTCTGCTGCAGGTCGTGGCGGGCCCCCGCCGCACGCAGCGCCTCGGCCGCCAGCGCTTGATCCTCCCGCGCCGTGGCGCTGGCTGCGCCCCCGCCCCGCCGCAGGGCGCGGCGCGCCCGGAAGCGGTGACCAAGCCCGCGGAGGTGCGGAGACGGCGCAGCCACCAGGCGGTCGATCTCGGCGTCGAGGACGTAGCCGGGCGCCGAGAGGCCGGCCTCCTCGATCCGATCCAGCACGAGGAGCGTGCTCGACCAGCCGATGGTGTTGTCCCCCGAGGCGCGCCGCATCGGCGCGCCGGCCGCCAGCGCCGCAACCGCTCCGTCGAGCCGGCCGCCGGCGGCCTCGACCCCGGCCTGGGCCAGGGAGGCGAACCAGGCGAAGAGCGCCTCGCC
>DASTPH010000008.1:0-17297 GCA_035762305.1 Anaeromyxobacteraceae bacterium
TCGTACCACGGCGGAGCGGGGCCGGCACGTTGGCCGCACCGGACGACCGGGCACCGCGACGCCCCATCCGAGCCTGTTCCCTTCCCCCTCGTCGTCCGGTCCAGGGTGGAAAAGCAGCCAGCCGCCGGCCCGTCGAAGCCGACCGGCGTCGGGGCCTGTGACGGACATCGCGTCTCTCTACCCCCGGTGCACCATCGAGCCGGCGCTGGCCGCCGGAACGGAGGAAGCCATGGTCAGGAGCGAATGGAAGTGGCGAGCCCTGCTCGGCTCGTCGTCGTTCATCGTGCTGGCGGCGCTGGCGGCCTGCGGCGGCCCGGCGGCGGACCCGCCGAGTTCGTCGGCCGAGGCGATGTCGTTCGCGCGGTCGGAGTGGTCGGAGCCCGTGAACCTGGGCCCGACCATCAACACCTCCGCGAGCGACATCAACCCCACGCTCTCGCCGGATGGCCTCGCCCTCTACTTCGCCTCCACCCGGACGGGGGGCCTCGGGGGGAACGACCTCTGGGTCTCCCGCCGGGCCTCGCCCGACGACCCATGGGGCGCGCCGGTGAACCTGGCCGTCCTCAACACGACGGGAGCCGACACCGCGCCGGCCTTCTCGGTGGACGGGCACTCGCTCTTCTTCGTGAGCGACCGGCCCGGCAACGGGCTGAACGACATCTGGGTAACGCGCCGCGCCGACAAGGACGACGACTTCGGCTGGGAGGAGCCGGTGCACCTCGGGCCGGAGGTGAACACCGAGGCAGTCGAGTCCGGCCCCGAGTTCCTGAGGACCGTCGAGGAAGGGCCCACCAGCCTGTACTTCGTGAGGCAGCCGGCCGGCGGGCTATTCCAGATCTGGGCCGCGCCGGTCACGGCCCGCGGCGAGGTCACCGGGCCCGCTGCGCCGGTCTCGGAGCTCTGGCACCCGACCGGCGGCTCGGTGGGACCCACCGTGCGCGCGGACGGAAGGGAGATCATCTTCTTCTCCGGCGCCCAGGCCGGCGGCTCGGGAAACACCGACCTCTGGACCGCCACTCGCCGGAGCGTCCACGAGCCGTGGGAGGCTCCGCGGAACCTCGGCGAGCCGTTGAACTCGGCGGCCTTCGATCAGCAGCCGAGCCTCTCCAACGACGGGCGGACCCTGGTCTTCGTCTCCAACCGGCCCGGCGGATTCGGCGGGCTCGACATCTGGATGTCGACGCGGACGCCGAGCGGCCAGTGATTTCCTGACGCGGCGCGGCAACAGGCGCGTCGACGAGGCACGGACCCTGGTGGGTCCGTGCCTTGACGTGTCGCAAATCGTTGACTGTGGGGGAGAGGGGCAGCGGCACCCGTGAGGGCACGTCACGCGTGGGTGTCCCCTTTTCTCCCCTTGACCGGTCTATGGAATGGACCCGCAGCAAGCGGAGGGCACATGGCACGGAAGCTCGCCGCCTCGGCCGCCGCCAGCGCCGTGCTTCTCTCGCTGGCCGCCTCGGTCGGCTGCAACGGCACCGAGGATCCGAAGCAACCCTTCGAGCCGCCGCCACTCCTCTACGTGACTCCCAGGGCCGTCGACGTGGTGGCGGGGAGGGAAGCTGTGACGTTTACCGCGCTGCTCCGCGGCGCGAGCGGCACGGTCGCCTGGTCGCTCGAGCCGGCCGGCGTCGGGGCCCTCTCGGCCGCCTCGGGCGCATTCGTCGCCTATCTGCCTCCGGTTGCCGTGGCCGCGGCGACGACGGTGACGCTCACCGCCCGCGCCGCGGGGATGAGCGATACCGCGACGATCACGGTGGTCCCGCCGGCCAGTCCCTCCCTCACCGTGACGCCGGGAGCTGCCTCGGTACTGGCAGGGGGCGAGATCGCGACCTTCGAGGCAAGACTCGAGAACGGCTACGGCCCGATCGTGTGGTCGATCGACCCACCGGGGCTGGGGATGCTCTCGTCAGCAACGGGACGTACCGTGTCCTACGCACCGCCCTCCGCAGTGGAGGCGACGTTCCTCGTCACGCTGTACGCCAGCGCGGCTGGATTGACCGCGCGGGCGACGATCGAGGTGAAGCGCCCTCCCGGACGCTCGCTCATCGTGACCCCTGCGACGGCCTACGTGGTGGCGGGCAGTGGACCCATGACATTCACCGCGATCCCGGTCAACGCGGAGGGTCCGATCACCTGGTCCTTGGTCCCGGTCGGCGTGGGCATCCTTTCCGCGACGGTGGGCGCCAGCGTGCAGTACACGCCTCCGTCATCGGTTGCCGCGAGGACTGGGGTGACCCTCTCCGCCTCCGCAGCGGGCGTGATGGACTCTGCCGCCATTGCGGTCTGGCCGGAGGATACGCCCCCCATCGCGGTGTCCGGGAGGGTGGCCAACGCGATCGGCGACGGAATGGGTGGCTGGCAAGTCGTCATCGGTGCGGCGAGCGCCGTCAGCGACGCCGAGGGCCGATTCACGATTCCGGACGTCGTGGCTCCATACGACGTCTCCGTCTTCCGGCCCGGCTCCCCGTTCGTCTTCCACTACGTCGGGCTCACAGGTGCCCATCCGCTCCTGGCCATCGACGGTCCGCAGGCCGAAGGACACGTGAACATCACCTCGCCTCCCGTCGACTACTACGTGAGGGCGTTCTTCTGCTCGCGCTGGGGATGCGCCGGGCTCGACGAGCTCTACACGGGGCTGTGGAACGTCCCGGTGCCCGCGGCTGCCTCGACCACCGGAACGGCGTACGCGTTCGAGTACCGGTTCGACGACTCCGGGCTCACGGGCTTCGGCGAGTCGTGGCGAACCGAGGGCATCTCCGTTTCGCCGGGCCAGGTCGTGGACGTGGCCCTCGCACCCGCGGGCCCCGCGACCCAAGGCCAGATCAGCGCCCAGGTCACGGCTCCCGAGGGGTACGAGCCGAGGTCGTGGCCGCTCCTCGAATGCGAGGGCGGGGATTGGCAGCTCACCGACTGGGTACCGGGCACCAGTGCTGCGTTTGTCGTCCCGCTCCTGCCCGGGTGCACGCCGGGCATCGCCGGCGAAGCCATGGGCGAGAATAGCGGCGTTCTCACCCGCGAGTACCGGCGAGGCCTGACGCTCGGCGAGAGCGCCATGTTCGAGCTGAAGGCCTTGCTGCTCTCGAGCCCGCCGGACGGTGCGGTCGTATCGCAGTCGACCGCGTTCTCCTGGACACCTCTCGCGGAAGGCGTGTACGAGCTGCGGGTCGTCGCCCTCCAAGGCCCACCACTCGGCGGCGTCGAGTACCGCATCTTCACGACCTCCGCCAGCGCGGTGGTGCCGGACCTCGCCGGCTACGGTCTCGCCCCGCCGCGCGGCGGGCACGGGTACTGGGGAGTCTTCGCGCGAGCCCCCTACGCGTCCATGGACGAGTGGGCCGCTACAGATCGGCCGCGCCCGGTCAGGGAAGCGAGCAGCGTCGGGCGCAATTTCACGGTGAGTCCCTGAACGGGGAGGCCGGCCATGGGATCCGCGTCGCGTCGAGCCACCTCGCTCTCGATGGCGGCTGCCCTCGCCGCCGGTTGTGGCGGCCTCGCCGACGGCGACTACGGGGGCGAGCCGCTGGCGGTGATCCAGGGAACGCTGGCGCCGCCGTCCGGCCAGGTTCGGGTCGCTGGGGAGCTGTCGTTAGCGCTCCTGTGGGCCCCCGCGGCGGACCACGGCGCCCTGCTGAACCTCCTCGGCGCGGCATCCGGGCCCGCGGTCGACGCTTCGTACACGGAGGCGTGCATCGATGTCGCCCCGCGGACCGAGCCGCTCTGCGACGGCACGCCCGCCCGGGGGGACAGACGCTGCGACTGGACGGACCGGCGACTGGGATCCCTGCTTCGCGTGGTCGACTACCAGGCGCACCTCCCGGGCGGCTTCGAGATCGCCATCCGCGAACTGCCCCCTGAGGCTGCCCGATACGACCTGTCGCGACAGGGAGGCTTCGGCTCGTTCGCCCTGGCGAGCGTGGTCGCCTTCGACGACGTGAACCTCGACGGCGCCTTCCGCCTGGGCAGGCCGGGGAGTCCTCCCGAGCCCACGCTCGCCATGTCCGGGCATCAGACCTACGACCCAGACCCCGATCGGCCGCGCCGCTCGTACCTCGTGGCCTACCTCGCCGGCCTCATCGACCACCAGCAGATCGACCCTGCATACGCCGAGGTGCTTCTCTTCCTCCCGCAGGGATTCAGCGTGTGGGTCGAGGACGAGTGGCTCGACGGCGACGGCCGGACCACCGCTTCCGGCCGGCTCTGGCAGCCTATCGAGGTTCCGGTCGAGCTGAGGATGCCCACTCAGGCCGTGGTCGGCTGCGAGCAAGGGACGCGCGAAACCATCTACCGACCGGCCATTCCCGAGGGCGAGAAGCCGTCGTGGTGCTCGGACGACCGCTTCCGGGCCACCTGGTCCAAGACCACCACAGATGTCTGCGACACCGTCGAGGAGCGGTACTCGGGCGACTTCTCTTGCGCCGGCTCGCTCGTGCCTCCCGCCTGGGCCTGCCCGGCGCCGACCACCGGTTCCCTCCTCGTCTCGGTGGTTACCACGGGCCAGGACCCCGACCCCGACGGCTATGTGCTTCGGATCGACGGTGGTGTTCCGCTGCCGGTCCAGCCGAACGACTCCGTCGCCGTTCCCGTCCTGACGCCGGGGACCCACACGGTCGCGATCGAGGGACTGGCTGCCAACTGCGCCGTCGCCGGGGTGAGCACGGTGCAGGTGGCCGTCGCCGCCGGCGAAACCGCCCTCGCCGCGTTCACGGTGGAATGCTGGCAATCGGGGACGATCCGGGTGGTGGTCTCGAGCACCGGGTTGGATCTCGATCCCGATGGATACACCGTGGGCCTCGAGGGCGGCGCGCCGAGGGCGATCGGAAACGACGGCACGGTGACTCTTCCCGGGGTGCGGCCGGGGACCTACCTTGTGTCGCTCTCCGGGCTTGCCACGAACTGCGGGGTCGTGGGCGCCAACCCGCTATCGATCGAGGTGCTGTCTGGCGTTACCGCGGACGCGCGCTTCGCCGTCGCCTGCGGGGGACGGGTCGGCGACGTCCGGGTGACGACGACCACCACCGGCTTCGACCTGGACGCGGACGGTTACGTCGCGACCCTGGACGACGGCAATTGCGACTGGGACGCCTGTTATTGGGTACAGCGACCCATCGCCGCCAGCGGTTCCGTGCTCTTCCCGGGTGTCCCCGAAGGCGCGTTCCGGATCTCCTTGGGAGGTCTGGCACGGAACTGCTCCTCCTCGAGCCCGAATCCCCAGTGGCTGACCGTTGCCTACGGCCAGACCACGGACGTCGCCTTCGCGGTCGAATGCGTGGCGACCGGAGGCCTGACTGTGACCACCACGACGTCCGGTGTGGACCTCGATCCGGATGGCTATAGCGTGGTGTGGAGCGGGGCCGGTCAGAGTGAGACGGCCGCGGCACCGCTTAACGGGACCACGACCTTCTTCGGGCTCGTTCCCGGCTCGTACCAGGTGGCGCTCCGAGGCGTGGCGCCCAACTGCGATGGCAGGCGCCAGGTGGCCGTCGCGGTCGTGGCCGGGGTATCGACGTCGGTGCTACTCGACATCGTCTGTGCGCCGGACCGGCCGCTCGCGTTCGTGGACTTCGATTACACGAACTTCAGCCACGAGATCTACGTCATCCGCTCGAACGGAGCGGGTCTCACACGCTTGACGGCCAACTCGGCACAGGACTTCGAGCCAGCCTGGTCGCCCGATGGGACAACCCTCGCCTTCAAGAGCGACCGGGACGGGAACGAGGAGATCTACGTGATGCAGGCCGACGGCTCGAGCCCACGGCGCCTGACTAATCAGACGGCGAGGGACTACTCCCCTACCTGGTCGCCCGACGGCACACGCATAGCCTTCGTCAGCGAGCGCGACGGAAACGCTGAGATCTACGTGATGGCTGCGGACGGGTCGAACCCGACGCGACTCACGAACGATCCCGTTCGCCAGGATTCGGATCCCGCCTGGTCACCCGATGGCACACGCATCGCGTTCGCCAAGGGTGTCCCCGGCGCCTTCTTCACCGATCCCATGCGGATCTGCACCATGAATACGGACGGTTCCAATGTCACCTGCTTGAGCGTCTTCGGCTCGGGGGCGCCCGAGGAAGACCAGCAGCCAGCTTGGTCGCCAGACGGGACGAGGCTCGCATTCGCACGCACGGACCGCGAGTACTACTCGGCGCTCATGGTCATGAACGCGGACGGAACAGGAGCGACTGCGCTCACGGACGGGTGGATCGACACTGACCCGGCCTGGTCCCCGGACGGACGCACCATCGCGTTCGTGCGGTCCAACTACTGGCTCGACGGCATTTCAGTCCAGGCGATCCGAGCGGACGGGACGGAATCCGTCGAGGTCGTCGGCCTCAGTTCGGCTGCGGGTCATCCAACCTGGCGCCCATGAGGACCGAGATACGATGACCCCCGACGAGGTCGCCCGCCTCTACGAGCGCTTCGGCTACGCCGTCCTCCGGCGCTGCCGGCGCCTCGTGCGCGACGACGCGGCGGCCGAGGACCTGCTCCATGACGTCTTCGTCCGGGTCTTGCGATACGGCGACGGGTTCCAGGGAACGTCCGCCCTGGCCTGGCTCCACCGCATCGCCGACCGGGCCTGCCTCGATCGCCTGGAGCGGGAGCGGCCGCGTGCGCGCTTACGTGGCAACGGCGCGCCTGAGCCGGCGTCCGGCGATGGCCCGTTGCCCCGCTCCGAGGCGAGCTTGCTCCTCGCCGAGCTACTCGGCCAGCTCCCGCGGTCGCTGCGGCAGGTCGCCATCCTCTACTACGTCGACGACATGGACCAGCTCGAGATCGCGGCCGCGCTCGACTGCTCCACCATGACCGTGAGGCGGCGCCTCAGAGCGTTGCACCAGGCCGCCGCGGCGCTCACGGAAACTCCCGCCCAGGAGGGAGACCATGCCAGTTCCAGATCGTGATCGCGAGGCGCGCCGGGAGGGCCACCTCCCCGCGTGGCTCCTCGAGCGGATGGCCTTCGAGCCGGAGGCGACGCCCGCCGGCGACGGGCACCACCAGCATCACCAGGCATGCGAGAGCTGCCGCGCCACCGTCGAGGCGCTGCGACGGGAGCGCGACGCCTTCCTGGCATCGCGACCGGCGCGGCCGTTCCTGGCCGGCCTGGCCGCTGCCGAGACACCGAGCGTTCCCGAAAGGCCGGCCAGCCGGTCCGCCTGGCGCTGGCTCTTCACGGGAGGCCTCGCGGCCGCCGGCGCCGCCGCGGTGGCAATCGCGCTCTGGCCGGCCCCCGGGAACGAGATCCGCTTCAAGGGCGAGGCGACGTTCACCCTGTTCGTGAGCCGGGGCGGCGAGGCGGCCCGGCCCCTCGAGACCGGCGAGACGCTGCGCCCGGGCGACCTCCTTCGCTTCGGAGTGGTGAGCCCCACGCCAGCCCATGCCCTGGTGGCCAGCATCGACGAGGGCGGCCGCGTGAGCCGCTACCATCCGCCGACCGGGAGCGGCGGTGCTCCCGTGGAAGGCCGGGCACAGCTCCAGGTCCTGCCGGGGAGCGTCGAGCTCGACGAGACGGTGGGGCGCGAGTGGATCGTCCTCGTCCTCTCGCCTGGGCCCCTCGACGGACGTCGCGTCGAGGAAGCGCTGCGAAAGGCCTGGCGCGAGCGCACGGGGGACCGACTCGGCCCGGTGGCGCTCGAGGCCCAGGTGCGCGTGGTCGCCGTGACGAAGGTGCGCCCATGACCGCCGCGCTCCCGCTCGCCGCCCTGGCGCTCCTGGCGGATCTCCCGCGGCAGGACGTGCGCGTCGCCGTGGTGGTGGGTAACAACCACGGGCTCGACTCCGAGCAGCCGCTGGCCTGGGCCGAGGAGGACGCGCGGCGGGTACACGCCCTGCTCCTGGAAGTGGGCGGCGTGGCGCCACGCCGGGCCTACCTGGTCGTGGGGGGCGGGCCCGAGGACGTGCTGCGCGCCATCAGCGAGGCCACCGGCCAGATCCGGGAGCTGTCGGGCTACACCCGGACGGCCCTGGTCTTCTATGTCTCGGCCCACGCCGACGAGGAGTCCTTGCACCTCGGGGGCGAGCGGCTCCCGCTGGCCCGGATCCGGGAGGAGGTGGGCCACACCGAGGCCCAGCTGAGGCTCGTCCTGGTGGACGCCTGCCGCGTACCGGTGGAGGTGCGCTGGAAGGGGGGCCGCCCCGGACCGGAGGTGCCGGTGGTCTTCGACCAGAGCGTGCGCGTGGCCGGTGAGGTGCTCATCGCCGCGGCTGGCCCGGGCGAGCTGGCCCAGGAGTGGGCGCACCTGCGCGGCTCGCTCTTCACCCACCACCTGCTGGCGGGGCTGCGCGGTGCCGCCGACTTCGACGGGAACGGCAGGGTGACCCTCACCGAGGCCTACTCCTACGCCTACCGGGTCACCCTGGCCAAGGCGGCCGAGGCGGGGCTGGCCCCGCAGCGCCCGAGCTTCGACTTCGCGCTGGCGGGCTTCGGGGACTGGGTCTTCACCAACACCTCCGCGGCGGGGGCGCAGCTGGCGCTGGCCGAGGACCTCGACGGACGGATCTGGATCACCGACCGGCGCAGCGACATCGTCGCCGAGCTGGAGAAGCGCCGGGGCGAGCGGCTCCGGCTGGCGCTGGCGCCGGGCCACTACCGGGTGGTGGTTCCCGCCGGCGCCAGGGCCTGGGCCGCGGACGTGGGCCTCGGCTTCGGCGGCACGCGCACGGTGGGGACCTCGGACCTGGTGCGCGTGGAGACCAGCCGGGCGCTCGGCAAGGGGGGCGCCCCGCTGGTGGTGCGCCCCTGGGACGTGGACGCTGCCTACGCCATGAGCAACGGCACTCTGGCCGGGATGTCGCCGCGCCAGGTCGTCGAGGCGGGCGTGGCTCGGGTCATGGGCGACTGGGTGGCGAGGGTGGCGCTGGGGTACGGCACCGCCTCGATCGACGGTCCCCAGGTCCAGGTGCAGCACCAGGAGCTGAGACTCTCGGGCTCCATGCGATGGGCCACGGAGGCGGGCCCCGCCACCCTCGGCTTCGGCGGGGAGCTGCGCCCGGCCTGGGTCTGGCAGCGCATCGCCCGGCGCGACGCGGGGCAGCTGCCGGCGGTCTTCGGCGCCGGAACGGAGACCGCTAGCGGCCTTTCCATGGCCCTGGGGCCGCTGGTGTCCGTCTCCCTCCCCCTGGCCGAGCGCTGGCGCCTGGCGTTCGACATCGGCGGTGGCATCGAGTGGCTGCCCCGCCTCGACGGCGGCGTCGAGGTCGGCTACTACGTCCAGCCGCGCCTAGGCGTGGGCTGGTCGTACTGAGGGGTGAGGGGCCAGCCCCTCGCCGGCTACCGTCGAGACAACGGCTGGGTCGAGGAGATCCGGATCGCTAACGGAACGGGTTCACGACCCGGATTCCATCGATCGCTCGCCGGTCCTGGAAGTCCTCCGACAGGAGCACGGTGCAGCCCGACTGTTTGGCCGCCCGCACCACCAGTGCATCCCAGAACGAGAAACCGTGCAGGCGATGGAGGTCGATGGCGGCGAGGACGTCCGTGAGGTCGGGCACCGCCACGTCGAGCTCCGCGAGCAGCTCGACCTTGCGTCGGGCGACGGCGGCGTCGAGGCGCAGCTCCCGCGTGGCCGTGACGAAATACTCCTGAAGGACCTGGAGCGAGAGGACCCCCGTGCCCGCGCGCCGGTGCTCGGCCACGAGCTCGATGGCCCGCCGCTGCTTGGCCGGAGCGGCCTTGTCGTCCGTGTACACGAGGACGTTCGTGTCGAAGAAGCTACGCGCGCTCATGGATCTCGTCGCGGTCGAAGCGCCAGCCGCGCGAGTGCCCCCGGCCCGAGAGGCGCCTGAACTCCTCGATGCTGCGCTCGGGATCCTCGCTGCCCGCGAGCGTCTCCAGGTAGTCGCGGACGAGCTGGTTCAGGCTCTTGCCGAGCGCCTCGGCCCTCTTTCGGGCGCGGGCCACGACGCGCTCGTCGATGGAGAGGGTCACGTTCATGAACACATAATGCGTGCGCACGGTACTCGTGTCAACCGAGCCCGCAATCCGGTCTCTCGGGCGCGCCGGCGGCGGCCGTCACCGCGGCGGGCCAGTCCGAGGATCGCCAACAGCCTGCCTCGCCCAAGGAACGCCTCGATCGCGGGGGCAGACCGGTGCCCTTGCCTCCCCCCGCCCAAACTGGCGAGAATGGCGGCCCATTTCGCGTTCGCAGGCCGAGCGCCGGGGCCGAGCGCCCCGCGGCGGCGGCGTCCGGAGGCGACCGAGTGCAGGCAGCGACAGCCGCAAAGGCCCCGGAGCGAGGGCTGTGGAGCGGGGACGAGGCGGTGGCCCTGGCGGCCCTCGACGCCGGCGTCCTGCTCGGCACCGGCTACCCCGGCACGCCCTCCACCGAGATCCTCGAGACCTTCGGCGCCCTGGGCGGCCGCGCCCGGTGGGCCCCCAACGAGAAGGTGGCCCTGGAGGTCGGCCTGGGGGCGGCCTTCGGCGGGGCGCGCGTGCTCGTCACCATGAAGCACGTGGGCCTGAACGTCGCCGCGGACCCGCTCTTCACCGCCGCCTACACCGGCGTCTCGGGCGCGCTGGTGGTGGTCACGGCCGACGACCCGGGCATGGCCTCCTCGCAGAACGAGCAGGACAACCGCCGCTACGCGGTGGCGGCCGGCCTGCCCATGCTCGAGCCCTCCGACTCGCAGGACGCCTACGACCTCACCCTGGCGGCCCTGGAGCTCTCCGAGCGCTGGAAGATCCCGGTGCTGCTCCGCCTCACCACCCGGGTGTGCCACTCAAAGAGCGTCTTGCGCCGACGCCCCTCGCCGCTCCCGCCCGCGGCGCCTCCCCACTTCGAGCGCGACATCCGGGGCCGGGTGATGATCCCGGGCTTCGCTCGGCCGGCCCACCGGCGCCTGCGGCAGAAACTCGGCGAGATCGCCGCCTGGACCGAGACCGCGCCGCTCAACCCCGTCCGCGAGGGGGACTCGAAGCTCGGCATCGTCGCCGCCGGCATCGCCTGGGTGCACGCCCGCGAGGCGGCCCCCGGGGCGAGCTTCCTCAAGCTGGGGACGGTCCACCCCCTGCCCATCGAGAAGGTGCGCGCCTTCGCCCGCTCGGTGGCTCGCTGCGTGGTGGTGGAGGAGGGCGACCCGGTCTTCGCCGAGGCGCTGCGGGCCGCCGGCATCCCGGTGGAGGGCAAGGCCGAGATGTACCGCTTCGGCGAGCTAGACGTGGCCCGGGTGCGGCGCATCCTCGCCCGCGACGAGTCGCCGGAGGGGCCGCCCCCGCGCGCCAAGCCGCCCGAGCTGTGCGAGGCCTGCCCCTACCACCCGGTCTACGCCACGCTCCGCAAGCTCGACTGCATCGTCTCCGGCGACATCGGCTGCTACACGCTGGGGGTCATGGAGCCCTACCAGGCCATGGACAGCTGCGTGGCCATGGGCGCCTCGGTGGGGGTGGGGCTGGGCCTGCGCCACGTGCTCCCCGAGGCCGAGGCGCGGCGGGTGGTCTCGGTCATCGGCGACTCCACCTTCATCCACAGCGGCGTCTCCGGCCTCATGGAGATGGTGTACAACCCGCCTTCCACCGGCCACCTGCTCCTTGTGCTCGACAACGGCACCACCGCCATGACCGGCCAGCAGGAGCACCCCGGCACCGGCCGCAAGCTGGATCACACCGCCACCGGCCAGGTCTCGATCGAGGGGCTGTGCCGCGCCGCCGGGGTCCGCCACGTCCACGTGGTCGATCCGGTGAAGGACCCAGCCGGCTTCGAGAAGCTGCTCCGGGAGCGGCTGGCCGGCAACGACCTGGCGGTCATCGTGGCGCGGCGCCCCTGCATCCTCGCCGCCGCCGACATCCGCCGCTACGAGAAGGAGAACGCCGAGCGGGCCGCCGCGGCGCTGGGGGCCTCGCCCGGCGGCTGCGCCGAGTGCATCGAGGGGGCCGGCGATGGCGGGTAGGGTCACGAACGTGGTCTTCGCCGGCCTGGGCGGCCAGGGTGTCATCAAGGCCTCCGACATCCTGGCCGACGTCGCCTTCCGCGAGGGGCGCGACGTGAAGAAGGCCGAGATCCACGGCATGAGCCAGCGGGGCGGCTCGGTGTCGAGCGACGTCCGCTACGGGGACGAGGTGCTCTCCCCCATGGTGCCGGAGGGGGAGGCCGACTTCCTGGTGGTGCTGGCCCCGGACCAGGTGGACAACAACCTGCACGTCCTCAAGCCGGGCGGCGTGCTCATCCCGCCCTCGCTGCTGCCGGAGTCCAGCCTGCCCAACCGGCGCAGCCTCAACGTGGCCCTCCTGGGGGCGCTCTCCCATCACCTGGACCTCCCGGAGCGCACGTGGATCGAGGCGGTGCGGGCGGCGCTGCCGGAGCGGCTGCACGAGGTGAACGAGAAGGCCTTCCAGATGGGCCGGGCCGCCGCCCGCGCTCGGGCCGCGGCCTGAGAACCGGAGGGGCGGCGCGCCCCTCCCTCCAGACGGGATTCCTCGGATGAGCGCTCCCCAGTCCTTCCACCCCGCCAGCGCCCCGGACTACGTGCCGGTGCCGCAGCTGCGCGCCCTGCAGCTCGAGCGGCTGCGCCGGATCGTGCGGCGCGCCTTCGACCGCGTCCCGGTCTTCCGCCGGCGCCTGGAGGAGCGAGGGCTCTCGCCCGAGCTCTCGAGCCTCGACGACCTCGCGCGCCTCCCCTTCACCACCAAGGCCGACCTGCGCGACGGCTACCCCTTCGGCCTCTTCGCCAGCCCCATGGAGGAGGTGGTGCGGCTGCACGCCTCCTCCGGCACCACCGGCAAGCCCACGGTGGTCGCCTACACCCAGGCCGACCTGGACGTGTGGACCGGCGTCATGGTGCGGAGCTTCGCCGCCTGCGGGCTCCACCGCGGCGACGTGGTGCAGAACGCCTACGGCTACGGGCTCTTCACCGGGGGGCTCGGGGCGCACTACGGGGCCGAGGCGCTGGGGGCCACCGTCATCCCCATCTCCGGCGGCAACACCGACCGCCAGCTCATGGTGCTGCAGGACTTCGGCGTCACCGCCATCTGCTGCACCCCCAGCTACTTCCTGCACCTGGTGGAGCGGGCCCGGGAGATGAAGGTGGACTTCTCGCGGCTGCGCGCCGGCATCTTCGGGGCCGAGCCCTGGAGCGAGGGCATGCGACGCCGCATCGAGCAGGACAGCGGCATCAAGGCCTACGACATCTACGGCCTCTCCGAGATCATCGGGCCGGGGGTGGGCATCGAGTGCGCCGCCCAGGCCGGGCTGCACCTCTTCGAGGATCACTTCTACCCGGAGGTGATCGACCCAGCCTCGGGGGCGGTGCTGCCGGACGGGCAGGAGGGGGAGCTGGTGCTCACCACCCTCTCCAAGGACGCCATGCCGCTCATCCGCTACCGCACCCGGGACGTGACCGCTATCCAGCCCGAGCCCTGCGCCTGCGGCCGGACGGTGCGCCGCATCCGCCGCATCTCGCGCCGCTCCGACGACATGTTCATCATCCGCGGCGTGAACGTCTTCCCGAGCCAGGTGGAGACGGCGCTTTTGGCGGTGGAGGGCACGCTGCCGCACTACCAGATCGTGCTCACCCGCCAGAAGGGGCTCGACGAGATCGAGGTCAAGGTGGAGGTCACGCCCGAGGTCTTCTCCGACAAGATCCGGGCCCTGGAGACCCTGCAGCGGAAGCTGGAGCACTCCCTCGAGCACGTGCTGGGCCTGCGGGCCCAGGTGACGCTGGTCGAGCCGCGCTCCATCGCCCGCAGCGAGGGCAAGGCCAAGCGCGTCGTCGACCAGCGGCAGATCTGACCAGCCGAGGGATCCCTCATGAAGCTCACCCAGCTCTCGCTCTTCCTGGAGAACCGCCCCGGCCAGCTCCGGTACCCCTGCGAGGTGCTGGGGAAGGCCGGTATCGACATCCTCACCATGTCGCTGGCCGACACCCAGCAGTTCGGCATCTTGCGCCTCATCGTCAAGGACCACGAGCAGGCCCGGAAGGTCCTGGAGGCGGCCGGCTGCGTCGTGAACCTCACCGAGGTGATGGCGGCGGAGGTCCTCGACCGGCCGGGCGGGCTGGCCGAGGTGCTGGGCGCCTTCGAGGCGGCCGGCCTCTCCATCGAGTACATGTACCCCTTCATCGCCGGCCACCGGGACAAGACCGCGGTGCTGGTGTTCCGCCTGGAGGACCCGGACAAGGCGGCGCCGCTGCTCCGGGGCCGGGGCGTGAAGCTCCTCGCCCGCGAGGAGGTCTTCGCGCGGGTGGGAGCCTAGGGAGTGGCGATCGACGACCGGATCTTCGACCCGGCCGAGACGTTGCCGCGGGCGGAGCTCCGGGAGCTTCAAGACCGCCGCCTGCGGGAGCTCGTGGCGCGCCTCCCCGCCGTCCCCTTCTACCGGGAGGCGCTGGAGCAGGCCGGGGTCCGCCCCCAGGCCTTCCGCGGCCTGGAGGACCTGCCAAGGCTCCCCTTCACGGTGAAGGACGACCTCAGGCGCCACTACCCGCTGGGGTTCCTGGCCGTGCCGCGGGAGCGCATCGCACGCGTCCACGGCTCCTCGGGCACCACCGGCCGTCCCACCTTCGTGGCCTACTCGCGGGCGGATCTCGACCTGTGGGCCTCGCTGTGCGCCCGCTTCCTCGCCGCCGGGGGCCTCAGGCCCGGGCACCTCGCCCACGTGGCCTTCGGCTACGGCCTCTTCACCGGCGGCTTCGGCCTGCACCAGGGGATCGAGCGGATCGGAGCCGGCGTGGTCCCGGCCGCGGGCGGGAACACCCCGCGGCAGGTGATGCTGCTCAAGGACCTCCGGGCCGACGCGCTGGTGTGCACGCCGAGCTACGCCCTGCACATCGCCGAGGTGGCCCGCGCCGAGGGGCAGGATCCTCGAGGGCTGGGGCTCTCCTTCGGGCACTTCGGCGGCGAGCCCTGGACCGAGGAGATGCGGGGAGCCATTGAGCGGGAGCTCGGCATCCTGGCCTTCAACAACTACGGCCTCTCCGAGGTGATGGGGCCGGGCGTCTCCGGCGAGTGCCGGGAGCGGAGCGGCATGCACGTCTCCGAGGACCACCTCCTGGTGGAGTGCCTCGACCCCGACACGCTCGAGCCGGTGCCCGAGGGCGAGCTGGGTGAGCTGGTCTTCACCTCCCTCACCCGGGAGGCGATGCCGGTGCTGCGCTACCGCACGCGGGACCTGGCGTCGCTCGACCGATCGCCCTGCCCCTGCGGCCGCAGCGGCGCCCGCATGGGCCGGGTGGTGGGGCGGTCCGACGACATGCTCATCATCCGCGGCGTCAACGTCTTCCCCTCCCAGATCGAGGAGGCGCTCTTGCGCGTGGAGGGGACGGCGCCACACTACCTCATCGAGGTGGCCCGCCCCGGCTCGCTCGACGAGGCGGTGGTCAAGGTGGAGATCCGGCCCCGCGACTTCTCTGACGAGATGCGGCAGATGGTGGATCTGCGCGACCGCATCGACCACGAGATCCACTCCATCACCGGCCTCCGAATGAAGGTGGAGCTGGTGGCGCCGCACACCCTGGATCGCAGCGAGGGGAAGGCGCGGCGGGTGCTGGACCACCGCAAGGCGCAAAGGCCGTAGCGGGCGGCGGCGAGGCCGCACGCCGGGTGGAGGGACGCGCCCGGCGCGATGCGGCGCTTCGAGCACCCGTCCGGGGCTGGGTCCATGGCGCGGCCTCGCAGTCGGGCTGACGCGGAGCGCCATCGCCTTTCTCGCCTTGACAGGCCGCGCGCGGAGGACGAAACAGTAAGGCTCTCCGCGCCAGCTGGCGCCGCTTCACCCAACGTCGAGGAGGCCGCCGATGCTCCGACGCTCCGCCCCTCTGCTCGTGGCGCTCGCCCTGGCGGCGTGTCAGCCCTCGGTGCCCAAGAACCCGAGCACGGTGGACTACGCCGCCTTCGACCCCCTGAACGCCGTCTTCCCGGTCCCCAACGAGCTGGTGCTCCAGTTCGCGGCCACGGTGCCGGGCGCCCAGGGCGAGCTGCTCCGGGAATTCGCCGCCCAGGGTGGCTTCCCCTACGATCAGGTGCTGTCGGTCGCCATCGACCTGGTGCGCGAGGACCTCTCCGACCCCACCGCGCCGGCGCGGAGCGCTCCGCCGCTCGACCTCACCTCGATCGTCCCGTGCACGGCGCAGACCGCTCCAGGAAGCTGCAACCTCATGGTCCTCGACGCGCTCGCCGTGCCGCCCGCCGACCCGTACGCCGCCGTCGCGGCGAGCTACGCGGCCGGCACGTCGTCGGGCACGCTCTCGCTCACCCGGATCGACGCCGGCGGGCACCCCATCCCCTGGCGCGCCGGCGGGAACTACATCGTGGCGCTTCGGGGCGGGACGAGCGGCGTGAAGAGCACGGACGGCGGCCAGCTGAACGCTTCCGTCACCATGTACGCGCTGCTCTTCTCGCCGCGCGCGGAGCTGCCGGACGACACCGCCCGCCAGCTCCAGGACGCCTACCAGCCGGTCTTCGCGGCGGTCGAGAACAGGGGCTTCCCCAAGAGCGACATCGCGGTGCTGGCCACTTTCCCCGTCGCCCCGGCCTCGACCTGGGTGAAGGCCGACCCCACCACGGGGGACATGCCGCTCCCCTCGGACTTCCTCTTCGATCTCTCCACCGGTCACGTGAGCACGCTGCTCGATCCGCTCATCCCCAACATCTCCACCCTGGACGGCTTCAGCACCACCGCCATGGTCTTCGGCCAGACCTCGGGGCCCATCCAGGCCAGCACCATCCGCAGCCCCGCCGCCCGCGGCGTCTACCTCTACGACCTCGCCACCCCGGCCGCCCCGGCGCTCGTGCCGGACGTGGTGGACTTCCTCACCGCGGGCACGCCGCCGGTCTACGTGGCGGTGACCTCCGGACCCACCGTCCAGGGCGGCCTCACCACCGTCATCGGCCTGCAGCCTGCGGTGGGCGTGGGTACCCCGTCCGCGCCTGGCGCGGTTCCGCCCACGCAGATCTCGTTGCCGCCGCTCAAGGAGAAGACCCGTTACGCGGTGGTGGTGACGAACGGGGTCCTCGACGCCGCCGGGCAGCCGCTCTCGCGAACCACGCTCGGCACCATCGTCACGCTGGCGAGCCCCATCTGCCTTCCCGACGGCTGTAGCGATCCGGCGAGCGTATTCTTCCCCGGGATCTCCACCCTGCTCGGGGTCTCGGCGGTGGACGCGGCCGGCTTGGAGAGCCAGCGCAAGGCGCTGCAGCCGGTCCTGGCCGCTCTGGAGGCCCCCCTCGGATGCAGCGCGGCGGCCGACCCGCTCGCCTGCGTCAAGGGGAAGGTGGCCTTCGGCTACACCTTCCGCACCCAGACCGTCACCGACCTGACGCTGCAGCTGCCCATGCTCCCCTACGCCGGCGGCGCTTTCGGCATCAAGCCGGG
>DASTPH010000009.1:0-4769 GCA_035762305.1 Anaeromyxobacteraceae bacterium
TGGGCACGGTCCTGGGCGGCATCTGGGCCGACCAGTCCTGGGGGCGGTTCTGGGGGTGGGACCCGAAGGAGAACGGCGCCCTGCTCATCGTCCTCTGGAACGCGCTCATCCTCCACGCCCGCTGGGGCGGCTATGTCCGGGACAGGGGGATCATGGCCATGGCCATCGCGGGGAACGTCATCACCAGCCTCTCCTGGTTCGGCGTCAACATGCTCGGGGTGGGGCTCCACTCCTACGGCTTCATGGACCGGGCCTTCTGGGCCCTGCTGGGCTTCGTGGCCTCGCAGGGCGTCTTCCTGGCCCTGGCACTGGCTCCGCCTCGGTTCTGGAGGCGGGACGCGGCGGCGCCGCAGCCGAGCGGCCGCTCCCCGCTGCCCGCGCCCCAGGCTCGGGGCGGCTCGCCGGCGCCGCGGCCCCACCCGGTGGCCAGGTTCCGCCGCTCGAGCCGGATCACTTGAGCCCGTAGCCCAGGTAGAGCGAGACGGCGATGTGCGCGGCGATGACGAAGACCAGGAAGCCGGCCAGCGAGGCGTGCATCACGCGCCAGCCGCGCAGGAACCGCTTCAACCCGCCGTGGAAGGCGATCTGGAAGCGCATGCGGTGAAGCCGGAGGTAGCCGTTGCGCAACTCCTTCCAGGTGGCGCGATCGTTGAACCCCCACCGAGCCCGGAAGAGTCGTAGCCGCGCCCGGAGCGCCGATGGTGGGAAGACCGCCAGCGCCGCGGGCAGCGGCATCCTCCGCGGCGGCCGGGCCGACGCCTCGAGGAGTGCCCGCAGCGGCGCCGGGTTCCTGGCCTGGGCCAGGAGTGGCTCGAGCCGGGCGCGCAGCCGCTCCTGCTGTCCCAGGAGGTCCGACGGCTCGACCGCCTGCCCCTGGGGCACCATGCCGTAGATGTAGCGGCCGATGAGCCCGGTGCTCACCACCACCAGCAGCGCCGTCGCGGTGGCGGTGGCGAGGTGGTTGTTGGACTGGAAGGCGGCGTGGAAGGCGATCACCAGTGGGCTCATGGTGCCCACGAAGACGTGGAAGTTGAGCCAGGAGCGCACCCGACCCACCCCGCTCAGGCGCCGCCAGCGCTTGCGGACGGCGTAGAGGAAGTTGGAGAGCATGAAGAGGGTGGCCGCGATCCCCACCCCGTGGCCCCAGGGCCCCGCCGGGCGCATGGTCCGGTGAAGAGGCGACCGCAAGCGCTCCGGGCGCGACAGGTGGTAGTAGTCCCAGCCCTTCCAGGCCAGGTAGGCGATCACCGACGCCCCCAGCAAGGCCAGGAGCGCCATGAAGCGCCGCTCGCGGGCGCGCTCGGCCTCCTCCTTGGATCGCCGGACCTCGAGCGCCTTGGGCCCGGCGCGAGCCGCCGCCACCTCGGCCGGGGACTCGCCGTGGTAGCGGCGCATCGTCACGCCCACCTTGGTGAGGAACTCGACCGGCACCTCCCCGCCGACGTTCACGATGACGAAGTCGTTGGCGAGCTCGACGGCCCCCGACGGCCCCTGCTTGAGCTCCACCCGGTCGGGGGTCACCCGCGTCACCTGCGTGCCGAGCAGAGGGCGCAGGCGCCCGCGCCCTGCCTGGGCCTCGAGCCGGACGCGGTTCGGCTCGCGGCAGCGGTTGAAGGCTTCCCCGCGGTAGGAGATCGACACCTCGGCGTCGCTCTCCTCGGCCAGCTGGACGGCCGCCTCTACCGCCGCGTCGCCGCCGCCCACCACCAGCACGCGGCAGCCGGCGTACTGATCGGGATCGACGAGACCGTAGGCCACCTTGGGCAGGTCTTCTCCCGGGACACCGAGGCGCCGGGGCGTGCCGCGCCGGCCGGTGGCCAGCACCACCTTGCGGGCGGAGACCGTCCCGCCACTGGTCGACACGCTGAAGCGGCCGTCCTCCCCCTCGACGGACTCGACCTTGACGCCCTCGTCCACGCGGAGCTGCGCCCGGGAGATCGCCTTCTGCCACATGGCGAGGAGCTCCTCCTTGGAGATGAGGCGCTTGCTCACCCGGCCGAGAAAGGGCATCTCGAACGGCTCGGTCATGGCGATCTTCTGGCGCGGGTAGTGGGCCACGCTTCCGCCCACCGTGCCCTGCTCCAGCACGCGGAAGGTGAGCCCCGCCTTCTTGAACCCCAGGGCCGTCGCCAGGCCGGCCGGCCCGGCCCCCACCACCACCGCGTCCACCGCGCCCTCCGGGCACGGCTGCCTGGTCGCCGCCAGCCGCTCCGCCAGCTGGAGCCCCTGCGTCACCGCGTTGCGGATGAGCCCCATGCCGCCCAGCTCGCCGACGACGTGTACTCCGGGCCGGCTGGACTCGAAGAACTCGTCGACCTCCGGCAGGTCCACGCCGCGCTCGGCGGTGCCGAACACCAGCCGGATGGCGCCCACCGGGCACTCCGCGGCGCAGCGGCCGTGGCCGATGCAGTGGTCTCCGTGCACCAGCCGCGCCACGTGGTCGACGATGCCGAGGATGTCGCCCTCCGGGCAGGCCTTGAGGCAGGTGAGGCTGCCGATGCAGATGTCGGGGTCGATGACCGGGTGGAGCGAGCGGGGGAGGACCGCCGCCTTCCGCGCCAGGACCGCGGCGTCGCGCCGCTGGCGCCGCCGCCTTCGCACTAGGTGAATGGCGGCGATCGCCGCGATGACGGCCGACGCGGCGGCGGCGGCGAATTCTGCGGTCAGTTCCATGGGCTCTGGGACCCCGACACCGGGGCGCTGGCTTGGCCATATCGTCCACGAGGCGGGCCCGCCCGCGCCCGCGCTTCCCCTCGATGGGTCGGGCCCGTGGTCGCAATCGATCTCTCCCTTCTCCACCGGTGGAGAGGGGGGATGGGGGATGAGGCGGCGACTGTGGCACAGTGGGTTACAGTACCCATGCCGGTCGACCCCTCGAGCCTCGCCGATCCCGTTCGCCGCCGCCTCTACCTGGCCCTGGCGCGGCGCGCCTTCCTGGGAGAGTCCGGCAGCGCCATCGTGGACTGGGCCGCCCAGGCTCTCTCGGCCGGCTGGGACACCGGCCCGCTCCGCCTCTTGGCCGGACTGGTCAAGCCGCCCAACGAGTTCGAGACCAGCCGGATCCTGGCCGAGACCCTGAGGTCGCTGGACCTCGAGGTGCCCGACGCGGAGGATCTGATACGCATCGCGGCCTTGGTCGTCGCCGGCGACATCGTCGGCGGGACCACGCCTCCGCGTGACGGGTGCCGGGAGCTGAGCCGGCTCTGCGCCGCGACCGGCTTTCGCGGGAGCCTCATGCCCTTCTACACGGCCGAGGAGGCCTACTCGCTGGCGGAGAGCGGCGTCTACGGCACGGTGCAGGAGGTCACGGCGGCGGTCCTTGACGACGCCCGGCGCCTGAAGGAGTCTTCGCTGCGCTGATGGCGGCCGGCGCGGAGCGCCCGGGAGACGCCGCCGAGCCCCGAGATGCCCTGGAGGTGCCCATGACCGCCCCCGCGGGCCTGGCCGGACGGCTCGACGCCTTCTTCGGCCTCTCGAGCCGCGGCACCACGGTGCGCACCGAGGTCCTGGCCGGCGCCACCACCTTCATGACCATGGCCTACATCCTGTTCGTGAACCCGGCCATCCTGGGCAAGGTGGCCGACGCCGCGGGCGCGACGCCGCCCTTCCCGGCGGTGCTCACCTCCACCGCCCTGGTGGCCGCGGCCGCGACCCTGGCCATGGGGCTCCTCGCCAACCTTCCGCTGGCGCTCGCCGCCGGCATGGGGCTCAACTCGGTGGTGGCCTTTCAGCTCGTGGCCGGGATGAGGCTCACCTGGCCGCAGGCCATGGGCGTGGTCGTGGCCGAGGGGCTGGTCATCTCCCTCCTCGTGGCCACCGGCCTGCGCCAGGCGATGGTGCGGGCGGTGCCCACCTCCATGAAGAAGGCCATCGGCATCGGCATCGGGCTGTTCCTGGCCATCATCGGCTTCGTGGACGCGGGGTTCGTGTCCCGCAACGCGGCCGATCCGGTCCCGGTGGCGCTGGGCACGGGCGGCCACCTGCGCGGCTTCCCGGTGGTGCTCTTCGCGCTGACGCTGCTCTTCACCGGGTGGCTGGTGCTGCGCGAGGTGCGGGGGGCGCTGCTCCTCGGCATCCTCTCCTCGACGGCGCTGGCGGTGGCCGCCAAGGCCCTCTGGGGCGAGGCCGCCGGCTTCAGGCCCTGGGAGGTGGCCCTCCCGGCCTCGCCGGTGGCCATGCCGGATTTCTCGCAGGTGGGGCGCTTCAGCTTCGGCTTCGTGGGGGCGCTGGGGGCCGCCGCCGCGGCGTTGACCGTCTTCTCGCTCATGCTCTCCGACTTCTTCGACACGGTGGGGACGGTGGTGGCGGTGGGGCAGCAGGCCCGGTACCTGGACGCGGAGGGCAACTACCCGCGCCCGGGCACGGTCCTCATGGTGGACTCGCTGGCGGCGGTGGCGGGTGGCGCCGCCGGAGCCAGCTCGGCCACCACCTACATCGAGAGCGCCGCCGGGGCTGCGGCGGGAGGGCGCACCGGACTGGCGTCGGTGGTGACCGCGCTGCTCTTCGCCGCCTGCCTCTTCATCTCGCCGCTGGCGGGGGTGGTTCCGCCCCAGGCCACCGGGGCGGTCCTGGTGCTGGTGGGGTTCTTCATGATGCGCGACGTGGGCAGCCTCCCCTGGGGCGACGCCACCGAGGCCATCCCCGCCTTCCTCACGCTCACGGTGATGCCGTTCACCTACAGCATCACCAACGGCATCGGCGCCGGCTTCGTCTCCTACGTGGCGCTGAAGGCCTTGGCCGGCCGCGGCCGCGAGGTCCGCCCGCTCATG
>DASTPH010000010.1:0-14013 GCA_035762305.1 Anaeromyxobacteraceae bacterium
TCGCCGCCAAGGACGTGCACGACCTGATGCGGGCCTGGGAGAACACCCACCGCATGTACCAGGCCGAGGCGCACATCCGGTCGATCCTGTTCCGGCAGGAGACCCGCTGGCCCGGCTACTACTTCCGGGCCGACAAGCCGACGCTCGACGAGCAGAACTGGAAGGTCTTCGTCAACTGCCGGGTGGATCCCAAGACCGAGCAGTGGGAGATGAAGAAGGTTCCGGTGAAGACGACGTTCGCGTGAGGGCCGTGGTCCTGGGCGGCGCGGCGGTCCTCCGCCGCCACGCCGCCCGGCGCAGCCGGTTCCCATCGCACCCGCCATGTCCGACGCGCGCCCATCGAGGTGTCCCCACTGCGGGACCGAGCTCACCCCGCTGGGGATCTCCGAGGCGCTGTTCGCCTACGCCCACGACCTGGCCTGCTTCAACGACGATTGCCCCTACTACCTCCGCGGCTGGGCCTGGATGGAGCGGCAGTACGGCGTGAAGGCCTCCTACCGCTACCGCATCGACGGGGAGAGCGGCCAGGCCTCTCCCATGGCCGTCCGCGGCAACGCTCCCAGAGATGTCGACACCGGCGCCGTGCCCCAGGAGCACCCATGAGCCTCCCCCAGACCTCGCGCCCTGCCGCCGGGCCGGAGATGCCCGAGGCGCTCCGAGACAAGCGCCAGCTCGGCCCGGAGTCCAGCTTCTGCTTCGACTGCCAGCCGACGCTCCCCTGCTTCACCCGCTGCTGCGCCGACGTGAACATCGTCCTCACGCCGGCCGACGTGCTCGACCTGGCGCGGCGCACCGGCCTCTCCACCCGGGAGTTCCTGGGGCGGCACAGCCTGATGCCCATCACCAAGGCGCTCCACCTCCCGGTGGTGATGCTGCGCATGGGGCCGGAGCCCGAGCGGCGCTGCCCCTTCGTGTCCGAGCAGGGGTGCTCGGTCTACCAGGCGCGCCCCTGGGCCTGCCGCATGTACCCGGTGGGCTCGGCGCTGCCCCCGGCCCGCCCCGGCGTCCAGCCGCAGCCGCAGCACTTCCTCTTCGAGGACGACTTCTGCCAGGGCCGGAGCGGCTCCCGCACCTGGACGGTGGCTGCCTGGCAGCGCGACCAGGGGCTGGAGGAGCGCGAGGCGCTGGAGCAGGGGTTCCGGGAGCTGGTGGGGCACCCCTGGTTCATCGGCGGGCGGCAGCTCGACCCGAAGCGCATCGAGATGTTCTACATGGCGGCCTACGACCTCGACACCTTCCGGGAGTTCATCTTCTCGACCACCTTCCTCGAGCGCTTCGACCTCGAGCCCGGCCTGGTCGAGGAGCTCCGCACCCACGACCGGGCGCTCCTGCGCTTCGCCTTCCGCTGGCTGCGCTTCGCGCTCTTCGGCGAGCCCACCGTGCGGCGGCGGGCCGCGGCGCCGGCGGCCGAGGCCCGCCCGTGAGCCAGGCCCAGCGGCCGCTCCTGGTGGTCGGCGCCGGGATCGCCGGCGTGACCGCCGCCCTGGAAGCCGCCGAGGCCGGGCAGCCGGTGGTGCTGGTCGAGAAGGACCCCAGCGTCGGCGGCCGGGTGCTCAAGAACCACCAGTACTTTCCCAAGCTGTGCCCGCCCTCGTGCGGCATGGAGATCAACACCCGCCGGCTCTCGAAAAGCCCCCTGGTCCGGGTGCTGGTGCGTTCCCAGGTGACGGCGGCCGAGCGCGACGCCGCCGGCTGGCGCGTCACCGTCCGGCGCAGCGCCGAGCACGTGACCGACGCCTGCACCGCCTGCGGCGACTGCAGCGCCGCCTGCCCGGTCTCGGTGCCGGACCCCTTCAACCTCGGGCTGGGCCAGGTGAAGGCCATCCGCCTCCCGCACCTGGACGCCTGGCCGCGGCGCTTCGTCATGGACCGCCAGGCGTGCCCGGACGGCTGCCGCGCCTGCGCCGACGCCTGCAAGGTCCCGGGCGCCATCGACCTCCAGGCCAGGGACCGGGACGAGACCATCGAGGCCGGCGCAGTGGTGCTGGCCACCGGGTGGAATCCCTACCCCATCGAGAAGCTGACCGAGCTCGGCGGCGGCCGCCTGCCCGACGTCGTCTCCAACGTGGTCATGGAGCGGCTGGCGGCGCCTTCGGGGCCCACCGCCGGCAAGATCCTGCGCCCCTCCGACGGGGCGCCGCCGAGGCGGGTGGCCTTCATCCAGTGCGCCGGGTCGCGCGACGTGAAGCACCTGCCCTACTGCTCGGCGGTGTGCTGCATGGTCTCCACCAAGCAGGCCATGTACGTGAAGGCGCAGCTCCCCGAGGCCGAGGTCACCGTCTACTACATCGACCGGCGCACTCCCGGGCGCAACGAGTCGATGCTTCCCAAGGCCGAGGCCGCCGGCGTCCGCTTCGTGAAGGGCAAGGTCGCCACCGTGAACCAGGCGGGAGGCGCCCTGGTGCTCCACGTCGAGGACGTGGACCAGGGCCGGATCGTCGACGCCGAGGCCGACCTGGTGGTCCTGGCCATCGGCATGGTGCCGGCCCGGAACGGCGAGGTCCCGCTGCCGCTCGGGCGCGACGGCGACGGGTTCGTGGGCGACGACCGCGCGGCGCGCCTCTTCGCGGCCGGGGTGGCGCGGCGGCCCGAGGACGTGGCCGCGTCCGTGCGCGACGCCACCGGCGCCGCCGCCAAGGCGCTCTGCGCCGCGAGGAGCGCCTGATGGAACGCGTGGGCGTGTTCCTGTGCACCGGCTGCGGCATCGGCTCGAGCGTCGCCGCCGACAAGCTCGAGGCGCTGGCCCGCCAGGGCGGGGCCGAGCACGTGGCGCAGAACCCCTGCCTGTGCGGTCCCGAGGGGGTGGCCTCCGTCCGGTCGGCCGTGGACGGCGCCAAGCTGGACGGGGTGGTGCTGGCGGCCTGCTCGCACCGCCACAAGCAGCAGGAGTTCCGCTTCGACCCGGCCGCGGTCCAGGTCGAGCGGGTGGCGCTGCGGGAGCAGGTGGCCTGGAGCCACAAGCCCGGGGACGAGACCACCCAGGAGCTGGCGGAGGACCTGCTGCGCATGGGAGTGGTCCGCGCCAAGAAGATGATCCCGGCCAAGCGCATGGCCGAGCCGCTGGACCGGACGGTGCTGGTGGTGGGGGGCGGGCTGGCCGGCCTGCAGGCGGCCCGGGCCGCCTCCGGGCTGGGTCACCCGGTGGTGCTGGTCGAGAAGTCGGCCGAGCTGGGCGGCTGGCAGGCCGGCGTCCGGGACGTGGTTCCGGAGGAGCCGCCTTACGACCGGCTGCAGGCGAACCCGCTGCCGGACCTGGTGCGGGCCGTCCGCGGCGACCCGGGGATCCGGGTGCTCACCGGCAGCCGGCTCAAGAGCGTCGCCGGCCAGCCGGGGAAGTTCGCGGTCGAGGTCGAGGGGCCGGCCGGCAAGGAGGCCTTCGGCGCCGGCGCCATCGTCCAGGCCACCGGCGCCGGGCCCTACGACGCCACCCGCCTCGGCCACCTGGGCTACGGGGCCTCGCCCGACGTGGTCACCGCCGCCCAGCTGGAGGGGATGCTGGCCGCCAAGGCGCTCCGCCGCCCCAGCGACGGCAAGCGCCCCCGGCGCGTGGTCTTCGTGCAGTGCGCCGGCTCGCGCGACGCGGCGCACCTCGCCTACTGCTCCAGCGAGTGCTGCGCCACCTCGCTGCGCCAGGTGATGGCCATCCACCAGGCCTGGCCGGAGGTCGAATGCGCCGTGGTCTACCGCGACCTGCGGGCGCCCGGCCAGGTGGAGCACTTCTACCGCGCCGTGCAGGAGCGCACGCCGGTCATGCTGGCCCGCGGCACCGTCGAGGGAGTGGCCCCGGCCAACGGAGCCCTCAAGGTGGCGGTGAAGGACAGCCTGCTCGGGGAGCGGGTCGAGATCGACGCCGACCTGGTGGTGCTGGCCACCGGCATGGTGCCGAACGCGGCCGACGGCGAGGCCATCCGGCAGCTCCGCGACGCCCGCAAGCGCATCGAGCGCAACGAGTCGGAGACCCAGCGCAAGGCGGCCGAGGAGCTGGCGGCGACGCTGGCCCACCACGACGGGACCGAGATCCTGAACCTCGGCTACCGGCAGGGGCCGGACCTGCCGCAGCTGGCCTACGGCTTCCCCGACTCGCACTACATCTGCTTCCCCTACGAGACCCGGCGCACCGGCATCTACGCCGCCGGGTCGGTGCGGGCCCCCATGGACCCGGCGCAGGCCGCCGAGGACGGCTGGGGAGCGGCCATGAAGGCCACCCAGCTCATCTCGGCCCTGGGCCGCGGCGAGACGGTGCACCCGCGCTCCGGGGACTTCGCCGCCGCCGACTTCTTCCTGCAGCGCTGCACCCAGTGCAAGCGCTGCACCGAGGAGTGTCCCTTCGGCTCCCTGGACGAGGACGTCAAGGGCACGCCCGAGTACAACGCCTTCCGCTGCCGGCGCTGCGGCATCTGCCTGGGCGCCTGCCCGGAGCGCATCGTCTCCTTCGCCGACTACTCGGTGGACGCCATCTCCTCGATGATCAAGGCCATCGAGGTCCCGGACGAGGTCGACGAGAAGCCGCGCATCCTGGCGCTCCTCTGCGAGAACGACGCCTACCCCGCCCTCGACGACGCCGCCCTGGCGCGGGCCAGCTGGAACCCGTGGGTGCGGGTCATCCCGGTGCGCTGCCTGGGCGCCGTGAACCTGGTGTGGATCGCCGACTCGCTGTCGCGCGGCATCGACGGGGTGATCCTCATCGGTTGCAAGCGCGGCGACGACTACCAGTGCCACTACATCAAGGGCTCGGAGCTGGCCCACAAGCGCCTGGAGAACCTGCAGGAGACCCTGACCCGCCTGGCGCTGGAGAAGGAGCGGGTCAAGGTGGTCGAGCTCGGCCGCAACGAGATGGCCCGGATCCCGGCGCTGTTCGACGAGTTCGCCGAGGCGCTGGTGGACATGGGCGCCAATCCCCTGAAGGGCTTCTAGGGACACGCATGGACCTGGCCACCACCATCTCCCCCTCGCGAGCCTTCCGCCAGGAGCTCTTCCGCCGCGGCGCCGTCGACGCGGCGCGCTGCTTCCAGTGCGCCACCTGCTCGGGCGCCTGCGAGCTGGCCTCGGGGAGCCACGCCTTTCCGCGCCGGCAGATGCTGTGGGCGCAGTGGGGGCTGGTCGACCGGCTGGCCGCCGATCCCACCATCTGGCTGTGCCACCAGTGCAACGACTGCAGCCAGCGCTGCCCGCGCGAGGCCAGGCCCGGCGACGCCATGCAGGCCATCCGCTCCGTCATGGTCGAGGAGATCGCGGCCCCCCGGTTCGCGGCGCGGCTGGTGGGGCGCGCCGCCGGCACCTGGCCGCTGCTCATCGGCCTGCCGGTGCTGTTCTGGGCGCTCTTCATCCAGGCCGTGAACGGCTTCGCGGTGCCGCGGACGCCCCTGGTCTACGGCGACGTGGTGCCGGTGTGGATGATCTACGCCGTTTTCCTCCCGGCCGCCGCCTTCGCGGTGGCGGCGGCCTTTGCCGGTGGCCGCCGCGCCTGGAGCGCCTGGGGCGCGGGAGCCGCCCGGAACGGCACGTTGCTCAAGGGCCTCGTCGGCGTGGCGGGGGAGGTGCTGCTGCACCGCCGCTTCCAGCGCTGCGGGGCGGCCCGGCCGCGTCACCTCGGTCACCTGCTCCTCCTGTGGGGCTTCCTCGGGGCCCTGGCCACCACCACCCTCCTGGGCGTCCTCATGGACGTCTTCGGCGTGAAGACGCCGCTGCCCCAGCTGCATCCGGTCAAGATCCTGGGCAACGCCTCGGCGGTGCTTTTGGTGGTGGGCGCGGTGTGGCTCTTCGCGAACCGCCTCTCGGGCGAGGCCGTGGGCGGGCGGTCCCGGGCCTTCGACTGGTTCCTCCTGGCGCAGGTGGCGCTGGTGATCGGCTCGGGCGTGGCGGCCGAGGTCCTGCGCCAGGGCGGACTCGCGCCGCCGCTGGCGCTCTCGGCCTACGTGCTGCACCTCGGGACGGTCCTGTCCCTGTTCCTCACCTTCCCCTTCTCGAAGTTCGCCCATGCGCTCTACCGCACCCTGGCGATGGCGCACGAGCGGCTCACCGCACAAAGGAGGACCTCGTGATCAAGCCCCATGGATCGGACGCGCTGAACCCCCTCCTGGTGGCGGACGCCGCGGCCCGCGCGGCGCTGGCCCGGGAGGCCGAGACGCTGCCCTCGGTGGTGGTGTCGTCGGCCGCCGCCGCCAACGCGGTGATGATGGGGGCCGGCTACTTCAACCCGCTCCGCGGCTACATGAGCCTCGCCGACTCGATCTCGGTGGCGGACCACCTGCGAACCGCCTCGGGCCTGTTCTGGCCGGTTCCCATCGTCAACGTGGTGAAGGACGCCGGTCCCATCCAGGGGAAGAGGCGCATCGCCCTGCGCGACCCGAACGTCGAGGGCAGCCCGGTCATCGCCGTCCAGGAGGTGACCGCGGTCGAGCAGGCCACGGCCGAGCAGATGGAGCACATGACCAAGAAGATCTTCCGCACCACCGATCCCAAGCACCCAGGGGTGGCCGCCTTCAACTCGGCGGGCAACACGCTGGTGTCCGGTCCCATCCAGGTCCTGAATTTCTCCTACTTCGAGAAGGAGTTCCCGGCCACCTTCCGCACCGCCTACCAGCTGCGGGAGCAGATGAAGGCCCTGGGCTGGAACAAGGTGGTGGCCTTCCAGACCCGCAACCCCATGCACCGGGCCCACGAGGAGCTGTGCCGGATGGCCTACCGGGACCTCGGGGCCGACGGCATCCTCATCCACATGCTGCTGGGCCGGCTCAAGCCGGGCGACATCCCGGCGGCGGTTCGCGACGAGGCCATCCGCAAGATGGTGGACCTGTACTTCGAGAGGAACACGGTCATCATCAGCGGCTACGGCTTCGACATGCTCTACGCCGGCCCGCGGGAGGCGGTGCTGCACGCCATCTTCCGGCAGAACACCGGCTGCACCCACCTCATCGTGGGGCGGGATCATGCCGGGGTGGGCAGCTACTACGGCCCGTTCGACGCCCAGACCATCTTCGACGAGGAGGTCCCCACAGGCGCGCTGCTCATCCAGATCTTCCGGGCCGACAACACCGCCTGGAGCAAGAAGATGGGGCGGGTGGTGATGATGCGCGACGCGCCGGACCATACACCGGAGGACTTCATCAACCTGTCCGGCACCAAGGTCCGCGAGATGCTCTCCAAGGGGATGGAGCTCCCGGTCGAGTTCAGCCGCCCCGAGGTGGCCCACATCCTCATGAAGTACTACCAGTCGATCGAGAGCGGCGGCAAGGCGTAGCCGTGCAGCCGGGGGGCGACCAGCCGCGGCCCGGCCCGCTCCCTCGCGGCCGACTTCGGTCCCGGGCGCCGGGGCTTCGGGCCTCGAGGCGTCGGGCTTCGGCAGACCTCCACGGCCGGGACGTCGCCCGAAGCCTGCAGCCCGTCGCCTGGAGCCTGAACGCCCGGCGCGGCCCCCCATGACCTCGCAGCATCCGCACCCCACCGGAGGCGCGCCATGAGCATCAAGGAGAAGCAGGAACAGCTGGTCAAGATCCTGAAGGCGTGGCAACACGTCGAGACCACCAGCGTGGCCCAGACCGCGGACATCATCGACAAGACCCAGAACCCGGTCATCCGGCTGGTGATGGAGATCATCCAGCGCGACTCCGCCACCCACCACCGCGTTCAGCAATTCATCATCGACAGCATCGAGCGCCAGGCGGTGACGCTGACGCCCGAGGAGCTGGGGCAGGTCTGGAGCGCCATCGAGGCCCACATCCAGGCCGAGCGCAAGACCGAGGAGCTCATCACCTCCGCCGGCAAGGCCCTGGCGGGGACCCGCGACGTGGTGCAGCAGTACCTGCTCTCCTACCTGGGGAGCGACGAGAAGAAGCACGACCAGCTCCTCGAGGACCTGGCCCTCATCAAGCGGGGGATGTTCAAGACCGCCTGAGGCGCGTGGCCTCGGGTGCGGCAACCCATCGGGAGCAGCGCATGATCAAGGACGTGACCGCTGCCAGCTGTGTCGAGTTCGCCATCAAGACCGAGGAGCTGGGCGCGGAGATCTACCAGGCGCTGGCGCGGAAGTTCGCCTCGGACCGGGAGCTGCGCGAGCTCTTCGAGGGCCTGGGTCGGGACGAGGTGCACCACGGCGAGCAGATCCGCGGTCTGCAGAAGCGCCTCGATCCCCGGTTCCGCCAGCCGGTTCCGGCGGAGCAGCAGGACTACCTGCGCGCCATGTCGCTGTCCGACGTCTTCTCGGGCCCCATGGGGCCGGCCCGCGACGTCGAGGGCATCCGGAGCCGGGACGACGCCCTGGAGCGGGCGCTGAACCTCGAGAAGGCGACGCTGTCCTATTACCTGGCGGTCCGCGAGGTGGTCGGCCCGGACGAGGTCCTCGACTCCCTCATCGCCATGGAGAAAAAGCACGTGGTGAAGGTGATGCAGCTGCTCATCACCGGCGCCAGGTTCCGCGGTTTGGCCGACGCCTTCTAGCCGCCGGGCTCGCCCCGCGCGCCGGGGCCGGGCTCCCGCCCGTGAGACGCTCCCACCAGCCCGCGCTCAAGGGGACCGCGGGGACGCTCCTGCGGGCCGAGGCCTTCGAGGCGCGCCTGGCCGACTGGGAGGCGCTTCCGGCCCGGCGCGCGGTCCGGCCGCTCCTGTCGTTCCTGTGCAGCCCCGAGGAGATCCTGCGCTGGCGGGCGGTCCGGGCCCTGGGCGTGGTGGTCGCCAGGCTGGCGGCGGAGGATCTGGAGTCCGCCCGGGTGGTGATCCGGAAGCTGATGTGGAGCCTGGCCGAGGAGTCGGGCGGCTTCGGGTGGGGCGCGCCCGAGGCGATGGCGGAGATCATGGCCCGGCACGAGGGCCTGGCCCGGGAGTTCGGGCACGTCCTCCTCTCCTATGTCCGCGACGACGGCAACCGACTGGACAGCGATCTCTTGCTGCGGGGGGCGGTGTGGGGACTGGGCCGGCTGGCCCGGGCGAGGCCCGGCCTCCTGCCGGACTGCGCCCGTCACCTCGAGCCGTTCCTCGGTTCCGGCGACGCCGCCCTTCGGGGCCTCGCTTCCTGGGCCCTGAGCGGAATTGGGTGGACGCCTTCACCCGCCCAGGCCGAGGCCCTGCGGGGCGACCATGCCGAATTCCTCCTCTACGCGGGGGGCGCGCTGGTCACCCGCCGGGTGTGCGACGCCGCCACACGGGCGGTCGACGTCTGGCCTTGACCTCCCGCCCCGTCGCCCGGCTCACATCCTCGAAGCCTCGCCGCGCGTTCCGGGCGGCTCGAGTCGGCGGGGGACGAGCCCCCGCCCTACCATGTGTCCCCGGTGATATCGGCGGGGGACGAGCCCCCGCCCTACTTGAGGCTGGTGGGCAGGGCCTGGAAGTCCTCGGTCCTGGGGAGCGACCGGAGCGCCTGGAGCAGGCCGGGCGGGGGAGCGGCGAGCTTCCTCTGGCGCAGGTCGAGCCAGCCGCCGGCGCTGGTGACCCGCGCCGCCAGCTTGCCGTCGGGGCGGAGGAAGTCGTTGCGCATGAGCCAGCGGCTGCCGTCGTCGGAGATCCCGGCCACGGCCAGGGTGACGGCGAGCTCCTGCAGCAAGCCGACCTCCCGGTGGTACTCGACCTCGTCCTTCATGATCACCGGCCCCAGCCCGGCGCGGACGAACTCGGCCATGGGGAAGCCGTTCTCGGAGAAGAACATCATGCGCACGTCGGCCGACTTGTCGAGGAAGGCGGTGTTGCGCATGTGCGAGTTGAAGTCCATGTCGCCCCAGCCGGCGTAGAGCGTCTTCTGGTACATGGCGTGTGCTCCCTATCGGGTGTGAACGGCGGGGTCGCGGGATCGGCCGTGCAACGCTGTCGCACGGCCCGCCGCCGAGCGCAACCGTGCGACGGGGAGCCGAGCGGCCAAAGGAGCGCGCTGCCTGACGGATGGCGGCACCGAACGGCCTGATCGTTTCCGTAGGGCGGGGGCTTGTCCCCCCCCGGTGTTTCGCGTGTTCGCAGGCCGCGGCTCTCGCAGTCCGAGGTGGACCCAGGGTGCACAGCGGGTGGAGAAGCAGCCTCGCCCCCCTTTGGGTGGCTCGGCAGTAAGCCTCGCCGCCCGTTCCGGCGGCTCGCGTCTCAGGCGAGGCGGAGCGGGAGCGAGCGCAGCCGCTTCCCGGTGAGGGCGAAGACGGCGTTGGCGACGGCGGGGGCGATGGGCGCGGTGGCCGGCTCGCCGACGCCGCCCATCCGGGCCTGGCTGGGCACGATGTGGACCGCCACCTCGGGCATCTCGTCGAGGCGGAGCACCTCGTAGTCGTCGAAGTTGCCCTGCTGCACGCGCCCCCCCTTGATGGTGACGGCGCTGCGAAGCGTCGGGCCGAGGCCGAAGGCCACGGCTCCCTGAACCTGGGCCTCGACGCCGAGGGGGTTCACCGCCAGGCCGCAGTCGATGGAGCAGGTGACCCGGTGCACGCGGATGCGCTCCTTCTCGACCGAGACCTCGGCCACCTCGGCCACCACCGTCCCAAAGGACTCGTGCACCGCCAGGCCGCGGGCCCGGCCCTTGGGAGGCGGCCTGCCCCAGCCCGCCTTCTCGGCGGCGAGCTTCAGCGCCTTCAGGTGGCGGGGACTGTTGCGGAGCAACGTGGCGCGGAAGCGGAGCGGGTCGACCTTGGCGGCGTGAGCCAGCTCGTCGACCATGCACTCCATGGCGAAGGCGCTGTGGGTGTTGCCGACCGATCGCCACCACAGCACCGGCACCTCGTTCTTCGGCGAGTGCAGGAAGACGCGCCGCGCCGGGACCTGCGAGAGGTACGGAGAGTCCACCACCCCCTCGACCGACGCGTCGTCGATCCCGTCCTTCACCAGCATGGCCTCGAAGGGGGTTCCCGCCAGGATCGACTGGCCGACGATGGCGTGCCTCCAGGCCACCGGGAGCCCCTTGGGGTCCACGCCGGCCTCGATGCGGTGCAGGAAGAGCGGACGGTAGAAGCCGCCGCGGATGTCGTCCTCCCGCGTCCACACCACCTTGACCGGGACGCCGGCCGCCTTGGCCACGTGCACCGCCTCGGAGACGAAGTCGGCCCGGGGGCTGGCGCGCCGGCCGAAGCCGCCGCCGAGGAAGGGGGTGTGCACCGTCACGTTCTCGGGTGGCACGCCGGCGATGTGGGCCGCGGTGCCCTGATCCCCGGTCTGGAACTGGGTGCCGGTCCAGATCTCGCAGCGGCCGCCCTCGATCTTCACGGCGCAGTTGAGCGGCTCCATGGTGGCGTGGGCCAGGTAGGGGACGTCGTACTCGGCCTCCAGCCGCCGGGCGGCCCTTCCCAGGGCGGCGTCGCAATCGCCCTTGTCGAGCGCCACCGGTCCCGGCGTGCGGGCCATCTCCCGGTAGCTGGCCAGGAGCTTGTCGGTGTCCACCTGTTGCCCGGGCCCGAGGTCCCACTCGACCTGCAGCGCGTCGCGCCCCTCCTTGGCGCTCCAGAAGTGGCGCGCCACCACCGCCACCCCGGAGGGCACCTGCACCACCTGCTCCACGCCCGGCACCGCCTTGGCCTTGGAGGCCTCGAAGGACTTCACCGTCGCCCCGAAGACGGGAGGCCGCGCCACCAGCGCCGTGCGCAGCCCCTCGAAGCGCACGTCGATCCCGAACCCGGCCGCGCCGGTGACCTTCTCCGGCGCGTCGAGCCGGCGAGTCGGCTTGCCGATGACGGTCCAGTCCTTGGGCGCCTGCAGCGTCACCGCCGCCGGAGGCTCTAGCCTGGCGGCGGCCTCGGCGAGCTGTCCGTAGGAGAGCTTCTCTTTGCCCTTCCAGACGTGCCCCTTCTGCGCGCGCAGGGCCTTCGGATCCGCCTTCCAGCGCTCGGCGGCGGCGCGCACCAGCATGTCGCGCGCCATGGCGCCCACGGTGCGGTAGCGGTCGAACTCCGACCAGGTGGTGGTGGAGCCGCCGGTCATCTGCATGCCGTAGGCGGTGTGGGCGTAGACCGGGGCGGCCGGGGCGTGCTCGACGCGGATCCGCGACCAGTCGCACTCCAGCTCCTCGGCGACCAGCATGGCCAGGGTGGTCCAGATGCCCTGCCCCATTTCGGAGTGGGCCAGGAGCACCGTCACCGACTCGTCGGGCGCGATGCGCAGGAAGGCGTTGGGCGGGGGCAGGGGCTTCGGCTTCTGCGGCTCGGCGGCCGCGGCCAGGCCCCGCCTCGGGACGTGGAAGGCGATGACCAGGCCCGCGCCGGCCAGCGCCGAGGTCCGGAGGAAGCTGCGCCGCGTCATGCCGGTCATGACTTGCTCCCCCGCATCGCCGCCGCGCGGTGGATGGCCTGGCGGACGCGCTGGTAGGTTCCACAGCGGCAGATGTTGCCGGCCATGGCGGAATCGATGTCGGCGTCGGTCGGCTTGGGCGTGCGCGCCAGGAGCGCCGCCGCCTGCATGATCTGCCCGCTCTGGCAGTAGCCGCACTGCACCACGTCGAGCTCCACCCAGGCGCGCTGCACCGGGTGGGATCCGTCGGGGGAGAGTCCCTCGATGGTGGTCACCTTGGCCGCCTTCACGGCGCTCGCCGGCAGGGTGCACGAGCGCACCGCCTCCCCGTCGAGGAGCACGGTGCAGGCGCCGCACTGGGCCATGCCGCAGCCGAACTTGACGCCCGTGTAGCCGAGAAGGTCGCGCAGCACCCAGAGCAGCGGCATGTCCGCCGGCGCATCGACCTCGTGCTCCTTCCCGTTGACGTTGAGCTTCATCGGGTCCTCCGGAGGGTGCGGCACTCTTAGCGCGGCCGTCCGGGCAGGTCACCCCGATGTCACGTCAGGGGCTACCCCCGGGGGGAGCCTGGACGCAGCGCACCAGCGCCCGGGCGTCCCGGGGGGCGGCGACGAAGGCGCCGTCGGAGAGGCGGGCCATCCAGCCCGGCTCCTCCGGCGCCGCCGCCCAGTAGGTCCCGGCGTCGGGCCCGAGCAGTCGCAGACAGGCCGGGCTCTCGGCGCAGGGGCGGCAGGACCTCTCGCCGTCCTCCGCGGCCTTGGCGCAGCCCGCGAGGATGGCGGCGAATTCCTCGGGGGAGGGGAGACGGCAGCCCTCCGGGCAGGCGTGCGCCGCCTCGGCGCGGCTGGCGAGCAGGGTGTCGCCCTGGCAGCCAGTGCCGTTCCAGCGCTGGCCGGCCGGGCACCGGAGCCAGACGAGGTGCGCGTCCTCCTGGCGCACGCCGTCGAACCGTCCGTGCAGGGCGGCCTCGCCGATGCCGCGCGGGTGACACAGCTTGCAGTGGGTGAGCCGGAGCTCGCCGCCCTGGACCTTCCGATGGCAGCCGCGGCAGTAGTCGTGGAAGAGGATGGTCCGGTAGTCGATGGCGCCGTCCGGCTTCAGGCGGGCCATGGCGCGGGCCCGCTTGCCGCCGATTACGCGGTCCGGCTCGCCCACGGCCGGGTGACAGCCGGAGCATCGCAGGTCGTCGGAGGGCGAGGTGGGCTGGTCCGCCTGGAGCGCGTGGTGGCAATCCCGGCAGGTCATGGGGGAGCGGTCGGCCTTCCAGCCGACGTTGACGTGGGCCGCGTGCGGCAGCCGGACCGCGCCCAGCGGGCCCGGGATGACGTCGATGTCGATGGTGCGCTTGACCGATGGAACCTCGGCGCGTGCGGCGGCGCACAGCGCCAGGGCCGTCAGGGCGGCGCCGAGGCTCGTCCCGGCGCTCGAGCGGGGCTCAGCGGACCGGCCTGACATGGCACCTCTGGCACTCGGCCAGCGGAAAGGCCACGGTGGTGTGGCACAGGCCGCAGTACTCCCCACCGTCGATCTGGAACATCGAGTAGCGGACGTCGCCGCGGGAGGTGCTCGGGAAGATGTCGGGATGGCACGACTGGCATCCGTTCCAGACGGCGTGCTTCTTGTGCGAGAAGATGATGTCCGACATCCAGCCGGCCCTGGACTTGATGGGCACGTCCTTGTCCATGGCCATCGGCCCCCGCGGGATGGAGACCCCCTCCAGGACGTCGAGCGGCGCGAGCTTCCCCTGGGCCTCGGCCGCCTCCCAGTCCACTCCGTTCCCCCGTCCCGTGCGGGGCAGGCCCGCCGCGAAGGCCTCGAAGTCGCGGCGCA
>DASTPH010000011.1:0-2263 GCA_035762305.1 Anaeromyxobacteraceae bacterium
GTGCTCGAGCGCCTTCTCCACCACCAGCTTGAGCTCGTCCACCTTGAAGGGCTTGAGCACGTAGTCGTACGCGCCCATCTTCATGGCCTGCACCGCGTTCTCGGTGGTGGCGAAGGCGGTGATCATCACCACCTCGGTGGCGGGCCAGGTGGCCTTGACCGACCTGAGCACCTCCAGGCCCGAGTCCTTGCCCAGCCGGAGGTCGGTCACCACCAGGTCCCACTCCGCCTCCGCCACCCGGCGCAGCGCCGGCTCCAGGCCGGCCTCGGTCGCCACCTGGTGCCCCTGCTTGCCGAGCAGGATCTCCAGGAACTCCCGCATCGACCGTTCGTCGTCGACGACCAGGATCGAGCCCATGGCTACCCTCCGGCGCGGGTGGCGCGCATCAGAAGTCCCAAGCCACCCGGGGGCGCGCTACGCGGGTGTGGGTCCGGGGGAGGCGGCGCCCCGCCTCCCCCGGTAGGAAGTGCTGCGGAGCAGGGCGCAGGGTGGTTCATGATTCTTGCGGAGCAGCACTGGACGCCGGCAGCCGTACCGTGAAGGCGGCACCCCGCCCCGGCGCCGACTCCACCGCCACCGTCCCGCCGTGCGCGTCGACGATGCGCTGCACCGTGGCCAGGCCCAGCCCGGTGCCATCGCGCTTGGTGGTGAAGAAGGGCTCGAAGAGCCGGTGCAGGTCCGACGGGTCGATGCCCGGGCCGTCGTCGGCCACCTCCACCCGGACCCCGCCGGCGCCAGCGTCGCAGGAGACGCGGATGCGCCCGCCCGACCCGTCCATGGCCTGGGCCGCGTTGGCGAGCAGGTTCCAGAACACCTGGCGCATCTGGTCCGGGTCGCAGGCGACCGCCGCCGGCCGGAGGTCGGCCTCGAGGAGCACCCGGGCTGCCGCCGGGTCGTTGCGGAACACGGTGAGCGTCTCCTCGAGCAGCCGAGCCAGGTCGGTGGCCTCGCGCCGGAGCGGCGCCGGGCGGCTCCACTCCAGGAAGCGGGTCACCAGCTGGTCGAGCCGCTCCGCCTCGCGCAGCACGATGTCCAGAAGGCGCCGTTCCTCCCCCGCGAGCCCGCCGCCCCCCTTGAGCAGCTCCACCGACCCGGTCACGGAGGCCAGCGGGTTTCGCAGCTCGTGGGCCAGTCCGGCCGCCACCCGGCCCATCTCCGCCAGCTGCTCCGACCGCCGCACCCGCTCCTCCATGGCCCGCATCTCGGTGAGGTCCTGGAAGATGACCGCGCTCCCCATCTCCCGGCCGTCCCGACCCATGAGCGGGAAGCGGGTGTAGCCCAGCCGCAGCCGCTGGCCGCGCGCGCTCTCGAAGTCGGCCTCGCCGCGCCGCCCCCCGGTCGCGAAGGCGTCAAGGCGAGTCCCAGCCGGGCGGCCGCGGACCTCCTCCAGCCGCCACCCGGTCATGTGCTCGGCGGCCCGGTTGAGGAAGGTGATTCGCCCGGCGCCGTCCAGGGTGACGAGCCCGCTGGAGACGGACTGGACGATGGACTCGTGCAGGGCGGTGACGAAGGCCAGGTCGCTCTCGCTCTCGGCGAGGCGCTCGCCGGCGCGGCGCAGTTGGCCCGCCAGGTAGCTCGCCAGCGCCCCGGTGGCCAGGAAGGCCGCTCCGTGGGCGAAGAGCACGGTGGCCAGGCTCGCCGGGCGCGGCCCCGGCGCCCCCAGCACCAACGCCAGATAAACCGCCACCGCCCCGACCACCGCCACCGCCGCCCCGCGGGCGAAGAGGAGGATGGCGCCGTTCACCACCGCGATCGAGAACAGGAAGACGAAGACGCTCTCGGAGCGGCCGGTGACCGCCACCACCGCGGCCGCCAGCGCCACGTCGAGCCCGATCTGGCCGAAGGCCAGGGCGGTGAGGCCCCGGCCGCCCCGGAGCAGGAGCGCGCTGACGATGGAAGCGGCGTAGGTGAAGAGGATGATGCCGTAGAGGGGCGCGGCCGCCGCGCCCATCTCCTGCCCCGCCTGCCAGGTGGTGACGGCGATGCCGGCCAGGAGCACCGTGATGGTGACCAGCCGGAAGAGGGTGAGCCAGACGAGCTTGCGCTGCAGCCCGGCCTCCGCGGCGCCCGCGGGAGCGCGAGGTGGAGCGCCGAGGTCCGGTTCCGCCAAGGCCGGCTACTTGATGTTCCCCGCCATCGAGAAGATGGGCAGGTACATGGCCACCATGAAGAAGCCGACGGTGCTGCCGAGGAACACCATCATCAGGGGCTCGATCATGCTGGTGAGGGCGGCGATGGCCACGTCGACCTCGTCGTCGTAGAA
>DASTPH010000012.1:0-20792 GCA_035762305.1 Anaeromyxobacteraceae bacterium
GCGGCCCTGCTGGCGAGGCGCCTCGGCGCGTCGCCCGGGGCGGCGGCCCTGGCAGGGCTCGGCTACGGCCTCTCCGGATACGTCCTCTCGATGAGCGCGGTCCTGCCCTACCTGGCCGGCGCGGCCGTCGCCCCCTGGGCCGCGGCGGCCCTCGTGACGGCGAAGGGTCCGGGCTCGGTGGCGCTCGGGGGGCTGGCGGTGGCGGTGCTCCACTTCTCGGGCGACCCCCAGTGGGCCCTCTTCGCCGCGCTCATCGGCGGAGCGCTGGCCCTGGAGGCACGCGGCCTTCGCGGCCTCGCGGGCGCCGCCCTGGCGGTGGCGCTGGGGAGCGGCCTGGCGGCCGTCCAGCTCGTGCCCGCCTGGGCCTGGCTCGGGCAGACGGTGCGCGGCCAGATCGATCTGCCCCAGGCCGAGCGGTTGCAGTGGGCGCTCGCCCCGTGGCGGCTTCTCGAGCTCGCGGCGCCGGGCTTCTTCCAGGCAGCGCCGGGCGAGACCCTGCACGCCCCGATCTTCAAGCAGCTCGGGGGAGTGGCGGCGGGCAGGAGCTTCTTCGCCAGCTACGACGCGCCGTTCGTTCCGAGCGTCTTCGTGGGAGCGGGCCTCCTCGTCCTGGCGGCCGCGGGGGCCCTCGCCTCGCGCCGCGGGCGAGCGCTCACGGCCCTGGGCCTTTTCTTCCTCTGGACCGCCCTGGGGCACCACCTCGGCGCCGAGCAGCTCCTTCGTCACGTGCCTGTCTGGGGCCAGCTCCGGTACGCAGAGAAGATGGTCGGGCCCCTGGCGCTGTGTCTCGCTCTGCTCGCTGCCCTCGGCGCCGACCGTCTGGCGACGGCCCCGATCGCCCGCCGGGCCGCCATGGCCGCCGGCGCGGCTGGCGCAGCCCTCGGGATGGGCGCGGTCCTGGGCGCCGGGTGGGGCGAGGGCTTCCTGGCGGGCCTGGGCTTCGGTCCGGCCGCGCCGCTCGGCCGCTGGCGACTCGCCGTCGGGCTCTACCACGCCGCGGGCGCCCTCGGCGGCCTGGCGCTCCTCCTCGTCGCCGCGGCCCGGCGACCGGCCTGGCGCCCCTTCCTCGCACCCGGGGCGGCGGCGCTGGTCTTCGCGGAGGGCCTGGCCGCCGCCCCGTTCGCCCTCCACGCCGGAATGCGCGGAGCCCGCGAAGAAGAGCCGCTGGCGAGGCTCCGCGGCACGGAGGAGGTCGTCCGGGTGGGCACGCCGCTCCGGGCGCGCCCCCGCCAGGGGCCACGCGATCTCGACGAGGCCGACCGCGCCGTGGCGGTCGAGTCGCGCATGGGGGTGACGCCTTACCCGGCCTCGGGCCGCGTCGACCAGATCGAGACCTACGTGGCGACGCCCCCCCTGGGCCTGATGCTCGCCGAGAACGCGATCCGGTGGAGCTGGGCGGGGAGGCGCCGCTACGCCGTCACCCACCTCGTGCTCCCGGAGCCGGTGAGCCAGGCGGAGGCGCCGCGGGTGTCGCCCGCGGTCGAGGGCGGCCGGGTCCTCTACGCCGTTCCCGAGCTCGGCTTCCGGGTGTGGCAAATCCCCCACCGCCCCTGGGCGGCCTTCGCAGAGGCGGTCCTGCCGGTCGGCGACCGCGACGAGGCATTCCGCGCCCTGGAGGCGACGCCCGCGGGCGGCCTCGGCGACGTGATCCTCGAGGGGCAGGCGCCGGGCGGCCTGTCGCCAGGGAGGGTCCTCTCCATCCAGCGACGGCCCGAATACGTGCGAATCGAGGCCGAGGCGCCCGGCGCTGGCTTGGTGGTGGTGGCCGACGCGTTCTGGCCCGGCTGGAGGGCCCGTCTCGACGGGCAGATCATCCCCCTCCAGCGCGCCGACGTCCTGGTGCGCGCGGTCGCATGGCCCGCGGGACGGCACGTCCTCGAGATGAGGTACGAGCCTGCCGAGGTGGCCGTGGGAGCGGCGATCACCGTCGCGGCAGCGCTCGTGGCACTGGCTCTCGCGACCAAGGCCTTCGCCTCCCGGCGCCGGAACCCCGGCCTGATCGGTGAAGGTAAGAGTGTGTAGCGGCCCTACTTCGTCCGACCTCCACGTACCGGGGTAACCAGACGATAGCGCCGTATCCCCCACCGCGGTGAGCCACGACCGGGTGACAAGCCACTGCCCTAGTACCCCGAACGGGCCATGGGTCGGGACCTCATGACAAGCAGAATCTTAAGCAGTTATAGCTGTTTATGTTTGATTCTGGATGTGCCTGGGCCGCGGCACTCCCCATGCAAAGTGTCGCGCACTTCGGGACATGATCGCTCACAGGTCCATTGCCACCCTCGCCCCCGTCCTGATGGCCTTCTCGGCCTCGGGGAGCTTCAGGCTCGAGTACCGCTACGACCTCGCCACCATCGCCGGGGCCATCCGCACCAGCGCCGTCACCCTCAACCTGGATCGGAACACGCAGGAGATCTTCGTCGTCGGCTACGGTCAGGTGAGGGTGTTCAACCCCGCCGGGATGGAGGTCTACCGCTTCGGCGACGACACGGCGCTGGGGACCATCTACGCCGTGGCGGCTCTCGAGGACGGCGACCTGCTGGTCCTCAGCTACCGCGACGGCAAGCCCAGCCTGCTGCGCTGCAACTTCCGCGGCGAGGTCATCGAGGCCGTGGCGCTGGCGGGCGTGCCCGAGCCGTACCGGGGCATGGGGCCGAACGCCATGGTCTACCAGGACGGTCGCGTCTACCTGGCCGACCAGATGGGCATGCGGGTCGTGGTGATCGAGCCGAGCGGCAAGTACCTGGCCTCCTACGACCTCGCCGAGCTCATCGGCGAGGCCAAGGAACGCGAGAGCCTGGGCCTCAACGGCTTCGGCGTGGACCGCGACGGCAGCCTGCTCTTCACGGTCGCCCCGCTCTTCAAGGCTTTCGTGGTCTCGCCCTCCGGCGAGGTCCGCTCCTTCGGCCGCCCGGGGAGCGCCCCCGGCAACTTCGGAGTAGTGGCCGGGATCGGATCCGACGCCCGGGGCCGCTACTACGTGCTCGACACCTTGAAGTGCGCGGTCATCGTCTACGACCGCGAGCTTCGCTTCGTCGGCCAGTTCGGAAGCCGCGGGACCGCGCCGGGCGAGCTCGTCGCGCCCACCAGCCTGGCCGTGGTCGACAACAGGGTCTTCGTCTCGCAGAACGGCGCCCGGGGCGTGGCCGTCTACCAGGTGCGGGAGGAGTGAGCAGTCCGGGAGGGTGCCCAGGACAGCAGTCTCAAGCGCAGCACCAATGCAGTGAGTGCAGTCCCAAAGGGAGGAAGTACACATGCTGAAGACGTTCCTGAAGCTGGCGGCGGCGGGGGTGGTCCTCGTCTACGGCCAGGCCTATGCGTTCCATTCCGGCGGCGTCGCCGAGTGCGGCGGCTGCCACCAGATGCACGACGCGGCGAGCTCGAGCTTCCTGCTCATCCGCGCAGACGCCAGCTCGGTCTGCCTCTCCTGCCACGAGCACGCCGGCGACACCGGCCCGTCGAGCTACCACATCTCGACGGCCGCCACCGACCTGACGCCCACGGCTCCGCCGAAGCAGCGGACGCCGGGCGGCGACTTCGCCTGGCTGAAGCGTAGCTACTCCGACACCGGCATCGGCTACAACGAGCCCGGCGACCGCCACGGCCACAACATCGTCGCGGCCTCCAGCGGCTACACCGCCGACGCCACCAACGTCACCGCTCCCGGCGGCGGCGCAGTCCTCGGCAGCAACCTCGGCTGCACCAGCTGCCACGACCAGCACAGCTCCATCCGGCGCTTCGACGCGGCGGGGACGAGCTGGGGCCGGACCGGCCTCCCCATCGCGGGCTCGGGTTCGTATGACAACAGCGCGCCGCCGCTCGCCGGCAAGACCGCAGTCGGCACCTACCGCATCCTCCGCGGCGGCGGCGTGACCGGCGTCTCCAACGACGCCTCGGTCTCGGGCGCGACCTTCAGCAGCATCTTCATGGCCGTCGCCCCCTCGACCTACAACCGGAAGGAGGACGTCAGCGAGACCCGCGTGGCCTACGGCCTCAACACCGGCGCCTGGTGCGGCACCTGCCACCCGAACATGCACTCGGGCGCGGGCAACTACCACCCGGTGGATCAGGCCATCAACGGCTTCTCCGCCAACTACAACGCCTACGTCTCCTCGGGCATCATGACGGGCACGGGCGCTACCTTCACCTCGCTCGTCCCGTTCAACGAGAACACCACCGACTTCACCACCCTGGCCTCGCACGCGAAGAACGGCACGGTCATGGCCGGCCCGACCGCCAACGACCAGGTCAGCTGCATGAGCTGCCACCGCGGCCACGCCTCCGGCTTCTCGGACATGGTCCGCTGGCAGATCGAGAACGAGTTCCTGACCAAGGCCGACTCGCTCGGAAACGGCTTCTACTGCGCCACCGACAGCCCGGTGTCCTCGGGCCGCTGCGCCCTGGGCCGGACCACCGTCGAGGTCCAGGCGGCCTACTACGACCGCCCCGTGTCCAAGCTCGGCATCTGGCAGCGCTCGCTGTGCAACAAGTGCCACGCGAAGGACTAAGCAACTCGAATTCGATGGCCTAGCCTCAGGGAGGGGGGCCGCCGCCGGCGGCCCCCCTCTTCGTTCTTGGGAGCCCGTCGATCGGTCCGTCGCCTTTTCGCTTTCGTTCCCCGAACCGGCAAAGCAGAATGGCGCCCCCATGAGAGCCCCACGCGCCCTGGCGCTGCTCGCCTTCGCCGCGGCATGCGCTGCGCCCGGCGGCGCCCGCCGCCCGCCGCTCCCCGAGGGCCAGGGCGACCTCATCGTCTATCTGGACCCGCTCCCGCCGGCTGCGGCGCGGCTCGCGCTGCAGGTCGAGGGCGTGGCAGTGGTCGCCGCCGACGGCCCAGCCGTGCCGCTCGACCTGCTGCTCCCCGAGATCCAGGCCGACCCGGCCCCGCGCCAGCGGATCCTGGCGGCGGGGCACCTCGCCCCGGGGTCCTACGGGGCCCTCTCCCTCGGGTTCCGGCGCGCCACCCTGGCCGGCCCGGGCCGGCCGGCGGACCTCCTCCTGCCGTCCGAGCCGGTGCGGGTCGCCGTCCCGCTCCCGATCGAGCGCGGCAGGGCCACGGTGGTGGTGCTCTCGCTCCAGGGCCCCGGCTCGCTCGAGGGCGGATTCGCCTTCGCGCCGTCCTTCGCGGCGGCCGTGCCCGGTGCGGCGGTCTCCCAGGTGGCCGGCTACTGCGCCAGCACCGCCTGGGACCAGGTGATTATCTTCGACAAGAACACCCGGCAGGTGGCGGGCGCCATCCCGGTGGGGCGGGAGCCGCGGGGCATCGCCCTCGACCCGCGGCTGCCGAGGGCCTATGTCGCCCTGTCCGGCGAGGACCGCGTCGCCATCGTCGACGTCGACGCCCGATCGGTGATCGGCCGCATCCCGCTCCTCCCCGGCGACCGGCCCCGGGAGGTGGGGGTGACGCCGGACGGCCGGCTGCTGGTGACCGTGAACACCGGCTCCAACACCGCCAGCTTCCTCGACCCCTCCTCGACCGCGGAGCTGGGCCGGGTCGCCACCGGCGAGGAGCCCGGATTCCTACTCATGGAGCCCGGGGGACGGCGGGCCTACGTCCTGAACCGCCGGACCTCGAGCATCACCGTCCTCGACCTCGCCAACCGCGCCGTGGCGGCCACCCTGCGCACCGACCCGGAGCCGGTGGCGGTCCGGATCAACCGGGCCCTGACGCGCCTGTACGTGGTCCACGGAGGGTCGGCCTACCTGGCGGTCTTCTCCCTGCCGGACCTCCAGCTGCTGAAGCGGATCTACCTCGGCCTCGGAGCGGGCGCGCTCGCGGTGAGCCAGCGCAGCGACCTCCTCTACGTCGGCCGCCTCGACCTGGAGAGGGTGCAGATCTTCGACCCTTTCTCGTTCCTCCCCCTGAGCTCCCTGGGGGCCGCGGCGCCCCCGGCCTACCTGGTCATCGACGAGGCCCAGAACGCCCTGTTCGCGCTCGAGCCTTCGCGACGCGCCGTGGAGGCCATCGACCTCCTGGGCGGCCAGACCCTCGGCGGTCTCGAGGTCGGCGACGATCCCTACCGGGTCACCCTCGCGAGCGAGGCGCGCTGAGTCGAGGGGGCATGAACGCTCGAGCGCCCCTGGCCAGGGTCCTGGCCGCGACCCTCCTCCTCGGCAGCGGAGTGGCGCGCGCGCTGGACGCCAGCGCGCGCATCGAGCCCAGCTACCAGAACGGCAGCACGACCACCACCGACTCCACTGGCAAGGCCACCAGGACCGACTACACCGGGTGGCTGCAGCAGTACAGCCTCAACCTGGAGGAGCGGGTCTTCCCGGCGCTCCGGCTGCTGGGATACGGCTTCTACGAGTCCGGCATCTTCCTGGGAAGGACCGACGGCTCGCCGGTGGAGACCGAGGCCCAGCGCTGGACGGGTTCCGTTCGCGCCGTGGTCGGGGATCCGGTGCTCAACGGCACCCTGGGCTACGACCGCTCTTCCCGTTCGGCCGACCTCCTGGCCGGGGGCACGGCCTTCCTGGGCCCGGACCTGGTGCGCCAGACCTGGTCCCTCCTCGGGAGCTGGAGACCGGAGGAGCTGCCGCAACTGGCCATTCGCCTCTCCCGGAGCGACCTCTTCGACCAACCCCGGGTCGGCACCGACCAGACCACCGACGAGGCGAACGTCGGGGCCGTCTACTCCTACCGCGGGCTCGAGGCTCGCTACCGGCTGAACTGGCAGGACGTGGCCGACCACCTGGCCCAGACCGAAGCCGCCAGCCTGGCCAACGGCCTGCGCCTCGCCTACTCGGACCGGCTCCTCGACGATCGCGTTTCGGTGTACGGAAGCTACGAGATCGTCGACCGCCAGACGGAGACGCGGGCCACCGGGACCGGCGGGACCGTGAGCACCCAGCAGTTCCCCGTGGCCGGCCTCTCGATCGTGGAGGCCTTCCCGGCGACCCCGGATCGGGTGGTCCTCCAGCCCAACGGGGCCCTCATCGACGGCGACGTGCTGGGCGGGGCCGGCCTGAACCTCGGCTTCGGTCCGAGCCTCGCCGGCGACGAGGCCTACCGGGACGCCGGGGTCCAGTTCCCCGACGTCGTCACCCCGGTGAACGCCATCTGGGTCTGGGTCGACCGGCCGCTGCCGGGGCCGGTCTCGGGCGCGATCCTCTGGACCGCCTACCGGAGCGACGACAACCTGAACTGGACCCCGGTGCCGCTGGCCGGGCTGGTGGCCTTCGCGCCCCTCAACAACCGCTTCGAAATCCCCATCGCCCAGACGCAGGCGCGCTACCTCAAGGTGGTGGCCAGGCCGCTGGCGGCGGCGGTCACCACCGACGCCCGCTACCGCGACATCCTGGTGACCGAGATGCAGGTCTACCAGGTGGTGCCGGCCGCGCAGGCGCGCGGGAGGACCTCGAACCTGCGCGGCGACGCCAACGCCTCGGTGCGGGTGCGGATCCTGAGATCGGTCCCGCTGAGCTACGACTTCGGCGGGACCCTGAGCCACGACAGCTCGCGGGCGGCCGTGCGCTACAGCCTGGCCAACGGCCTCTCCATCAGCACCCCCCTCACCGGCTCGCTGACCCTGGACGCGCGCGCCGAGCGGACCGATTTCGACGCCGGCGTGGGCCACGAGTCGCTGAGCCGCGCCACCGCGGCCCTCGGCGTCCAGCCGCTCCCCGTGGTCGGCGCCAGCCTGGCCTACACCGGCCAGATCTCGCAGACCACACTCGGCAACGAATGGGCGCACAACCTCGCGCTCTTCGGGCGGGCCCAGCCGTACCGGGGGGTAACCCTCAACGCCAGCGGCACCTACACCTCGAACGCCTTCGCGGACGGGGCGAGCGGCCGCCAGTGGACGGGGCAGGTCGGCCTGGGCCTTGTCCCGAACGGCTGGCTGACCCTGGGCGGAAACTGGGGCCGGTCCTCCGCGCAGACCTGGGGCGGCACCCGCGGCAACCTCATCGACCGCCAGGCGCGGCTGGAGGGAACCGCCACCCTGAACCCGGTCCCGGCCATCTTCGCCAGCGGCAGCGTGGCGCGCCTCACCTCCAACGGCCCGCCCTACCTGCTGGTCAACGTCAACGCCAGCGTGGCGCCGTTCCCGGGAGGCGACCTGTACCTCGGGTTCGCCTACAACGAGACCCTCGACACCCGCGCGGCCCTGCGCGTGCGGGGCTGGGGTCCCTCGTTGCGCTGGAAGATCCGCGGCAACATCTACCTGGACGCCAACTACAACGTCCTCGACTCGACCTCACCGTCGCAGGACATCGGCCAGCGGGTCTTCACCATGCACCTCTCCCTGACGCTCTGAGCAGGCGCCGCCCGGAGATCTCCCATGCGCCCGAACCGCCACACGCCATCGCCTCCGGCCGTCGCCCTGCTCGCCTCCCTGGCCGCCTGCGCCGGGAGCTCGGGGGCCCGCTACCAGGACGCCAACATGGACTTCGCGGCGGTGAGAAACGTGGCGGTGATGCCGTTCCAGAACCTGTCCCGCGAGACCGCTGCCGGGGAGCGGGTCCGCGACGTCTTCTCCACCATGCTCATGGCCACCGGGGCCATGTACGTGACGCCGACGGGCGAGGTGCAGCGGGCCATCGCCAAGGGGCAGATCCAGACCCCGACCGCCCTCGGCACCGAGGACGTGGTCAAGCTCGGCCAGATGCTCAAGGTGGACGCGCTCATCACCGGGGTGGTGCGGGAGTACGGTGAGGTCCGGGCCGGCCAGGCTAGCGGGAGCGTGGTGGCGCTGAGCGTGCAGATGGTCGAGACCGCCACCGGCAGGGTGGTCTGGTCGGCCGCCAGCACCAAGGGCGGGGTCGGCCTGGGCGACCGGCTGCTGGGCGCCAGCGGCACGCCCATGAACCAGGTGACCGAAGCGGCCGTCGATGACCTCCTCAACAAGCTTTTCAAGTAGGCGCGCGGCGCTGGCCCTGGCCGCGCTGGCCCTCACGGCCTGCGCCGGCGCGAAGGCCGCGGCGGCTGCGGCCCCTGCCGGGGCCGCGGGCGCCCCCGAGGGGCGGCGGGGTCTGGCCACGCGCATCGCCCTCCTGCCGCTGGTGAACCTGAGTGGCCAGACGGTATCGCTGAAGGAGCTGCAGGAGGGCCTGGAGGCCGAGCTCCTGACCCGGGGGCTGGCCGTGGCCGGCGGCGGCGCGGTGGACGAGATGCTGGCGCGCCACCGGTTGCGTTACACCGGGGGCGTGGACGCGGTCATGGCGCGCGCCGCCCGGGAGGAGCTGGGGGCCGACGCCCTCCTCGTCGCCGCGGTGACGCTGTACGGCCGGGAGGGCTCGCACGGCTTCGGCATGAGCATGCGACTGGTCTCGTCCCAGGATGCGCCGGCGATCCTGTGGATGGACGAGGCCGCCCGGACCGTGGACGATACGCCCGGCCTCTTCGACCTCGGCATCGCCTCCGGCATTCCCGAGCTGATGCGCGAGGCCACCGTCCGCCTGACCGGCTCGCTGGTCGCCGCCCTCTCCGGCAGCGGGCCGGCCTTTTCCACCTGCCCGGCCAGCGGCCGCCACGCGCCCCGCGTCCGCTACCGGGGGGCGCCCTCGACGCCGGCGGCCCACCCGGCGGTGGCGGTGCTGCCCTTCGTGAACCAGACGGGGCGCCTCGACGCCGGCGATATCGTGGGGCTGGAGTTCATCCGCGAGCTGGCCCGTCACCGGGAGATCCGGGTGTACGAGCCAGGGGTGGTCCGATCGGAGCTCCTGCGCAACCGGGTGGTCATGGAGGGGGGCGTCTCGCACGAGACGGCCCGCATCGCGCTGGGCGCCTTCGAGGCCGACGTGATCGTCGCCGGCTACGTGCGCACCCACGAAGAGTCTCCCGTCCCGCGGCTCGAGTTCACGGTCCTGGCGCTCGACACCCGTACCAACAAGGTGGTGTGGACCTCTACCTCCTACAACCGCGGGGACGAGGGGGTCTTCTTCTTCGGTGCAGGGAGGGTGAGCACCTCGACCGAGCTGGCCTGCCTCATGGTCCGCCCGGTCGTGGACGGAATGATCGCCGCCTGGCGCGCACGCTCTTCCCCGTGAGCGGCCGCTACGCAGAAGTTGCGGGGCCACCGAGGTCGCTCTGAAGGCCAGGGGGATTAGGAAATGATTCCCGCAAGGTACGAGGTTTTTTCGCCATCGAATTGGGCACATGGGTTGCATTTGCGGACCGCCCAAATGTCCCCCGCCCGACGCATCCTCCGGCTGGCGCCGGCCGTCCTGCTGTCGGTTCCCCTCTTCGCCCTGGCTGCGCCGCAGCCGGACGCACCCGGCGCCTCGGCCTACATGAAGGACGGCAGCAGGGTCTCCCTCTTCGCCGAGTCCTCCGAGCAGGTGCCGGTGGCGCGGGTGGGCGGCGAAGCCATCGCCATGCGCGAGCTCGCCGACGGCCTGGCGACCACGCACCAGTCCCACGGCACGGCCGCCCACGCCGGGAAGCGCGACGCCCTGGTGATCCTCGATCGGCTGGTGGACCTGCGCCTGATCGTCATCGAGGCCCGGGCCATGGGCATCTCCGAGCTTCCGGAGTACCGGGCCAGGGTGGAGGCCTACCGCGACACGACGCTGCGGGACGTGCTCAAGGAAGGCTACACGCGCCCGCTGAGGCCCGACCCCAAGAAGGTCGAGAAGGTCTACCAAGACGCGGTGCGCCACTGGCGGGTGCGATCCCTGCTCTTCGCCTCCGAGGCCGACGCTCGCGACTTCGCCGCCCGGCTGAAGGGGGGCGCGAAGTTCGACGCCCTCGCCTCCGAGGCCCTGGCCGCCAAGAAGGCCCATGGCAGCGGCCAGAGCGAGCTCCTGCCCGAGAAGAAGATGCTGCCGGAGGTGCTGGCCGAGGTTCGCAAGCTCTCCCCGGGCCAGGTGGCCCCGCTCATCAAGGTCGGGACCGGCTTCGCGGTGGTGCTGCTGGAGGGGCAGGAGTACCCGGACGATCCGGCGAAGCGGGCCGAGGCGGAGTGGAGCGTGCTCCAGGCGCGCCACAACGAGGAGCTGGTGCGCCAGTACCAGCTCCTGGTGGAGAAGTACGCCCAGGTCGACCGGGCGCTCTTCAAGAAGCTCGACATCGAGGCCAAGAAGCCGGGACTGGAGGCGCTGCTCAAAGACCAGCGGCCGCTGGTGAGGATCCAGGGCGAGAAGCCGGTGACGGTCGGCGACCTGGCCCAGGAGATCCGCGGCACCTACTTCCACGGCGCGGAGACCGGCCCGGAGGGCAAGACCAAGAGGGCCCTGAACCTGCGCAAGCAGTCCTCCCTGGACAACCTCCTGGGGCGGCGCCTCTTCACCAAGGAGGCGCTGGCCCGGAAGGTCCAGGACACGCCGGCCTTCCGCTACCGGATGGAGGACTACCAGCGCTCGCTCCTGGTCAGCGCTGCCATCGAGCGCGCCGTGGTGCCGGAGGTCAAGGTGAGCCAGGCCGACGTCGAGGCCTACTACCAGGCGCACAAGGCCGAGTACACCTATCCCGAATTCCTCCGGGTGGAGGGGCTGGTCTTCGGCGACGCCGGGAACGCCGAGGCGACCCTGAAGAAGCTCCGCGCCGGCACCGACTTCCAGTTCATGGCCCGGAACGCGGACGGCCGGGTGGATCCGGCGGCGGCACAGCTGCACTTCGACGGCGTCCTGAGCGCGGGCGAGCTCCCGCCCGAGGTGAAGAAGTCCCTCGCCGGCGCCCGCAGCGGCGAGTACCGGATCCACCGCGACGAGAACGAGTACCACGTGGTCCACGTCGTCGAGCAGATCCCGCCCCGGCCGCAGCCCCTCGAGGAGGTGCGAGCCGACGTCGAGAGGCGGGCCCAGGCCGAGAAGCTGGGCCAGGCGGTGAAGGACTGGGTCGCCAGGCTCCGCAAGGCCTACCCGGTCGAGGTGTACGTCGCCCGCGTCGGCGACTGAGCCCGCGGAGCCACGGAGCGAGCGCATGGCTGCGACGAGCGACACGAGGCGGTGGGGAACCCTCTGGGCCCTGGCGGCGGGCGCCGCGCTGGCACTGGCGCCGGCAAGCGCCTGGGCGCAACGCCAGTTCAAGTCCAAGGACTGCCTGGAGTGCCACCAGAAGTTCGCCGAGAAAACCGCGGGGCTCAAGTTCCAGCACTCCTCGGTGAAGAACCGAAAGTGCGAGGACTGCCACCTGCGGCACGGGGTGGTGGGCAAGCTGGTCCTGAAGCAGCCGGGCAGCGCCCTGTGCCTCACCTGCCACAAGAAGGAGGCGGTGGGCCTCGACAAGCCCTTCCTCCACACGCCGCTCAAGAACCGCGAGTGCGGCAAGTGCCACGACGCGCACGGGTCGAACGCCCCCAAGCTGCTCAAGGCCACCGGGGCCGACGCCTGCTACGGGTGCCACAAGCGCGAGGCCTTCGAGAAGAAGAACGTCCACCCGCCGCTGGCCAAGCAGGGCTGCTCCGCCTGCCACCTGGCGCACGCCTCGAGCCAGAAGAACCTGCTCACCGCGGTCGAGGGGACGCTGTGCACCAAATGCCACTCCGCCGGCACCTCGGCCTTCAAGAAGGCGCACGGGGACTACCCGGTCAAGACCTGCTCCGCCTGCCACGACCCGCACTCCTCCGACGAGGTCCAGCTGCTGCGGGCCTCGCTGCACAACCCGGTCACCGGCGGCGGCTGCGGTGCCTGCCACGCCGACGCCAAGTCCACCAAGCCCTTCGCCCTGCAGCAGCCGGCCAAGGAGCTGTGCGCCACCTGCCACGACGCCGATTCCGTCACCGGGAAAAAGAAGGTGGTTCACGCCCCCGTGAAGGGCGGCGACTGCGTCGCCTGCCACGACCCGCACGCCTCCAACGCCAAGGCCCTGGCCCGCGCCCAGGGCAGCGCCCTGTGCGTCCGCTGCCACAAGGCCCAGGGCGAGTCGGCGGCCGTGCCCCACAAGGCCATGGCCGCCGCCAAGGGATGCCTGGGCTGCCACCAGCCGCACGCCAGCAAGAACCCCAAGCTGGTCGACGGCGACGTCACGCAGCTCTGCCTCTCCTGCCACGCCAAGACCAAGGCGGACCAGAAGAAGAAGGTGGTGCACCCGCCCTTCGAGGGCGGGGACTGCGCCGGTTGCCACGAGCCCCACGGCTCGAGCATGCCGGCCATGCTCAGGGCCCGGCCCGACAAGGTCTGCTACGGCTGCCACGCCGACGCCGAGGCCCGCTTCCAGAAGAGCTACACCCACCACCCGGTGCTGGAGGGCAACTGCACCGCCTGCCACCTGGGCCACGCCTCCGGCGAGCCCAAGCTGCTGCGGGCCCAGGGCTCGAAGATGTGCGAGTCCTGCCATGCCACGCTCATGAAGCCGGTGGCGGCGGGCGGCGTGGCCCACAAGCCCTTCGCCGAGGGCAAGTGCCTCGGCTGCCACGACCCCCACGCCAGCAACGTGAAGGGGCTCCTGGTCGCCGACCAGAAGACCACCTGCCTCAAGTGCCATACCAAGGAGGCCAAGGCAGCGGGGGCGGCGAAGGACGTGCACGCGGCCTTCTCGGCCGGCGACTGCTCAAGGTGCCACAGCCCGCACAAGGCCACCATCAAGGGGCTGCTGCTGGCCCAGCCGCCGGACCTGTGCTTCACCTGCCACACCGGCATGAAGTCGAAGGCGGCCAAGGAGAAGGCCCACCCGCCCGTGGAGGGGTGCCTGAGCTGCCACAACGCCCACTACTCGGCGCAGCCCCGGCTGGCGGCCCAGCCGGTGCACGATCTCTGTGGCCAGTGCCACGAGGTGACCGCGCCGACCTTCGCCACCGCCCACCTGGGCATCGCGCCCAAGGACATCCACTGCGAGAGCTGCCACGACCCGCACTACTCCAGCGACCCCAAGTTCTTCAAGGAGACGGTGCACCCACCGTTCGCCGGGCGGCAGTGCGACAGCTGCCACGCCACGGGCAAGAAGTAGGGGAGCCATGATCTCGAGACCCGCCCTCGTCCTGTTCGCGCTCGCGGCCCTGGCCTCGCCCGCCGCCGCCCCGGCCCAGGCCTCGAAGTTCAAGCTCAAGGCCGGGGCCGCCGGCGCGGTCTGCCTGGACTGCCACGGCGACTTCCAGGACGTGCTCAAGAAGCCGTTCGTGCACACGCCGGTGAAGGCCAAGCGGTGCACCGACTGCCACAGCCCCCACGCCTCGGGCTTCAAGAAGCTGCTCTCGGCGGAGGGCAACCGCTCCTGCGCCGGGTGCCACTCCGTGGTCCCGGACAAAGCCCTGAGCACGCACAAGCCGGTGGCCGAGGGCACGTGCATGGGCTGCCACGAGCCGCACGCCTCGGCCGCCAAGTTCAACCTGAAGAAGCCCGGCAACGAGATGTGCAGCAGCTGCCACAAGCAGGTGCTGGAGGCGGCGGCCAAGGCCAAGGCCAGGCACCGCCCGGTGGAGCAGGGCTGCACCACCTGCCACGACCCCCACGGCTCGGCCAAGGGGCCGAGCCTACTCAAGCAGCCCCTGCCGGCCCTGTGCACCGGCTGCCACAAGACCGACAAGCCCATCTTCGCCAAGCAGCATGTGGGCTACGGCGTGGCCAAGTCCGACTGCACCAGCTGTCACGCCCCGCACGGCTCGAAGAACCGCGGCATGCTCGCCGACACCGTCCACGCCCCAGTGGCCAAGGGGATGTGCAACCAGTGCCACGAGCCGGCCGGCACGCCCGGCCAGCTCAAGACCAAGGCGGTGGGGGTGCAGCTGTGCCGCGGCTGTCACAACCAGAAGGTCAACGCCATCCTCGACAAGGGCCGGGTCCACGTGCCGGTGCTGGAAGGGATCGCCTGCCTCAATTGCCACGCGCCGCACGCCTCGAGCGGCAAGGGGCTGCTGCGGGGCGGGACGCTCTCGGTCTGCGGCAAGTGCCACGGCGACACGCTGCGGCGGCAGGAGCGGTCTCCCTCCAAGCACCAGCCCATCGAGATCGGCGACTGCACCTCCTGCCACGACCCGCACTCCGGGAATGCCTCGCTGCTCTTCGTCGGCGCGAACGTGGTGGACATGTGCGGCAGCTGCCACGATTGGCTCAAGCACTCGTCCCACCCCATGGGTGAGAAGGCCAAGGACCAGCGCAACCGGAACCTCAGGCTCGACTGCCTGAGCTGCCACCGGGCCCACGGCACCGAGTTCAAGAAGATGCTGCTCAACGCCACCCAGTCCGAGATGTGCGTGAAGTGCCACAAACAGTACCAGAGGTGACCCGGTGACGAACGCCAAGACCAGGCTGGCGCTGTCGCTGGCGGCGCTCCTCGCGGCTCCGGCGGCGCGCGCCCAGGCGATCTCGCTGGTCCACGTGGCCTCGATCTACGAGGACGAGAAGGACCGCCCGCTGAACAAGCCCGAGGGCGTGGTCTGCGACGACCAGGGGCGGGTGGTGATCGCCGACACCGGCAACGGCCGGCTGGTGACCCTCTCCTTCGCCAACAAGCGGGTGACCGGCGGGGCCGAGGTGCGGCTGGCTCAGCTCCCGTCGCCGGCCGAGCTGCAGCTCGACCCCAAGGGCAACGTGCTGGTGCTCGACCGGAAGGCCCGGAAGATCGGACGGGTGGACGCGGCGGGCCAGTTCCAGGGGTTCCTGGAAGTAAAGGGCGTCCCATCGCCCTCCAGCGTGCTCCCCGCGGCCTTCAAGGTCGACAAGTCCGGCGCCGTCTACCTCCTCGATCTCACCAGCGTGAAGGTGCTGGTCCTCGACCCCGAAGGGAGCGTGACCCGGCAGCTGGACCTCCCGCGCGACGGCGCCCTCTTCACCGACCTGGCGGTGGACCCGGCGGGCAGCGTCTATGCGCTCGACCCCGTCGGCTCGACCATCTGGGTCGCCGACAAGGCGGCCTCGGCCTTCAAGCTGCTGGTCAGGGGCGTGAAGGAGGTGGTGTCGTTCCCCACCTGGCTGACGGTGAGCCGGGGACGCCTCCTGGTCACCGACCAGAACGGGCACGGGCTGGCGGTGTTCGGGATCGACGGCAGCTACCAGGGGCGGCTGCTGGGGCTGGGGTGGACCGACGGGCTGGTCTACTATCCGGCGCAGCTGTGCATCTCGGAGGCCGAGGATCTCTTCCTCGCCGACCGGTACAACAGCCGGCTGCAGATCTTCTCGATGACGGTGAAGTGAGGGCGAATGCCGCGCCGATCTGGGCTGACGCGAGCGGGGCGCACGGGGCGCGCCGCCACCGTGCTCGCCTCGGCGCTGCTCGCGGCCGCCTGCACCACCGACATCGCCGGCCAGCCCGGCGTCGCCGGCGCGGTCGTCACCTACCGCGCCCCGGGCGTTGGCTTCGGGGGCTTCGCCACCGTCGCCCGCGCCGGCCGGGTGGGCCTGGTCACCGACGCCGATCCGGGCAAGGTCTTCGCCAACGCCCCCACCCTCCTGGCGGCGCTGGACTCGCACCTCGCGGCCCGCGGCTTCGTGAAGGTGGCCGAGCCGGATCCTGCCAGCCCGCCGCCGGCGCCACCCGCCGCCGACCTGGTCGTGAACGTCACCGCGCTGGCGGTCGCCGGCGCCGGGGCCACCTACTGGAACGGATTCGCCGGCTACTCCCAACCCCCCAATCTCGGCTTCGCGGGATACGCTTGGTCCTACCCGTGGCCATGGCTGTCGGTCACCTCCCTCCCGGGGACGCTGCTGGTCGAGATCTCCGACGCCAGGGGCGCGAGCGCCGGGCAGATGGTGGTGGTGTGGGCGGCCCTGGCCTACGGCGTCGCGCCAGCCGGCGACTGGGACGGGCCGCCCGTGCTGGCCGCCCTCGACCAGGCCTTCGCCCAGTCGCCCTACCTCATGACCCCGTAGCGAGCCCCGACCGTGACGCGACGCCTCCTTCCGCTCCTCCTGGCCTCGCTCCTGCCCGCCGGCGCGGCGCGCGCCGACGGGTATGTGGAGTCGAGCCGGTACCTGCCGACGCTGGTGTCGGTGAGCTGGGAGACGGTGATTCCCCAGGGCGACTTGCGGAGCTTCGTCGATCGCACCTCCTTCCGCGGGTTGCAGGTGGAGCTCGGGTTCGGCCTGGCGCGACACTTCTCCCTCGGGATCTCGGCGTCGTGGAACTGGCTGGCGCAGAACGTCGCCACCGGCTCGCTCGAGTTTCCCGACGCCGTCATCACCGGAGCGGCCTATCACCGGGTGGAGCTGGTCGGCCTGCGGGGCACCTTCCACTGGTACCTCACCGACGGCCCGATGCAGCCGTGGCTTGGAGTGGGGCTCGGCGGCGGGTGGTCCGAGAGCTACCTCGCCGTGGCCGACCAGGTCCGGACCGCCGGCCGGTGGTACGGCGCCGCCGAGCCGAGGGCGGGCCTGCTCTGGACCATCCGCCCCGGGATGGGCGTGGGCCTCCAGGCCCGCTACGTCTTCACCACGGCCGAGATAGGGGACGTGAAGGACGCGCGCTGGCTCGCGCTCGACCTCGGACTGGCCCTGTACTAGGCGGCCATGGCGACCCCCCCTCGGCCCCAGGCCCTCGCCGTCGAGCCGAGGCGGAGGGGGTGGAGCGCGGCGCTGGTGGCACCGGCGCTGCTCGCCCTGGTCGCCGCCGTCTTATGGCGCATCGGGGGCTTCGGCTTCGTGGCCTTCGACGACCCGCGCTACGTCCTGGAGAATCCCCAGGTGCGCGCCGGTCTGTCGTGGGCCGGCCTGCGCTGGGCCTTCTGGGCCACCTGGGCCGCCAACTGGCACCCCCTGACCTGGCTGTCGCTGATGCTCGACGTGGAGCTGTTCGGCCTGGACCCGGGCTGGATGCACCGGGTGAACGTGCTCTGGCACGCCGTCGACGCCGTCATCCTCTTCCTGGTGCTGCGCTCGGCGACGGGATCGCTGTGGCGCCCGGCGCTGGCGGCGGCCCTCTTCGCCGTCCATCCGCTTCACGTCGAGTCGGTGGCCTGGATCGCGGAGCGCAAGGACGTGCTCAGCGCCTTCTTCTGGTTGGCGGGGATGGCCGCCTGGGTGGGATATGCAAGGCGCCCGGGCTTCGGACGCTACCTCCTCGTCGTCGGGGCCATGGCCCTCGGGCTGCTGGCGAAGCCGATGGCGGTCACGCTCCCCGCCGCCCTGCTGCTCCTCGACGTGTGGCCGCTCGGTCGTGCCGATCCGACGCGGCCCTGGCGCTCCTGGGCGCCGCGGCTCCTCCTCGAGAAGGTTCCGCTCCTGGCCCTGTCCCTCGCCTCGAGCGCGTTGACGCTCGCGGCCCAGTCCGCGGGCGGGGCGGTTGCGGCCTCCGCGCGACTCCCCCTGGCGGCGCGCATCGGCAACGCCTTGGTGTCCTATGTCTCGTACCTGTGGAAGGCGATCTGGCCCACGTCGCTCTCTGCCTTTTACCCACACCCCGCCATGTCGCCGGGAGGAATCCCGGCGTGGCGGATCGCCGGCGCCGCCTCGCTCCTCCTCGCCATCTCCGCGCTCGGCCTCTGGCAGTGGAGGCGCCGTCCCTGGCTGGCGGTCGGCTGGGGATGGTACCTGGTCACCCTCCTCCCGGTCATCGGCCTGGTCCAGGTGGGGCGGCAGGGAATGGCGGACCGCTACACCTACCTTCCCCTGGTCGGCATCCTCCTGGCGGTCGCGTGGTCCCTGCCCGCGGCTTCGGCGCTCTCTCGCCCCGCTCGGGCCGCGCTAGCGGCCGCGTCGAGCGCAGCCATCCTCTCGCTAGCGGTGGCGTCGCGGGCGCAGGTCGAGACCTGGCGCGACACCGAGTCCCTCTTCTCCCACGCCATCGCCGTGGACCGGGACAACTGGCTGGCGTGGGGCAGCCTGGGCGTGTGGCACTTCGACCACGGCCGCGCCGACGAGGCCCTGCGGGCCTTCCTGGAGGCCGTCCGCGCGGCGCCCTGGGACGCGGACGGCTGGGCCAACGTGGCGGCCTGCCACGCCGCGGCGGGGCGCTGGGGCGAGGCCGCCGACGCCCTGGAGCGCGCAGTGGCCCTCCGGCCTGGGGACGAGGACGACCTGGCTCACCTGGCGATCGCCGCCGGGCGCGCCGGCCGCTCCGGGCGCGCCGCCGACGTCGTCGAGCGTCTCCGGCGCACCAACCCTCGGCGTGCCGTGGAGGTCGAGCGCGAGGCTCGCCCCGCGGAGCCGGGAGGGTAGCCGGCGCGGCTGCGACGGCAGTCGCGGAGGGCGACCGCCACCCGCGAGCCGTCGTTCAGTGGCAGAACGTGCACGAGGTGCTGCCGTCGGCGTTGAAGAACGCCGGATGGCAGGCGCCGCACGAGACCCGGGAGGTCCCACCCCAGGTCACGAAGTCTCCGTTGCTCCCGTGGCACGGCGTGCAGTTGTTGTAGTAGTCGCCCATGGTGAGCCACGGAGGGTTGGAACTGCAGCCCATGCAGTTCTGGAGGCTGTGCAGCCCCCCGGGGCCGCCGCCGGCGCCTGGCACGGCCCAGCCGTCCTGGTGTCCGCCGAAGGTGTACTCCACGCCGCCGTTCAGGTGGGCCCCGCCGGCGACGATCACGTTCTGGCCGAAGCCGTCGACCGTGGTCGTGGCGGGATGGCAGCCGAGGCATGGGGCCGCGTACAGGTAAACCGGGTGGCTCGGCGAGGGGAGCCGAGCCGGCGGCTGGCCGTGGCAGGTGCCGCAAGCGGCCTCGCCCACGCCGACCCGGGTCCAGTCGGGCGCGCTGTTGCTCCCGCCGGCGAGCGTGGCGCCGTGGCAGTAGGTGCCGGAGCAGCGGGCGGTGGTGCGGTCCCAGGTCGGCGTCGAGGAACCGCCGAGGGCCAGGCCGCCGAAGACCACGTCGGCGTGAGGGCCGTCGATGTGCCCGGGCGTGAACATGTCTGCGGGCTTCACATGGCACGCGGCGCAATCGTAGCCCGCCGCGACGTGGGTCGAGTGAGCCCCGACCCGGACGAGGTCGCCCGCGTTGCCCCAGGTGGACCTGGGCGGTGCGCCGCTCTGATTGTCGGTGCCACCGTGACAGGCGACGCAATTGGGCACGCCCGCGACCTCGAAGGGAGGCACGGTGGCGCCGCCGTGTACCCCTCCATCGTGGCAGCTCGAGCAGGCGACGCCGGTGAAGGATCCCGTGAGATCCGCGCCGTGGCAGGCCTGACAGGTGGCGAGGTCGCGGTTCGCGGAGAAAGCGTGGAAGGCGGGACTGGCCGGGTCGACCCAGGCAGCGTCGTGTCCTTGGATGTCGAGGTGGCCGTCGACGTGGGTCGGGCCCCAGAGTGAGTCGGGGTGGCAGACGAGGCAGCGATCGAGCATCCCTTCCACGGCCGGGTGGGGAGGGGGTGGCGGCAGCCCATGGCACGTCCCGCATGCGTCGTCGCGCGCCGCGGTCCAGACAGGCGCGTTCCCCGCATTCCCGCCCGGAAACGCGCCGTGGCAGTAGGTCGCGCTGCACGAGGCCCCGTCCCAGATCGGCTGGACGGCCGGCGCGCCCGGCCATACCGCGACCGCTACTCCGGAGAAGGTCACCTTCCCCTGCTGCTGGGGCAGATGGGAAACGCTCTCCGACGGGACGAGGTGACACGAGGCGCAGGCGACTCCGGTCCACCACGAGCCGCCGGCCAGGTGCCGCTGGTGGGCTCCGACGCTCCGCTCGGTGGTGGCCTGGCCACCGCGGAGGTCGACCGGGGGCGCGGCAGCGATGAGCGGATCGCTGGAGGAGGAGGCGACGCGGGCCGGGTCCCCGTGGCAGCGGCTGCATTTCGCCGCCTGGCTGACCCAGGCGCCCCGGGGTGCCTCGCGCGCTTGTCCGCAGGCGAGAAAGGCCGCCGTGAAGGCGTAGCCAGCGTGACGAAACGCGAGTCGAGCCATTCCCCTCCCTGCGGTCCTGCGCGAAGCACGAACCTACCCCTTTTTGGGGCTCCGCGGGGCAGAATCCGACACCTAGCCCTACCGCTCCTGGTACTCCGGCCTCACCGCCGGGACGAGCTTCTGCTCGGCCGCCTCGGAGAGGAACCGCGCC
>DASTPH010000013.1:0-93177 GCA_035762305.1 Anaeromyxobacteraceae bacterium
GATGACGCGCGAGGCCGGCTGGCCGCGGCGCACCGGGCCGTCGTCGATGACGTCGTCGTGGAGCAGCGTCGCCGAGTGGGTCAGCTCCGCCGCCGCGGCCAGGGGGACCGCCGCCGCCATCTCGCCGCCGCAGGCGCCGCAGGAGAGCAGGGCCACCATGGGGCGGATGCGCTTGCCGCCCGAGCCGACCAGGTGGCGGGCCGCGGCGCGCAGCGTGGCCTCGGCGTCCTGGGTGGCGCGGGAGAGCTCGCGCTCCAGCGACCCCAGGTCCTCGAAGAGGCCCGGGACCTGCCCCAGCGCCGCCTGGGCCTTCTCGGGGCGGCCCCCCTTCATGGCGCTCGCCTCGAGGTTCTGGAGGATGAACTGGTCCTTCGACATGGCGCCCGGGCTCCACGGTTTCCTTCGAGGAAACGTGAAGGAGGAAACGTGAAGGAAGGAGCCCGGCATATAGCCTGCCGCGGGCGGGAGGGTCAACGCGTGGCGGTCCGCGCCACGCCTTGGCGTCGCCGTCGACGCCGGCGCCGGCTTGTCCTAGGCTCGGGCCCGGAGGCCCGCCATGCCGACGCCCTCGCTCCGCCGCACCGCCGTCGTCATCTGGGGCGCCCTGGTGGGCGGGGTGGCGATCTTCACCGGGGTGGCGCTGCTCGTGCCCCTGGGACGTACCGAGGACCCGGAGCTCGCCGCGGTGCTTCTCCTGGTGGCGCTCGGCATGGCTGCCCTGTCGGTCGGGCTCTCCTTCTGGCTCCCGCGCCGGATCCGGCCGGCGGGCGCGGTGACGACGCCCGAGCAGCTGGCGCTGACCCGGACGGTGATCGCCGGTGCGCTCTGCGAGGGGCCGGCGCTCTTCGCGCTGGTGGGGCTCATGATGGCGCGCGACGCCAGCATGCTCCTCCCGTGGCTGCTCTCGCTGGGGGCGCTCCTGGCCCACTTCCCGAGCGCCTCCCGCTGGGAACGGCTCGGCGCCGGCGCGAGCGGCGAGGGGCCGCGCCCCGGGGCGTCCCCGGGCGCCGGCTCCCCGAACCGGATGGTGCGGTAGCGCCGGGGAGCGCGCGAGGGTTCCCCGTGCCAGTGGTGAAGCTCGTCCTCGAGTACGACGGAACCCGCTACGTGGGCTGGCAGGTCCAGCCCAACGGCCCCTCGATCCAGGCCGAGGTGGAGCGGGCGCTGGCGACGCTGCGCCAGGCGCCGGTGCGCGTCACCGCCGCCGGGCGCACCGACGCCGGGGTCCACGCCCTGGGTCAGGTGGCGAGCTTCCCCGAGGAGAAGCCGCTCCCGCTCGCCGCCTACGTGAAGGGCATGAACGCGCTCCTGCCCGAGGACGTGGCGGTGCGGCGGGTCAGCCTCGAGCCCGACGGCTTCGACGCCCGGCGCGACGCCCGCGGCAAGCGCTACCGCTACCGCATCCAGAACCTCGAGACCCGCGCCCCGCTGGGCCGCCGCACCGCCTGGCAGGTGTTCCGCCCCCTCGACGCCGAGGCCATGCGGTCGGCGGCGCGCCCGCTGCTGGGGCGGCACGACTTCGCCGCCTTCCAGGCGGCGGACTGCGACGCGCACCACGCGATGCGAGACCTCTCCCGGCTCGAGGTGCTGGGCGAGCGCCGCGGGGAGATCCAGGTGGTGGCCGAGGCCACCGCCTTCGTGAAGCACATGGTGCGCAACCTGGTGGGCACCCTGGTGGAGGTCGGACTGGGAAACGAGGGGCCGGAGTGGGTGGCTTCGGTGCTGGCCGGCCGCGACCGGACCCGGGCCGGGCCCACCGCCCCGTCGCACGGCCTGTGCCTGGAGGAGGTCTTCTACTAGGGCTGCTCGGCAGAGGTCCTGACCACGAGAAGACGAAGGGCCGGGCGCCTCTCGGCCGCCCGGCCCAAGCGAAGCATGCGTGCCGGACGGGCTACTTCTTCTCCTCGGCCTTCTTCTCCGGGGCCTTCTTTTCGTCGGCCTTCTTCTCCGGGGCCTTCTTCTCGGTCTTCTCGGCGGCCTTCTTCTCCTCCTTCTTCTCCTCGGCGAAGGCGGGAGCAGCTGACAGGAAGGCGAGGCCGACGAACGCGCTCAGGATCTTCTTCATGGTGTTCTCCTTGGGTGAGGACCGGCACGCGCCGGCCAGCGGGGGTGGAGGCATGCCGCGTGCCTTGGCTTCCCGGGAAATGTAAGCCCTTTGTAAACGAACACTTGCGCCGGGGCAGGCACAGGCGGTGCCTCGGGAACCGTGGAGAAACGGGACATCGTCGCAATTGGTCTGTCCCGGGCCTCCACACCTCCACGACATGGCGCTGCAGCGCCAGGATGGGTCTCCAGTAGGCTCCCGCCCGACGAAGCGAGGGAACTTGGGGCACTTGCGGCCGCGCCGCGGCGGGAGCAGGTTCTCGGCGTGATCCGGGTGGGCGTCGCGGGCTGGGACTACGACGACTGGTGGGGGCCGGTGTACCCGAAGCCGGCGCCACGGGGCTTCGACCCGCTCTCGCACCTCGCCGGCTACTTCGACGCCGTCGAGGTGAACGCCACCTTCTACCGCCCCATGGCGGCGAAGACGGCCCGGGACTGGTGCCGGCGGGTGGCGCACAACCCCGCCTTCCGCTTCACCGCCAAGCTCTGGCAGCGCTTCACGCACGAGCGGGAGGCGGCCTTCACCGCCGAGGAGGTGCGCCAGGCGCGGGAGGTGCTCGACGCCTTGGCCGGGGAAGGGCGGCTCGGGGCGGTGCTCATGCAGTTTCCCTGGTCCTTCAAGCGGGAGGAGGCCAGCCGGGAGTGGCTCGCCGACGTGGCGCGGGCCATGAAGGGGCTGCCGCTGGTGCTGGAGGTGCGCCACGCCTCCTGGAACGTGCCCGAGCTGTACCAGGGCCTCGCCGAGCAGGGCGTCGGCTTCGTGAACGTTGACCAGCCCCTCTTCCGCGGCTCGCTCCGGCCGAGCGCGGTGGCCACCGCCCGGGTGGGCTACGTCCGCATCCACGGCCGTAACTGGCGCGACTGGTTCCGCAAGGACGCCGGCCGCGACGAGCGCTACGACTACCTCTACAGCGCCGCCGAGCTCGAGCCCTGGGCCGAGCGGGCCCGGTCGCTCGAGGAAGGCGGGCTGGCGAGGGAGATCTACGTCGTCACCAACAACCACTTCCGCGGCCAGGAGGTGGCCAACGCCGTCATGCTCCGCTCCATGCTGGAGCGGCGTCGGATACCGGTGCCGCCGGCGCTGTTCCGGTCGTTCGGGGAGGCGCTCGGGCCGTACGCCGAGGCGAAGGACACGCGCGGCGGATGATTGGGCCATCGTTCGGCCAGGGGGAGGCCGCGCGCCGAGGCAGAACAGCCCGCCACGATCGTCCCCTTCACCGTCGACCTCGAGCTACCATGCCACTCTCCCGCAAGAAGGCCATCACCATCGCCCTCGAACCGGAGATGGACGCCCTCCTCACCCGTGCGGCCCGGGAGCGCGGCACCTCTCGCTCCGAGTTCGTGCGTCAGCAACTGGCCCTGGTCCTGGAGCAGTATCGCCGGCACCCCCGGCCCAGGGTGGCGGAGCGGTGCGTCGCCGGCTGACCGAGCGCGGAGACGAGTCGGAGCTCTACGGCGCTCGGTCTCGATGAGCACGCCGGCGCTGCTCGGTGACACGGGGCTGCTCGACGCCGAGCCGGTGTGTCACGGAGCAGGAGGCCCTACGGAGTGGCACCGACCCGGCGGCGGGCGGCCAGAGCGAGGCCGAGGTTGCGCCGCACCTCGGTCGAGTCCGGCGCGATCTCCAGGGCCCGCTGGAACTGCTCGATGGCCTCCTCCAGGCGCCCGCCCCGCGCCAACAGGATCCCCAGGTTGTTGCGCGCCTCGAGAAACCCCGGCTCCAGATCGACGGCCCGCCGGAGCTCGGCCACGGCCGGGCCTTCCTGGCCGCGCGCCAGGAGCGCCATCGCCAGATTGAAGCGGACTCCGGCCCGCCCCGGGTCGCCCTGCAGTGCCCGGCGATAGTGGGCGATGGCCTGGTCCAGCTCGCCGCGGCCGGCGAGCGCGAACCCCAAGTTGTTGTGCTCGACCCACGCCGTGACGGACCCAGCGGCCGCGCCCAAGACCAGGAAAGGGAAGAGCGGCAGGACGTCGCGCCGCCACGACGGGGGGCCGCGCTTCCACCAGTGGACCAAGAGGAGCGCCGCCGGCAGCGTCGCCGCGACCGCCTTGCTCGAGAGCGCCAGCGCGAAGAGCGAGAGCGACGCCGCCCAGGCCCGCGCCCGGCGCGTCTCCTCGAAGCGCAGCCAGGCCAGGGCGGCGCCGAGGTAGAGCGCCGTCGACAGGGTGTTCTTCTGCTCGGAGATCCAGGCCACCGACTCCACCTGCACCGGGTGGAGCGCGAAGATGGCCGCGGCCAGGAAGGCTCCGGGAACCTGGAGGCGGGTGAGCGCCAGGCCGGCCAAGGCCGCGGCCGCGACGTGCAAGATGAGGTTCACCACGTGATATCCGGCCGGCGCGTCGCCAAAGAGGCGGTGCTCCAGCCAGAAGGCGCTGTGCAGGAGCGGGTAGTACTGCTGGGTGGCGCCCGGCTCGAGCCAGATCCGGCGCAGCCCTTCCCAGGATCGGAGCTCGGCGCGGGTCAGGTGGGCGGCGTCGTCCCAGAGCAGGCCGCCGTTCCAGGCGGGCTGATAGGCCAGGGCGACCGCCGCCAGCAGCGCCGCGACGAGGAGCCAGTGCCGCGCTCCAGAGGGGGGAGCGGCGCCGTCGGCCACGCCTGCTTGTAGGGACGAACGCGAGGGCCGATCAAGCGCCGGCCCGCTCCCCGGCGGGGCGTGGGCACCGCGTCCCCGGTCGGCGGAACCCAGAAAAGCCGCGGGGGCACTCAGGCTCGCCCAGGCTCGGTCGCGAAACGGCCCGTCAGGGGACGGTGCACTCCGGGGTCGCGGACACCACGATCGGGAGCACCGTCCCGAAGACCGTGTCCATGTAGAGCTGGGCGCTGAGCGCGCAGGACGGATCGCGTCAGTGCAGCGTCTTCGCCTGGGCCTGGCGCTGCCCCTTCGTGAAGGTCAGGGCGCCGTCCTTCCCCTCGTCCACCACCACGTGGTCTTGGGGCTTGAAGTCGCCGCGGAGGAGCATGCTGGCGAGCGGGTCCTGCACCAGGCGCTGCAGGGCGCGCTTCAAGGGGCGGGCCCCGTAGACCGGGTCGTAGCCGGCGTCGGCCACGCCCTCACGGGCGGCCTCGGTGAGCTCCAGCGAGATCTGCCGATCGGCGAGCAGCCGGCGCAACCGCGAGAGCTGGATCTCCACGATGCGGGAGAGGTCCTCGCGCGAGAGCGGCCGGAACACCACCACCTCGTCCACCCGGTTCAGGAACTCGGGGCGGAACTCGCCGCGCAGGTGCTCCAGCGCCGCCTCGCGGATGCGCCCCATGTCGGCGTCGGGCCGGGCGGCCAGCCGCTGGATCTCCTCCGAGCCAAGGTTGGAGGTCATGATCACCACCGCGTTGCGGAAGTCCACGGTGCGGCCCTGGCCGTCGGTGAGGCGGCCGTCGTCCAGGATCTGGAGCAGAACGTTGAAGACGTCGCGGTGGGCCTTCTCGATCTCGTCGAAGAGGATCACCGAGTAGGGGCGGCGCCGCACCGCCTCGGTGAGCTGCCCGCCCTCCTCGTACCCCACGTACCCCGGGGGCGCGCCGATGAGCCGCGCCACCGCGTGCTTCTCCATGTACTCGGACATGTCGAGGCGGACCATGGCCGCCTCGTCGTCGAAGAGGAACTCCGCCAGCGCCCGGGCGGTCTCGGTCTTCCCCACCCCGGTGGGGCCGAGGAAGATGAAGCTGCCGATGGGCCGGTTCGGGTCCTGGAGCCCGGAGCGGGCGCGCCGCACCGCGGCCGAGACGGCGCGGATGGCCTCGTCCTGCCCCACCACCCGGGCCCCGAGCCGCTCCTCCATGTGGAGGAGCTTCTCCCGCTCCCCCTCCAGGAGGCGCGACACCGGGATGCGGGTCCACTTGGAGACCACCTCGGCGATCTCCTCCGGCGTCACCTCCTCGCGCAGCATGCCGCCCTGGCTCTGCGCCTGGGCCAGCTCCCGCTGCGCCTCCTCCAGCTGCCGCTGGAGTTGGGGCAGACGCCCGAACTTCAGCTCGGCGGCTTTGTCGAAGGCGGCGGCGCGCTCGGCCTGGGCCTGCGCCTCGCGGGCCTTCTCGACCTCCTCCTTCGCGGCGGCGATCTTCTGGATGAGCGCCTTCTCGCGGTCCCAGCGGGCCTTGAGGCGGGTGAACTCCTCGTTGCGCTGGGCCAGCTCGCGCTCCACCGCCGCCAGGCGCGACCGCGAGCCCTCGTCCTTCTCCTTGAGCAGCCCCTGCTTCTCGATCTCCAGCTGGGCGATGCGGCGGCGCACCTCGTCCACCTCCACCGGCATGGAGTCGATCTCCATGCGCAGGCGGCTGGCGGCCTCGTCGACCAGGTCGATGGCCTTGTCGGGGAGGAAGCGGTCGGCGATGTAGCGGTGGGAGAGCCGGGCGGCCTCCACCAGGGCCGCGTCCTGGATGCGGACCTTGTGGTGCAGCTCGTAGCGGTCCTTGAGGCCGCGCAGGATGGAGATGGTGTCCTCCACCGAGGGCTCGCCCACGAACACCGGCTGGAAGCGGCGCTCCAGGGCCGGGTCCTTCTCCACGTGCTTGCGGTACTCGTTGACGGTGGTGGCGCCGATGGCGTGCAGCTCGCCGCGGGCCAGGGGTGGCTTCAGCATGTTGCCGGCGTCCATGGCCCCCTCGGCCGCGCCGGCGCCGACGATGGTGTGCATCTCGTCGATGAAGAGGACGATCTCCCCCTGGCTCGCCACCACCTCCTTCAGCACCGCCTTGAGCCGCTCCTCGAACTCGCCGCGGTACTTGGCGCCGGCGATGAGGGCCCCCATGTCCAGGGCCAGGATCCGCTTCTTGTGCAGTCCCTCGGGGACGTCCCCGTCCACGATGCGCCGGGCCAGCCCCTCCACGATGGCGGTCTTGCCCACCCCCGGGTCGCCCACCAGCACCGGGTTGTTCTTGGTGCGCCGGGACAGGATCTGCACCACTCGCCGGATCTCGTCGTCGCGCCCCACCACCGGGTCGAGCTTGCCCTCGCGGGCCAGCTGGGTGAGGTCCTTGGCGTACTTCTCGAGCGCCCGGTACTGGCTCTCCGCCTCCGGGCTCGAGGCGCGGGCGCCTCCCCGCACCTGCTTCAGCGCCTCGCGGATGCGGTCGGGCGTGGCCCCGGCGCCGCGCAGGGCCTCGCCGGAGGCGCCCCGCTCGGCGGCGGTCGCGAGGAGCAGGTGCTCGGTGGAGACGTACTCGTCGCCGAGCTTCTTGGCCTCGTCCTCGGCCCGGTCCAGGAGCTTCATGAGCCGGTTGGCGAGGTAGGGCTCGCCCCCCTGCACCCGGGCCACGCCGCGCAGCTCGTCCTCGAGGCGCGAGAAGAGGAGGGCCGGGTCGGCCCCGATCTTCTCCAAGAGCGGGCGGGCCGTCCCCTCCTCCTGCTCCAGGAGGCCGAGGAGCAGGTGCTCCACGTCCACGGCCTGGTGGTCGCGGCGGCGGGCCTGGGCCTGGGCGGCCTGCAGGGCTTCCTGGGCCTTGACGGTGAGGCGCTCGGGTCGCATGCCGTGAACCTAAGTACCCGGAAGCGGCTGGCAAGCCGACCGGTACGCCCCTGCCCGGTCCGTGCGCGCGGGACGGGCCGCGCCTAGATAGGGGTGGGCGTAAGGAACCACTTGCCCCAGACCGCGCACCCCGTCATCCGCTCCGTGGGCCGGGCCCTCCCGGCGAACTGGGTCGACCAGGAAACCCTGACCGCCGCCCTGCGCGCCCACTGGGAGAGGAAGCACTACAACGTCGACCGTCTCGGCGACCTGCACCGCGCGGTGCGGGTCAAGGGGCGCCACCTGGCGCTGCCGATGCAGGCGTACCCCGCGCTCGACACCTTCGGGAAGTCGAACCAGGCATGGATCGCCGCCGCCACCGACCTCGGCGCCGAGGCGGTGCGGGCCGGCCTGTCGCGGGCCGGGGTCGAGCCCCGGGAGGTGGACCACCTCTTCTTCGTCACCGTCACCGGCCTCTCGACGCCCTCGCTCGACGCCCGCCTCGTGAACCGGCTCGGCCTGCGCCCCGACGTGAAGCGCACTCCGGTCTTCGGCCTGGGCTGCCTGGCCGGCGCCGCCGGGCTGGCCCGGGTCTCCGACACGCTCCGCGCCTTCCCGGGCCAGGTGGCGGTGATGCTCTCGGTCGAGCTGTGCTCGCTCACCCTGCAGCGCGAAGACGTCTCGGTGGCCAACGTGGTGGCCTCGGGCATCTTCGGCGACGGGGCGGCGGCGGCGGTGCTCTGCGGAGGCGAGCGCGGCGGGGGCCCCGAGGTCCTGGCCACCCGATCGGTCTTCTACCCCGACACCGAGTGGGTCATGGGCTGGGACTTCGTGGACTCGGGCTTCAAGGTGGTGCTGTCGGCCAAGGTGCCGCAGGTGGTCCGCGAGCACGCCCGGGGCGACGTGGACGCCTTCCTCGCGGCCCAGGGCCTGGAGCGCTCCCGGATCCGGCACTGGATCGCCCACACCGGCGGACCCAAGGTCCTCGAGGCTTTCGGCCAGGCGCTGGAGCTGCCCGCCGGAGCGCTGGATCGCTCCTGGCGCTCGCTGGAGGAGGTGGGCAACCTCTCCTCGGCCTCGGTGCTCTTCGTGCTCGGCGATCTCCTCGAGTCGGGCGAGGCCAGGCCCGGGGATCTGGGGCTCCTCGCCGCCATGGGGCCCGGGTTCTCGGCCGAGCTGGTGCTTCTGCGATGGTGACCGCCCGCGACGCCTACCTGGGCCTCCTGGCCCTCTTCGCCCTGGAGCGCGTCGCCGAGCTGTGGCTCTCGGCCCGGAACGCGCGCCGTGCCCTCGCCCGCGGCGCGGTCGAGTCGGGCCGGGGGCACTATCCGGCCATGGTGGCGGTCCACGCCCTCTTCCTCCTGGCCTGCGCCGCCGAGGCGCTGGCCTTCCCCGCGCCGCCGCCTCCGCTGGCGCTCCTGGCGGTGGCGGGTGCGCTCGGGGCGCAGGCGCTGCGCTGGTGGGCGGTGGCGACGCTGGGCCATCGCTGGAACACCCGCATCCTGGTGGTGCCGGGCGAGCCACCGGCGACCGCCGGGCCCTACCGGTGGCTGCGCCACCCGAACTACCTGGCGGTGGTGGTGGAGGTGGCCTGCCTGCCGCTGGCCTTCGGATCGTGGCGGACCGCGCTCGTCTTCTCGGTCCTGAACGCGCTGCTGCTCCGGCGCCGCATCCCCGACGAGGAGCGGGCCCTCGGGCCGGGGTGGGCCGCCGCCCTGGGGGAGCGGCCCAGGCTCTTGCCCGGCCTGCGGCCTCCGGCCCCGCCCGGAGCCGGGAGGGCGTCGCCGTGACCGCTCGCGAGGCCGCGGTGGCCGCCGAGATCCGGCGCCTGGCCCGGGAGGAGTTGCGGCTCGAGGAGGAGCCGGGCGACGACGAGGCGCTGGCGGGCCGGCTCGACTCGCTCATGCTGCTCTCGCTGGTGGTGGCGGTGGAGGATCGCTTCCGCGTGGTCCTCACCGAGGAGGACGCGGTCGGGGCGCGGAGCCTGGCCGACCTGGCGCGGCTGGTGGCAGCCCGCGCCGCGCGGGAGATCATCGCGCCATGAGGCTCGTCGGCCCTCCGGCTCCGCCGCCGCGCCACGCCACCGTCGCCGCCGCCCTGGCGGCCGCCGCCAGCCACCCCTCGGGCGTCACCTTCGTGGACCTGCGCGAGCGCGAGACCTGGCTCTCCTGGGCGGAGGTCGCGGACCGGGCGCGGCGCGCCGCGGCGGCGCTCTCGGGCCTCGGGGTGCGCCCAGGCGACCGGGTGGCGCTGGTGCTCCGCACCGAGCCGGCCTTCCTCGACGCCTTCTTCGGAGCCATCCTGGCGGGCGCGGTGCCGGTGCCGCTCTACCCGCCGGTGCGGCTGGGGCGGCTCGACGAGTACCTCGCCGGCACGGCCCGGCTCCTCTCGGTCTCCGGGGCCCGCCTGGCGGTGGCGGGCGGCCCGGTGCGCCGGCTCCTCGGCGAGGCGCTGGCGCGGGCCCGGCCGGACCTGGGCTGTCTCGACGCGGCGCGGCTCGCCGAGGCCCGGGGCGGCGGCCCCATCCGCGAGGCGGCGCCGGGCGACCTCTGCCTGGTTCAGTTCTCCTCCGGCTCCACGGTGGATCCGAAGCCGGTGGCGCTCACCCACGCGAACCTCATGGCCCAGATCGAGGCGCTCACCGCCCTGGTCGGCCCCACACCGGTCGACGTCCTCGTGAGCTGGCTGCCGCTTTACCACGACATGGGCCTGGTGGGCTGCCTGCTCGGCGCCATGTCCTACCCGGGCCCGCTGGTGCTCATCCCGCCGGAGCACTTCCTGGCCCGCCCGGCGCTCTGGCTCAGAGCCATGGCGCGCCACCGCGGCACCATCTCGGCGGCGCCGCACTTCGCCTACGCCTACGCGGCGGACCGGGTGGCCGCGGAGGACCTCGCCGGGATGGACCTGTCGCCGTGGCGGGTGGCGCTCGACGGCGCCGAGCCGGTGACCGCCCCGGCGCTCCGGCGCTTCGCCGAGCGCTTCGGCGGCATCGGCCTGGACCCCGGCGCGCTCATGCCCTGTTACGGCCTCTCCGAGGCGGCGCTGGCGGTGACGGTGGCGCCGGCCGGGCGGCCGCCCAGGGTGAAGGCGGTCGATCCCGAGGCGCTCCACGCGCGGGGCGAGGTGGTGCCTGGCCGCCGCGAGGTGGTGTCGGTGGGCGCCCCGGTGCCCGGCGCCGAGGTGGAGATCCGGGGCCAGGACGGGGCGCCCCTGCCGGAGCGCCGGCTGGGGCGCATCTTCGTGCGCTCACCCTCGGTGATGCGCGGCTACCTCGGCGACGAGGCCGGCACGGCCCGGGCGCTGCCGGGAGGCTGGCTCGACACAGGCGACCTGGGCTTCGCGGACGGCGGCGAGCTCTTCGTCCACGGCCGCGCCAAGGACCTGGTGATCGTGCGAGGCTCGAACCACGCCCCGGAGGAGTTCGAGGCCTGCCTGGAGGGGATGGCCGGCTTGCGCCCCGGCTGCGCGGTGGCGCTGGGGTTCCTGCCGGAGGGGGCCGAGGAGGAGCAGCTGCTCATCCTCGCGGAACGCTCCCGCCGCCGAAGCGCCCTCGCCCCCGCCCTCACCCCGGCCCTCTCCCGGGGGGAGAGGAACCCTCACCCCTCATGGCTCGCGTGGAGCCCGAGCCCCCTCTCCCAGAGGGAGAGGGACACTGGGTTGGAGGAGGCCATCCGCCGGGTCATCCTGGAGCGCACCGGGGTGCGCGCCCATCTGGTCCGCATCCTGGCTCCGGGGACGCTGCCGCGCACCTCGAGCGGCAAGATGCGGCGCGGGGAGGCGCTGCGCCGGTTCCAGAGCGGCTCGCTCTCGCCGCCGCGCCAGGCGGGGCCGGTGGCGCTCGCCTGGGCGGCGGCCCGCTCGGCGCTGGCGCTGGCCCGCTGGCCGGGGCGCCCGCCGTCATGAGCCGGCGGACGCGGGACGCCATCGTGGTCGGCGGCGGGCCGGCCGGCCTGGCGCTCGCGGCCGGGGCCGCGCGGGCCGGGCTCGACGTGCTCCTCCTGGAGCGGCGCGCCCTCCCCGCCGACAAGGCCTGCGGCGAGGGGCTCCTGCCGCGAGCCGTCGAGGCGCTCCGGGCCCTGGGCGCGACGGCGGCGGTGGGCCAGGATAGCCAGGCCCGGTTCGGCGCCATCCGCTGGATCGACGACGGCGGCGCCGTGGCCGAGGCGCGGCTCCCCGCCCCGGGGGGCCTGGGGGTGCGGCGCCTGGCGCTGTCGCGGGCGCTCCTCGACCTGGCGCGCCGGGCCGGGGCCGAGGTCCGCGAGCGGGCCGAGGTCCGCACCCACCGGCGCGGGCCGGACCGGGTGGTGGTGGAGACCGCCGCGGGCGAGGAGCAGGCCCGCGTGCTCGTGGCCGCGGACGGTCTGGCCTCGCCGGTGCGCCGGCGCGAGGGGCTCGACGCGCCCGCTCCGGGCCCGGCCCGGTTCGGCCTGCGCCGCCACTTCGCGGTCGCGCCCTGGGCCGACGCGGTGGAGGTCCACTTCACCCGGGGCGCCGAGGGCTACGTCACCCCGGTGGGGCCCGAGCGGGTGGGGGTGGCCTTCCTCTTCGAGGGCGGGGCACCTCCGGGCGGGTTCGACGCCCTCGTCTCCCGCTTCCCGCGCCTCCGGGAGCGGCTCGGCGGCGCCCCGCCCGGCTCCGGGGCCCTGGGGTCCGGCCCGCTCCGGCGCCGGGCGCGTGCGCTCGCCGCCGACCGCGTGGTCCTGCTGGGCGACGCCGCCGGCTACCTCGACGCCATCACCGGCGAGGGGCTCTCGCTCTCGCTCGAGGCGGCGGCGGACCTCTCCCGCCTCCTGCCCGAGGCGCTGGCCCGCGGCGCCGGGCGCGAGGCGTTCCTCGGCTACCAGCGCGCCGTCCGGGCGCGCCAGCGCCGCTACGCCGCGGTGGCCGGCCTGGTCTTGGCCATGGCCCGGCGCCCTCGGCTGCGGCGCACCGTCATCGGCGGCCTCTCGCGCTCGCCGGCCCTGTTCGCGTCGCTGGTGCGCCGGGCGGTGGGGTGAAACTGCCGAGCCACCCGACGGGTGGCGAGGCTGCTTCTCCCGCGGGTAAGATGTTCGCTCCCGGAGGAATGCACATGCGCTCGACCGTCCTCGGCGCCGGTTCCTGGGGAACCGCCCTGGCCTCGGTGCTGGCGGGCAAGGGACACGCCACCACGCTGTGGGGCTGGGCTCGCGAGGCGAGCCTGCTCGAGGCCATCGCCGAACGACACGAGAACCCGCAGTACCTTCCGGGCCTCAAGCTGCCGGAGTCGCTCGCCGCCACCACCGACCTGGCCCGCGCCCTGGACGGCGCGGAGATGGTGGTGGTGGCGGTTCCCTCCTTCGCCACCCGTGAGGTGGTGGCCCAGGCCAAGCCCCTCCTCCAGGTCGGGACCGCGGTGGTGGCGGTTGCCAAGGGCATCGAGGGCGACACCCTCATGACCATGAACGAGGTGCTGGAGGACGTGCTGCCGGTCCCGGTGCACCCCTACCTCTGCTACCTGGGCGGCCCCAGCTTCGCCAAGGAGGTGGCGCGCCAGCTCCCCACCGCGGTGACCGTCGCCGGGCGATGGGAGCGGGTCACCAAGAAGGTGCAGGAGGCCTTCCACACCCGCTACTTCCGCCCCTACACCTCCACCGACGTGGTGGGCTGCGAGATGGGCGGCTGCGTGAAGAACGTCATCGCCATCGCCGCCGGCATCTCCGACGGCCTGGGCTTCGGGTACAACGCCCGCGCCGCCCTCATCACCCGCGGCCTCTCGGAGATGGCGCGCCTGGCGGTGCGCAAGGGAGCGAACCCCATGACGCTCTCCGGGCTGACCGGGCTGGGGGACCTGGTGCTCACCTGCTCCTCGGAGCTGTCGCGGAACCGCACCGTGGGATTCGGCCTGGGGCAGGGCAAGGCCCTCGACGCCATCCAGAAGGAGCTGGGGCAGGTGGCCGAGGGCGTGGGCAACGCCCGCACGGTCCGCGACCTCGCCCACACGCTGCAGGTGGAGATGCCCATCACCGAGGTGGTGTACCGCGTGGTCCACGAGGGGCTCCCCGCCAAGCAGGCGGTGATCGACCTCATGATGCGCGAGACCAAGGCCGAGATGTAGGGGCCCGTCCCACGGCGGCGCACGGCGTGCGGTCCCGGCGGCGCCGGGCCCGTGCTACCGTCGCCCCGCCGTGAAAGGAGGCCTCTCATGAAGGTGACGCAGACTCTTCGGCTCGTCCTCGGCGCGGCGGCTTTGGCCGCCGCGGTGGCGGTGCTGTGGTGGATCGTCGGCTTCGCGCTCGGCAAGTCGGCCCTGGAGCAGTCGGGCGCGGGGGCCGCCTTCTCGCGCATCTACGCCTTCCGCGAGGAGTCGCTGCTGCCGCTCCTGGCTCTGGCCCTGCTCTCCTACCTGGGCCGGCTGGTCGGCGCCGAGGCCGGGGGCGGAGCCGGCGCAGGCCGCTCCGAGGGCGGTCGCTCCGAGGGCGCGCGCTGGCTGCGCCTGGCGGTGCTGGGCGCAGCCGCCGCGTTGATCTTCGGCGGCGCGAAGTTCCAGAGCGCCGAGGTCGGCTGGGTGCTCTTCGTCTTCGCCGCTGCCGCGGCGGCCGAGTCGTCCGGGGTCCAGGGCCTCCTGGTGGCGCTGGTGGCCGGCGCCTTCGTGGCCTTCGCCTTCGTCATCGACAAGGACGATTTCGGCACCGGCCAGAAGCTCATCGTGATGGCGTTGCGCGACGTCTTCTACCTCGTGCCGCTGCTCGTCGGTCCGGAGTGGCTGGACAAGTGGATGTGGCGGGGCCAGAAGTGAGGCCGCGGCAGATCAGGGGCCGCCCTGCTCGAAGGTACTCCCGAGCAGGGCCTTGGCCCGGTACTTGTCGATGATCACCGCCACCACGATGATGAGCCCGGTGACCATGAGGCGGGCGAAGTCGCCCATGCCCAGGAGCAGGAGCCCGTTGTTCAGCACCCCCATGATGCAGGCTCCGAGAAAGGTGCCCACCATGGAGCCCTTGCCCCCGCTCATGCTGGTGCCGCCGATGACCACCGCCGCGATGGCGTTGAGCTCGAAGCCCACGCCGAGGATGGGGCTCGAGATGTTGAGCCGCATCATGTACATGACGGCCGCCAGGCCCACCATGGCGCCGCAGGCGGTGAAGGCCGCGACCTTGTAGGTGGCGGGGGCGTGGCCCGAGAGCCGGACCGCCTCCTCGTTGTTCCCGATGGCGTAGATCATGCGCCCGAAGACGGTCCGGTTGAGGATGAAGCGCCCGGCCGCGACCGTGGCCACGGCGATGAGGAAGATCACCGGCACTCCGAGGATGGTCCGGCTGCCGAAATCGTTGAACGCTTCGGGGAAGGAGAAGATGGTGCGGGACTTCGAGAACTGGAGAGCGGCGCCGCGGGCGATGTTGAGCATGCCCAGGGTGACCACGAAGGAGTGGATCTTCCAGCGCTCGCTGACGAAGCCGTTGAAGAACCCGCAGGCCATGCCCACCCCGGCGCTGGCGAGCACCGCCAGGAGGATGGCCACGCCCGGCGGGTAGGACTCTCCGGTGATGACGGTGCCCGCCACCACCGTGGCCAGCGCCAGCACCGATCCCACCGAGAGGTCGATGCCGCCGAGCAGGATGACGAAGGTCATCCCCACCGAGATGACGGTGTTGATGCTGATCTGGGTGAAGATGTTGGTGAGGTTGGCGAAGGTGGCGAAGTGCGGGGCGAAAACCGAGAAGAGCGCCGCGATGAGGGCCAGGGCCACCCCGATCCCGGCTTCGCGCAGGAGCAGGTAGAGGAGTCGCCTGGCGCGCATGGGCCTCCCCTTCACCCGGCTCTGGCGGCCGCGTGCCCCGGCGGGCCTGGCGGCCCGCGCACGTACTCCTGGTAGGCGAGCGAGAGGATCCGCTCCTGGCCGAACTCGGCGCGGGGAACGTCGCCGGTGATTCGGCCGTTCGAGAACACCAGGATGCGGTGGCAGATCCCCATGAGCTCGGGGAGGTCCGAGGAGACGATGACGATCCCCTTGCCCTCGGCCGCCAGCCGCCACAGCAGCGTATAGATCTCGTAGCGGGCCCCCACGTCGATGCCGCGGGTGGGCTCGTCGCAGACCAGCACCTCGGCGTTGCGGAAGAGCCACTTGGCGATGACCAGCTTCTGCTGGTTGCCGCCCGAGAGGTTGCGGGCCAGCTGCTCCACCGACGGGGTCTTGATGTCCAGCTCGGAGGCGAGCCCGCTGGTGGCCGAGCGCTCCGCCGCCGGCTGCAGGAGGCCCACCCGCGACACCCGGGCCAGGTCGGTGATGGTGACGTTGGCGGTGCAGGGCATGTCGAGGATCAGCCCCTGCGCCTTGCGGTCCTCGGTGAGGAGGCACACCCCCTGGCGGACGGCGTCGCGCGGGCTGTGGATGGCCACTTCCCGGCCCTGGCGGAAGACGCGCCCGGAGGCCTTGGGGTCGGCGCCGAAGAGGGCCCGCATGGTCTCGGTGCGGCCGGCGCCCACCAGACCGGCCACGCCCACGAGCTCGCCCCGCCGCACCGCGAAGGAGACCGCGTGCCGGCTGCCTCGGGGGCGGAGCCCCTCGACGCGCAGGATCTCCTCGCCGGGCACGACGTCCCGGCGGAAGGGGTACTCCTCGCCCATCTCCTTGCCCACCATGAGCTTGACGATGCGAGGGATGGTCGCCTCCCGGGTGGGGAGGGTCTCCACCTTCCTCCCGTTGCGCAGCACCGTGATGCGGTCGCCCACCTGGAACACCTCCTGCAGGCGGTGGGAGATGTAGATCACGGTCACGCCCCTGGCCTTCAGGCGGGCGATGATCTCGAAGAGCCGCCCGATCTCCCTGGGCGTCAGGGTGGCGGTGGGCTCGTCCAGGATCAGCACCTTGCTCCGGGTGGAGAGCGCCTTGGCGATCTCGATGAGCTGCATCTGGGCGACCCCCAGGGTCTCCACCCGGGCCCGGGGGGAGACCTCCAGGCCGACCTCCTGGAGCAGGGCCTGGGCGTCCCGGTCGAGCGCCTTGAAGTCCACCAGGCCCGCCCGGCGCGGCAGGCGCTGGAAGAAGACGTTCTCGGCCACCGAGAGGAACGGCAGCAGGTTGAACTCCTGGTAGACGACGCGGATCCCGGCCCGGATGGCGGCCAGCGTGCTGCGGGGGGCGTAGGGCCTGCCCTCGTAGAGAATGGTCCCCTCGTCGGGCGGGTAGATCCCGCACAGGATCTTCACCAGGCTGGACTTTCCGGCCCCGTTCTGGCCGACGAGGACGTGCACCTCGCCGCGGCGGATGGCGAGGTCCACCCGCTCCAGCGCCACCACGCCCGGGAAGCGTTTGGTGACTCCGTGGATCTCGATGATGTCGCCGGGGGGAGCGTTCCCGTCCGGGCTCAAGGTCCGCCTCCGCGCGCGGTCCGGCGCGAGGCCGGCTGGCCGGCCCCGCGCCCGTCCGGGATGGCTACTTGAGGTCCTTGGCGGTGATGAGCTTCACCGGCGTCTTGATCCAGCCGGTCAGCTTCTCCCCCTTCTTCATCTTGAAGCCGGTCTTGATGCAGTTGGTGGCCATGTCCGGGCCGAACTGGTCGATGGTGGCGAGGACCTTGCCCTCCTTGACCAGCTTCTGGATGGCGGGGATGTTGTCGAAGCCCACCACCTGGACCTTCTTGGAGAGCTTGGCGGCGTCGAGGGCCTTCACCACGCCGAGCGCCATGGAGTCGTTGGCCGCCATCACGCCCTGCACGTCGGGGTGCTTGGTGAGCAGGTTGGTCATGAGGGTGTTGGCTTCCTCGGTCTCCCAGTGGGCGGTCATGGAGGTGAGCACGGTCAGGCCGCCCTGCTTGGCGGCCCGGTCGAACCCGGCCTTGCGCATCTTGGCGTTGTCGGCGCCGGGGTTGCCCTCGATGATGAACACCTTGCCCCCCTTGCCGAGCTTCTTGGCGAGGTCCTGGCCGGCCAGGAAGGCCCCCTCCTCGTTGTCCGGGCCGACGAACACCAGGTCCTTCAGCCCGGCCGCCCCCAGCGCCTTGTCGTCCAGCTTGACGTCGAAGTTGACCACGGTGATGCCGGCGCCGATGGCCTTCTTGACCGGGGCCACCAGGCCGACCGAATCGGCCGGCGCCACGCAGATGACATCCACCTTCTGGGTGATGAAGTTCTCCATGGCCGCGATCTGCGTGTCGATGTCGGTCTCGGAGTTCATGCCCACCGGGATGAGGGTGAAGGTGCCGTCCGCCTTGGCGTACTTCACGGCCCCCTCTTCCATGCTCTTGAAGAACTCGTTGGCGAGCGACTTCATGACCAGTCCGACCACCGGCTTCTTGTCGGCGGCTGTCGCCGGGAGCGCCAGCGCCGCGGCGGCTGCGACCGCCAGGATCCGATACAGGGCCTTCATCGTTCCCTCCTTTGGGATGCGCCGCCTACCACCGGCGATCCGCTCGGCGACCATCTCCGCACACCGCGGCCCACCCCCGGGCTCTCCTCTTGGGGCGCACCCCAACGTGGCCGCGCCTTCGCGCGCTACCGCTCGAACCCCAGCCGGGAAAGGCCTTCCCGCACCTCGGGGTCCGCATTTTCAAGAAGCGCCGCACCGGCGCGCGGCCCAGGCGATCCTTGGGCAGGAAACGACTCCAGGACCGCGCCCGCCGCCTGCGCGGCGTCGAAGCCCAGGATGGCGTCGGCGCCCTCCGGCAACGCCGCGCCGGCCGCGACCAGGGCCGCCGCGCCCGGGGCGAGCCCCCGGGTCGGGTCCTGCAGGCGGAGCGGCACCGGCTGGTAGGCGCTCGATCCGACGGTCTCCGCCGACCTCACCGCGTAGCCGTCCACGCTGGCGCGATCAGCGGGCGGATGGTCCCGGGGCACCGCCAGCGGAGCCGCCAGGACCCGACCCACCGACGAGGCGGCCTCGACCTCTTCCGTTTCGGGCCGCGACGGAACGCCGTCCGGCCAGGTCTGCGCCTGCTCCAGCGAGGCGCGATCGGCGAACCCCCGCAGCCGGACGTCGTCCCAGCCGGTGCCCGAGGTCTGCCGTTCGCCCGCCATGCGCGTCACCCGTGCTCCCGTCTCGCCGAAGCTGGCCGCTGCGGCATCCGGCCGAAGCTGCTGCGCCATCGCCGTCGAAGCCGGCTCGAGCCGCCCGGCCGAGCCGATGCGGGCAGCGGCACTATCGGCGCGGCAGGCGGCGTCGTGTCAAGCCCGGAGGTTGCCAGCGAGGAGGGCTCTGCCGGAGCGAGTCCCGCGCGGCGGAGCTGGCGCCGGGCCGAGGCACCCCGGCCCGCCGATGCGAGCCAGCGAGCGCGCCGGGCGGCTGGCGTTCAGTACCGCCAGCCGAGGCCGGCGTAGAACGACTGGTCCTGATAGTCGCCGGCGCTGCTCAGGACCAGGCGCCAGGCGTACTTCGCCTCGAGGTAGACGTCCCCGCCCAGGCCCACCTCCAGGGAAACGGGTATGGAGCTCGACGTGGCCTGGGCGCTGTAGGCCTCCTGCGGCCGGCCGAAAGTGTTCATACCGTGGCCACCCATGCCCCCCATGCCGCCCATCCCGCCCCCGCCGCCGGTCACGTCGCGGTAGAAGACGTCCTGGCCGACCTCGAAGACATAGCCGAGAGAGAGGTAGGTCCTCGAGGCGGCTCGCCACTCCGCGCTCGCCCCCAGGGCATTGCGGTCGTAGGAGAAGGCCGGGTCGCTGGCGGCGTTGTGGGCGTAGCGGTAGGAGGCCCGCAGCGCCAGGACCTCCGCCAGCCGCCAGCGCAGCGTCAGCCGGGCGGCGAGGAGGGTCGCGTCGCGGGCCGGGTCGCCCGACCAGCTCCACCCCACGAGGGGCGCCAGCACCAGTGCCACCGATCCGGAGATCTCCTGGAGCAGCGCCGCTTCGACGCCGACCGACCCGGTGGAGAGGTCGGAGTACATCGGGTACAGCTCTCCGTCCAGGCGCAGGCCACCGTAAAGGTTGGTGGCGTCGCCGAGGTCCAGCGAGGCGCCGACCGCCCCGGTGGCCGCAGCGTAGCCCCCTCCCGCCGCCATCGAGTGGGAGGGATCGTGGCTCAGGTTGGCGTCGTAGCCCGCGCCGGCGGCGACCGACCCCTCGAGCTGCGGGGCGGCTGCCAGCGCCAGGGCCGCCACCGCGGCTGACGCGAGCATCGGCTAGTGCTGCCCGCCGTGCATGCCGCCCATGCCGCCGCCGTGGCCGGCGCCGCCGGCCATCCCCTGCGACCGGTCGTGCATGCGGTCGCGCTGGTGATCGTGCAGGGCCGCGTCCACGTCCTTGCGGACCCGGTCGCGGCGCTGGGTCTCGCTTCCCTTGGCGTCGGCGACGGCCCGGCCCACCATTTTCGAGGCCTGGTCGGCCGACTTGCCCCGGTCCATGGCGTGGTTCACCTGGTGGACGGCCTCCGCCAGGCAGGTACCGAGGCAGCCCGAGGCCTGCGCCTGGTGCACGGTGGCGCTCACCGCCTCGCCGTATCCGTGGTCGCCGGAGTGCCGGTCGATGTCGTGGCTCATGGCGGCGATGTCCTGATCCGACATGTGGCCGTCGGACTTCAGGGTTTGCCTCACCTGCGCCGCTACCTTCTGCCGGTCCGGCTGGGTCGCGTCGTCGGAGCGCGCCGGCGAAGCTGCAAGAGAGAGGGACATCGCCGCTAGGCTGAACGCCCTCGCGATGCCGGCCTTCATGGCGTCACCTCCATACGTTTCCTCCGCCCGCAGCAACACCCGGAAAGGGTGGAAGGTTGCGAGGATTCCACACCTCTCGCGTAACCCCCCGCAAGGCCGGCGCATTCCGAGGGGCCTCGGCACCGGGTAATCGGGAGACCGCGCATCCCCGGTCGTCCTTGGCGGCGGGCTCGGCTCGCAGGCGATCGGCGAGGGCCCGCAGGTCCGGCACCGCCAGGTGGTGCGGCCCGGGACGCCGGTGGGGGCGCTCCACGAAGACGCAGGTGAGCCCCAGGGCGCGAGCCGTCGCGAGGTCGTAGTCGCCGTACGCCGAGACGTGCCACCAGGCGGGGCTGAGCCGGACCGACACGTCCCGCCAGAACCCCACCGCGGGCTTGTAGGCGCGCAGGTCCTCGGCGCAGAACCAGTTGGATTGGTGCAGCCCGAGCCCGGCCTCTGCCTGGGCGCGGTGCGCACGGTCGCTGTTGGTCATGGCGGCGCAGGGCGCCACCCGCAGGAGGCGGCGCAACCCTTCGGCCGAGTCGGCGAACGGCGGCCAGCAGCCGACGAGGCGGCCGCGCGATCGGCGTGGCCTCCGGCGACGCCTCCCGGCCCGTTCCCGGAGGCCCCTCGTCCAGTCGAGGACCGTGCCGGCGAAGGTGAGGACGACGGGGCGCACCCGGAGAGTCTGCCCACGGCCGGCGGCGCTGCCAGCCCTCCGCGGACTCCCGGCCAGGGCCGCATCGCGGGCTGAAAGCTGATCGATACGCATCGGGCGCGGCACTAGAATCCGGTTCCCCCGCCATGCCTCCCGTCCCGCCGCCCGAGTCCTCGCGCCTCCTCGCCGGACCTCCGCAAGCGCTGCTCGCCGCCTGCCGCGAGGCGGTGCGGCGGGCCCGCGAGGGGGCGGCGCGGCTCGCGGCCCTGCCGGCCCCGGCGCCGCGCGACGAGGCGCTGGAGCTCTTCGACGAGGCCTTCGCCCTCCTGGCCGACGCCGGAGCGCGCGCCAGCCTCGCCCGCAGCGTGCACCCCGATGCCGCCATGCGGACCGCCGCCGAGACCGCCGAGCAGGAGGTGGAGTCGGCCCAGGCCGCCCTCTCGCTCGACCCGGGCCTGTACGGCGCCCTCTCGGCCCTCGACGCCGGCGGGGCCGACGCGGCCACCCGCTGGCTCCTCGAGAAGAGTCTGCGCGACTTCCGCCGGGCCGGCGTGGACCGCGACCCGGCCACCCGCGCCCGGGTCCAGGCCCTGCGCGAGGAGCTGACCCGGATCGGCCAGGACTTCGCGCGCCACATCAAGGACGACGTGCGCTCGCTCGGGCTCGACCCGGCCGAGCTCGAGGGCTTGCCCGACGACTGGCGCCGCGCCCGGCCGGCCGGGCCGGACGGAAAGGTGAAGGTCACCACCGATCCAACCGACCTCGTCCCCTTCATGACCTACGCCCGGAGCGAACGGGCCCGCGAGGCGCTGTGGCGCCTCTCGCGACAGCGCGGCCACCCGGCCAATCTGGAGACCCTGCCCCGGCTCCTCGGGCGCCGGGCCGAGCTGGCGCGGCTCCTCGGCTACCCGAGCTGGGCCGAGTACGCCGCCGAGGACAAGATGGTGGGGGGCGAGGCGGCGGCGGCCGAGTTCGTGGCCGGCATCGCGCGGGCGGCCGAGGGGCGGATGCGGCGCGACCAGGTCGAGCTCACCGAGCGCAAGCGCCGCGACGAGCCCGGCGCCGCGCTCCAGCCATGGGACGGCGCCTTCCTCGCCGAGCGGCTCAAGTCGGAGCGTCACCGGGCCGGCTCGCAGGCGGCCCGCCCCTACCTCGAGTACCGGCGCGTGCGGGACGGCCTGCTCGACCTCACCGGCCGCCTCTTCGGCATCGAGTGGCGCCGCGTCGGGGACGCGCCCATTTGGCACCCCGAGGTCGAGGTCTTCGACGCCTCGGAGGGCGGGCGGCTGCTCGGCCGCATCTACCTCGACATGCACCCCCGCGACGGCAAGTACAAGCACTTCGCCCAGTTCACGCTGGCGACCGGCAAGCGCGGAGCGCGGCTGCCGGAGGGGGCGCTGGTGTGCAACTTCCCGCGCCCCGGATCCTCGCCGGCGCTGCTCGAGCACGGGGATCTTCGCACCTTCCTCCACGAGCTGGGGCACCTGGTGCACCACCTCCTCGGCGGCCAGGTGCGCTGGGCGGCGCAGTCGGGGGTGGCCACCGAGTGGGACTTCGTGGAGGCGCCCTCGCAGCTCCTGGAGGAATGGGCGTGGGACCCGGAGGTGCTCGCGGGCTTCGCCCGACACGTCGAGACCGGCGAGCCCATCCCCGCCGACCTGGTCCGGCGCATGAAGGCCGCCGACGAGACCGCCAAGGGACTTGGCATAAGGCAGCAGACCTACTACGCCGCCCTCTCCCTGGAGCTGCACCGCCGCGACCCGGCCGGCCTCGACACCACCCGGCTCGCCGCCGAGCTTTACGAGGCGCACACTCCCTTCCGCCACGTCGAGGGGACCTGGCCCGAGGCTTCCTTCGGCCACCTCGAGAGCTACTCGGCCCTCTACTACACGTATCTCTGGTCCCTGGTCATCGCCAAGGACCTGTTCACGGTCTTCCGCAGGGAAGGGCTCCTCTCCGGGGCGGCCCGCCGCTACCGCAAGGCGGTGCTCGAGCCGGGTGGCTCGCGCAAGGCGGCCGAGCTTGTGCAGGACTTCCTCGGAAGGCCGCACGGCTTCGAGGCCTTCCGGGCCTGGCTCGACGCGGGGTAACGGCGTCGGTCGGCAGCCGCCGACGCTCCCCGCGTAGGCCGACGGTCGCCGGCGACCCGCGGGGCCGGGGTAAGCGCTCGCTGGCCTCCGCGCGGGGGCAGGGACGGGCCCCGGGCTGTTGGGTCGGGGCCGGGGTGGGAGGGTCCGGCCGCCACGCCGGAAAACGGGATTTGGCGCCCCGATCGGGGAGGAGGGCGGGGAAGGGGGAATGCACGGCCCGGGGTTGCGAACAGGTGCTCACGGCGAACCCACTCCGCGCTCGCCAGGGAACGGAAGGGTGAGCCGCCGCGCACAGGTGAAGCGGGCCTGGTGGCCCGCTCGACGAAAGGAGAAGCACATGAAGACGCAGACGATGGCAGGCGTGTTGTGCGCTCTGGCGATCGGCGCCTTCGCTGCTCCGGCCTTCGCGGGCAGCGAGAAGACGGCTGCCGCCGAGCGGCAGACCATGGTGAAGGACGCGGAGGCGACCGTCGACGCGTTCCTCAGGGCAGACCCCGGCCTCTCGCGCTTCTTCGACGGCGCGATGGGCTACGCGGTCTTCCCCAGCGTGGGGAAGGGCGCGGTCGGCGTCGGGGCGGCCCACGGGACCGGCGTGCTGTTCGAGCGCAGCGGCGTGGTGTTCAAGAGCAAGAAACCCGTCGGCGAGACCAGCCTGACCCAGGTGACCGTGGGCGCCCAGCTCGGCGGGCAGGCCTACTCGGAGGTGGTCTTCTTCGAGACCGAGCACGCGCTCAAGCGCTTCAAGTCGGGCGAGTTCGCGATGGCCGCCGAGGTGAGCGCGGTGATCGCGGCCAGCGGAGCCTCGGCGGACGCCAAGTACGCCAACGGCGTGGCGGTGTTCACCATGACCAAGGGCGGCCTCATGGCCGAGGCCAGCGTGGGCGGCCAGAAGTTCGGCTTCACGCCGTTCTCGAAGTCGACGATGTAGGCGATCCGCCAAGGGAGTCACGGAAAGGAGCTTCGTATGATCCGCAAAATCGCGACCTGGACCCTGTTGGCCCTGACGTACGCGGCCTGTGTCCCGGGCAGCACCACCACGGTCGGCTTCACCAGTGGTGTGGAAGGCGCCCCCCCTCCGCCCCCGGCGGTGGTGGCCCAGCCGCCGGTGGTGTCGGTGACCGGTGGCGTGTACGTGGTGAGCGACCCGGCGATCCAGTACGACATGTTCCAGTACGGCAGTAGCTGGTATGTGTACTCCGGCGGCTACTGGTACCGGGCGCCCAGCTACCGCGGCCCGTTCACCGTGGTGGACGTGCGGTACGTGCCGCGCCGGGTGATCGAGGTCCCGCCGGGCCACTGGAAGAACCACCCGCGCGGCGGCCCTCCGGGCCAGGCCCGGAAGCACGGCGATCACGGGGACCGCGGCCGACACGGCGACCACGACGACTGACCGTAGCAGTGGGCGCGGGGCGTCCCGTACGCCCCGCGCCCGACGGCCTTCGCGCGCCGGGGCGACCGGTCGACGCCGGTCTCGCCCCGCCCGCGCGGAGGTCGGCCTCGTGGTCGGGCAGCGCCGATCCCCGCCCGGCCCGTTCAGCGGGGGCAGGCGAGGAACACCTCCACCGTGTCTTGCCAGTTCCCCACCACGAGATCCGCGGCGCCGTCGCCGTCGAGATCGCCCGCGCCCATCGAGTACGCAGACTCCCTGATCGAGAACCCGACGGGGTCGGCGAACGCCCCGCCGCCTCTCCCCAGGATCACGTCGAACTCCTGGCCCATCGCGACCGCCACGTCCTGGCGGCCATCCCCGTCGAGATCGGCCACGGCGACGGCGTAGCCCACTTCCCAGCCGCGACTCACGATCCAGACCGGTGGCGCGAAGGTTCCGTCTCCCTTGCCCAGCAAGACCGCCACCGGCGGATACTCGTTGGGTTGGATGTACGAGTAGGAGCCCGCCACGACGAGGTCCGGAACGCCGTTCCCGTCGAGGTCGCCGACCGCGATGTCGTCCGGGATCCTCACGCCGGCGAAGGTCGCGGGAGGCCGGAACGAGCCGTCGCCGTTCCCGAGCAGGATCGCGACGTTCGGCGGCTGCTCCGAGTAGTACCCGACGGCCAGATCGAGTCTCCCGTCCCCGTCGAAGTCCGCCGCAACCACGGCGCTCGCGGCGCCACCGAGCGCCAGGTCATGGGCGGGCCCGAAGGTCCCGTCCCCCAGTCCCCGGCGCACCTGAACGCCCGGGACGTCGCCGATCCGGGTGGCGAAGTCGAGCACTCCGTCGCCGTCGAAATCGGCCAGCGCGATCGGCCTCAGCGGCCACTCGTAGGCCTCCGACCCGATGGGGAGGCTCTGCTCCGCTCGGAACGTTCCATCGCCCCTGCCCAGGAGCACGAGGATCTCGCTGTCGGGCGAGTCGTAGATGCCGGTCGCGTACACGACCAGGTCCGCTCGGCCGTCGCCGTCCAGGTCTCCTGCGGCCCCCGCCAGAGGAGGACGTGCCAGATCGGTGGCCAACGGGGAGGCGAAGCCGCCGCCGGCGGTTCCGGGGAGGACCGCCAGTCGGGAGGCCGCATGGTCCATGACCACCGCGTCCAGGAGGCCGTCGCCGTCGATGTCCGCGAGCACGAGCGAGCTCAGGAAGTACGTCGCCGGGTAGGTCCCGGGTGCTCGCAGGGGGACGGGGCCGGTGCAGGCCGTCGACGAGCAATGGCCGACGAGGCAGACTTCGAGGTCGCCGCATTCCACCCTGCACGTGCCGCAGTTCGACGGGTCGTTCTGGCCGTCGGCGCAGTAGGACGTCCACTCCTCCCAGCTCAGGGGGTAGCACGCCAGGTTCCCCGAGGCGCACCGAAGGCGATCGAGCGACCCCGACGAGTCGAAGGCGCCGCCGCAGGAGCCGGCGAAGTAGCTCAGCTGAACCTGGTCGCGGTCCTCCAACGAGGACATGGTCGCCGAGCCGGTGGCGGCGACGGCGCAGGAGTATTCCGATCCGATGAGCGAGAACGAGAGCGAGCTCCCGTCGACCCGGCCGACCAGGGCCATGTCGTTCAGGTTGCCCGCCACGTCTTGCCCGTGCTGTTCCAGGGACATCGTCGCCCACGACCCGTCGATGGAGCCCTGCCAGTACCCGGAGAAGTCGGCGTCCTTGGCGCAGGAGCAGCACAAGAGCGATGCGAGCAGCGCAGAGCCGGCGCGGCTCGCGCGGAACCAGGTGACGCGCATGTCGGACCCCTCCAAGGTGCAGGTTCGCTCCCCGTGCGGCTTCGGTCCACGCGCGCAGGGGGCTCCGACCCATCAGGGGAGGTCGCCGCGCCGAGGTTTCTCCCACGGATGCGCTGGAGCCCTTCCCAGCGCTCGGCCGGCGCTACCTCTGGCAGCGCTCCAGGCAGCCCACCAGCTCCCGGAGGCTCGGCTCCAGCAGGCGGTAGGTGGCGAAGCCGTTCATCCGCGTCGCGCCGACGAGGCCGTGGCTGCGCAGGATGCGGAGCTGCTGCGAGACGATCGCCTGGGGGGCGCCGAGGTGCTTGGCGAGCGTCGTGACGTGCGCCTCGCCTCCCTCCAGGATGGCCACGATCCGCAGCCGGAGCGGGTGCGCCACCGCCTTCAGGATCTCGGCGCAGTGGGCGGCGCGGTGCGCGTCGTTGCGGATGCCACGGGTCCTGGTCACGGCGGTCCTCCCCCGGCGGGCGGTCTCGCCACCCCGCCGGCGGCTGTGGAGGTCAGTATCCGGCCACGCCCGACGGCTCCCTCGCCGCCGGCGCCTCGGCGGCGGCGAGGCGGCGGGCGCCGAGTCGCCTCTCGATCCAGGTCGCCCCGAGGAACGCCGCGACGGCGACGGCGGCCACGGCGATGACGACGAGGGCCGCCGGCAGGTGCAGCCATTGCGGCAGCGTGTAGACCCCGAGCCTCCCGGAGGTGGGGAACGCTCCCATGGCCGGCTCGAGCTCCGCGTAGGCCAGGCCTCCGAGGATCACGCCGCCCACGGTGGCGAGGCCGTCGAGCTTCCCCGAGGCGGCCGCGACCACCGAGGTCCCCGGGCAGTAGCCCGACACCACGAACCCGGCGCCGAGGACCAGCCCCCCGACGATCATCGGCCACAGGTACGTCGGGTACTTGAGCTGAACCACCTCGAGGTCGAGCAGCCCCGCTCCGGACAGGATCACCGCGCCCACCATGGCGGTGACGATGGCCGTGAACATGACCTTGAGGACCGTCATGTCGTTTCCGTAGAACTGGCTCACCAGCTTCTGGGCCCGGCCGAAGCCGGCGCGCTCGAGCACGAAGCCGAACCCGAGGCCGAAGAGGATCGCCAGCGCGAGGCCGGCGGTCCGGTGCGCCTCGCCGAGGGACTCGAAAGGGAACACGGGATTCATCGCCATTGCCTCCTCACCAGGACCGCCACGGCGTACCCTCCCGCGAAGACCGAGAGCATGAACGCCCAAGCTCCCACCGACATGACCGCGCCCCCGGAAAGCGCCTGCCCCGAGGTGCAACCGCGGGCGAGCCTGGCGGCGAACCCCATCATCACGCCTCCCCCCACCGCGAGCGCGATGCGCCGACCCGACCCGAAGGTGGCGCCCTTGAGCACCTCGCGGCCCGACCGCCCGGCGCTCAACGCGCCCAGGGCGCCCCCCAGAACCACGCCCAGCACCTCGAAGACGATCCAGTGGTCGAGAGCCGGCCGACTCTCGACCACCGACGCCAGGCCCGGCACGCCCTGCACGTGCTCGGGCGCCACGGCCTTCAGGGCGGCGACGCCGACCCGGAAGCTCGCGCTCGCCGCGCCGAGCCCGTGCCCCATCACCACATAGGTGGCGAGCAGCACCACCCCCAGCGCCACGCCAGCGAGGTACGGGTTCCAGAACCGGTCGGGACCCTTCACGGCGGTTCCTCCCTCTGGCCGCGCAGCGCCAGTTTCGGCGCTGCCCGGCTCGAGTCGCATATAGTGAAGTTGCTAGATCGCTAGATCGCAAGATTCGTGCGCGCGCGGGTTCCGCTGGGACGGCGGCCGGTTGTGGCGTGGAGGAGCCGCCCCGCGGGCGCATTTCCTGCGCCAGCGCCTCGTCGCGCGCAGAAATGTCTGCACGGCGCGGTTGCCGCGCCTTGAACGTTCGCTTAGGGATCCGCGATGAGCGACCCGACGGCCAGCAAGCCTTCCGCTCCCGCCCCAGCGGCGCTTCCTCGCGCCGACGCTCCCGCGGGGCACGCGGCGGCCGGCCCGGCGCGCGCGACCGAGCCAGCTCCGGCCCGCCCCACCCCCCGCACCGAGGAGGCCGGCCCCCGCAAGCGCATCAAGGAGATGGAGGTGATGGTGGCCGAGGCCCGGGTGGAGACGCCCGACACCACCACCCTGGTGCTCTTCACCGGCAACGACCGGCTCGACTACAGGCCGGGGCACTTCCTCACCATCGACCCGCACCAGTTCGAGGCCCTGGACCGCTTCATCGCCTACTTCGAGGATCAGAAGGGCCGGAAGGAGACGCCGCGCGCCTACTCCATGTCCTCCTCGCCGCACGAGAGGTACCTGGCGTTCACGGTGAAGGAGGAGCGGTACGTGAGGGGGCAGACCAAGTACCCGCCGTTACTCTCGCCGCTGCTGGTGAAGCGCACCACCCGCGGCATGCGCCTGGTCATCACCGGGTTCACCGGACCCTACGTCCTCCCCGACGACGTCGAGTCTCGCACCGACCACCTGGTGCACGTGGTGGCCGGATCGGGGGCGGTGCCGAACTTCTCCATTCTCAAGTGGTCGCTGGTCCACCACCCACGGCTGCGCCATACCTTCCTCTGCTCCAACAAGACCTGGGAGGACGTCATCTTCCGGGAGGAGCTGGCCCAGCTCGAGCGCACCTATCCGGAGAGGCTGCGGGTGGTGCACGCGCTCACCCGCGACCCGGTGACCCCGGTCTCGCAGGGGGTGTGGAAGGGGCGGGTGAACGCGGCCACGCTGCGGGCGCTCGTCCCCGATCCCAAGGCCTGCGTGGTCTACGCCTGCGGCCCGGCCATCGGCCCCCACGAGCGGGCCGCCGCCGCCGCCAAGGGGGAGCAGCCCGCGCCGCGTTTCTTGGAGACGGTCCTCCAGGCCCTGGGCGATGTGGGCGTGCCCGAGGCGAGCGTCAAGCGCGAGTCGTACGGGTAAGACTCGAGCCGCCCGTGGCGCGAGCCGGCCGAAGGCCGGCGAGGCTATGGGAAACCTCGGGCTCGCCGGGTTCTCCTGCCGAGGAGGACGCGGCGTGCACACCGGGTGCAGAAGCAGCCTCGCCACCCTTCGGGTGGCTCGGCGGTGCATCCCGATGGCGCCGTCGGCCGCCAGGGCCGCCCCGAGGTGGAGCAGGAGTTGCGGCCACGGGATGTGCACGGAACGAATGATACCCGCGCCGATCCGGGTTAGGAATCGCGCGTGCTCCGCAGCCTGCGCGCCCTTCCCACCATGCTCCGAGTCGGCCTGTCCGAGGCGGTTGCCTACCGGGCCGAGTTCCTGGTGTGGCTGCTCTCCACCAACATGTCGCTGGTGATGCTGGCCCTGTGGAGCGCGGTGGCGCGCGAGGCGCCGGTGGGCCGCTTCGGCCAGGCGGACTTCGTGGCCTACTACCTGGCCACGCTGGTGGTGCGGCTCACCACCGGCGCCTGGGTCATCTGGGAGGTCACCTTCGAGATCCGCCAGGGGACGCTGGCCCTCCGGCTCATGCGCCCGGTCCACCCGCTGCTGGCCTACGCCGCCGAGAACGTCTCGGCCATGCCGCTGCGGCTCGCCGTCTCGCTGCCGGTGGCGGCGGGCCTCCTCTGGGGGCTCGGGCGCGACCACCTCACCCAGGACCCGCTTCTGTGGGCCATCCTCCCGGTCGCGGTCTTCGGCGCCTGGCTCATCACCTTCCTGGCCATGTCCATCGTGGGGGCGCTCGCCTTCTACGTGGACTCGGCCGCCTCGCTCTTCGAGCTGTGGATGGGGCTCTTCGGGGTCTTCTCCGGCTACCTGGTGCCGCTGGAGCTCTTCCCGCACTGGGTGGCCACCGCGGCCCGCTTCCTCCCCTTCCGCTACATGCTGGCCTTCCCGGTGGAGATGATCATCGGGATGCTTCCGCGGGAGCGGGCTTTGGCGGAGTTCGGGGTGCAGTGGGGGTTCGTGGCCGTGCTCGGGGTCCTCGCCGCCGCCGTCTGGCGGCGCGGGCTCAGGCGCTTCGCCGCCTTCGGGGGGTAGGGATGGGCCGCTACCTCCGCCTCCTCGGCGTCCAGTTCCGGGCCTCGGCGGCGGTGGCCATGCAGTACCGCCTCGACTTCCTGGTCGAGGGCGGGCTGGCCATCTTCTGGATGGCGTGGTCGCTGGTGCCGCTGCTGGTGGTCTTCGGCCACCGGGAGGGCGTGGCCGGCTGGAGCTTCCCCGAGGCGCTGGTGGTCATCGGCTGGTTCACGCTGATGAAGGGGGTGCTGGAGGGGGCGGTGAACCCCTCGCTGACCAGCGTGGTGGAGCACATCCGCAAGGGCACGCTCGACTTCGTGCTCCTCAAGCCTGCCGACTCGCAGTTCCTGGTCTCCACCGCCAAGTTCGAGCCCTGGCGGGTGCTCGATCTCCTCGGCGCCCTGGCCATCTTCGCGGCCGCCTTCCACCGCCTGGGGCGGCTCCCGTCGCCGGGGCACCTCCTGGCCGCCCTGCTGCTCCTCTGCTGCGCCGCCTTGACCCTCTACTCCCTGTGGATCCTGGTCATCTCGGCGGCGTTCCACGTGGTGAAGGTGGACAACCTCTCCTTCCTCTTCTCCTCCATCTTCGACGCCGCCCGCTGGCCGGTGGAGGTCTTCCACGGCGCCTGGCGGGTGATCTTCACGGCGGTGATCCCGCTGGCGCTCATGACCACCTGGCCGGCCCTGGCGCTCCTGGGGCGGCTCGACCTCCGGACCGCCGTTCTGGCGGTCCTGGGCGCGGCCGGCTTCTCGGCCGTGGCCCGGCTGGTGTGGCTGCGCTCCATCGCCCGCTACACCTCGGCCTCCTCGTGACAGCGCTGCCTCGGTGGCGCGATCCCCGTGAACGAGCCCGCGCCCGAGCCCGGGCCCGAAGAGGCCGGGCTCGGGTTGGGGCTCGGACTAGACGGGCTCGGGGCCCATGCCAACTGGGCGGCGCCATGAGGCGCCGGACCGGCCACCGGGGAGCGCCACCGGCGCGCCCGGTCGTCTAGAGTGTGGCCGGATGCTGCGCGCGACCTTCCTCGGGACCTCGGCGGCCCAGCCCACCGTCCGGCGGAACCTCTCCTCCTTAGCCGTGCGCCAGGGGCGGGAGCTGTACCTCTTCGACTGCGGCGAGGGGACGCAGCGTCAGATGATCGCCTTCGGCACCGGCTTCGACGTCTCGGCCATCTTCTTCAGCCACTTCCACGCCGACCACTGGGTGGGGGCCATCGGCTTCCTGCGCACCCTGTCCATGGCCGGGCGCGAGCGGCCGCTCGACCTCTACGGCCCCCGGCCCGCTCGCCGGCTGCTGGAGACGGTGCTCTTCGCGGGCGCCGACGCCATGGGCTACGACGTGCGCATCCACGAGGTCGAGCCCGGGGCCGATGTGCGGCGCGACGGGGCGCGCCTGCAGGCCTTCGAGGTGGACCATCGCATCGCCGCGGTGGGGTGGCTGCTCGTCGAGGACGGGCGCCCGGGGCGCTTCCACCCGGAGCGGGCCGCGGCCCTGGGGGTGCCGGAGGGACCGCTCTACGGCGAGCTGCAGCGGGGCCGCGCCGTCACCGTGAACGGCCGGGTGATCGAGCCCTCGGAGGTGGTGGAGCCGCCGCGGCGCGGCCGCCGGCTGGCGGTCTCCGGCGACACCCGCCCCTGCTCCGGCACCGCCCAGGCGGCTCGCGGGGCCGACCTGCTCGTCCACGAGGCCACCTTCGGCGACGCCGAGGAGGCCCGCGCCCGCGAGACCATGCACTCCACGGCGCGCGAGGCGGCGCGGGTGGCGCGGGAGGCCGGGGTGGCCCGCCTGGCGCTGACCCACCTCTCCACCCGCTACGACCAGGATCCCTCGCCGCTCCTGGCGCAGGCCGCCGAGGAGTACCAGGGGGAGCTCTTCGTGGCCCACGACGGCCTGGCGGTTGAGATCCCGCTGCCGGACTGATTCATGCAAGGAGCCAAGGCCGACCTCGAGCGCTGGATCCCGCGGCTCCTCGCCGCCTGGCGGGCGGGGCGGCGCGGGCGGCACGGGACCAGGCCGCCGCCCGACCGGCTCCTGCCGCAGGAGGAGCGGGAGGTGGCCGCGGCGGTGGAGCGCCTCTCGCGCGGCTTCACGCGCCAGCGGGAGCTGGCCGGAGCGCGCTACCTCGACGACCAGCGGCTGCTCGGCGCCTACCTGCTCTTCTACTGGCCGGTCTCCTACCTGCAAGCCCGCGCCGTCCTCGCCGAGCTCGGGCGCCGGCCGCGCTCGGCGCTGGACCTCGGGAGCGGCCCGGGGCCCATGGCCTTCGCCGCCCTCGACGCCGGGGCCGCCGAGGCGCTGGCGGCCGACCGCTCCGCCCGGGCGCTCGGGGCCGCCCGCGACCTGGCGGCCCGCTCCGGCGAGCCCCTCGCCACCCGCGAGTGGAACCCGGCCCGCGGACGGCCGCTGGCCGAGCTCGCCCCCGGGCGCGGCTTCGACCTCGTCACCGTGGGTCACACCCTGAACGAGCTCTTCCGGGGGGAGTCGGCCGCCGAGCGGCGCGCGGCCCTGCTCGAGGAGGCGCTCTCGCTGCTCGCCCCGGGCGGCTCGCTGGTGGCCATCGAGCCGGCGCTGCGCGAGACCTCGCGGGCCCTCCTCGAGGTGCGCGACCTCCTGGTGGCGCGCGGGGTGTCCGTCCGGGCCCCCTGCCTCTTCCGCGGCCCCTGCCCGGCGCTCCTCCGGGAATCCGACTGGTGCCACGCCGAGCGCCCCATCGAGCCGCCGCCGCTGGTGGCGGAGATCGGGCGCCGGGCGGGCCTGCGCAAGGAGGCGGTGAAGATGACTACCCTGGTCCTCGCGCCTCGGGGGGAGGGCTGGGCCGAGCCACCGCCCGGGCGGGTCTTCCGCATCGTCTCCGAGCCGCTGCCGTCGAAGGGGCGGCTGCGATACATGGGCTGCGGACCCGAGGGACGGCTGGGCCTGGGTCTTCAGGACAAGCACCTCTCCCCCTGGAACCGGGCCTTCCAGCGCCTCGTCCGCGGGGACGTGGTGGAGGTGAGCGAGGTCGAGCCCAGGGGCGATGGGCTCCGGCTCGGCGAGGGCTCCGAGGTCAGGGTGGTCGCCGCGGTGGGGGAGCCGTTGCCGGCGAGCGGTTCGGAGCCGCTCCCTCCTCCCCGGGCCGTGCCGCTCCCCGGCCCGGCGCTGCCCCGCGACCCCGGGCCCTTACCCGATCGGGGTCCCCGGGATCTATGATGAACGGGTGAGGGGCCGCCTGCTGGCCGCCGTGGCGCTCTCGATCCTCGCCGCCTGCGGGGCGGACAAGCACTGCAGCAACGACGCGCAGTGCAACGCGCCGGAGCAGGCCTGCCGGCTCACCGTGAACCGCTGCCTCGGGTACGACGACGTGGCCACCCTCTCGGAGGGGTTCTGCCGCGACCGGGGCGCGCTCTGCTCCGACGACCTCGACTGCGTACCGAAAGAAACCTGCCGGCAGGGAACCTGCCGGCCCGATCCGAGCCTGTGCAGCGGGCCGCCGCACACCTGCCCGACCGGCTGCACCTGGACCGACCCCTTCCCCTGCGCCTGCGTCTGCCAGACGTGCCCCCCGCCGTAATCACCCGCTCGCCGCCTGCCGCGAGCTCTTGAAGAGCTCGCTCATGACCTCCTCCAGCGGCGGGTCCTCCACGGTGAGGTCGGACACCGGCAGGGCCGAGAGGATGCGGGCCACCGCCGACGACACCTCGGCGGCGCGGACCCGCACCACCGCCCGGGCGTCGTCGGCGGCCACCAGTTGGCCGAAGCGCGACAGCTCCGCGGCCGCCACCGGCCGGCCCAGCCGCACCACGATGCGCTTGTCGGGGCGAACCTCGCGGGTGAGTCGGGTCAGGTCGCCGTCGTAGATGAGGCGGCCGCGGTCGATGACGATGACCCGCGGGCACAGGGCCAGCACGTCGTCCATGTAGTGGCTGGTGAGCAGCACGGTGGCCCCGTGGCGCTCGTTGTAGGCCTGCACGAACTGGCGCACCGTGGCCTGCATGGTGACGTCCAGGCCGATGGTGGGCTCGTCGAGGAACAGCACCCGCGGGCGGTGCAGGAGGGCCGCCGCCAGCTCGCACTTCATCCGCTCGCCGAGCGAGAGCTGGCGGGTGGGCTTCCCGAGCAGGTCGGAGAGCTCCAGCAGGTCGGTGAGCTCGCGGACGGTGGCCTCGAACTCCGGGCGCGGGATCTGGTAGATGGCCCGGTTCAGGGCGAAGGTCTCGGCGGGCGGCAGGTCCCACAGGAGCTGCTGCTTCTGCCCCATCACCAGGGTGATGGATTTGAGAAAGTCCGCCTCGCGCCGGCGGGGGACGAAGCCGGCCACGCTGGCCTCGCCGGCGGTGGGGTGCAGCAGCCCGGAGAGCACCTTCAGGGTGGTGGTCTTGCCGGCGCCGTTGGGGCCGAGGAAGCCCACCCGCTCCCCCGGCGCCACCGAGAAGTCGATGCCGTCCACCGCCCTCACCACCTCGTAGCGGCGGCGGAAGAGGGAGCCCAGCGCCGCCTTGAGGCCCGGCGGGCGCCGGTGCACCTTGTACTCCTTGCGGAGGCCGCGGACCTCGATCACGAGGCCGCACCTTAAGCCCGCGACACCCGCCGGGCAACGGGTTCTGACAGCGCCTCTCGGTTGGCGCGATCCACGTGAACGAGCCCGTGCCCTCGCCCGCGCCCGAAGAGACCGGGCTCGGGCTGGGGCTCGGACTCGGGCTCGGGGCTCATGCCAACTGGGCGACGCCAATCATGGGCAGCGGCCACACGCGTGGACCCGGCGGCTACGCCGCCGGCGGGGGACGAGCCCCCGCCCTACGGACCATGGCAACCGACCACCGCCATCAGGCCTCGGGCATGCCGCTGCCATTGCCCGAGACCCGAGGCCCCCGGCTCCCGGCCTGGACCGCGGCCGGAGTCGTCGGCAGCTCGACCGTGAAGGTCGACCCCAGCCCTGGGGAGCTGGCGAGGCGAATGCGCCCCCCGTGCGCCTCGACGATCTCGCGGGCGATGTAGAGGCCCAGGCCCAGCCCGCCGTAGTGCTCGGCCGAGGCGGCCCGCTCGAAGCGGCCGAAGATGCGCTCTTGGTGCTCGGCCGGGATGCCGATGCCCTGGTCGGCCACCGTCAGGCGCGCCAGGCCGTCCGCGGCGCTGACCGTCACGGCGATGGGGCGCCCCTCCCCGAACTTGGCGGCGTTGACGAGGAGGTTGGTGATCACCTGCTCCAGGCGCAGCCGATCCCAGCGGCCGGAGGCGGGGACCTCGGCGCGGACGGCGATGCGCGACCCGGAGCGGCCGAGCTCGGCCTCCAGCTGTCGCACCGCCTCGCGCGCCAGGTCGGCCAGATCCATCTCCTCGAGCCGCAGCTCCAGCCGGCCCAGGCGCATGCGCGAGACGTCGAGCAGCTCGTTCACGAGCACGGTCAGGCGCCGCGTCTGCCGCTCCAGCCCTTCCACCTTGTCCACCAGCTGCCGCGGCAGCGGCGACTGCGCCTGCTCCGCCACCCGGTGCAGTATCTGCAGCTGCAGCTGGAGCGCCGCCACCGGGGTCCTGAGCTCGTGGGAGGCAATGGAGAGGAACTCGTCGCGCCGCCGCACCTCCTCCTGCGCCTGCCGGTAGAGGCGCGCCCGCTCCTCGAGCTTGCGTCGCTCCCCCACGTCCCGGATGGCGGTGATGGCGTAGCGCCCGCCCTCGGCCTCGAGCGGCGACAGGCCGATCTCGGCGGGGAACTCGTCGCCGCCCTTGCGCAGGCCCGCCAGGTCCAGCCCGAGCCCCATGGGGCGGGTGCGCGGGGCAGCGCCGTAGCCCTCCCGGTGGCCGCGATGAGCCTCGCGGTACCGGGACGGGAGGAGCACCTCCACCGGCTGGCCGATGAGCTCCTCGCGAGCGTAGCCGAACAATTCCTCGGCCACGCAGTTCACGTGGACGATGCGCCCGTCGGCCTGATCCACGATCACCATCGCGTCGGGGACGAACTCCAGCAGCGTGAAGTCCATCGCCTACTCTTGTGTGGCTCGCGGTGCCGGCGCCACACGGCCTCCGTGCACCCCGTATGGGTACTGCGGCGGCCCCCCCGCCCCGCCGGTGGCGGCGGACCCGGCGGATTCCATAGACTTACCCTAGCCGCCCCCGAGCGGGCGGCGGGAGGCTCACCATGCGCGTCGCGGCGATGGCCGCGGTTCTCCTCTGGGCCGTCGCCCTGGCCGCGCCGCCCGGCGCCGACATGGTCGAGATGGAGGTGCTGGGCGTGGTGGCGCTCGAGGACGGGGAGTCCTGTCTCCTGGTGCTGGCCCAGAAGGACGGCCAGGCGGTGCTCACGCCGGTCATCGGCCGAGCCGAGGCCAGCGCCATCGACCTGGCCCTCCAGCACGTGACCCCGCCTCGGCCCATGACCCACGACCTCCTGGAGAAGGTGATCGCGCGGCTCGGCGGCGCGGTGGAACGGGTGGAGATCGACGGCCTCAAGGACTCCACCTTCCTCGCCACCCTGCGCGTGAAGCAGGGGCGCCGCGCCCTCGCCATCGACGCCCGGCCCAGCGACTCGGTGGCGCTGGCCCTGCGGGCCCGGGCGCCGGTGTTCGCCTCGCGACGGGTGGTGGAGGCGGCCGGCCTCTCCCGGTCCGATCTGGAGCGGCTGCGGCGGGAACCGGGCCGGCCGCCCTCGCGCCAGCCACCCTCCGAGGGAACGCAGCGACTCTGATCGCCCCGACCGCCTCCCGTCAATGCTCGGCGTGCTGGGCGGTCCCGGCGGCGGCCTCGATGGCCTCGCCGCTCAGCGAACGGTCCACCACCGCCAGCGGCCCGCTCCCCGGCAGGTAGGTCACGGCCCGGACGCCGAGCACGCGCCCCAGGCGCTCCGCCGGGACCTTCACCGGCCCAGGCGCCGGCCCCTGGCCCGGCGCCGGCTGCGGGAAGGCCGTCGAGGCCGCGGTGTGGAAGGCGATGTGGCCCTCCACCTTCTGCATCACCTGGTGGATGTGGCCGTTGAGCACGGTGACCGACCCGAAGCGCCTGAGCGCCCCCAGCGCCCGCTCGCCGTCGCCGGTGGCCCATCCCCAGGTCGGGTACAGGGCCCACAGCGGGACATGGGCGTAGACCACCACCGGCGTGCTGGCGGCGACCGGCCGCAGGTCCTCGGCGAGCCAGGCGAGCTGGTCGTCGCCCAGGCTGCCCAGCTTGTCCTGCTTGTAGCTGAGGACGTTCACCAGGCCCACGAAGTGGACCCCCCCGGCGTCGAAGCTGCGCCAGCCGCGACCGCCCACCGTGCCCGGGCCGAAGCGCTTCAGGAACTCCGCCCCGCCGTCGGCGAAGACGTCGTGCTCGCCCGGCGTGTAGACCACCTGCTGGGCTCCCAGCGGCTGCAGGTGCTCCTCGACGGTGGCGAAGGCGCCCTCCTTCTGGGCGTGGCTCAGGTCCCCGGTGTGGATGACCAGCGGGGGCGAGGACGCGGCGGCGCGGGCGAGCTCCACGGCGCGGTCGAGCGTGGCCAGGGCGTCGGGATTGGCCTCGGCCTTGAAGCCCACGTGGGTATCGCTGATCTGGATGAAGCGGAACCCGCCTCCGGCCGGGCCGGCGTCGGCGAGCGCCCGGGAGCGCAGCAGCCCGCCCTCGAGCGTCCAGACCAGCCCGGTCCCCGCCCAGGCCATGCACTTCAGGAAATCGCGTCGTCCTGCCGTCCCTCGGCTCATGGTTCCTCCTTACGCCGGCCGCCGTTCACTCGACGACGACGGTCCCGGTCATCATGGGGTGGAGGGCGCAGTGGTAGGGGAAGCGGCCCGCCTTCTCGAAGGTGAAGGCATAGCCCTCCCCGGCGTCGAGGCCGCGCGAGCCGAAGGCGTCGGCGTCGGAGGTGACGGTGTGCGGCTCCTGGTCCTGGTTCTGCCAGTGGACCGTGGCTCCGCGCTTCACCCGGATCTCCCTCGGCGCGAAGGCGAAGTCGGAGATGCGGACCTCGGCGCCCTCCGGCCCCGCGCCGGCCGTCCGGATCGGCGCGCCGACGGACAGCGCGAGCACCGCGGCGGCGAACGTCCACCTCATGGCCTTCCTCCTCTCACCCGTCCGCCAACGCCGGCGCGCGCCCGCGGTTCCCGGAACGCCCCTTCGGGGCCCCCACCCCGCCCCAGGGAACCAGGGGACGCGGCGGGCGTTAGGACTCGGGGGGGCGGACGGTGACCGTCCGCCCTCGCCACATGGGGCAGGGCCGGACCGGAGAAGGGTCGTTGGGGCGGCAGGCGCTGGCGCACGCCGACGCCCTCTACCGGTTCGCCCGTCGCCTCACCGGCGACGAGGCCGACGCGGAGGACCTGGTGCAGGAGACGTTCACGAGAGCCCTGGGGGCCGCCGAGCGGTTCGAGCCCGGCACCGACCTCCGCGCCTGGCTCTTCCGGATCCTGCGCAACCTGAGCCTCGACGCCCGGCGCCGGGAGCGGCGCCATCCCACCGTGGCAGAGGCGCCGCTGGAGGCCCTGGAGGCCCGCGAGGGCGCGCCACTCCTGGGCGACCCCGAGTTGGACCGGCTGCGGGGGGTGGTGGCCCGCGACCTGGAGCGCGCCCTGGCGTCGCTGCCCGAGGCGTGGCGGGCGCTGGTGCTGCTCCGGCTCGAGGGCCTCGGCGACCAGGAGCTGGCGGAGGTCATGGCCTGCCCGGTCGGCACCGTGAAGTCGCGCCTGGCGCGCGCGCGCGCCGAGCTGCGCCAGCGGCTTCGCCCCTACGCCCGAAAGGCCGCGCCGTGACTTGCGACCAGGCCCGACTGCTGCTCGTGGACCTCGGCGCCTCGAACCGGCCGGCGGAGGAGGCTCGCGCCCTCGGCCACCACCTCTCCGGGTGCCCGACCTGCGCCGCCCTGGAGCGCGAGGAGCGGGCGCTCTCGGACCTCCTGGGGGCCCGCCTGCCGCCGCTCGCCGCGCCGGAGCGCCTGCGGCGCGCCCTGGAGGAGCAGGTGGCCCGCGCCGAGGCGCTCGCCGCCGCGCCCGCCGCCCCCTTCCGGCGCTGGGCATGGCCGGCGCTGGCGGCAGCGGCCTCGGCGGCGGCGCTCGGGCTGTGGCTGGCGCCCCGGAGCCCGGCGGCGCCCGGGCCAGGGGGGCTCGCCGAGGAGGCCGTCTCCGATCACCTCCGGGCGTTGGTGGCGCCGCGCCCGGACGTCGAGAGCGGCAGCGTGCACCAGGTGCGCCCCTGGTTCGAGGGCCGGCTGGACTTCGCGCCGCCCGTTCCCGAGCTGGGCGCGGCCGGCCTGAGCCTGCGCGGCGGCTCGGTGGGCTACTTCCGGGACCGCCGCGCCGCGGTCCTCCACTACCAGTTGCGGCTTCACCAGGTGACGCTGCTGGTGTTCCCCGCCGCCGGGCTGCCGCTGCCGGAGCGGGCCGGCGCCGCCGAGGAGGTCCGCGGCTTCCGGGCGGTGCTGTGGCGGCGGGGCGGGCTCGGCCTGGCCCTGGTGTCCGACGTCGATGCCAGGGAGCTGGAGCGCCTCGCCGCCCTGGTCCAGCCGTGATGGCGCCGCCCGTCAGCGACCGCCGGCCGGGTCGGAGAAGTCGTAGATCGACTCCACCCGGACGTTCCGGTAGCGCTCCAGCTTGAAGGCCATGCGCGACAGCCGGGCCAGGAAGGCGGCCGCGTCGGGCCGGCCCCGCCGGCCGGCTTCTTTCCGGAGCCGCTTGACCTCGGCCAGGATCGCCTTGCGCGCCTGGGGCGGGTGGTAGAGGAGGGCGCCGGAGAAGTGGAGCCGGCCCGCGACCGGGACCAGCCTGGCCTCGAGCAGGTCGCCCTTGGACACCCCCACCATGGCGCGGCGCTCCACCACGTCGTGATCCTGGCCCGTGAGGACGTCCCGCAGCCGCACCTCCCCGGGCTTCAGCCGGCGGACCTCGAAGAGCGAGTGCACGTTCCCGGAGAGCTCGCGGAAGCGGGCCAGATCGTCGGCGGGGAGGCCGCCGCCGCCGGCGCGCAGGAAGGCCTCCAGGGTGGAGTCCACCCCGTCGGGGCGGAAGTCGTAGAGATAGAAGTCGTGCATGGCGTTCATGCGCGACTCGTAGCTCCGGTCGTCCTCGTGCGGCTCGCCGAAGCGCTCGAAGTAGGCGGCCCGCGCCGCCATCAGCGCCCCCTTGCGCTCCTCCGCGCTGGCCCAGGCGAGGAGGCGCTCGTGCATCTCGGCGTAGCTCATCGGCGCCGTTCCATCATGGCCACGAAACGCCCGAAGAGCGAGCGGGCGTCGTGCGGGCCGGGCGAGGCCTCCGGGTGGTACTGCACGCTGAAGGCAGGCGCGTCCAGCACCTCCAGGCCCTCCACCGTGCCGTCGTTCAGGTTCTGGTGGGTCACCCGGGCGCGTCCCCCCAGCGACCGGTCGTCCACCGCGAAGCCGTGGTTCTGGACGGTGATGTCCACCGTCCCGGTGGCCAGGTCCTTCACCGGCTGGTTGGCGCCGCGGTGGCCGAACTTGAGCTTGTAGGTTCGGGCCCCCACCGCCAGGGCCAGGATCTGGTGCCCCAGGCAGATGCCGAACACCGGCACCCGGCCCAGGATGCCGGCCACCGCCTGGCGCCCTCCCCCCACCGCCGCCGGGTCGCCGGGGCCGTTGGTGAGGAAGACGCCGTCCGGGCGGAGGGCCAGGGCCTCCCCGGCGCTGGTGTCCCCGGGCACCACCGTGACGCGGCAGCCCCCCTCGGCCAGGAGGCGCAGCATGGCGCGCTTCAGGCCCCAGTCGTAGGCCACGACGTGGAAGCGCGGCGCCGCCTCCTCGGTGCGCTCGCCGGCGGTCCAGGCGTCGGCGCCCCGCTCCCGCCACTCGTAGCGGGTGCGGGTGGACACCACCGAGGCCAGGTCCTGCCCCTCCATACCGGGCAGGGCGCGGGCCCGCTCCACCAGCGCCCGGGGGCTGCCCTCGGTGGACAGGACGCCCATCTGGGCGCCGGCGGTGCGGATGTGCCGGGTGAGCCGCCGGGTGTCGAGCCCCCAGATGCCGACGATCCCGTGGGCCGTGAGATAGGCATCCAGGGTCTCCCGGGCGCGGAAGTTGGAGGCCCGCTCGGCGTGGTGGCGCACGATGAAGGCAGTGGCGTGCGGGCGGGGCGACTCGTCGTCGGCCTCGTTCACCCCGTAGTTTCCCTGCTCCGGGTAGGTCATGCAGACCATCTGCCCGACGTACGAGGGATCGGTGAGGATCTCCTGGTAGCCGGTCATGGAGGTGTTGAAGACCACCTCCCCGCTGGCCTCGCCCTCGGCCCCGAAGGCCCAGCCCTCGAACACCGTCCCGTCGGCGAGCGCCAGCGTGGCTCGCTTCACCGGGAGCCTCCCAGTTCGTGCACCAGCCGGCCGCCCACCAGGGTATGGGTGCAGCGGCCGGTGAGGCGCCGGCCCTTCCAGGGGGTGTTGCGGCTCCTGGAATGGAGCGCCGCCGGATCGCAGGTCCAGGCCAGGGCCGGGTCGAGCACCGCCACGTCGGCCGGCGCGCCGCGGCCGAGCGCGCCGCCGGGCAGGCCGAAGCAGCGGGCCGCCGACGCGGTGAGCGCCTCCACCAGGCGCTTCTCCGAGAGCGCGCCCTCCCGCACCAGCGCCAGGCAGGCGGCGAAGGCGGTCTCCAGGCCCAGGATGCCGTTCAGGGCGGCGTCGAACTCGAGGTGCTTCTCCTCCACCGCGTGCGGGGCGTGGTCGGTGGCGATGCAGTCCAGGGTACCGTCGGCGAGCGCCTCCCGCACTGCGCGCACGTCGGCCTCGCCGCGCAGGGGCGGGTTCATCTTGAAGTCGGTATCGTACCCGGAACGCGCCACCTCCTCGTCGGTGAGGGTCAGGTGGTGCGGGGTGGCCTCGGCGGTGATCCGGAGGCCGCGCCGCTTCGCGTCCCGGACCGCCCGCACCCCGCCGGCCGTCGAGATGTGCTGCAGGTGCAGCCGGCCGCCGGTGAGCTCGGCCAGCGCCAGGTCCCTGAGCACCATCACCTCCTCGGCCTGCGGCGGGCAGCCCTTGAGCCCGAGCCGGGTGGCCACCGGCCCCTCGTTCATGGACCACGTGCCGGCGAGCTGCGGCTCCTCCTCGTGGACCGCCAGCGGCAGCCCGAAGGTCAGGGCGTACTCCAGGGCGCGGCGCATCAGGGCCGCGCTCTGGACCGGCTTCCCGTCGTCGGAGACGGCCACGCAGCCGGCGGCCTTGAGCTCGCCGTACTCGGCCAGGTCCTCCCCCTTCTGCCCCCTGGAGACGCAGCCCACCGGGTAGACGCGCGCCAGCCCGGCGGCGGCGGCCCGCGCCAGCACCAGCTCGGTGACGGTGGCGTTGTCGTTGGGCGGAACGGTGTTGGCCATGGCGCACACCGCGGTGAAGCCCCCCGACACCGCGGCCCGGGCCCCGCTGGCGACCGTCTCCTTGTACTCCTGCCCCGGCTCGCGCAGATGCACGTGCAGGTCGACGAAGCCCGGCGTCACCCACTTGCCCCGGGCGTCCAGGACCTGCGCCTCGCGGGTCCGCTCCACCCGCTCGGCCACCTCGGCCACCCGCCCCTCGCGGATCACCACCGTGCGCACCGCGTCCAGGCCGTTCGCCGGGTCGATGACCCGCCCTCCCTCGATGAAGATGGTGTCGCTCATGCGCTGGCCTTCTCCCGGGCGGACCCCTCGCCGGTGGCGCCGCTGCCGGCGAGGAGATAGAGGATGGCCATCCGCACCGCCACCCCGTTCTCCACCTGGTCCAGGATGACCGAGCGCGGGCCGTCGGCGACGTCGCTCGAGAGCTCGACGCCGCGGTTGATGGGGCCGGGGTGCAGGATGAGGCACTCGGGCTTGAGCCACTCCGCGGCCTTCCAGGCGTTGAGCCCCCACAGGCGCGAGTACTCGCGGGCCCCGGGGATGAGCGGGTCGCCGATGCGCTCGTGCTGGATGCGCAGCATCACCACCGCGTCCGCCCCGGCCACCGCCCCCTGGAGGTCGTGGAACACCTGGGCCCCCAGCCGTTCGATCCCCTGGGGGATCATGGTGGGAGGCCCGCAGACCCGCACCGCGGCGCCGAGCTTGCCGAGCGCGTGCAGGTCCGAGCGCGCCACCCGCGAGTGGCTGATGTCCCCCACGATGGCCACCGTCCGCCCGGAGAGCGAGCCGAGCCGCTCCCGGATGGTGAAGCAGTCCAGCAGCCCCTGCGAGGGGTGCTCGTGGGCCCCGTCGCCGGCGCTCACCACCGAGCACTTGACGTGTCGGGCCAGGAAGGCCGGGGCCCCGCTCGCGGCGTGGCGCACCACGATCACGTCCGGCCGCATGGCCTCCAGGTTCCTGGCGGTGTCGAGCAGCGTCTCCCCCTTCGACACCGAGGACCCAGTGGAGGTCCAGTTGAGGGCGTCGGCGGAGAGGACCTTGGCGGCGATCTCGAAGGAGCTGCGGGTGCGGGTGGAGCTCTCGAAGAACAGGTTGACCACGCTCTTGCCGCGCAGGGTGGGCACCTTCTTGAGCGGCCGCCGCAGCACCTCCTTCATGGAGAGCGCCAGGTCGAGGACCTCCAGGATCTCCTCCCGGCTGTAGTCCTCCAGGGCGATGCAGTGTCGGTGTCGCCCGATCACGACCCTCTCCTCCGGACCACCACCACGTCCTCGGGGGCCCCTCCCTCGACCAGCCGCACCAGCACGTCCTCCCCTTCTGCGGCCGCCGCGGTGGCGCCGGCGAAGTCCGCGGCGATGGGCAGCTCCCGGCCGCCGCGGTCCACCAGCACCGCCAGCCACACCCGCCGCGGGCGCCCGAAGTCCACCAGCTCGTCGAGCGCGGCGCGGACCGTCCGCCCGGTGTAGAGCACGTCGTCCACCAGCACGATGGTGCGGCCCTGCACCGGGAAGGGAATGTCGGTCGGCCCCAGGACCGGAGCGCGTCCCCGCTCGGCCAGGTCGTCCCGGTAGAGGGCGATGTCCAGCGTCCCCAGCGGCGGTCGGGTTCCGGTGGCGCGGGCGATCTCCGCCCGGAGCCGCTCGGCCAGGTGCACTCCGCCCCGGCGGATCCCCACCACCGCCAGGTCCCCGGCCTCGCGTCCGGCCCGCTCCACGATCTCACGGGCCATGCGCCCCACGGCGCGCCCGATGGCTTCGGCGTTCATGGCGGGGCGGTCTCCCATCAGCGCGGCGCTCCCCAGTCCGCCAGGCTGATGTCGAAGGTCTGGTCCAGCTGGAAGGTGACCTCGGTCTCGCGGTCGATGAGGGGGTAGCGCACCGGCCGCGTGTACTCGAAGGCGATGCGCAGGGTGGGCGGACTCGCGGTGCGCTCCCACACCACCTGTTCGGGCCGGACGTTCACCGCCGGCACCCGCGCCGGGCGCCCGTACTCGTCCACGAAATCGATGCGGTCGAGCGTGGCCAGCTGCCGGACCATGGCCTCCCGCTGCGGCGCGTCGGCGCTGTTCTTCACCGCCTGGTTGGCGAAGTTGCGCATCACCTGTTTCACCTCGTAATGCACCAGGTAGATGGGCCCCCACACCCAGACCAGGTAGCCGGCCGCCGCGAGGCCGGTGACCAGAAGCGCCGTCACCCACGAGACGCCGCGCTCGTCGAGCCGGCCGGGAAGAGCGGACGCTGCCGGGATCATGGGCGAGAGCGTTGTAGCGCTACTCGATCCGTTTGAAAAGTCGTTCCGGGCGGAGCCCCGACTGCCCGAAGAAGAAGTGGCCGCCCCGCCCCCAGCTCCACCACACCAGCGCCGCGCGCCCCTTCACCATCCCCAGCGGGACCTGCCAGCCTCCCTCGCCCCGGCTGTCGGCCGAGCGGTCCCGGTTGTCCCCCATGACGAAGACGTGGCCCGGCGCCACCACCTCGAACGGGCCCTCGCGTCCCACCGCATTGGCGCGGCGGCAGACCAGCACCTCGTGGCTCGCCGCGCCGAGGGCCGCGGCGGCGGCGAACCGGGCCCTTGGATCGCGGGGCGGGTCGCCGCCCGCGGGCGGCAGCGGCCCGCGGGCGAGGCGCTCGCGGAAGCGCAGGCAGCGATCCCGCCACCAGACGCCGGTGGACTCGTTGCGCTCCTCGTAGGCGTACTCGCCCAGGGGCTCCCGCGGCTGCGGCACCCCGTTCACGCTGACCACGCCATCGCGGACCTCCACCTCGTCGCCTGGGACCCCCACCACCCGCTTCACGAGGTCCTGGCCCGGCTCGCGAGGGCTCCCGAAAACCACCACGTCCCCCCGGCGCGGCGCGTCCAGCGAGAACAGGCGGCGCTGGGTGAAGGGGATGCGCGGGCCGTAGGCCAGCTTGTTCACCAGGATGTGGTCGCCGGCCCGCAGGGTCGGCTCCATGGAGCTGGAGGGGATGCGGAAGGGCTCGGCCAGGAAGGCCCGCAAGAGGAGGGTGGCGGCCACGGCCATGGCCACCACCTCCAGGTACTCGATGACCACGCCCCGGCGCGCGGGCCCGAGGTGCCGGTCCCACAGCCCGTCGAGGTGCACCAGCGCCTGCCCCAGCCGTTCGCGATCCTCGCCTTCGGCCGCCTTCTCCACCTCCGAGACCGCCCCGTCGATCTCGACGATCGCCTCCGCGCCCAGGCGGCCCCGGTGGCGCCGCACCGCCGAGCGGGCGTCGCGGGCGAAGCGCAGCGCCTGGCGCCGGGCGCGGGCCAGCCTGTCCGTGGAGCCGGGCAGGGCGCCTACTCCTCGACGCGCAGCACGGCCAGGAAGGCCTCCTGCGGGATCTCCACCGACCCCACCTGCTTCATGCGCCGCTTGCCCTCCTTCTGGCGCTCCAGGAGCTTGCGCTTGCGGGTGATGTCCCCGCCGTAGCACTTGGCGAGCACGTTCTTGCGGTAGGCCTTGACGGTCTCCCGGGCGATGACCTTGGCGCCGATGGCGGCCTGGATGGCCACCTCGAACATCTGCTTGGGGATGACTTCCCGCAGCTTCTGGCACAGGTCGCGGCCGCGCTGGTAGGCCCGATCGCGGTGGACGATCACCGAGAGCGCGTCCACCGGCTCCCCGTTGATGAGGATGTCGAGCTTGACCAGGTCGGCCTCCTGGTACCCCTTGAGCTCGTAGTCCAGGCTGGCGTATCCGCGCGAGACGGTCTTGAGCTTGTCGAAGAAGTCGAAGACCACCTCCGCCAGCGGCAGGTCGTAGCTCACCTGGACCCGCCGGGTGCCCAGGTACTTGAGATCCCGCTGCACGCCGCGCCGGTCCTGGCACAGCTTCAGGATGGCCCCCACGTCCTCGGTGCGGCCGTGGATGTGGCAGGTGAGGATGGGCTCCTCTAGGGTGGCGATCTTCTGCTGCGGCGGGAGCCGGGCCGGGTTGTCGATCTCCTGCACCGCGCCGGCGCTGTCCGTGACCCGGTAGACCACCGATGGGGCGGTGGTGATGAGGTGCAGGTCGTACTCCCGCTCCAGCCGCTCCTGCACGATCTCCATGTGCAAGAGCCCCAGGTAGCCGCAGCGGAAGCCGAAGCCCAGCGCCTGCGAGGTCTCGGGCTCGAAGGTGAAGGCCGAGTCGTTGAGCCGCAGCTTCACCAGGGCGTCGCGCAGCTGGTCGTAGTCCTGGGCCTCCACCGGGAAGACCCCGCTGAACACCATGGGCTTCACCACCTTGAAGCCCGGGAAGGGCTCGGCGGTGGGGCGGTCGGCCTCGGTGAGGGTGTCGCCCACCTTGGCCTCCTGCACCTCCTTGACGTTGGCCGCCACCACCCCCACCTCCCCGGCCATGAGCGAGTCCACCGGCCGGGACCAGGGCGAGAACACCGCCAGCTCCTGCACCTCGTAGGCCTTGCGGGTGGACCAGAGCATGATCTTCTGCCGCGGGACGAGCGTCCCCTCGAAGACCCGCACCAGCATCACCACCCCGCGGTAGCTGTCGTACCAGGAGTCGAAGATGATGGCCCTGAGCGGCGCCTCCGGGTCGCCCCGGGGCGGCGGGACCTTCCTCACCACCGCCTCCAGGATGGCCTCGATGCCCCGCCCCTCCTTGGCGCTGGCGGGGATGGCCTCCGAGGCGTCGAGGCCGATGACCTCCTCGATCTCCCTTCGCACCCCCGGGACGTCGGCCTGGGGGAGGTCGATCTTGTTGATGACCGGGATGACCTCCAGGTCGTGATCCAGCGCCTGGTAGACGTTGGCCAGGGTCTGGGCCTCCACGCCCTGGCTGGCGTCCACCACCAGGAGAGCGCCCTCGCAGGCCGCCAGCGAGCGGGACACCTCGTAGGCGAAGTCCACGTGGCCGGGGGTGTCGATGAGGTTGAGCTGGTACTCCTGGCCGTCGCCGGCGCGCCAGCGCATGCGCACCGTCTGGGCCTTGATGGTGATGCCGCGCTCGCGCTCCAGCTCCATGCTGTCCAGGAACTGATCCCGCTTCTCGCGGTCGGTGACGGTCCCGGTCTTCTCCAGCAGGCGGTCGGCCAGCGTCGACTTGCCGTGGTCGATGTGCGCGATGATGGAGAAGTTGCGGATGTGCGCGTTGCGGGCGGGCATGTCGGGGGGCGCTGCGGTGTGGCGCTTGTAACACGCGGCGCGCCGCCCGGGCTACGCCGCCGGCGGGCCTCGAGGGAGCCGGCGGCGCGACCCGAGCCAGGCGCGGGCGGCGCCGAGCCACATTCACCAAACGTGTTTGGGCTCGCCCCCCGCGCCTCGCCGGGCCGCCCCGTCCCCTGAACGCCCGAGCAGAAGGCTTTTTGCACATCGGGACGGAGCCCCAGGATACTGTGGTGCTTTCGACACTACACCACTATAGGTAGTGGTGCTTTGCTTGACAGGAGGCACCGCGTTGGTAGATTGCCGGGCACGCGCGTCGAGTGCGACCAGGGCGCGACGGGGCGAGGGCGTGGGAGTGACGACGGCGGCGGCGATGTCAGAGGGCCCAGGTAGCATTCACGACTTCAGGTCGCAACACCTGAGCGCATCGAGGTGACGACCTCCGGCCCTCTCCGAGGGCTGGCCGGAGGGACGAGGGCGGCCACGGGGCGGCGCCATGGGAATCGTGTTGCCTCGAGCAGGCGAACGGAACTTTCGGAGGCAGCCAGGATGATCGAGCGGGACAGCGTCCAGGGGCAGAGGCGGGGGCACAAGGGCGTGCGGCGGGCGGTCCGCAAGGGCCTCACCGTCCCGCGCACCTTCACCACGCCCGGCGTGGACCCGGCCGAGGAGATGGCGTGGGAGCTCCGCACCGCGTCCATCACCGCCGAGTCCGGTAAGGTGATTTTCGAGCAGCGGGACGTCGAGGTCCCCAAGACCTGGTCGGCCCTGGCCGCCAACGTAGTGGCCTCCAAGTACTTCCGCGGGCCGCTGGGCTCGCCGGAGCGGGAGCGCTCGGTGCGGCAGCTGGTGGGGCGGGTGGTGCGCACCATCGCCGGCTGGGGGCGCAAGGACGGGCACTTCGCCTCCGAGGAGGACGCGGCCGCCTTCGAGGCCGAGCTGGCCCACCTCCTCTACCGCCAGAAGATGAGCTTCAACTCGCCGGTCTGGTTCAACGTCGGGGTGGAGGCGCACCCGCAGTGCTCGGCCTGCTTCATCAACTCGGTCGGCGACTCGATGGACTCCATCCTCACGCTGGCCCACACCGAGGGCATGCTCTTCAAGTACGGGTCGGGCACCGGCTCGAACCTCTCCCGCATCCGCTCTTCCCGCGAGCCGCTCGGCGGCGGCGGCGAGGCGTCGGGGCCGGTCTCCTTCATGCGCGGCTACGACGCCTTCGCCGGCGTCATCAAGTCCGGCGGCAAGACCCGGCGCGCCGCCAAGATGGTGATCCTGGACGCCGACCACCCGGACATCGCCGAGTTCATCTCCTGCAAGGCCGAAGAGGAGAAGAAGGCGCGGGCCCTCATCGACGCCGGCTACGACGGCGGCTTCAACGTCAAGGGCGGGGCCTACGACTCGGTCTTCTTCCAGAACGCCAACCACTCGGTGCGGGTCACCGACGCCTTCATGCGGGCGGTGGAGGAGAACCGGGAGTGGTCGCTCCTGGCCCGCACCAGCGGCAAGGCGCTGGACAAGGTCCGGGCGCGCGTCCTGATGCGGCAGGTGGCGGAGGCGGCCTGGCAGTGCGGCGACCCGGGCCTGCAGTTCGACACCACCGTCAATGCCTGGCACACCTGCCCGGGGACGGACCGGATCTACGCGTCGAATCCGTGCCTCACCGGCGACGCGCTGGTGGCCACCGGCGACGGCTGGCGGCGCATCGACTCCCTCCTGGAGCGGCCCTTCCGGGCCGTGGGCGCCGACGGCGAGCTCCACGACGTCGCCCCCGCCTTCCCGACCGGCGTGAAGCCGGTCTACCGGCTCACCACCCAGGCCGGCCTGGAGCTGAAGCTCACCGGCGACCACCGGGTGCTGACGCGCAACCGCGGCGACGTGCCAGCCTGCGAGCTCACGCGGGACGACGTGCTCGTGCTCGGCCGGCCGCCCTTCGGCCCGGAGCGGCTCGACGAGCGGCTGGGGGAGTTCCTGGGCCTCCTGGTCGGCGACGGCTGCGTGGCCGGCGAGCAGCAGACGGCCATCCTCACCCTGGCGCCGGAAGAAGACGCGGTCGCTCGCCGCACCCACGAGCGGGTCACGGCCTACAAGAAGGAGTACGCCGCCGACGCCCGCGCCGCCCGCGACATCGAGGTGACCCGCCCACAGGGCACGCTGCGGCTCGCCACCAGCGCCCGTTGCGTGGTGGACGAGCTCCAGCGCCTGGCGGTGCTGGATCAGGGAAGCCGGAAGAAGGCCTTCCGGCCGGAGATCTTCTCCCTGGACCGCGGATCGCTGGCGGCCGTGCTGCGGGGCCTCTTCACCGCCGACGGCACCGTCGCCAACTATGGCGAGAAGTCGCAGTACGTGTCGCTCGACAGCACCTCGCTGGAGCTCCTCCGACAGGTCCAGCTCCTGCTCCTCGGCTTCGGCGTCAAGGCCAAGCTCTACCGCGACCGGCGCGTCGCCGGGCAGACCATGGCCCTGCTCCCCGACGGCAAGGGCGGCCGCAGGGAGTACCCGGTGGACCAGATCCACAGCCTGCGCATCAGCCGGAGCTCGCGCCAGGTCTTCGAGAAGGAGATCGGATTCGTCCCGGGAAGCTCCAAGGCCGGCCAGCTCGCGGAGCTGAACCGGGAGGTCTCCGCCTACGCCGATCGCTTCGAGGATCAGGTGGCGGCGCTGCAGTTCCTCGGCGAGGAGGCGGTCTACGACCTCACCGAGCCGGCCACCAGCCACTTCGTGGCCCAGGGCGTGGTGGTGCACAACTGCTCCGAATACATGTTCCTCGACGACTCGGCCTGCAACCTGGCCTCGCTGAACCTGATGCACTTCCGGTCGCTGGATGGCGGCTTCGACGTGGAGAGCTTCAAGCGGGCGGTGGACCTCACCATCCTGGCCCAGGAGATCCTGGTCTCGAACGCCAAGTACCCCACCCCGGCCATCGAGCGGAACAGCCACGACTACCGCCCGCTGGGCCTGGGCTACGCCAACCTGGGCGCCTTCCTCATGGCCGCCGGGCTCCCCTACGACTCCGAGGCCGGCCGGGCCTGGGCCGCGGCCATCACCGCCATCATGACCGGCGAGGCCTACGCCCAGAGCGCCCGCATCGCCGCCCAGGCCGGCCCCTTCGACGGCTTCGCCCGCAATCGCGATCCCTTCCTGGCCGTGATGCGCAAGCACGGCGAGCACGTGGAGCGCATCGACCGGCGGCAGGTGCCGGCCGACCTCGTCCAAGCGGCGCGCTCCACCTGGGCCGAGGCCATCCGCCTGGGCACTCAGCACGGCTACCGCAACGCCCAGGCCACCGTGCTGGCCCCCACCGGCACCATCGGCTTCATGATGGACTGCGACACCACCGGCATCGAGCCCGACATCGCCCTCGTCAAGTACAAGAAGCTGGTGGGCGGCGGCGTGCTCAAGATCGTGAACAACACCGTGCCGCTGGCCCTGAAGCGGCTCGGCTACTCCGACGCCGAGATCGCCTCGGTGCTGCAGTACATCGACGAGGTGGAGACCATCGAGGGCGCTCCCGGGCTCGGGGACGATCACCTCCCGGTCTTCGACTGCGCCTTCAAGCCCAAGAACGGCGCCCGCTCCATCCACTACATGGGGCACATCCGCATGATGGGGGCGGTGCAGCCCTTCCTCTCCGGCGCCATCTCCAAGACCGTCAACATGCCCAACTCGGCCACCGCCGAGGACATCGAGAAGGCCTACCTGGAGGCCTGGAAGCTCGGGCTCAAGGCCATCGCCGTCTACCGCGACGGCTGCAAGCGCAGCCAGCCCCTCAACGCCGGCAAGGAGGAGGCGCGCAAGGAGGCCGCCCCCGAGGGGGCCGTCCGGCTGGCGCGGCGGCGGCTGCCCGACGAGCGCCGCTCCATCACCCACAAGTTCTCCATCGGCGGCCACGAGGGGTACATGACGGTGGGCATGTACGACGACGGCACCCCCGGCGAGCTGTTCGTGACCATGGCCAAGGAGGGCTCGGTGGTCTCGGGGTTGATGGACTCCTTCGCCACCTCCATCTCCATGGCCCTCCAGTACGGGGTGCCGGTCAAGGTGCTGGCCGACAAGTTCAGCCACACCCGCTTCGAGCCCTCGGGCTTCACCGGGAACCCGGACATCCCCATCGCCAAGTCCATCACCGACTACATCTTCCGCTGGCTGGCACTGAAGTTCCTGCCGCGGGAGGACGGGGTGGCCGCCAGCAAGGAGCTGCCCCCCGGCACCGCCCCTTCGGCCCCCAGGCTGGCGGCGGCCGGCAGCACCGTCGAGGCCCGGGCCACGGTGATCCCCGACCCGGTGGTGGCGGTCCCGGCCGAGGAGCCCGCCTACCTGGCCCAGGCCGACGCCCCGCCCTGCCCCAGCTGCGGCAGCATCACCGTGCGCAACGGCGCCTGCTACAAGTGCGTCAACTGCGGGACCACCACGGGGTGCAGCTAGTGCTAGAGACCGTCACTCCACCACGATCTTGCCGTTCCCCATGGCCATGGCGGTGCAGTGGAAGGCCTCCACGCCCGCCTTGGCGGGGGTGATGGTGAGGCTCACCGGCTTGTTGAGCGGCAGGTCGAAGGCCTTCACCTTCTCGGCGGGGATGTCGATGGCGGTGATGCAGGTGCGGTCGGTGACCCGGGTGAAGACCAGCGTCAGCGGCTCGCCCTTCTTGGCCTTGACCTCGCGCGGCTCGAAGCCGGCGTCGGTGACCTTGATCTCCACCTTGCGGCCGGCCGGTGCGGCGGGCTTGTCGGCGGCGAGGACGGGGGCGGCGAGGAGCAGGACGGCGAGGGCGACGGTGCGCATTCAGGCGGACCTCCGGCGGGTTCTGGGCATCATATCCCTGGACGGACGCGGGGGGACAGGCATTCAGCCGCCTGGGAGCCATCGACCGGTAGGGCGGGGGCTTGTCCCCCGCCGGCGTCCGGGAGTGGGGCCGCGTCGCCGGCCGGCGGGACGGGATCCGTTCAATGGAAATCGCGGGAGTGGGGCCCCACCGCCGGGGCCAGCGCCAGCGGCCGGAGCTCCCGCACCTTCACGTTGACCACCCGGCCGGTGCGCTCCACCCGCCCCCGCGCCAGGAGGAAGGGCGAGGCGCGCACCAGTGGCCGGTACTGGTGGTAGACGTCCGGCATCACCACCAGGTTGGCGATGCCGGTCTCGTCCTCCAGGGAGACGAAGACGATCCCCTTGGCGGTCTGCGGCCGCTGCCGCACGATGACCAGGCCGGCCACCTCCACCGCCGCCCGGTCCCGCATGCTGCCGAGCTCGCGGGCGGTGCGCGTCCCCCGCCCCGCCAGCGCCGGGCGCAGGAGCGACATGGGGTGGGCCCGCTCGGAGAGGCCGGTGGCGGCGTAGTCCAGGGTCACCTCCTCGGCCGCGCTGGGCTCGGGCAGCTCCGCCTCCCGCTCCGGCGGAGCCCGCCCCGCGAAGAGGTCGCCGGCGTCCCCCGAGAGCGCCAGCGAGCGCCACAGCGCCCGGCGGCGACCGCGCTCCAGCGAGCGGAGGGCCCCGGCCTCGGCGAGGCGAGAGAGCCAGGCCCGGGAGAGCCGGGCGCGGCGGGCCAGGTCCTCGATGGAGGCGAAGGGGGAGAGCCTGCGAGCCTCCAGGATCCCCTCCCCCACCGCCCGGGGCAGGCCTCGCACCAGCCGGAGCCCGAGCCGCAGCGCCGGCACCTCGCCCGGGGCGGAGGCGGTTCCCGGCTCCGGCCCCTCCAGCGAACACTCCCAGCCCGAGTGGCAGGCGTCCACCCCCCGCACCTCCACCCCGTGGCGCTTGGCGTCCTCCACCAGCGTGTGGGGCGCGTAGAACCCCATGGGCTGGCTGTCGATGAGGGCGCAGGCGAAGACCGCCGGGTGGTAGCGCTTCAACCAGGCCGAGGCGTAGACCAGGAGGGCGAAGGAGGCGGCGTGCGACTCGGGGAAGCCGTAGCCGGCGAAGCCGTGCAGCTGGCGCAGGATGGCCTCGGCGTCCTGGCGGGGGATGTGGCGCGCCGCCATCCCCTCCACCAGGCGCGCCCGCATGGCCTCGATGCGCGCGTGGGAGCGCTTGTGGGTCATGGCCCGGCGCAGCTCGTCCGCCTCTCCGGGGGTGAAGCCGGCCGCCACCACCGCCAGCCGCATGGCCTGCTCCTGGAAGAGCGGCACCCCCAGCGTCTTCTCCAGCACCGGCCGCAGCGGCTCATAGGGATAGCGCACCGCTTCGATCCCGTCGCGGCGGCGCAGGTAGGGGTGGACCATGCCCCCCTGGATGGGGCCGGGGCGGATGATGGCCACCGAGATGACCAGGTCGTAAAAGCGGCGCGGCTCGAGGCGCGGCAGGAGCGACATCTGCGCCCGCGACTCGATCTGGAAGACGCCGATGGTGTCGGCCTGGCAGCACATGTCGTAGACGGCCGGGTCCTCGGCGGGGATCTCCGCCAGCGAGTCTGGATGCTGGTGCCCGGCGCACGATTCCTGCCTGCGCCGGGCAGGCTCGTCGCTGCGCTGCTCGACGTACGGAAGCTGTACGCCTGCGCTGCTCGCTTCTCGCGTGCCCGGCTCGGCGACGGACTCGTGCGCCGTGCAGGCCGGCGCTGGCCGGTGGCCCGCCAGGAGCCGCAGGGAGCGCGACAGCGCGGTGAGCATCCCCAGGCCGAGCAGGTCCACCTTGAGCAGGCCCAGCTCGGCCAGGTCGTCCTTGTCCCACTGGACCACGGTGCGGCCGGGCATGGCGGCCGGCTCGATGGGCACGGTCTCGTCGAGCGGCCGCCGCGTGATGACGAAGCCCCCCACGTGGATGGAGAGGTGGCGCGGGAAGCCGGCGATCTCGCCCGCCAGCTCGAGGGCGCGGCGCACCGCCGGGGAGCCTTCCGGCTCGAGGCCGGCCTGGGCCAGGAGCGCCGGGGTGACGGTCTCGACGTCGTCGTGGCTGGAGAGGAGCTTGGAGAGCCGGTCCACCTGGCCCAGGGAGAGGCCGAGGGCCTTGCCCACGTCGCGGATGGCGGAGCGGGCCCGGTAGCTCTGCACCTCGCAGACCATCCCGGCCCGGTCGCGGCCGTACTTCTGGTAGACGTACTGGATCACCTCCTCGCGCCGCTCGTGCTCGAAGTCCACGTCGATGTCGGGCGGCTCGCCGCGCTCGGCCGAGATGAAGCGCTCGAAGAGCAGCCCCATCCGCACCGGGTCGATGGAGGTGATGCCCAGCGCGAAGCACACCGCCGAGTTGGCGGCGCTGCCCCGCCCCTGGCAGAGGATGCCCCGGGAACGGGCGAAGCGGACCACGTCCCAGACGGTGAGGAAGTAGCTCGAGTAGCCGAGTTGCTCGACGAGGTCCAGCTCGCGCGCGAGTTGCCGCTCCACCTCCTCGGGCGGCGGGCCGCGGTAGCGCCAGCGGGCGCCCTCGCGGACCAGGGCGCGAAGCAAGGGCATCCCCGTGATGCCACCCTCACCTCGCTTGGCTTCCGTGGAGTCCGAGTGCCCTCTCCCGGAGGGAGAGGGCGACAGCGTTGGATCGGCCAGCACGGGGGGCAGCGGGTGCTCGCCGCGGATCTCGTCGAGGCGGAAGCGGCAGGCGTCGGCGACGGCGGCGGCGGCTTCCAGCCCCTGCGGGAAGTCGCGCCACAGCCGGGCCATCTCCTCCGGCCCCTTCAAGGTGCGCTCGGCGTTGGGGAAGAGTCGGCGCCCGGCCTTCTCCACGGTGGTGCCGAGTCGGACGCAGGTGAGGACGTCCTGCAGCGGCTGGCGGCGCCGCTCGTGGGTGTGGACGTCGTTCACCGCCGCCACCGGGATGCCGAGGCGCTCCCCCACGCTGCGCGCCGCGGCGATGCGGGCCTCCTCGCCGGCCACATGGTGGCGCGCCACCGCCAGGGCGAGCCGCCGGCCGAAGGCCTCGCGCAGCCGCGCCGCCACGCCGGCGTCGGCGCCGGGATAGAGGACGTACAGCCCCCGCGCCCGCTCCAGCATGGCCAACAGGCTCACCCCAGGCGACTCTCGGCGCGGCCATCCTCGTTCCGGTTCGGCGAGCGCAGGGCGAGCCGGATGAGGCTCGCCCGGCGGAGGAGCCGAGCTTCGCCCGCCGACGGGCGGAGGCGAAGCCGACGCAGACGATCGTCGCGGGGGGCCTGGGGGGGCCGGCTGTCGCGGCCCCCCCAGCTCGATGACAGTTCCGCGGCGGGCCGCCGTCACCAGGCGGCACAGGTTGGCGTATCCCTCGCGGTCCGCCGCCAGGAGCACCAGGCTGCCGCCGCCCGGGGTCAGGTCCTCGCAGGTCATCTCGGCCCCCACCACCAGCGGGAGCCCGCGACGCCTCGCCTGGGCGTGGGCCCGCACCACGCCGTAGAGCCCGTCCCGGTCGGCGACGGCCAGCGCCGAGAGCCCCAGCTCGGCGGCGCGGTCCACCAGCTCCTCGGGGTGACTGGCGCCGGCGAGGAAGGAGAAGTTCGACTTGCAGCGCAGCTCGGCGTAGCGGGGCGGCATGTCAGTCGAAGAGGCCGTGCAGGTAGAGGCGGCCGTCCAGGCCGTCGCGGTAGACCCAGGCGTCGCCCAGACCCTCCAGGCGCACGCGGTAGTAGTCGCGGTCGAAGCGCTGGCTCCACCACTCGCCGGCGAGCCGCTCCGGCCCGGCCAGGCAGAGGACCGGGAAGGCACGGCCGTCGAGGCGCAGCGCGGTGAGCCGCCCCCCCTCCCCCTCGGCCACCACCGGCCGGGGCGGGTCGAGGAGCCGGGTGGGGCGGATGCCCGCGGGCGTTGCCGCGGGCGTTGCCGTCGGGCAAACGCCCTCACCCCTCGTGGCTTCCGCGGAATCCGAGTGCCCTCTCCCGGAGGGAGAGGGCCGCGCGCCGTTTCGCCCGTTCGGCCTGAAGGACACCGCCCGGTAGGCGGCCTCGGGGCGGTGGCGATCGGCGGGCTCGGCGGCGAAGAGGGCCGCCTCGCCGAGGCGGGCGGCCAGCCGCGACAGAACCACCTCCAGGGCGCGGGCCACCTCGGGCCGGTCGCCGATGGCGAGCTGCTCCGGCGGCGCCTCGGCCACCTCCACCGCCGCCAGCCAGAGGCCGGTCACCGGCGCCCCCAGCCGGAGCTCCCCGAGCCGCTCGCGCAGGAGCAGGAGCCATCCCGCGGCCGCGGCGGAGGGGCGCGCCAGCGGGAAGAAGAGCCGCTCCTCGCCGCGCGGGTCGAGCGCCAGCCGGAGCCGGAGCCTCGTCGCCCCGAGCCCGCGCCCGGCGAGCCGCGCCGCCACCCGCTCGGCGAGGCGCCGCAGCCCGAAGAGCAGCGGCTCTGCGTTCTCCACCGCGGCGTCGCAGTCCCACCACTCCTCGGGCAGCGCCTCGGGGAGGTAAGGGACGAGCGGCCGCCGGTCCTCGCCGCGGGCGAGCCGGACCGCCTCGGCGCCGGGGAGGCCGAAGCGGTGGACGAGCGCCTCTGGCGGCAGCGCCTGGAGCGCTCCCACGCCGCGGATGCCCACCGCGGCGAGCCGCGCCAGGGCCGCGGCCGGCAGCTCCAGCGCCTCGAGCGGCAGGGCCGCCATCGCCCGGGCCGTCTCCCCGGGCGGGACCACCAGCGTCCCCCCGGCCGCCGACCGGGCCAGTGCGCGGGCCGGACCCTTCCCGTCCGCCACCGCCGCGTTGGCCTGGTAGCCCAGGCGGCGAGCCATCTCCAGCGCACGGCCGGCGAGGCGCGCCTCGCTCTCGAGCGACGGGCAGCCCTCTCCCTGCGGGAGAGGGCGCCCGGACTCCACGGAAGCCACGAAGGGTGAGGGCCTTCGCTCACCGGCGGCGTTCGCGGAGACCCCGACCGCCGCCGCGCTGGCGTCGAGGAGGAGCGCCTCCTCCCCCACCTCCACGGCCGGCGCCAGCACCAGCATCGCCTCGGCGAGCCCCTGGAGCGCCTTGTGGTCGGCGGCGCGGTCGAGCGGAAGCGCCTCCAGCCCGGCGCAGGCCGCCCGGGCCTGCACCAGCGAGTCGCCGGGTCGCACGCCCGCCGCCCGGGCGACGGCGCTCGCCTGGACCACCTGCCCCTCCTCGCAGAGGACCAGCGGGCCCCCCCCCGGCCGCGACCGCAGCCCCCGCTGCAAGGCGAGGTCCGGGACGGCGAGCGCCAGCACACGCGGGGCTGCCCGGATAACCGGCTGCCCGGCGGCGGCGAAGGGCTCAGACACGGCCGCCTCCAGCGGAGCCTTTCCGGACGCCGACGGGGAAGAGACGCCCCTCTCCCTCCGGGAGAGGGCCCTCGCGTTCCGCGGGAGCCATGAGGGGTGAGGGCATCCGTCCATCGGCAACGCCCGCGGCAACGCCCGGGAGATCCAGGCGCACCGCCGCCGGCACCCGGCAGCCCGGCGCCGACGCCCCCAGCCACAGCCCCACCGCCCCGCCCTTCTCGGCCGCCGCGGCGAGCCGCCGCAGCATGGCCTCGGCGCGGGCGGAGACGAGCCCCCGGAGCGGCACGTCCACCGCCACCGCGGCGAAGGCGCCGCTCCCGAGGAGCGCCTCGGCGGCCCACAGGCCGGCCAGGGCCTCCTCGCCCCGCCCGGCGCCTCTCGCACCGCGGGCAGCAGGGGACGTCCTCCTCGGCCGCACCACCAGCAGCCGCCGGAGGTCCAGGCCAACCGCCTCGGCCGCCGGCGGGTAGAGCTCGCTCCGGCCGTCCACGAAGGCGGCGAGTCCCCCCTCGGCGGCGGCCGTGGCCAGGGTCGAGAGGGAGAGGAGCGTCTTGCCGCTGGCAGGCCCCCCGACGAGGTGCGCCAGCGCCCCCCGGGGAAAGCCGCCCCCCGATAGGAGAGCGTCCACCTCCGGCCGACCGCTGGGGAGGAATCCCTCCCGGCGCGCCGGGCACCGCTCGAGGCGGCGGATGCGCTCCCGGAGCTCGTCGATGAGGCTCTGGCTGGCGGCTGACACGGTCGGCTCCCCGACGCTCCAAGATACTGCTCGTACGTTCAGGTATCAAGCCGGTCTGACAAGGACGATGGGGGGCCTGTCCGCCGCCGCATGACGGGGGCGGAGCCGGGCTGCCCCGGCTACATTCCGCCGGGGAGGGCTCAAGCCGCCGTGAAGATCGCCACCTGGAACGTCAACGGCATCCGCGCCAGGGAGGCGCAGGTCCGCGAGTGGATCGAGCGGGAGCAGCCCGACGTGGTCTGCCTGCAGGAGGTGAAGGCCCCGCCCGAGAAGATCCCGCCCGACCTCTCCCTGGGCCTCGCCGGCTACTGGTGCTACTGGCACACCGCCAACGCCTACTCGGGAGTGGGCCTGCACGTTCGCCGCGGCCTGGTCCCCGAGCGCCCCGCCTTCCACCACCCCGACTTCGACGCCGAGACCCGCATCGCCGTGGTGCGGCTGGGAAACCTGGAGGTGGCCTCGGTCTACGTCCCCAACGGCGGCAAGGACTATCCGGCCAAGATCCGCTTCCTGGAAGCGCTCGACGGGTGGGCCTCGCGGGCCCAGGCCGAGGGGCGCCGCCTGGTCGTCTGCGGGGACGTCAACGTGGCCCGCGCAGCGCTGGACGTCCACCCCAAGGAGCGCGACGAGCGCCTGGTGGGGCAGCGCCCCGACGAGCGGGCCCTCCTCTCGCGCCTGCTGGGGCGCGGCCTCTCCGACCTCGCCCGCGCCCTCGACCCCGCCAACGAGGGGCTCTTCACCTGGTGGGCGCCCTGGCGCAGCCACCGCCAGAAGAACATCGGCTGGCGCATCGACTACGTGCTCGCGAGCGAGGCCCTGGCCGGGCGGGTCGCGAGCTGCCGGGTGCTCGCCGAGGTGGGGACCAGCGACCACGCCCCGCTGGTGGCGACGCTGGACTAAGTGCCGCCCGGAGCAGAATGCTCCGGTCGCGGCACGAGCAACCCCGGTCGCGCCGGAGGGCCGGCCAGCGCCGCTCAGGCGCCCGCGACCGCCTTCTGGCCCTTCGCCTCCTCGGCGGCGACCTCGGCCCGGACCTTCTCCATGTCGAGGGCGCGCACCTGGCGGATGAGGTCCTCCAGGGCCGCTTCGGGCAGCGCCCCGGGCTGCGAGAAGAGCAGCACCTTGTCGCGCAGGATCATGAGGGTGGGGATGGAGCGGATGTCGAACGACCCGGCCAGCTGGGGCTCGGCCTCGGTGTTCACCTTGGCGAAGGTGATGTCGGGGTGCTTCTGCGCCACCTTCTCGTAGGTGGGCCCGAAGACCCGGCACGGCCCGCACCACGGGGCCCACCAGTCGATGAGGACGATCCCGTCCTTCTCGACCACGTCCTTGAAGCTCTGGGCGGTCACGTCCACGGTCGGCTTCATGTCTTCTTCCTTGGGGTGAGGTATAGCGGCGCCGTCCGCCGGCGCTCGCGTCGAAGCGTTCGACCCGGAGGATGAAGAAAGGGTTCGCGCGTCGGCGCGAAAAGTCGGACCCGCTTCGGCCGCTCGCGAGCCGGCGCGCCCGCCGCGGCTCACCATCGTGGGCTGGCGGTGGCCCAGACACGGGCCATCTTGACCGGCGCCCTCGCCGGCCCTACCTTCTCCCCCCTCGATGCGGGGCCGCCGCCGCAGCATCTCCAGCCTGCTCGCCGAGTCACTGGCCCACCGTCCGGCAGGCCGGCTCGCCGCCCTCAAGGCGGCCTTCGCCGAGGCCTGCGGCCAGCCGCTGGCGCGCGAGGTCTCGGCCCGCGGCCTCACCGCCGACGGCCGGGTGCTGGTGGTGGCCCGCTCGGCCGCCTGGGCCCGCGAGGTGGAGCGGCTGGCCGGGCCCATCTGCGAGCGCCTCTCGGCACGCCTCGGAGCGCCGCCGGCCGGGCTGGCGGTGCTGGTGGGCCATCCCCGCGAGCGGGAGTGAGGCGCGATGCGCCTCACGATGGCCCTGCTGTCCGTCGCCGCCCTCGCCTGCGCCGGGCCGGCCCCGCTCCCGGCCGGCGAGACCGCCGCGGGGCCCGGCCTCGCCGCCGCGTCAGGACGGGCCGCTGCGTCCGGCCCCGCCATTGGACCGCTGCCCGGCACTGGCGCCTTGCCGCCCGGCGCGGCCGCCTACGGTCCCGAGCCCTCCGTCTCGCCCACGCCGCTCGAGCGAGCGGCCTACGATGCCGTGCGGGGCGCCCTGCCTCCGGGAGCGGTCAAGCCCGTGCTCTCGCCGGCGCTGGTGCTGGCGGCCCGGGCGGTGGCGGCCCGGGCGGCCGCCGGGGATCCCGACCCCATCTCGCGCCCGCGGCTCCGGGAGGCGCTCTCGGCCGGACTCTCCTACGACCCGGCGCCCGTGGCGGTGCTCCTGGCCGCCTCCCCCCACGACGCCGCGGCCGGCCTGGCGGCCCGCGCCCTCTCCGTCGCCGGCCAGACCCACTTCGGGGTCGGCGTCGCAGAGCGAGGCGCCACCGCCTGGGTGGCGCTCCTCGCCGCCCGCCGCCTGGCGACGCTGGAGCCGTTCCCGCGCCAGGTCGAGGCCGGCGTCCGGGCGCGGCTGCGCGGCGAGCTCCGGGGCCTCTCCTCGCCCCGGGTGTTCTTGACGCTGCCCTCGGGCCTGGTGCGCGAGGTCCCGGTGGAGGGGCGGAGGGCCTTCTCGGCCGAGATCCGCTTCGAGTCGCGGGGGCGCTACCTCCTCGAGGTCCTCGGGACCGGAGCGAGTGGACCGGCGGTGGCGGCGCTCTTCGCCGTGTCCTGCGGCGGGGCCTCGCTCGCGGAGCCGGCGCAGGCCGCCGCGCCGCCCGATCCATCCGACCTCGGCGAGGCCGAGGCCCAGGTACTCTCGGCCATCGACGCCACCCGCCGCCGCCACGGGCTCTCGCCGCTCGAGACGGGCCCCGAGCTCGGCGCGGCGGCTCGCCGCCACAGCCAGCGAATGGTGGAGGTCGGCGTCCTGGCCCACGTCCTCCCCGGGGACGGGGACGTGGGCGAGCGACTCCGCCGCGACCGGATCCCCTTCCGGCGCGCCACCGAGAACATCGCCCTCGGCCCCACCGCGCTCGCCGCCCACGCCGCCGCCGAGGAGAGCCCCGGCCACCGGGCCAACCTGCTCGACCCGCGCGCCCGGCTGGTGGGATGCGGCCTGGCGCGAGGGCGCCTGCCGGGCGGCGAGCCAGTGGTCTACCTCACCGAGATCCTGGTCGAGCCCCTGGAGAGCGGCCCGCCGAGCCGGCTCTCGCCCGAGGGGCGCGTCAAGCAGGCCATCTGGCGCGAGCGGGAGCGGCTGGGTCGCCCGCCGCTGCTGCAGGACGCCAAGCTCGACGAGCTGGCCCGGGAGGCGGTGCGGTCCATGCTGGCGCGCGACGACCCGGCGCCGGGCGACCTCGGGGAGCGGGCGCTGGCGCTCGGCCGCGGCCTGGCGGCAGTGGACGCCTTCGTCGCCGCCGCGCCCGAGGGGGCGCTGCGCTCGGCCAACCTGGGCGATGCCCGCCACCGCCGGGTGGGCGTGGCCGCGGCGGTGGGCGACAGCTCGCGCTACGGGCCGGGGCTCCTCTGGATCGCGGTGGTGTACACCGACTGAAACTGCCGAGCCACCCGAAGGGTGGCGAGGCCTACCCCAGCCGCCGCTGGGTGGCGTAGCTCTCCAGCCCCACTTCCACCGTGGCCTGCACCGCGAACATCTGGCAGCGCACGCAGGTCCAACTGTTCCAGCCCCGCTTCACCGCCTCGTCGAGGCACGCGTCGTAAAAACCGCAGAACAGGTTGCGGTGCCCCTCCACGCCGCGGTCGGGATTGATGGGAGCGGTGAGCTCCGTGGGACAAGGCTTAGCGAGCACTGTCGTCTCCTTCCCTTTCCCAGGGTGGACGCTCTCCCAACCGCCCGCCCCCGGACGAATTCCTGGGTTTCCCCTGTCTCCCCCGCGCGCCGCCCCGTAGCCACGCGTTCCTCCCCTGCGAGCCCCTCCAGGCTGGACAGGAGGGCGGGCGCGGGGGCTATATGGCGCTCCGTGATGCGCAGTGTCAACCCCCCCAGCCCCGCACCGTTTTCGGTCCCGCGCCGAAGATTTTTCCCTGGATGTCACGCCTAGTTCAGCGAGAAGTGAGCATTTTCTGCGCATGTACCCTGATGGGTCATGTAGCCTTCTCGTCACCCGATGTGCGTGCCGACGAGCCAGTCGCGGCCCGCCTCGAGGCGCTCGCCACGGCGGCCGAATCGCTCTCCGCGGGAGAGCACGCCGCAGCCGTGAGGAGCGCTCGCGCGGCCCTGGCCATGCCTTCTCCAAGCTCGGAAACGGCGCTGGCGAACCTCGCGCTCGGAGCCGCGCTCGCCGGCGAGGGTCGCGTCGACGAGGCCGCCTCGGCGCTCCTCGCCGCCGAGCCCGCGCTCCCGGAGCCGCTGCGACAGGGAGCCAGGCTGCGGCTGGGTGACGCGCTCTTCTACGGCGGCCACCCGGGAGGCGCCATCCAGGTTTTCGCCGCCGCCGCCGGCGAGGGGCCGCTCGCGGAGCGGGCCCGCTGGCGCGAGGCCGACGCCTTGCTCGAGGCCGGCCTGGTGCGCCCGGCCGCCCGCGCCTACCAGGCGCTCCTCGAGCGCTGGCCGCGGCACCCGGCCGCCCCGGGGGCGCGCCTGTCGCTGGCGGCGGCGCTGCGAGCCATGGGCGACGACGCCCGCGCCCTGGCCCTCTACCGCGAGGTGGCGCTCGACCGGGCAGCCGACCCGGAGGGCGCCGCCGCCGAGGACGCCCTGGCCGCCTGGCGCGCCGCGGGTGGCCCGGTCCCCGAGCCGACCGCCGCCGACCTGCTCGCCCGGGCCGAGCGGTTCCTCCAACTGGGCCGACCGCGGCGGGTCCTCGAGACCCTGGATGCCCTCGACGCCCGAGGCGGCGCGGCGCCCTTCCCCCCGTCGGCCCTGCTGCGCTCCCTGGCGCTCCTGCAGCTCAACCGTCCGGTCGAGGCCGAGGCCGCGGCCCGCCCGCTCCTCCAGCGGGCCGACGCGGTGGCCGAGCGGCCGGCCGCCGAGCTCGCGCTGGCCAGGGCCGCCTCGCGCCTGGGGCGCCTCGGCGAGGCGGCGCGCCTCTACCGGCGAGTCGCCGCCTCGCGCCCGCGCGTGCCCGGCCTCTCCCCGCAGCAGCAGGCCGACCTCCCCGAGGACGCCGCCTACCTCGCCGCCTGGCTCTCCTACGACGCCGGCGACTTCGCCCGCGCCGCGAAGCTCCTCGACCGGTACGCACGGGAGCGGCCTGGCTCGAAGCGGGCCCTGGACGCGCGATGGTTCCGCGCCTGGTCGCTCCACCGGCTGGGACGAGATCGCGAAGCCCGCCGCGCCTTCGCCGCCCTGGAGGCCACGCCGCTCGCATCGGGTGCGCTCTACTGGCAGGCGCGCCTCACCTCCGACCGGCCGCGCCAGACGGCGCTCTACCGGGCCGCCTTCCGCGCCGGCGAAGAAGACTGGTACGCCCTGCTCTCCGCGGCGCGCCTCGAGGGCATGGGCCTGGCTCCCCCGGCTCCCGCACCGCCCCCGCCGCCCAGGCCGCTCCCGGAGGAGGCGCCGGACCCCCTCGCCGCCCGGGGCCTCGGGCGCGCCATGGCGCTCCTGGGCGCCGGCCTGCGCCAAGAGGCACTGGCCGAGCTGTCGGCGCTCTCCACCGGCCCGTCCGCGAGGGTCCGCGCTCCCCTCCTCGCCGCGACCGCCGCCTTCGCCGGCGACTACGACGTCCCGTTCCGCATGGCCCGCGATCACCTCGCCCCCACCGCCAGGGCCCAGCGCTGGGCGCACCCGGAGCCGTTCCCGCGGGTGCTGCGGCCGGCGGCGGCCGGGACCGGGGTGGACCAGTGGCTCCTGCTGGCGGTGATGCGCCGCGAGTCGAGCTTCCGGCTCGACGCCCGCAGCGGCGCCGCCGCGGAGGGGCTCCTGCAGCTCATCCCGCCCACCGCCGAGCGGCTCGCCACCGCGCTGGGCGTGCCGCTGGAGCTCGCCGATCGGCTCGGCGAGCCGGCGGTGAGCATCGGCATGGGCGCCTACTACCTGGGCCTCCTCCAGTCGCGCTTCCCCGACCCGCCGGCGCTCCTCGCCGCCTACAACGCCGGACCCCAGGTGGCGGCCGCCTGGGCCACCGCCCGGGCCGGCCTGCCGCTCGACGAGTGGGTGGAGGCCATCCCCTACCGGGAGACGCGCCAGTACGTGCGCGGGGTGACCGCCGACTGGGCCCGCTACCGCGCCCTCTACGGCGAGGCTCCGCCGCCGCTCGACCCGGCCGCCCCGGTGCGGGCGCCCGCGCCGGGGGTGGCCTTCTAGGTCGCGGCAGCCGAGCCGCGGTCGCGGGTCCCCGCCGTGGTCACTCCGTGAAGATCTCGGCGACGCGCGAGTTCTGGACGGTGGCCCCGTCCAGCAGAATCCCGCCGACGACCAGCCACGTCCCGTCGCCGAGCCCAGCTGCTCCCACTCGGTCGCCGTGGGAGGTCAGCATCCCCGGGCCGCCTCCGATCTTGCCGGTGGCCGTCTCGTAGCGCTCCGTGCCTCCCCCCATCGTGTGATAGTCGCCCGCGGCGATCAGGACGTCGCCCGTGGACAGGAGCAGCGCGGCGCCCAGCGTCCGTCCGATGAGGAGGGATCCTTTGTCCGTCCAGGTGCGGGACCCGGGCGAGAACAGGCTCACGTGCCGTTGATCAGGGGCGTCCGGGCAGCTTCCCGATCCGACGTGGCAGCCTCCAGCCACCAGGACCTCGCCGGTCGGCAGCAGCGTGGCGGTGTGCCCGCCCACGCCGAACCCCCCGGGAAGCGCGGACGCGTCGCTCCAGGTGCCGCTTGCCGGGTCGTACTCCTCCGCCGAGGGCGTCGTGGTGTCGAAGGTCGCCACATCGGCCCCGCCCACTACCAGCACCTGCCCGGTGAGAAGGGGGGTCGCGGTGTGGAAGGTCCTTCCCGTGACCATCGAGCCGGTCGGGGTGAAGAGGCCTGTGGCGGGGTCGTAGAGCTCCGCCGTGCGCTCCACCCCGCCCGTGTGCGAACCGCCGCTGACGAGCACCTGACCCGAGGCCAGGCCCAGGCTCGTGCACGTCGCTGACAGGCGCTTGGCCGCCATCGGGCCGGCGGTGGCAGACCAGGCGTTCCCCACCGGGTCGTAGACCTCCGCCGTCGCCAGGGCGCCGTTGGCCGGGCTCTCGCCGCCGGCGACCAGGACCCTCCCGGACGGCAACAGCGCCGAGCAGGCGAAGCGACGCGGGGATGCCATCGGAGCGACGGTGGACCAGGCTCGGGTGGATGGGTCGTAGATCTCGGCCGTCGCCGTCGCAGCCCAGGCGCCGCCGGTGCTGTCGACCTGGCCCCCGGCCACGAGCACCTTGCCCGAGGAGAGCACGGTGATGGTGAAGGCGCTGCGAGCCACGGCCAGCGAGCCGGTCGTGCTCCATGAACCCTTGATCACTGGATCGTCGCCCCCACAGCCCGAGCCCAGGGCGAGGTTCGCTAGAACCGCGAGCATTCCGAGACGAAGCCAGCTGCCGGTGCGCATGGGTACCCCCCAGCCACGGGCTCGATCGCCCGAGGCATCGCCGGTTGGACTGCTTCGCCTCAGAGACCGGCTTCCACCCGCGGCGGGAACATCAGGTCCCAAGAGGGCTGACCCGCCGTGGCGCGACCGAGGCCACCATTGACCCCGGTCAAGTCGAGACCGCGACCCCCATCGGCCCGGACAGCTCGGTGTTCCATTCTGCCGCTCCGGGGCGTCTACTGAACGTCGAAGGAAGGCACCTTCCGGCGAGCGGGGGGGTCATGCGAGCGTGCCTGGCCGTCCTGGCGACCCTGGCCTGCGGGGGGGCGCTGTCGTCGTGCGGCCGGATGGCCGACGGCAGCTACCGGCCACCGACGCTGGCGACGGTGAACGGTACCGTCCACGTCGCGACGCCACCGTCGGTGCCCGGGCGGATCCTGCTGGCGCTCACCTGGCAATCGAGCGCCCGGACCCGCGAGTTCTTCGTCGAGTTACCGCCCGTCCCTCCCTGGCCCGGCGATGCGCCGCCGACGTGCACACCGCTCGGCCCCTTGTCCCAGCCCTGCGAGGGCACGCCGTGGTCAGGAGCCGAGCTTTGCCGGGTCCGCGACGACGTCCTGGTTGGCCTGACGCGCCCCGTGGCCTTCGAGCCCGTGTTCCCCGCCTCGTTCATCCTCCCCATCGACGACCTCCCGCCGACCGCCGCCCGATACGAGCTGGACAGGCAGGGCGGCCGGGGGACGCTCGCGCTCGCTCACCTGGTGGCCTTCGTAGACGAGGACGGCGACGGCCAGATCCGCTTCGGCAATCCCGAACGCCCACCCGAGACCGCCATCGCCAACTCGGCGTTCCAGGGCTGCCAACCGGAGCCCGGCACCTCCCGGGTCTCGTACTACGTGGCATTCCTGAACGGAGAGATCGCCGACGGAGGGCCACCCACCATCGCGCCTGGCTACCATGCGATCCGGGACCTACCCCTCGGGTTCAGCATCTGGAAGAAGACCGAGGCGGTGGACGCCTCCGGTCGCGTACTGGCGGTCGAGTACTCGGTGGAGCCGATCGATTCACCCGTGGAGTTGTTCGACTTCCCGGGCGTCGAGGGCCTCTCGGTCTGGTGCGCCGAACGCGACGTCGAGAAGGTATGGGTGCCCTCCCTGCCCCCGGACGGAGCCCCATTCCGCTGCAGCGCCGGGATGAATGCGGTCAGCTGCATTCGCACCACGACGACTGCGCCCTGCAGCCATCTCGAGGAGAAGTATCAATTCGACAGCGCCTGCGTGTGGCCTCCGCCGATCTCCTGCACCGGCTGGTGGGTGACCTACCCGCTCACGGTCGCTGCCTACTCGTCTGTGCTGCTCCAGTCCGGGAAGGTTCTTTCCGTGGGCACCGACTTCCCAAACGGGGGGGAGCCCGTGAAGGGCCGGATCTTCGACCCGGCCACCGGAGGCTCGTGGCCAACCGGGTCCACCGCCGCCCTGCACGACTACGCGACGTTCACGGTCCTGGCGTCGGGCAAGGTGCTGGCGGCCGGGGGAAACACCGACAGCCCCGGCAACAACCGGTCGGCCGAGATCTACGACCCGGAGACCGGCATCTGGTCCGCAACCGGCTCCATGACGACCGCACGCGCCCTCCACACCGCCACGCTTCTCCCCTCCGGCGAGGTCCTGGTCGTGGGCGGGATCAGTGTCGACGCGCCAAACGGGCTTGACACCGCCGAGCTGTACGACCCGGAGGCTGGGACCTGGAGCGCCGCTACCCCTGTGTCGACACCGCGCTACTACCATGCCGCCCTCCTGTTGGACTCCGGCCTGGTGCTGGTGACGGGCGGAGGAGGAGGCAACCCCGTCGAGCTGTATGACCCGGCCACGGGCTCCTGGCGCTCAACGGGCGACATGCCCATTGGGCACCAGTACGGCACCTTCACGCTCCTTCCGTCGGGCCGCGTCCTGGCGCTAGGAGGCGTCTGGGGCGACACGCCCGCCGGCTCGACCGCGGCGGAGATCTACGATCCCAAGACCGAGTCCTGGAGCCTCGCCGCCCCGATGCCGCGCGCCCGCTGGAATCACGGCGCGGCGGTGCTTCCCTCCGGGCGGGTGCTCGTCGTCGGCGGTGAGCAGTGGGACGACGGCCGGAAGATCAGCGTGGCGGAGGTCGACATCTACGACCCGGCCACGGACAGCTGGAGCTCGGCTCACTCGCTGAACGATGGCTTCTCCGTCTCCGCCGCCATCTCCCTCCCCACGGGGATGGTGCTGGTCGTCGGTGGGGTCTACTCCTGCGTTCCGATCCCGGGGCCCTGGCTCTGCGCCTACCTCCTGGTTCCGAGCGTGGAGCTGTACTGCGAGCCTCCCGCCGCTGGCACCACCGCCGCTGTCCAGGCCGGGCACCGCGTGACCGGTGGGGCTGCGCCATGACCTCCCTGGAGATCCGCGCCCTCTACGAGCGATTCGGCTTCTCGGTCTACCGGCGCTGCCTTCGGGTCCTCCGCGACCCGGCCCTGGCCGAGGATGCGCTCCAGGACGTCTTCGTGCGGGTGCTCCGGCTCGGCGACGGCTTCCGAGGCGGGTCGCGCCTGGCCTGGCTCCTGCGCATCGCCGACCGGGCCGCGCTCGACCGGATCGATCGCGACGGGGTGCTCGCGCCCTGGCGGCCCGAGATGGAGGAGGCCCCCGACGTCGCCTCCCCCCTCCTCCAGGCCCCCGAGGCGTCGCGGCTCCTCTCGGAGGTCCTGGCGGCGCTGCCAGCCCGCCTTCAGGAAGTCGCGCTCCTCTCCTCCCTGGACGGGATGAGCCAGGCCGAGATGGCCGCCGCGCTCGGCTGCTCGACCATGACCGTGAAGCGTCGGGTCCGGGCGCTGCATGAGCGGGCGCGTGAGCTGACCGCCCACCCGGGCCAGGAGGTGGACCATGCCGAAGACCTCGCTTGACACGGCGCCCGCGCCGGGCGCCCACCCCCCGGCCTGGCTCCTGGAGCAGCTGGCCTTCGAGCCCGAGGCGGCCGGTGACGAGGCTCGCAGACACCAGGAAGGCTGCCTTACCTGCAAATCGGCGGTGACCGAGCTCACGGAGGCGCGCCGGCGGTTCCTCGTCGACCGCCCGGCGCATCGGTTCGCAGCCGGCGTGGAGGAGCGGTCGAGCCGCGAGGCGCGGCCCACCGCCGGCTGGTGGCCCCCGCGCCGGTGGAACGCCCGCTGGCTCCTCGTCCCGGCCGCCGCGGCGGCGGCCGTCCTCCTCGTCCTCATCATCCCGCTGCCGTCGTCGAGGCAAGACGCCGTCCACGTGAAGGGCGCCGGCGCGGTGCTCCGGATCTTCCTCTCCCGCGGGGGCCAGGCGGCCCGCCCCATGGAGCCCGGCATGGCGCTCCGGCCCGGCGACGTGCTGCGCTTCGGCGTCGTCGCGCCGGGAGCGCGGCATGCCTTCGTGGCCAGCGTCGACGAGGCGGGGCGCTTCAGCCGCTACGACCCGGCCGGCGACACCGCCGGCGCGCCGCTCGACGGCAGCGGGGCGCTCCAGCTCCTGCCCGGCTCGGTCGAGCTCGACGAGACCACTGGCCGCGAGTGGATCGTGCTCCTCCTCTCGCCGCAGCCGCTGGGCGAGGAGGAGGTCCGCGGAGCGCTGCTCGCCGCCTGGCGGGGGCGGCAGGGCGACCGGCTCGGCCCGCTGGGCCTCGCAGCCGAGGCCGTGGTCGTTCCGGTCGTGAAGGTCGCCCGGTGATCGCGGCCGCCCTCACCTCCCTGCTGGCCCTCGGCGCCCCGGCCGAGGTGGTCCAGGACGTTCGCCTGGCGGTGGTGGCGGGCAACAACCTCGGCCTCGACGGCGAGCAGCCGCTCGAGTTCGCCGAGCTCGACGCGCGTCGGGTGCACGCCGTCCTCACCGAGCTCGGGGGGGTGGCGTTCCGGCGCGCCACCCTGGTGCTGGGCGGCGGCCCCGACGAGTTGCTGGCGGCCGTCAGCGAGATGGTGGGCCAGGCGCGGGAGCTGTCCGCCTCGGCCCCGGTCACCGCGCTGCTCTACGTGTCGGCCCACGCCGACGAGGAGGCCCTCCACCTCGGCGGCCAGCGGCTGGCGCTGGCGACGCTGCTGGAGCGCTTCGGCCAGGCACAGGCGACCCTCCACGTCGCGGTGGTGGACGCCTGCCGCATCCCGGTGGGCATGCGCCCCAAGGGCGGGCGGCCCGTCCCCGAGGTGCCGGTGGTCCTGGACCAGAGCGCGCGGGTGGGCGGGGACGTGTTCATCGCCGCCACCGGTCCCGGCGAGCTGGCCCAGGAGTGGACCCACCTGCGCGGCTCGCTCTTCACCCACCAGCTCCTGGTGGGCCTCCGCGGCGCGGCAGACTTCGACGGCAACGGGCGCGTGACCCTGTCCGAGGCCTACGCCTTCGCCTACCGCGCCACCCTGGCCAGGGCCGCCGAGGCCGGCCTGGCGCCGCAGCGCCCCAGCTTCGACTTCCGGCTGGCCGGGTTCGGCGACTGGGTGTTCACGCAGGTCCGGGGCGGAGGCTCGGAGCTCACCCTGGCCGGGGACCTCGCCGGACGGGTCTGGATCACCGATCAGCGCAGCGACGTCGTGGCCGAGCTGGACAAGCGCGCCGGCGAGCCGGTGCGGCTGGCGCTGGAACCCGGGCGCTACCGTGTGGTGAGGCTGGCCGGCGGCTGGGCCGCCGCGGCCGACGTCAACCTGGCCCTCGGCGGGAGCCGCCGGGTCGACGAGGCGGCCCTCATCCGGGTTCGCGCCGAGCGCGCCCTGGCCAAGGGCAGCGCGCCGCTGGAGCAGCGGCCCTGGAGGTTGGTCGCGGCCTGGGGGGTGACCAGCGCCAGCGCGCCGGGCATGCCGGCGCAGCAGGCGTTCGAGATCGGCGCCGAGCGCGCCCTCGGCGAGTGGGTCGCCCGGCTCACCTTCGGCGGGGGGCGGAACGACTTCGCGGTCGAACGGGCGGCCATCTCCCAGCGCGAGGTCCGCCTGTCGGCCTCGGCCGCCTGGACCTTCCCCCTGGGCTTCGTCATGGGCGGCGTGGGCCTCGAGGTCATCCCGCGCATCGTCTGGCAGAGCATCGAGCGCTCCGCGGCGGTGGAGCAGGTCTACGGAGACCTGCCGGGACAGACCGCCCTCGCCGTGGGGCTCGGCCCGCTGGTGACGGCCTCCATCCCCCTGGGAGAGCGGGCCGCGCTCGGGATCGATCTGGCAGGCGGCGTGGAGTGGGCTCCCGACCTGCAGGGAAGCGTCGGCGCGAGAGGCTTCGCCCAGGCGAGGATCGTGGGGGGATGGGCCTTCTAGCAGTCCGCTGGGCCATCGGTCGGCGGCGTCACTTCCCTCGTGGAATCGCCTCCATGAGGAGAGCGAGCGCCTTCTTCAAGGATTCCTCTCCGAGCGCGCCGCCTCGGTAATGCCCCAGCCGGACCACGACCAGGTCGTGAGAGGGAACGATGAGCGTCGTCTGGCCGCCGGCGCCGGACATGAAGTACGCGTCCCTGGGCACCGGGTACCTCCCGTCGCCGTTGATCCAGAAGAACCCGCCGTAGACGGGGCGATGGTCCGCCACCCACGCCGGCGCCGGCGTGCTCACGAACTCGACGAATCCCTCGGGCAGGATGCGCTCGCCGTTCCAGACCCCGTCCTGGAGGTACAGATTGCCCAGGCGCGCCCAGTCGCGCGCCGAGGCCAGCTCGTACCCTTGAGTGAGGAAGTTGCCGAAGGGGTCCGTCTCCAGGACCATGGTGCGGACGCCGATGGCGTCGAAGAGCGCCCGCTGCGGGAACGACAGATACTCCTCGCCCCGCCGCTCCACGCCGAGGCGCACCAGGTAGTTGATCAGGACCGCATCGGTGTTGCGATAGCGGCCGACGGTGTTGGGCGGCCACTGCAAGGGCCGCGTGGCGGCGTAGCGGAAGGAGTCGACGCAGCCGGTGTACAGGTAGAGGTGATCGGGGTATGGGCCGGCGCGGTCGTAGTCGGGGTCCTGTGGCGCCCTGATCCGCAGTCCGCTGGACATGCGCAGGAGATCGGCGATGCGGATCCTGGCGCGCGGGTCGCCGGCGCCCTGCCACTCGGGGATGGGCGCCGGCTGCCACAGGTCGTAGACGCCCTGCCGGATGAGGACGCCCATCAGGGTGGCCGCGAGGCTCTTGCCCATCGACCAGCTTTCGAGCGGCGTTCGCGCCGTGACGCCCTCCCCGTAGCGCTCGCCGATGACGCGCCCTCGCCAGGTGACCACCAGGGCGGCCGTCATCGCCGCGGCCGGCTCGAAGGCCGCGGCCACGGACCGCCCGACCTTGTCCTGGTCGATGGCCTTCGGCAACGGGGCGCTCGACGGCAGGTCGCCCATCGGCCACGGCTGGGTCGAAGGATCGGGCAGCCGGCTCTCGACCTCGACCGGGTGGAAGGACAGCGAGTCCTTGCCGATGGGGAGCGCCACGCAGCCCTGGGAGCCCAGGACCCTGGCCGTACGCCTCACGCCGTTCGGAAGCGTGACGTGGACGGCCTTGCCGACGCGATCGATCACCGGCTTGCCCAGCCGGGCGCGCTCCGCGTACGGCGCGGTGAAGTAGCCGACGTTCTCGGCAGCGAAGCCCGGATCGAGGCCGGTGACGAAGACGGCGGAGCACATGACCTTGGCGAAGCCGGCCGCGTGATGCTCGAGCGGATCGCCCGGGGGCGGCGTGTACGGCGTGTCGAGCTCGAGCGATCTCGCGCGCGCGGCGAGCGCGTCATGCGACTGCCCCGTAGGCGTCGGTCCGGCGGCGAGCGTCCCTGCCGCGAGGCCGAGGACCAGGATTCGACGGGCCCAGCTCATCGGCGTCTCCTCGGAGAATCCGGCAGGAAGAGCGAACCCGCGATGGCCGCCGGGAGGACCTCAGGCTCGCCGCACCGCCCCGAGGATGTCCTCCCCCATGCGCCGCAGGACGTGGGGCGTCACCCCGGAGATGCGCCCGAGCGCCCCGGCGTCGGCGGGCCGGGTGCGGGCGATCTCCAGCATGGCGTGCTCGCCCAGCACCTTGAACGGCGGGCGGTCGATCTCGCTGGCGCGCTTCTCGCGGGCCATCCACAGGGCCCGCAGCACCTCGCGCCCGGCCGGATCCAGGCCGCGGGCGCCCTTGAGCCGGCGCCAGCCCTCGGGGTCGAACACCTTGGGGCGCGGCTCCACCGCCGCGATCTGCTCGAACTCGCGCCGCGCCGCCTCGGCGAGGCCGCGGCTCGTGAGCTCGGCGCGCAGCCGCTCGTGGATCGGGAGCAGGAAATGCGTGTCGAGCGCGGCGTAGCGCACCTGCTCCTCCGAGAGCGGGCGCCGACCCCAGTCGGAGCGCTGGTGGTCCTTGGCGAGCTTCACGCCGCAGTGGCTCTCCACCAGCGCCGCCAGGCCGAGCTCTCGGGCGCCCAGGCGGCGCGCCGCCGCCATGGTGTCGAAGAGGCCGGGGAGGCGCCAGCCGAACTCGCGCTTCAGGCAGCGCACGTCGTAGTCGGCGCCGTGAAGCACCACCTCCCGTCCGGCCAGCGCCGCTCCCAGCGGCCGCACGTCGACCGCGAAGGGATCGACCACGTAGTCGGCCTCCCGGGTGGAGAGCTGCAGCAGGCAGACGCGCTCCCGGTAGACGTGGAAGCTGTTCGACTCGGTGTCGAGGGCCACCGCCGGCTGCCGCGAGACCGCCTCGGCGAGCGCCTCGAGGGCGCCGCGATCGGCGACCAGCACCGGGGCGAGGTCGCCCCCGGGAGTGCCCCCTCGAGCCATGCCGCGATCCTAACGGCGGCGGGCCATCGCCGCCGCCACCTCCCCGGCCACGCGAGCATTCTCCTCGACCAGGGCCAAGTTGGCCTCCACCACCGCCGGGCCCAGTGCCCGCGCCACCTCGCCCAGCAGGAACGGGGTGGTGGCCTTCCCCGTCACCCCCTCGGCCCGCGCCCGCTCCAGCGCCGCCGCCAGGACCTCCTCGAAGGCCGCCCGCGGCACCGGCCAGGCCGGCGGGACGCACAGGAGCAGGCCCTCCCGGCGCCCCAGCGACCGCCAGTGCAGGTCGAGGAGGCGCGCCGCCCCCGCGGCGTCGTCCACCCGGTGCTCCAGCGCCAGCCCGCTCTCGGCGGTGTAGAAGGCCGGGAGCTCGGCGGTGCGCCACCCGATCACCGGCACCTCCAGGGCCTCCAGCGCCTCGGCGGTGGCGGGGAGGTCCAGGATGGCCTTGGGACCGGCGCAGACCACGCACACCGGCGTGCGGGAGATCTCGGCCAGGTCGGCCGAGACGTCCGGTGGCCAGCCCGGCGCCCCCCGGTGCACGCCTCCCACGCCGCCGGTGGCGAAGAGCCGGATCCCGGCCCGGACCGCCACCGCCGCGGTGGCGGAGACGGTAGTCGCGCCGTCCCCGTGGGTCACCAGCAGCGCCGCCAGGTCGCGCGCGCCCACCTTGGCCGCGCGCCGGGAGGGATCGGCCAGGCGCGCGAGGTCGGCCTCGCTCGCGCCCACCACCACCCGCCCGTCGATCACCGCCACCGTCGCCGGCACGCTGCCGCCGGCCCGCACCGCGGCCTGGGCCCTGCGGGCCGCCTCCAGGCCGCGCGGGGGCGGGAGGCCGTGGGCCACCACGCTGGTCTCGAGCGCCACCACGCCCCGCCGGGCGGCGAGCGCCTCGCGAACCTCCGGGGCCACGTCCAGGAGCTCCACGCACCCGAGTATGGCACGGCCGCGCCGCCCCTTCCGAACGCCCCAGGTGCGGGCTCGCCGCCCCGCCGGGACCGTGCTACCTGAGAAGCATGGGCCGCCTGCGGGGAGTCGCGACGCTCGCCTACGCCGCCGTCACCATGGCGCTCGTCTTCCTGGCGTCGCTCCCGGTCATGCTGCTGACCGGCCGCGGCGACTGGCCCATGCGGGTGGCCAGGGTGTTCTGGGGGCCATCCTGCTTGCGGCTGGCCGGGGCGCGGCTCGCCGTGCACCGGATGGCCCCGGTCCCCGAGGGTCCGGTCATCTTCGCCGCCAACCACGAGAGCGCGCTCGACATCTTCGCGGTGGTCGCGGCCGTGCCTCGCACGGTGCGCTTCCTCGCCAAGCGGGAGCTGTTCCGGGTCCCGATCTTCGGCTGGTACCTCGCCCTGGGCGGCCACGTCGAGGTGGACCGGCGAGACCACCAGCGGGCGGTCGCCTCGCTCTCGGCGGCCGCCGAGCGCGTGCGGGGGGGCCTGTCCCTGATGGTGTTCCCGGAGGGGACCCGCAGCCTCGACCGGCGCATCCACCCCTTCAAGAAGGGGCCCTTCGTCATCGCCTGCCAGGCCGGCGTTCCGGTGGTGCCGGTGGCGGTGAGCGGCAGCGGCGCCGTCACCCCCAAGCGGCGCATCGAGGTCCACCCCGGAACCATCCACGTCTCCATCGGCGTGGCGGTGAGCCCGGCCGAGGTCGCGGGGCGCGACGCGCTCCTCGCCGAGGTGCGGCGCCGCATCATCGAGATGCACCGGGCCACGGGCGGCCTGGGAGGCGACGTCGCCGACGCGGTGGCCGCGCGCGGCTTCGAGGGGATTTCGGCGCCGCTTGTCGCCCCGGCGTCGCGACGGTAGGCTCGGGGCGCCGATGGACCAGCCGCCGAAGACCGCGCCGCCCGGGCCGCGGAACCCGCCGCCGTCCACGGGAGCGCCGCCCGCCCGCGACTCGAAGCCACCCGCCCGGAGCGCGGCACCCCCCTCGCACCGGGCGCCATCCCATTCCCCGGGCGCGCCCTCGACCGCCCGGGGCGCCCCCCCCGCCTCCCAGAGTGCGCCCCCCGCCTCCCGGAGCGCGGCGCCCGCCCGGAGCGCGTCGTTCCGCCTGGGCGCCGCGGCCAGCTCCGCCCTGGATCGCGTCCGGGAGCTGGCCCGGTCGCTGGCCGAGTCCTACCGGCGCTCCGACAAGTTCTTCAAGATGCGGGCCGGCATCGTCGCCTCCTGGGCGCTCATCTCGGTGGTGACCCTCTGGGCCGCCTGCCCCGCCTCGGGCCCGGAGAACTCGCTCGGCGCGGACGTCAGGGTGCTGCGCGACTCGCTGGTGGGCGGCCAGCAACTGCTGGTGCGCAACGAGTCCGCCGACAACTGGACCGAGGTGGTCTTCACCCTGGACGACGGCTGGCGCCGCGATCAGAAGACGGTGCGTCCGCACGACCAGCTGGTCTTCTCCATGAGCGACTTCCGGCGCGATGGACAGCCGGCGCCGCGGGATTTCAAGCCCAAGCGCCTCGTCGTGGAGTGCGAGGAGGGCCGGGCCACCTTCGACCTCAGGTGACCGGCGGCGCTTTCTCGCGCCCCGGCCAGGCGTCGTCCCGCTCCCGCTCCTCCGCGGCCTCCCGCGCCCCCCGCCGGGCGAGAAGCCAGCGCGCCTCATGGGCCTCCACCGCCCGCAGGGCGGCCCGGGCCGCCGCGTGGGCCTCCCGGGCGCGCCTGGCCTCGGCCTCGGCCAGGTCGAGCCGCGCCACCTGCTCCGCCGCGGCGGCCTCGAGGCGCTTTTCCTCCCGCCGCAACCGGGCGCGGAAACGCTCCCCGCCGGAGAGCGCCGCCGCCGGGCCGGCGCCCTCCGCGGCGACGGCCGCCGCCAGGCGCGCCCGGCAGCCCGCCGCCTCGGCCCGCCGATGCGCCGCCGCCTCCGCCTCCGCCCGGGCCGCGGCCGCCGCCGCGGCCAGGGCCGACGCCCGCCCGTCGCGGTCCCGCTCCCGGAGCCGGCGCAGCGCCGTGAGCGGGTACCGGGAGCCGATCACCGGGCCAGCGCCTCCAGCCGCTCCACGGTCTCCTCGAAGGGGGACCATTCGTGCGTCCCCTGGGCCAGGAAGGCTTCCAGGTCCGGCATGCGGTCGACGGCCTCGTCGACCCGCGTATCGGCGCCGCGCCGCCAGGCCCCAAGGGCGATGAGGTCTCGCTGGGACTCGAAGGCCGCGAGGAGGGCTCGCAGCCGCGCCGCCGCGGCGCGGTGTCCCGGCGAGGCCACCGCCGGCATGAGCCGGGAAAGGCTCTGGAGCACGTCCACCGCCGGGAACCGTCCCCGGGCCGCCAGGGCCCGCTCCAGCACCACGTGCCCGTCGAGGAGCCCGCGCACCTCGTCGGCCACCGGCTCCTCCAGGTCGCCCCCGGCCACCAGCACCGTGTAGACGGCGGTGATGCCACCGCGGGCCCGGGACCCGGCCCGCTCCAGGAGCCGCGGCAGGGCCGAGAAGACGCTCGGCGGGTAGCCCTGGCGCGCGGGTGGCTCGCCGGCGGCGAGCCCCACCTCCCGCTGCGCCCGGGCGAAGCGCGTCAAGCTGTCGAGCAGGAACAGCACCTCCCGCCCCTCCACCTCGGCGAACCACTCGGCGATGGCGGTGGCCACGTGGGCCGCCCGCAGTCGCACCAACGCTGGGGCGTCGCTGGTGGCCGCCACCACCACGCTGCGGCCGAGCCCGTCCTCCCCGAGCGCTTCCTCGAGGAAGTCGCGCACCTCGCGCCCGCGCTCCCCGAGGAGGCACACCACCGACAGGTCGCTCTTGGCCTGCCTGGCGATCTGGCCCAGGAGCGTGGACTTCCCCACGCCGGAGCCGGCGAAGAGCCCCAGGCGCTGCCCGCGCCCCACGGTGAGGAAGCCGTCCAGGGCGCGCACACCGAGCGCCAGGGGCTCGGCGACCCTTCGCCGGCCGAGCGGGCCCGGCGCCGGCCGGTCCACGGGCCACTCGGCCAGGCCCCGCGGCCGGGGGCGCCCGTCGATGGGGCGCCCCAGCCCGTCGAGGACGCGCCCCAGCAGCGCCGCACCCACCCGGACCGAGAGCGGCCTGCCGGTGGGCACCACCGAAGCCTCCAGCCCCACCCCGCGGGGCTCGCCCAGCGGCAGGAGGAGCACCTCCTCGTCGCGCAGGCCCACCACCTCGGCCAGGAGCGGCTCGCGCCCGGGGCCGCGGATCTCCAGCAGCTCTCCGTGCCTCGCCCCCTCCACCGCCGCCCGCACCACCAGCCCGGTGAGCGCGGTGACCCGCCCCCGCGACCGGAACGGCGCCGCCCGAGCCAGCGCGGCCAGCCGCCGTTCGAGATCGAGCGCGCTCACGATTCCTCCTCGAGCAGGGCCGCCTCGACCGCCTCGAGGCGGGTCTCCAGGCGCGCGTCCAGGGTGCCGGCCTCGGTCTCCACCAGGAGGCCGCCTCGCCCCACCGCCGGGTCCTCCTGGACGGCCAGGGCCGGCGCCCGGTTGAGGAGCGCGCCCAGGCGCCCCGCTTCTCCGCGCACCCCGGCCGCGTCGTCGGGATGGACGCGCAGGGTCACCTGGCGCCGGTGGCGAACCGCCTCCAGGGCCCTGGCCGCGAGCGCCTCGACGTCCCCGCCGCGCTCCACCTCCCGCCGGAGCACGGCCCCGGCCACCGCCACCGCCAGCCGGACCAGGTCGTCGGAAGCCGACTGGAGCAGGCGGTCGCGTTCGGCGGCGGCGCGCGCCAGCGTTGCCGCGGCCCGCGCCAGGCCGGCGCGGTACCCGGCCTCCCCGGCCTGGGAGAGGACCAGCTCCCGCTCGCGCGCGACCGCCTCCCGCAGGCGGGCGGCCTCGGCCTCGGCGCGCTCGAGGACGCGGCGCGCTCCCTCGGCCGCCGACAGGACCTCGGCGGGGAGCCGGCGCGCCGGCGAACCCGGCCCGGGCTCGGCCGTCAAGGCCCGGTCCTGCCTCAGGATCCTCCCCATGCCGGCCTCCCGCGCCGGCCGCGCGGCCCGGCGCCATGGAGCCCAGGGGAGCAAATACGAAGCCCGCCCCCCCGGAGGAAGGGGCGGGCCTCGAGGTGCGACGCCGCTTCAGGCTGCGTCGCGCGCGTCGCCGCCGCTCTCGGCCTCCTGCAGGTAGCGGTGGAGGAACTGCTTGGTCTTGAGCTCCACCTGGCGCACGCGCTCGCGGGAGACGCCCCAGCGCTTCCCGATCTCCTCGAGCGTCCTGGGCGCGTCCTGCTCCAGGCGGTTGTGGATGATGTCCCAGCCCAACTCGCCGATGCGCTTGCGCACCTTGAGCAGCGCGTCGCGGACCTCGCGGTCGCCCTCGGAGGTCAGGTAGGTGTCCTCCGGGCCGGGCCCGTCGTCCTCGATGCGCTCGAGGTGGGAGACGTCCCCCTCCTCGTCGATGGTGCTGTCGAGGGAGAGGTCGGGCTGCGCCACGGTGCCGCTCTGCGGCCTGACCGTGCTGCGCGCCTCCTTGAGGTACTTGCCGACGTAAGCGCGGATCCACCACACCGCGTAGGTGGAGAAGCGAGTGCCGGCGTGCGGGTCGAACTTCTCCACGGCCCGCATCAGGCCGACGTTGCCCTCCTGGATGAGGTCGTCGAGTCGCACCGTCCCCCGGCGCTGCTTGCGGGCGATGGCCACCACGAAGGCCAGATTGTGCCGCACTAGCTTCTGCTTGGCCCGAAGGTCGCCCTTGCGGGCGCGCAACGCGAGGGCGTGCTCCTCCTCGCGGGAGAGCGGCGGATACTCGCGAACCGCCTTCAGGTAGGGAGCGAGCTCGTCGAATTCCCGGCTGCCGCGCTGCCCCGTTCCCGTCCTCATTCTCCGTCTCCCCGTCTCCGGCCCCCGCCCGACGAACCCGTCGGTTCCAGCCGGTTCATTACGTAACGGCACTTTACCAATTATGGACTACACAAGTCAACCATGCAGGACAAGCCACTGATGGGACTCGATTTAGCCACCTCGATACGATGAAACTTAGAGTGACGAGTATCAAAACAGGCGGCAGCAGGCGCTATTCCCGGCGCCACAACGCGGCGTATTCCTTTGCGATTTGACGCAACGCGGCGAGGACGAGCACGCTGATTCGCCATCCCGCCTCGGGGCCCCGGGGCCACGAGGCCGCCTCATTCCCAGTAACCGATTCCAGCGAAGCCTCCTCGAAGTCCGCGGCGGCCCGGTCTCGCCGGAGGGCGCCTTTGCAGCGAGCCGCGGCCGTCCCGATACGCGCGACCCCAAGCCCGTGGTCGCGGCGAGCAACCGTCGTGGAGCGCCAATGCGCCGAGGGGGGTCCCTGGGCTGCGCGACCGACCTTTGCGAGCCGCCGCGCGTGCCTCGTCGCCGCGCGGCTGTCGTTCCGGGGTCGCGAGCGAAACCAGCGCCCGGAGGCGAGACCGGGCCGCCGGGGATCCCGGAGACCGGCGGGCGCTGTCGCTTCGGTCCAGCAACGCTGGACCTGCGCTCGACGAATGGACCCCGCCTACTCCTCCGCGGCGACCGCGAGGGCTTCCTCGGCCTGGGCGCCAGGCGGGGCGTGCCGCCCCGCCCCGTCGGGCAAAGCCCGACGGGGCCCCACCCCTGCGTCTCGCAGGCCTATTCCTCCGCGGCGACCGCCAGGGCTTCCTCGGCCTGCTCGACCGCGTCCACCGGGGTCTCCACCTCGATGTCCAGGTGCTTGTAGGCGCCGAGGCCGGTGCCGGCCGGGATGAGCCGGCCCATGATCACGTTCTCCTTCAGCCCGCGCAGGTGGTCCACCTTGCCCCAGATGGCGGCTTCGGTGAGCACCTTGGTGGTCTCCTGGAAGGAGGACGCCGAGATGAACGACTCGGTGGAGAGGGAGGCCTTGGTGATGCCGAGCAGCAGCGGCTCGCCCTGGGCCGGCTTGCTTCCGGCCTTCATCACCTTCTCGTTCTCCTCGTCGAACACCCACTTCTCCACTTGCTCGTCCACCAGGAAACCCGTGTCGCCCACGTCGGCCACCCGGACCCGGCGCAGCATCTGGCGGACGATCACCTCGATGTGCTTGTCGTTGATCTTCACGCCCTGCAGCCGGTAGACCTCCTGCACCTCGTCCACCAGCCAGCGCGCCAGCTCCTTCTCGCCCAGCACCCGCAGGATGTCGTGCGGGTTGGCGGCGCCGTCCATGAGCGCCTCGCCGGTGCGGACCCGGTCGCCGGGGTGGACGCTGATGTGCTTGCCCTTCCCGATGAGGTACTCCTTGGCCAGGTCGGGCCGCACCTTGCCGTCGATCTCGGGGGTGATGACCAGCTTGCGCTTGCCCTTGGTGTCCTTGCCGAAGGAGACCACGCCGTCGATCTCGGAGATGATGGCGTACTCCTTGGGCTTGCGCGCCTCGAACAACTCGGCAACGCGCGGGAGGCCGCCGGTGATGTCCTTGGTCTTGGTGGTTTCGCGCGGCATCTTGGCGATGACGTCGCCGGCGTCCACCTCGTCCCCGTCGGAGACCACGATGTTGGCGCCCTCGGGCATCATGTAGCGGGCGTCGGCGTCGGAGTTGGGCAGCTTGCGGGTGGCCCCCTTCTCGTCCTTGACGGAGATGCGCGGCCGGGCGTCCGGGTCCTTGGAGGCGATGACCACCTTGCGGGCCAGGCCGGTGATCTCGTCGACCTGCTCCGTGTAGGTGACCCCGTCCACCAGGTCGCCGAACTTCACGCGGCCCGCCACCTCGGTCAGGATGGGCACCGAGTACGGGTCCCACTCCGCCAGCAGGGTCCCGGCCTCGAGGCGCTGCCCGTCCTTCACCAGCATCTTGGCGCCGTAGACCACGCCGTAGCGCTCGCGCTCGCGCCCCTGCTCGTCGGTGATCACCACCTCGCCGTTGCGGTTCATGACGATGAGGGTGCCGTCGGCCTTCTTCACGGTGTTGAGGCTCACGAACTTGACCAGGCCGGCGTTGCGGTTCTCCAGCGTCGACTGCTCGGCCCGCCGCGAGGCGGCGCCGCCGATGTGGAAGGTGCGCATGGTGAGCTGGGTGCCGGGCTCGCCGATGGACTGGGCGGCGATGACCCCCACCGCCTCGCCCACCGAGACCTTGCGCCCGCGGGCCAAGTCGCGGCCGTAGCACTCCATGCAGATGCCGCGGCGGGCCTGGCAGGTGAGCACCGAGCGGATCTTCACCTTGTCGATGCCGGCGTTGTCGATGAGCTTGACCTTGTTCTCGTCGATCTCCTCGTTGGCCTTGACGAGCACGTTGCCGCTGAAGGGGTCGTGGATGTCGTCCAGGGCCACGCGGCCGAGGATGCGCTCGCCCATGGCCTCGATGATCTCGCCTCCCTCCACCAGGGCCCCCATGGTGATGCCGTCCATGGCTCCGCAGTCGTACTCGGTGATGATGGCGTCCTGGGCCACGTCCACCAGGCGCCGGGTCAGGTACCCGGAGTTGGCGGTCTTGAGGGCGGTGTCGGCCAGGCCCTTGCGAGCGCCGTGGGTGGAGATGAAGTACTGGAGGACGTTCAGGCCCTCGCGGAAGTTGGCGGTGATGGGGGTCTCGATGATCTCGCCCGAGGGCTTGGCCATCAGGCCGCGCATGCCGGCCAGCTGGCGGATCTGCTGGGCCGAGCCGCGAGCCCCCGAGTCGGCCATGATGTAGATGGGGTTGAAGGAGGGCTGCTTGCGCTCCTCGCGCTTGCCCTCCTTCCCATCCCCCTTGGCGGTCTCGAAGCCGATCTCGCTCATCATCTCGGCGGCGACCTCGTCGGTCACCTGGGCCCAGATGTCGATGACCTTGTTGTAGCGCTCGCCGTCGGTGATGAGACCCTCGGTGTACTGGCTCTGGATCTCGTCGACCTCCTTCATGGCCCGCTCCAGCAGCGCCTGCTTCTTCTTGGGGATGACCATGTCATCGAGCGAGATGGAGATGCCGGCCTTGGTGGCGTGGCCGTACCCCAGCGTCCGCACCCGATCCGCCAGGAGCACGGTCTCCTTCTCGCCGCAGAGCCGGTAGGTGAGGTCGATGAGGTTCTGCAGCTGCTTCTTGTCCATCACCTTGTTGATGGCATCGAAGGGGAGCCGCTTGGGCACGATGTCGTAGAGGAGCACCCGGCCCACGGTGGTCTCGACCCGCTTGCCGTCCATGCGCACGTGCACCTTGGCCTGCAGGTCGACCTCGCCCTGGTCATAGGCGGCCCGCACCTCGCCGGGCGAGGCGAACACCTTGCCCTCCCCGGGCGCGAAGGCCCGCTCGCGGGTCATGTAGTAGATGCCGAGGACGATGTCCTGGCTGGGCACGATGATGGGCTTGCCGTGCGCCGGCGAGAGGATGTTGTTGGTGCTCATCATGAGCACCCGGGCCTCCATCTGCGCCTCGATGGAGAGCGGCACGTGGACCGCCATCTGGTCGCCGTCGAAGTCGGCGTTGAAGGCGGTGCACACCAGGGGATGGAGCTGGATGGCCTTGCCCTCGATGAGCACCGGCTCGAAGGCCTGGATGCCCAGGCGGTGGAGGGTGGGGGCGCGGTTCAGGAGCACCGGGTGCTCCCGGATCACCTCGTCGAGGATGTCCCAGACCTCGGGGCGCTCCTTCTCCACCATCTTCTTGGCCGACTTGATGGTGGTGACGTACCCCTTCTCCTCGAGCTTGTTGTAGATGAAGGGCTTGAAGAGCTCGAGGGCCATGATCTTGGGCAGGCCGCACTGGTGCAGCTTGAGCTCCGGGCCCACCACGATCACCGACCGCCCCGAGTAGTCGACGCGCTTGCCGAGCAGGTTCTGGCGGAAGCGGCCCTGCTTGCCCTTGAGCATGTCGGAGAGCGACTTCAGCGGGCGCTTGTTGGGCCCGGTGATGGTCTTGCCGCGGCGCCCGTTGTCGAAGAGGGCGTCCACCGCCTCCTGCAGCATCCGCTTCTCGTTGCGGATGATGATGTCCGGGGCGTTCAATTCTTGAAGCCGCTTCAGGCGGTTGTTGCGGTTGATGACCCGCCGGTAGAGGTCGTTGAGGTCGCTGGTCGCGAAGCGGCCGCCGTCGAGCGGCACCAGCGGGCGCAGGTCGGGCGGGATGACCGGGATGACCTCCATCATCATCCAGTCGGGCTTGTTCCCGGACTCGCTGAAGGCGTCCACCACCTTGAGGCGCTTGGCGATCTTCTTGCGCTTGGCCTCGCTGGTGGCGTCGCGCATCTCGGCGCGCAGGTCCTCGGAGAGCTTGTGCACGTCGATCTGCCTGAGCAGCTGCAGCACCGCCTCGCCGCCCATGGCCGACTCGAAGGCGTCATCGCCCAGCTCCTCGCGCAGCTTCTGCTGCCGCTCCTCGGAGACGAGCTCCCCGCGCTGCAGGGTGGTCTCCTTGGGATCGGTGACGATGTAGCTCTCGCAGTAGAGGACCTTTTCGAGGTCCTTCAGGGTGATGTCGAGGAGGTTGCCGATGCGCGAGGGCAGCGACTTCAGGAACCAGATGTGGGCCACCGGGGTGGCCAGGGTGATGTGCCCCAGCCGCTCGCGCCGCACCTTGGACTGGATCACCTCCACGCCGCACTTCTCGCAGACCACCCCGCGGTGCTTCATGCGCTTGTACTTGCCGCAGTTGCACTCGTAGTCCTTGACGGGGCCGAAGATCTTGGCGCAGAAGAGGCCGTCGCGCTCGGGCTTGAAGGTCCGGTAGTTGATGGTCTCCGGCTTCTTCACCTCGCCATGCGACCACTGCCGGATCTTGTCCGGGCTGGCCAGCGAGATGCGGATGGCCGAGAACGAGGTGGGGTCCTTCGGCTTCTCGAAGAAATTGAAGATGTCCTTCACGTCGGTATCCCTCGATCCTTCGCTTGAGATTCCGTTGTCCGACCCGGGCTAGGCGCTCTTCTTCTCGACGGCGCGACCCGAGGCGGCGGCCTCGGCCTCGGCGGCCTCGCGGGCGCGTTGCGCCTCGGGCGACTCGAGCAGCTCCACGTCGAGCGCCAGGCTCTGCAGCTCCTTGATGAGCACGTTGAAGGACTCTGGCAGCCCGGCCTCCAGCGTGTTCTCGCCCTTGACGATGGCCTCGTACATGCGGGTGCGCCCCACCACGTCGTCCGACTTGACGGTGAGGAACTCCTGCAGCGAGTAGGCGGCGCCGTAGGCCTCCATGGCCCACACCTCCATCTCGCCTAGGCGCTGGCCGCCGAACTGGGCCTTGCCGCCCAGCGGCTGCTGGGTCACCAGCGAGTAGGGGCCGATGGAGCGGGCGTGGATCTTCTCGTCCACCAGGTGGTGGAGCTTGAGCATGTACATCACGCCCACGGTGACGTCGTGGTCGAAGGGCTCGCCGGTTCGGCCGTCGAAGAGGATGGACTGCATGGTGGCCGAGCCCTGCTCCAGCACGGAGCGGATCTCCTCCTCGCGCGCCCCGTCGAACACCGGGGTGGCCACGTAGACGCCGCGGGTGAGCTTCTGGGCCAGCCGCGGCACCTCCCGGTCGGGCAGCTCGTCGATCATGGCGTGGATGCGCTCGTTGCCCACCCCCTCGCCCTCGTACACCTTCTTGAGATAGCGGCGCAGCTGGTCCGGCCCGAACTTCCGCTCGATCATCTCCTCCAGGCGCCGCCCCACGGCGCGGGCCCCCCAGCCCAGGTGGGTCTCCAGGATCTGCCCCACGTTCATGCGGGAGGGCACGCCCAGCGGGTTCAGCACCAGGTCCACCGGGGTGCCGTCCTCGAGGTAGGGCATGTCCTCCTCGGGAAGCACCCGCGACACCACGCCCTTGTTGCCGTGGCGGCCGGCCATCTTGTCGCCCACCGCCAGCTTGCGCTTGATGGCCACGTAGACCTTGACCATCTTGATGACGCCCGGTGGGAGCTCGTCCCCCTTCTTCAGGCGGCCGATCTTCTCCCCGAAGAGCAGCTTCACCAGCTCGCGCTGCTCCTCGAAGTTCTCGATGACCCGGCGCACCTTCTCCTGGATCTCCTGGCCGCCGGCCACCGCGATCTCCCCCCAGTACCGGTGGGGAACCTGGTCCAGCATCTCGTCGGTGAGGGCCTCGCCCTTCTTGAGCAGCTGCTCGCCCTTGTCGTCCACCAGCCGCGCCGCCAGCTCCTTGCCCACCAGCAGCTTGCGGATCTTGAGATACGCCGAGTCCTGGATGATCCGGATCTCGTCGTTCTGGTCCTTGAGGAGCTTGGCCTCCTCGGCCTCCTCGATGGCCCGGGCCCGCTCGTCCTTGTCCACGCCCTTGCGGCTGAAGACCTTGGCGTTGATGACCGTGCCGGAGACGCCGGGCGGCACCCGCAGCGAGCTGTCGCGCACGTCGCCGGCCTTCTCGCCGAAGATGGCGCGCAGGAGCTTCTCCTCGGGCGAGAGCTGGGTCTCGCCCTTGGGGGTGATCTTGCCCACCAGGATGTCCCCCGGCTTCACCTCGGCGCCGATGCGGATGATCCCCGACTCGTCGAGGTCCTTGAGGGCCTCCTCGCCGACGTTGGGGATGTCGCGGGTGATCTCCTCCTTGCCGAGCTTGGTGTCCCGCGCCACGCACTCGAACTCCTCGATGTGCACGGAGGTGTAGACGTCCTCCTTCACCAGGCGCTCGGAGAGCAGGATCGAGTCCTCGAAGTTGTAGCCCTGCCAGGGCATGAAGGCGACCACCACGTTCTGGCCCAGCGCCAACTCGCCCATCTCGGTGGCCGGCCCGTCGGCGACGACGTCGCCCTTCTTGACGCGCTCGCCCGGGTTCACGATGGGCTTCTGGTTGATGCAGGTGTTCTGGTTGGAGCGCTGGAACTTGATGAGGTTGTAGATGTCCACCTCGTTGGCCACGTCGGTGGCCGATGCGGCCACGTCGGCCTTGACCACGATGCGCGAGGCGTCCACCGACTGCACCACCCCGTCCCGCTTGGCCACCATGGTGACGCCGGAGTCGCGGGCCACGATGGCCTCGATGCCGGTGCCCACCAGCGGGGCCTCGGTGCGGATGAGCGGCACCGCCTGCCGCTGCATGTTCGAGCCCATGAGGGCCCGGTTGGCGTCGTCGTTCTCCAGGAACGGCACCAGCGAGGCCGCCACCGAGACCAGCTGGTTCGGCGAGACGTCCATCAGGTCCACCTCCTCGGGCCGGACCTGGACGAACTCCCCCTCGCGGCGGCAGGAGACCAGGGTCCCCAGAAAGGCCCCCCGGCGGTCCATGGGGGCGTTGGCCTGGGCGATGGTGTGCTTCTCCTCCTCCAGCGCCGAGTAGAAGCTGACCTCGTCGGTGACCCGCCCCTTCTCCGACTTGCGGTAGGGGGTCTCCACGAAGCCGTACTCGTTCACCCGGGCGTAGGTGGAGAGCGAGGCGATGAGGCCGATGTTCGGGCCCTCCGGCGTCTCGATGGGGCAGATGCGGCCGTAGTGGGTGGGGTGGACGTCGCGCACCTCGAACCCGGCGCGCTCGCGGGTCAGCCCCCCCGGCCCGAGCGCGGAGACGCGCCGCTTGTGCGTCACCTCCGAGAGCGGGTTGGTCTGGTCCATGAACTGGGAGAGCTGCGAGGACCCGAAGAACTCCTTGATCACCGCCGTCACCGGCTTGGCGTTGATGAGGTCGTGGGGCATGAGCGTCTCGATCTCCTGAAGGCTCATGCGCTCCTTGATGGCGCGCTCCATGCGCACCAGGCCGATGCGGTACTGGTTCTCCAGCAGCTCGCCCACCGCGCGGACGCGGCGGTTGCCAAGGTGGTCGATGTCGTCGATGTCCCGGTCCTTCGACCCGTTCTTCAGGTCGATGAGGAAGCGCACCACCTCCAGGATGTCGCGCTTGGTGAGGATGGTGTTGTCGAGCGGCTCCTCCAGGTTGAACTTGTAGTTGAGCTTGAGCCGCCCCACCTTGGAGAGGTCGTAGCGCTCCGGGTTGAAGAACAGGTTCACGAACAGGTTGCCGGCGGTCTCGGGGGTGGGCGGGTCGCCCGGGCGCAGCCGCCGGTAGATCTCCATGATCGCGTCCTCGGGGGAGGCGATCTTGTCCTGCATGAGGGTGTCGCGGAGCGAAGGCAGGACGTTCAGGTTGTCGATGAACAGCACCTTGAAGCGGTCGATGCCGCGCCTGCGCAGCTCCTCGATCTTCTCCTCGCTCACCGGCTCGTTCACCTCCAGCAGGACCTCGCCGCTGGCCTCGTCCACCACGTCCTCGGCGGAGATCTTGCTGTAGACCTCCTCGGGCTCCACCGGCAGGCTCTTCAGCTTGGCCGCCACCAGGCGCTTGATGGCGCCCTCGGTGTACTTGCGGTTCTTCTTGACGATGACCTCGTTGGTCTTCGGGTCGCGGATGTCGCGGGTGGCCCGCTGCCCCTTGAGCAGGTCGGGGTTCAGGTCCTTCTCGAACTTGCCCTTGCCCTCGACGCGGATGACCTCGGTCTCGTAGTAGTACTTGAGGATCTCCTCGGCGGTGCCGCGGAACTCCACCGGGTCCTTCTTGGCGGTGTCGGGCACCCCGCCCAAGGCCCGCAGGAGCACCGTGGCCGGCAGCTTGCGGCGCCGGTCGATGCGCACGTAGAGCAGGTCCTTGTGGTCGAACTCGAAGTCGATCCAGGAGCCGCGGTAGGGAATGATGCGGGCGTTGTAGAGGATCTTCCCCGAGGAGTGGCTCTTGCCCTTGTCGTGGTCGAAGAAGGCCCCCGGGGAGCGGTGGAGCTGGCTCACCACGACGCGCTCGGTCCCGTTGATGATGAAGGTCCCGTTGTCGGTCATGAGCGGGATCTCGCCGAAGTAGACCTCCTGCTCCTTCACGTCGCGGATGGACTGGGCGCCGGTCTCCTCGTCCTTGTCCCAGACCACCAGCCGCACCACCACCTTGATGGGCGCGGAGTAGGTCATGCCGCGCTGGTGGCACTCGTCGACGTCGTATTTGGGCTTCTCCAGGTGGTACGACACGAACTCGAGCGAGCTCGTCTCGTTGAAGTCCTTGATGGGGAAGACCGACTTGAAGACCCCTTGCAGCCCGGTGTCCTCGCGCTTCTCGGGCGGGACGTCGGCCTGGAGGAACTTGTCGTAGGACCGCTTCTGGATGGCGATCAGGCTGGGGATGTCGGCGATCTTGTGGATCTTTCCGAAGTTCTTGCGGACGCGGAAGTTGCTCTGAATCGTCTGCGGCATCGAGGTCCCCTAGGAAACCTGAGAAACGGCTCGAGCCGGCACCTGGCCGGCCACTGCGATCGCCCCGGCGGCTTCCCGCCGGGAGCTCTCGTCATTTCGAGGGATACGGGGTCTTAACGAAAACACCGTAGCCTGTCAAAAAAACACGTGAAACCCCGGAGCGGGGCGGCCTGGCGGGCCGCCCCGACGGGGAACGTCTGTTCTGCCTGATGTATCCACGCTCCATCGGCGGGGGGCGAGCCCCGCCCTCCTTGCTGCCGAGCCACCCGAAGAAGCCCCCGCCCTACCTTGCCTCCGTGGTGACATCGGCGGGGGACGAGCCCCCGCCCTACTTCACTTGAACTTTGGCCCCGGCGGCCTCGAGCTTCTTCTTGATCTCCTCGGCCTCGGCCTTGGAGACGCCGCTCTTCACGTCCTTGGGAGCCCCCTCGACGAGGTCCTTGGCCTCCTTGAGGCCCAGGCCGGTCACCGCGCGCACCTCCTTGATGACGTTGATCTTGTTGGCGCCGGCCTCGGCGAGCACCACGGTGAACTCGGTCTTCTCCTCGGCCGGGGCAGCCGCCGCGGCGGCTCCGCCGGCGCCCGCCACCATCACCGGCGCGGCGGCGGAGACACCCCACTTCTCCTCCAGCTTCTTCACGAGCTCGGCGGCCTCCACCACGGTGAGGCCGGAGAGCTGATCCACGATTGCGTTGAGATCGGCCATGACGTCTACATCCTTTCCTCGTTCATGGGCGGGCCGTCCAGGTCCCGCCAGCGTTCTTGGCCCGCGCCGTGCGGCGCGGGCGGTTTGTCACCGGTTCACTGCTTCGTCTCGAGCTGATCCCTGCGGGCCCCCAGCACCTGGGCGAGCTTCTGCCCGGGTGTGGCGATGAGCCGCGCCAGCCGCGTCGCCGGCATGGCGACGAGCGAGGCGATGGCGCCCCGCAGCTCCGCCAGACCCGGCAAGCGGGCCAGCGCCAGCACCCCCGCGGCGTCGGTCACCTTCCCGTCGACCACCGCGGTGCGGATCTTGAAGCTCTCGCGGTCCTTGGCGAAGTCCGCCAGGAGCTTCGCCGGCGCCACCACGTCGTCGTACGACATGACCAGCGCCGTCGGGCCCACGAACTTCTCGGCCAGGGGCTCGACGGGCGTGCCCTTGGAGGCGCGCACCGCCAGCGTGTTCTTCACCACCTTGTAGTCGACCTTGGCCTCGCGGCACTTCCTGCGAAGCTCGGTCACGGTGGCGACGTCGAGTCCCCGGGGCTCCGCCAGGATGGCCGCCTTGGCGCGGGCCATCTTCTGGTGAAGCGCGTTGACCACCTTCTCCTTCTCCGTCCGGTCCAAACTGTCTCACCGCCTTTCCGGCCCGGCGGCTCTCCGCCGCCTCGGGCTTCGCTCTGGGCTTCGGTCCGACCGGACGGCCGGTGCCAAAACCCCCTGGCCAAGCAGGGGACGCTGCGACTCGCAACTTCCCGTCTCGGCGGGTCGGGCCGACAAAGGCCCGCTTGGCCGCTTCCGCCTCGCAACCTCTCGCACCCGAGGCCTGCGCGGGCCCGCTGTCTTGGACCAGGAATCTGCCGGCGGCCCCGTGCCGCCGGTCCTACGTCTCCTTTGTCTCGGCGGGGGGCAAGCCCCCGCCCTACGGTGTCTCCTCCTTACTTTCCGGCGGGGGACGAGCCCCGCCCTCCCTCCGTCACGCCGCGTGCTGCGCGGTGATCTCCTGGGTGTCGAGCTTGATCCCGGGCCCCATGGTGGTGCTCACCGTCACGTTCTTGAGGTAGACCCCCTTGGCCGTCTGGGGCTTGGCCTTGAAGATCACCTCCATGATGGCGTTGAAGTTCTCCTTGAGCTTGTCGGCCGGGAAGGAAGCCTTGCCGAAGGGCACGTGCACGATGCCGGCCTTCTCCACCCGGAACTCCACCTTGCCGGCCTTCTGCTCCCGAACCGCCCTGGCCAGGTCCTGGGTGACGGTGCCGACCTTGGGGTTCGGCATGAGGCCGCGCGGGCCGAGGATCTTCCCCAGGCGACCCACCACCCCCATCATGTCGGGCGCGGCGATCACCTTGTCGAAGTCCATGAACCCTTCCTGGATCTTGGCGGCCAGGTCCTCGGCGCCGATGAGGTCGGCCCCGGCCTCCTGCGCCTCGCGGGCCTTGTCGCCCTTGGCGAAGACCGCCACCTTCACGGCCTTGCCCATGCCGTGCGGCAGCACCACCGCGCCCCGCACCACCTGGTCGGCGTGCTTGGGGTCGACGCCCAGGTTGATGGCGGCGTCCACCGACTCGTCGAACTTGCGAACGGCGGTCTCCTTCACCAGCTTCATCGCCTCGTCGACCTTGTAGCGCTTGACGCGATCGACCTTGGCCGCGGCCGCCTTGAACTTCTTCCCTGCGTGAGCCATGTGCAGTGCCTCCCGGCGCCCTAGCCGACGATCTCGATGCCCATGGACCGGGCGGTGCCCTCGATGGTCCGCATGGCCGCCGCGACGCTGCCGGCGGTCATGTCGGACATCTTGAGCCTGGCGATCTGCTCCAGCTGCTTGCGGCTCACCTGTCCCACCTTCTCCTTGCCGGGCTGGTGCGCCCCCGAGCCCTTCTTCTTCTCGGTGTGCAGGCCGGCCGCCTTCTTGAGGAGGATGGCCGCCGGCGGGGTCTTGAGCTGGAAGGAGAAGGAGCGGTCCTGGTAGATGGTGATGATCACCGGGATGATGAGCCCGTCCTTGGCCTGGGCCTGGGTCTGCGCGTTGAACTGCTTGCAGAACTCCATGATGTTGACGCCGTGCTGCCCCAGCGCCGGGCCGACCGGCGGGGCCGGGTTGGCCTTTCCCGCCGGGATCTGCAGCTTCACCTGACCTGTGACCTTCTTCATCGCCTCTCCTCGCGTGGTCTGGCGAACGCCTCGCGTTCTTCCACGCCGTCGTCGTCAGCTCTGCGTTCCGCCATCTTCTTCGTCTCTCGCCGCCCCGTGCCTCGAGACTCGCGGCATGCGAGGTGCACATTGCGCCGCCCTGGCGGGCGGCGCCGTCAGGTCTTCTCCACCTGCATGAAGTCCAGTTCGACCGGGGTGGCCCGCCCGAAGATCGACACCAGCACCCGGACCTTGCCCTTCTCCGGCTTCACCTCCTCCACCGTGCCGTTGAAGTTGGAAAAGGGGCCGTCGATGACCCGGACCGAGTCTCCCTCCTCGAACTGCACCTTGGGCTTGGGCTTGAGGGTCCCCTCGGTGATCTGGGTGGTGAGCCGCTGCACCTCCTGATCGGAGATGGCCGGGACGTCCTTGGGGCTCTTGGCGCTCCCCACGAACCCGGTCACCTTGGGGGTGCCCTTGACCAGGTGCCAGGTCCGGTCGTTCATCTCCATCTGCACCAGGATGTAGCCGGGGAAGAACTTGCGCTTGGAGGTCTTCTTCTCCCCCTTCACCATCTCCACCACCTGTTCCATGGGGATGAGGATCTCGCCGAAGTCGGGCTCGAGGGCCTCCTGCTTCACCCGCTCCTCGAGCGATTTCTTCACCTTGTTTTCGAAGCCGGAGTAGGTGTGCACGACGTACCACTTCTTCGACATGGCCCGAGTCTCCGATGCGCTCGCCGTGGGGTCGCCTGTGTGAGTGGTGGTGACGTCCCTGCCCGCCGCGGCCTTCCGAAGCTGCGGCGCCTCGCTCGATTCCAAAATTCGCCGTCAGTAGTTGGACATCAGTCGGGGACCGTCCCCGATGGACAAAACATTTCGGGCACTTAGCATCCGAGTTTCCTAGTAGATGCGCGCCGACAGCCAGGCCCACACGTAGTCGAAGAGCCCCAGGATGGCCGCGGCCACGAAGGTGGCGGCGATGACCGCGACCGTCGCGGCCCGGGTCTCGCGCATGGAGGGCCAGGTGACCTTCTTCAGCTCGCCCGCCACCTCCAGGGAGGCGTCCCGCACCCGGGGGGTGCGCCAGGCCACCCCCGCCGCCACCGCCGCGGCGCCGAAGCCGACGACGGTGGTGATGGTCCAGTCGGCCCCGAAGACCGGGAAGTCGTTCCAGCGGGTGTAGGAGAAGGCCAGGGCCAGCACCTTCTCCAGGAAGATGCCCAGGAAGAGGGCCGCCGCCGCGAAGGCGATGGCCACGATGCGCTTGGGATCGATGCCCTGTCCCTGTTCCATCCGGGTCGCTCTCCGTCCCCGGGCGCGAGGCGCTTCGGGGACGGCCTCCGTTTTCAGTTGGCAGGCCAGGAGGGATTCGAACCCCCAACCCGCGGTTTTGGAGACCGCTGCTCTGCCGTTCGAGCTACTGGCCTATCGAGTTCGCTGTGGCGGGCACCCGCCGCGCCTTGCCTCCGTGGTGACATCGGCGGGGGACGAGCCCCCGCCCTACCTTGTCTCCTCGGTGTCATCGGCGGGGGACGAGCCCCCGCCCTACTTGGCCTCCTTGTGCGGCACGTGCTTGCGGCAGCGCGGGCAGTACTTGGAGAGGTTGAGCTTGTCCTGCGTCTTCTTCTTGTTCTTGGTGGTGCTGTAGTTCCGCTCCTTGCAGGCGGTGCACTCGAGGGTGATGATGGTGCGGTTTCCGGCCACGTTGCCTCCCCATGTCTCGGCGTTCGTCGTCGCGGGGGCCGACCCCCTTGCCTCCGCGGTGGTATCGGCGGAGAGCCCCGCCTCACCCCCGCCCTACCTTGTCTCCTCGGTGCCATCGGCGGGGGACGAGCCCCCGCCCCACGTTGCCTCCACGTGTCATCGGCGGGGGACGAGCCCCCGCCCTACTCCACCACCTCGGCCACCGCTCCGGCGCCCACGGTGCGGCCGCCCTCGCGGATGGCGAAGCGAAGCTGCTTCTCCATGGCGATGGGCGTGATCAGCTCCACCTCCATGGTGATGTTGTCCCCGGG
>DASTPH010000014.1:0-8537 GCA_035762305.1 Anaeromyxobacteraceae bacterium
AGCGCCGCCTCGGCCCCCTCCCCGGCCTCCACCGCCGCCGCCACCGGGTCCGGCGGGCGGGAGCGGAAGGCGATCCCCAGCGCGATGGTGAGCAGGATGGGGAAGCCGAAGGTCCAGAACACCGCCGAGGGCTCGCGGAAGAACATGAGCACCCGGGCCAGGGTGAGCCGCCACAGCGAGCTCATCCAGAAGCGGCGCTCACTCACGGAGCTGCCTCCCGGTGAGGGCCACGAAGACGTCATCGAGCGTGGCCTGGTGCGTGGAGAGGCGCGACAGCGCCGCCCCCCGCGCCTGGAGCAGGTGGAGCAGGGCCGGGACCGCCTGGTGCACCCGGTCGGCGGTGAGGGCCCAGGCGTCGCCGGCCCGGCGCGCCGCGCGCACCCCCGGCAGCGCCTCGAGCTCGGCCTCGCCCAGCGCCCCCTCGGCGGCGAACTCCACCACCGCGGCGCCGGCGTGGCGCTCCACCAGCTCGCGGGGCGTGCCCAGGGCGATGACCCGCCCCCGATCCACCACCGCCACCCGGTCGCAGAGCCGCTCCGCCTCGTCCATGTAGTGTGTGGTGAGGAGCACGGTCCGCCCGGCGCGGCGGTAGCCGTGCACCACCTCCCATAGCTGCCGGCGCGACTGCGGGTCGAGGCCGGTGGTGGGCTCGTCGAGGAAGAGCAGCTCCGGATCGCCCACCAGGGCGCAGGCCACCGCCAGCCGCTGCTTCTGGCCGCCGGAGAGGCGCTCGTACCAGGTGCCCCGCTTCTCCTCCAGCGACACCAGCCGGATGACCTCGTCCACCTCCCGGCCGCGCCGGTAGAACGAGCGGAACAGCGCCACCACCTCCTCCACCGTGAGCCGCTCCGGCAGGTGGGTCTCCTGGAGGGTTATGCCGAGCCGCTCGCGCAGCGACGGCGCATCCCGGTTCCAGCGGGCCCCGAGCACCTCCACCTCGCCGGCGGTCGGCTCGAGGAGGCCCTCCAGGATCTCCACGGTGGTGGTCTTGCCAGCGCCGTTCGGCCCGAGGAGCCCGAAGCACTCGCCGCGCCGCACCTCCAGATCGAGACCGTCCACGGCCAGGACGTCCGGCGGGTAGCGCTTCACCAGCCTCCGGCAACGGATGGCGAGCTCGCCGTTCGTCGCGTTGGGCACGCCGGACCGCCTCCCACCCGCCCCACGGCGGCCGCGGAGCTCGAGGGCCCGGCGGCGTCCGGCGGCGGCGCGCGGGAGCATAGCCGCGCCGCCAGGGGGCATCGACGCCCAAGCGCGCGCTTTGGTAGGGTCAGCCCCATGTGGGTCGTGGGGGTCATCCTGGCGGCGCTGCTCATGCTGCTGGGGCTGGTCTTCCTGGCGCTCGGGGCCTGGCTCCGTGCCGAGGAGGCGCGCAAGGGCGTGCTGCTGATCCAGAAGCGGCTCGGCGCCATCGAGCAGCAGCTCGGCATCGTCCGGCCTCAGCCGGCTCGGCCCAAGGCCGCCGAGGCGCGGGCGCCGGCCGCGCCCGGCGCCTCGCTGGAGGAGAAGATCGCGCTCGTCTGGTTCGCCCGCATCGGGGCCGGCATCCTGCTCGTCGGGGCGCTCTTCTTCCTCCTGGCTCCCGGCGGGATCTCCGGCTCCGCCCGCGTCGGCGCCGGGGTCCTCTTCGGCCTGGTCGCCATCGGGTTCGCCGAGGCCAACCGGCGGCGCGCCCGCCCGCTCTTCAACCAGGTGGTGCTGGGCATGGGCGTGGCGGTGCTGCTCTTCACCGCCTTCGCGAGCCACCGCTTCTACGGCGTCGCCTCGCCCGGCGCGGCGTTCGCCGCGGTGGCGGCGGCGGGCGCGCTGGGCGCCTTCCTGGCGCAGCGGCACCGGGCCGAGATCGCGCTCGTCCTGGCGGTGGCCGGGGGCCTCCTGGCGCCGGTGATCCTGTGGCGCGAGGCGCCCGCCTCCGGCCTCCTCGCCTGGCTGCTCGCCTTCCCGCTCGCGGCGGCCGCGGTGGCGGTGAGGGGGGTGTTCCCCTGGTCGCTGTGGCTCTCACTCCTCGGCTCCTCGGGGCTCGCCGCGGGCTGGGCGCTGCGCGCCTGGGACTTCGGCCCCGGCGGTGCCTTCCACCCGCTGTCGGCGCGCCTGGTTCCCCTCGCCTTCGCGATCCTCCACACGGCCGGCTTCGGCCTGGCGCACCGGGCGGCGCGCTCTCCGGGGCGGGAGCGGCTCCAGCCCCTGCCTCTGCTGGTGGCCCTCCTCCTCGGCGGCCACGCCCTCTTCGCGGTCTACCTCCGCGACCAGCCGGCGCTCCTGGCGTTCTTCTTCGCTGCGCTCGGCCTCGGCGGGGCCTACCTGCTGGGCCGCGAGATGCAGTCGGCGCTGCTCATGGTTCCGCTGGCCGCGGCCTTCTTCGTCCTGCTCGGCTCGGTGCGGGCCGCCTCGCCGGGCCTGACCATCGCACCGCTGGCCGCCTGGGGTGCGGTCTACGGCGCGAGCCTCCTGCGTCCCGGCAAGGCGGCGCTGGCCCTCTCCGGCGTGGCCGGGACGGCCTTCCTGGTCCTCGCCGGCGAGCTTTTGGCGCCGCACCGGCCGCGCTGGTTCGCGGCGGTGGCGGTGGCGTGGAGCCTGGCCTACGCCTGGCTGGCCATGACCCGGCGCTCGCCGCTGCTCCTGGCGGCGACCGGCCTGGTCGCGTTCCTCGGGCTGGCCGGCGCCGCCGCGCCCATCTCCGACCAGGGCGATCTGGCCATGGCGCTCCTGTGCGCCGCCTGGTCGCTGGTCTACCTGGGCGGGCTCGCCTTCCGGGCCGTCCGGCAGCGAGAGACGCCGGAGCCCTGGCACGTGGCGGCGGCCGGGGGAGCCGGTGCGGCGCTGGCGGCGCTGGTGCTCCTCCTCACCGGTCCCGAGGAGCGCCTCGCCCGCGCCGCCTTCTTCTGGGGAGTGGCCGCCGCCCACCTCGGACTGGGGGCGGCGCTGCTCGGGCGCGCCCGGCGGGCCGCCACCGCCCTCCTCGCCCTCGCCGTCGGCTTCGCGGTGGTGGGCGTCACCTTCCCGCTGCCGGGGGCCGGATCGACCCTGTGCTGGGCCGGGCTGGCCACGCTGCTGGTGGGCGCAGGCTTCGCGCGCCAGAGCCGGCTCACGCGCTCGCTGGGCCTGGGCCTCTTCGCGGCCACCGTCCTCAAGGTGGCGCTGTGGGACCTGTGGAGGCTGGGGCGGGCCTGGCAGGTGTCGGTGCTGCTCGCCGTGGGAGCGCTGCTGCTCCTGGCCTCGTACTTCTACGCCCGGCGCGGCGGCCGCCCGCGCGAGGCCGCCGCCGAGCGCCCGGCGGAGTCGCCTCCCACGGCGCCAGTCGAGCCGGCGCCGCCCCGCGCGAGCGGCGGGGATTGAGGCGGAGGCGACGCAGTTTATCCAGTAGAACTGGAATTACTTGCCGCGCAGCAACGCCACCTGCGCCGCCGGCTGCCCCTCGGTCTTCTCGCGCTTCATCCGGAACTGGACGTCGGTCTTCTGGCGGTTCGACGCTTTGCGGGAGGTCTTCCGCGAGGGGCGCGTCCCGGGGGCGTGGTCCTCGAGGACGTACTGCGCCTTGCGGTCCGCCTTCTTCGAGAGGTTGTGGGGCTTGGGCTCGTCCGGCCCCGCCTTCTTCTTCAGCTGCTTCAGCTTCTTGGGACCGGACCGCTCGGCGAGGTACCGGTACCATTCCGCCTTGGTGGCCATGCCGTGAGCCTGCCGCCTCCTCCGGGGCGCCGCAAGGGTCCCATTGGGGATGGAGGGATCAGCGCTCGCGCCGGAAGCGGGCGTTGTGCGCCAGGAGGTCGGCCTCCAGCGACGGAACCTCGCGGTGGCCGACGATCCCGGCCTCGACGAAGTACTCGCCGATGCGGCGCTGGAGGCGGCGCTGGCGCCCGAGCAGGGCCAGGAGCTGGGCCCCGGTGAGGAGCCCCATCTCGCGAGCGATCTCGCCGAAGGGCTTCGCGCCGCCCCGGCGCGCCTGCAGCACCTCTCGCACCTGGCCGTCGTCGAGATGGCCCCATTCCACGGCCATGCGGCCGATGGAGGGGCGCTGCCGCCTCTGCCAGGCCACCGCCTCCACCAGGTTCCGCCAGGAGACGCGGCCGGAGTAATAGAGGTACTCCGCGAAGAGGAGCGGCCGGCGCGGGAGGCCGCCGCGGTGGAGGTGGTCGACCGGCGGCCGGACCGGAGGGCGCGGCTCCGGGGGCCGAGCGCGGGCCGGAGAGGGCTCGGCTGGCTGGTCATCCGGAGGGCAGAGGATGCGGTACGCCTCGTGGAGCGCCTGGAACTCCCGGGCCATCTGCCGCTCGTCCCGGCCCAGCGCCGCGGCGCGGTCGGGGTGGGTCTCGAGCGCGCGGCGGCGCCACGCGTCGCGCACCTCGCGCCGCCACGCCTCGCTGCCCCGGTTCGGAGGCGGCTCGTATCCCGGACCGAAGAGCAGCTCTCCCGCCTTCCCGACCCCGTCGCCCATCGACGGACGTTCAATCAGGTTTTCCGCGTGCTGTCGAATCTTTGGCCGCGCCTCGGGCACGTCCCGGACGGGGACTCGCCGTGAGCGCCGCGCCGGCGCAGGCTCTGGTGAGAGGGACCGTGGCCGCGCTCGAGCCGCAGCCGCCGGGAGGGACACTGGGCAGACGAACCAACAGCGATCGGCTCCGCGCCGCCGCCCTGGCGACGCTCTTCTCCTTCGGCTGCGCGAGCACCCGCCAGGCGCTCCCGCCTCCGCCACCGTGCCCGCCGATCGAGCGCGTCTACTTCGCCGACCCCGAGCTGGAGCTCTGGGTGGAGGGCGCCGGCCAGGTCGATCCGGCCGAGTCGCAGCGCGCCCAGCAGGAGAGCCGGAAGGCCCTCCAGGCGGCGGTGGATGGGCGCGGCGTCTCGGCCGCCGACGCCGAGGCAGTGCTGGTGCTGCGGGAGCGCGCCGTGGCCCGGACCGCGGAGCGCCGGCGCAACCAGGGGCTCGCCACCGCCGGCATCGTGGTGGGCGTGGTCGCCATCGTGGCGGTGGTGGTGGTCGCGGTGGTGGCGACGGGTGGAAAGGGCATGCCCTCCGGCTCATCCCGGGGCAAGGGCCACGCCTCCGCGCCGGCTCCGAGGCCGACGGCGCGAGCGCCCTCGGCCACCGTCAGTCACACCACCGCGCCGGCCCCGCCTCCCGGCGCGCCCGCGGCCGCGGGGCACCCCACGGCTCCCGCCCCGCCGCCCGGCACCATCGTGGCGCGCCCGGTGCCGGTGCCGGTCCCGCCTCCACCCCCGCCGCCAGCGGATCTCTACCTGAGCATGTGGGTGCCGGCCGACTCTTACTCGCCCGATTACGTCCCGCCGCTGCCGCCCTTCTCGGTCGCGGACCGCGGCTTCTTCGATCCGGACGAGGTGCTGCTCGAGGTGGAGCTGCGGGAGGTGGTGAGCGGGACCGCGCTGTGGGGCGCGGCGGTCCGCGGCTGGGTGGACCCGCGCGACCGCGAGGAGGTGGCCCGTCTCGTGGAGAAGGCGCTGGCCGGCCAACCGTGGGCTCGCCGCAACGGCGCGCGCCCGGCCCCGCCGCCCGCTCCTGCGCCGCCGCCCGCCGCGGCTCGGCCGCCCGAGGGGCCGCGCCCGGCCTGTTGAGACCTGCCGAACGCCCTCACCCTCGGGAGTTTCCGGGGAGCCCGCGTGCCCTCTCCCGGAGGGAGAGGGCCTCCCCTAGCTACCGCCCCGCCGCACCCGGTAGGACCGCCCCGCCGGCGGCCGGGCGGGCGCCGAAGCCCTCGGGGAGCGAGGCGCCCAGCACCCGCACCAGGAAGGCGTAGATGTCGGCCACCTCCTCGATGCGCTTCTGCGTGGGCTTCCCGGCCCCGTGGCCGGCCCTGGTCTCGATTCGGGCCAGCACCGGCGCGCTCCCGGTCTGCGCCGCTTGCAGGGCCGCCGTGAACTTGAAGGAGTGGCCCGGCACCACCCGGTCGTCGTGGTCGGCGGTGGTGACGAGCGTCGCCGGGTAGCGCGTGCCGGGCCGCACCCCCTGGAGCGGGCTGTAGCGGATGAGGGTCTCGAACCCGTCCCTCGTTTCCGACGACCCGTAGTCGCTCTTCCAGGCCCAGCCGATGGTGAAGCGGTGGAAGCGCAGCATGTCGAGCACGCCCACCTGCACCACCGCCGCGCCGAGGAGGTCCGGCCGCTGCGTCAGCATGGCCCCCACCAGGAGGCCGCCGTTGGAGGCCCCGCTGGCGGCGAGCCGTTCCCTCGAGGTCCAGCCGCTCGAGAGCAGCCACTCGGCCGCGCCGATGGCGTCGTCGAAGACGTTCTGCTTCTTGGCGAGGCGCCCGGCGTCGTACCATTCCTTGCCGTACTCGTCGCCCCCGCGCAGGTTCGCCACAGCGTAGAGGCCGCCCAGCTCGAGCCAGGCGATGCGCGCGGCGCTGAAGGCCGGCGCCAGGGAAACCCGGAAGCCGCCGTAGCCGTAGAGGATGGCGGGGTTCCGGCCGTCGCGCGCCATCCCCTTGCGGTGGACCAGGAACATGGGAACGCGCGTGCCGTCCCTGGAGGAGAAGAAGACCTGCTCGGTCTCGTAGGCGTCGGGGTCGAAATCCACCTGGGGCCGGCGGAAGACCGCCGAGGCGAGGGTGGCGGTCTCGAGCCGGTAGATGGTGGGGGGGGCCGTGAACGAGGTGAAGAGGTAGAAGGTCTCGCGCTCGTCGGCGCGGCCGTGGAAGCCGGCGGCGGAGCCGACGTCGGGGAGCGCCACCTCCCCCGTCTTCCGCCCCTCGAGGTCGTAGACCTCGACCGCGCTCTTCACGTCGCGCATCCAGAGGGCGAAGAGGCGGCCTCCCACCAGCGTCACCTGCTCCAGCACGTCCCGGCGCGGGCCCTGGGGGATGATCTCCTTCCAGCCCCCTGGCTCGGGCCGCCCCAGCCGGATGGCGACCAGCCGCCCCCGGGGCGCGTCCTTGTCGGTGCGCACCAGGAAGGTGTCGCCGCGGTTGTCCACCACCTCGTAGGCCGCGTCCATCCGGTCGAGGAAGGGCACCGGGCGCGACCCGCGCCGCCGGAGGTCCTGGACGAACACGGCGTTCTCCGGGTTGGTGCCCTTCCAGGCGGTGATGATCAGCCAGCGGCCGTCGTCGCTCACCTCCGGCGAGAGCCCCCACTCCGGCTGGTCCGGGCGCGCGAAGACCAGGCGGTCGCGGGCCTGCGGCGTGCCGAGCCGGTGGAAGAAGACCTGGTGATTCTGGTTCACGCCCTTGAGCTCCTCGCCGCCCTTGGGCTCGGGGTAGCGGGCGTAGTAGAAGCCGCTCCCGTCCTTGCGCCAGGCGGCGCCGCTGAACTTGGCCCAGCGGACGAGGTCGGGCCGGTCCTCGCCGCTCTGGACCTCGCGGACGCGCCAGGCGAGCCAGTCGGAACCGGCCTCGGAGACGGCGTAGGCCAGCAGCCGGCCGTCGTCGGTCGCGGACCACCCCGAGAGCGCCACCGTCCCGTCCTTGGAGAGCAGGTTCGGGTCGAGGAGCACCCGCCCCTCGCCGGCGTGGCCGTCGGCGACGTAGAGCACGTCCTGTGGCTGCAGACCGGAGTTGCGCAGGTAGAAGTAGCGGCCGCCCCGCTTCACGGGCTTGGAGAAGCGCTCGTGATCCCAGAGCCGCTCTACCCGGGCGCGGATGGCGGGCCGCTCGGGGATGGCCTCGAGGAAGCGCTCGGTCAGGGCGTTCTCGGCGCGGACCCAGGCCTTGGTCTCCTCCGACTCGTCGTCCTCGAGCCAGCGGTAGGGGTCGGGAACCTTCACGCCGAAGTAGTCGTCGACGACGTCGCCGCGGCGGGTCTCCGGGTAGTGAAGCGCCGGGGCGGCCGGGCTCGCGCTCTCCGGGGCGGGGGGTCCGGCGGCCAGCGCGGCGAGTGCCAGCGGGGCGAGCAGGCGGGATGGCCTCGGCGTTTGCATCGTCGTTCTCCCGACGGGCTCGCGCGGCCGGCGAGCCCAGCGCGCCTCGTGGCGCGCGTCACAAGTCCCGAGCCAGTCCCGGCCCGCGCCACAGTACTCACAGCCAGGGCAGGACCACCCGTTTCCGGTACGCCGGATAGTCCTGCGGGAATCGAGCGGCAAGGTCCCGTTCTTCGCCCGGCGCGAACAGGCGCGCCGAGGCGTAGAGGATAATTCCGAACGCGAACCCCAGCCACGAGTCCAAAAGGAGGCCGAATCCCGGGATCACCAGCAGCGCCACCGAGGTGTAGATCGGATGGAGCACGAGCGCGAAGGGCCCGCTGGTGATGAGCTTTCCCTCGGGAACGTACCGCAGGATCTGGATGACGGAGGTGAGCCACAGGGGAACGCCGATCGCCAGGAGCACGACTCCGGCGATGGTTCCCCCCGTTCCCAGGCCCATCCGGAAGAACGAGGGCCAGAGGACGTTGGCGAGAAGGCCAGCGGCGGCGAAGGGCACGGTGAGCCCCATGATGCGGTCGCCGGCGCCGACCAGAGCCTTGATCTGCATGGGCCTCGTCTCCTGGGATGCGACGACTACTGCTCCGGCGCGCGGCCCACAAGCCCCGGCTCGGGGCGGCCTCCCACTCGGCGGCCCGCCCCTTCCTCGCCGCCGCCCGCCGGTCTACCCTGC
>DASTPH010000015.1:0-6783 GCA_035762305.1 Anaeromyxobacteraceae bacterium
GGCGCCGCCTCCCCCGGACCCCCACCCGCGTGGCGCGCGCCCGGTCGGCTTGGGACTTTCGTGGCGCGCCACTAGGAGAGCGTGGGTTGCCGGGCGCCGGGCCTCGGGGTAGCGTTCGGTCCCCGAGGAGGGCCATGCTCAACGTCGCAGCCCATATCACCGGGACGGTGGTGCGCATCGAGCGCAAGCCGGGTGACGCCGTGCAGGCCGGGGACGCGCTCGTGATCCTCGAGTCCATGAAGATGGAGATGCCGGTGGAGGCGCCCGCCGCCGGGACCGTCCGGGAGATCCGCTGCCGCGAGGGGCAGGCGGTGAACGAGGGGGACGTGCTGGCCGTCCTCGAGTGACCCCATGCCCCGAATCGTCGTCGAGGACCGCGGCGCGGTCCGAGTCCTGACCCTCGACAACCCGGCCAAGCGCAACGCCCTGGACTTCGGGTCGCTGGCGGAGCTGTCGCAGGCCTGCGACGCCGCCGGGCGCGACCGGGTGCGCTGCCTGGTGGTCCGCGGCGCGGGCGACCAGGCCTTCTCCGCCGGATTCGACCTCGACGCCATGGACGCGGGGGACGGCGACCGGCCGGACCTGGCGGTCGAGCGCGCCATGGAGGCGCTGGAGGCGGTGCCCTGTCCCACCGTGGCCTTCCTGAACGGCTCGGCGTTCGGCGGGGGATGCGAGCTGGCGGTCACCTGCGACCTCCGCGTGGCCAGGGCGGGCGTGTCCCTGGGGATGCCGCCGGCCAGGCTGGGCGTGGTCTACGCCGCGGCGGGCCTGCGGCGCTTCCTCGGGCTCGTCGGCCCGTCGCGGGCGCGGGAGATGTTCTTCACCGGGCGGCCGGTGGAGGCGGAGCTGGCGCTCTCCTGGGGGCTGGTGAACCGGGTGGCGCCGGCCGAGCGGGCCGAGGCCGAGGTGATGGCGCTGGCCGAGGAGATCGCCCAGAACGCGCCCCTGGCGGTGCAGGGGATGAAGCGGATCCTGCGCTTCCTCGAGGCCTCGCACGAGCGCGGCCTCACCGAGCCGGAGCGACTGGAGATCTCCGACCTGCGCACGCGCGCCTTCGAGAGCGACGACCTCGCCGAGGGGCGGGCTGCCTTCGCCGAGCGGCGGCCTCCGCGCTTCAAGGGCCGGTAGCCTCGAGCCGCCCTGGGACGGGTGGCGAGGCATGATTCGAGCCGCCCGGGACGGGCGGCGAGGCTTCTAGCAAGCCGCGCGCTCCGTCCGTTCCTGCACCCCTGCGGTACCGTCATCCACGAGCCAGCCGCGGATGGCCGGGCGGGGGCTCGCCCCCCGCCGACTCGAGCCGCCCGGAACGGGCGGCGAGGCTTTGGGAAGCCTCGGGCTCGTCGGGTCCTCCAGCCGAGTTGGACGCGGAGTGCTACACCGGCTGCAGAATCAGCCTCGCCACCCTTCGGGTGGCTCGGCAGTCAGTAGGGCGGGGGCTCGTCCCCCGCCGGGATTCGCCTGACGCGCGCTTCAGCGGGCGGCGCTCACGCCGGCGGCCGGACGCGCGGCGGGTCGGGTGAGGGTGCCGGCCGCCCAGCCGGTGAGGAGCGACGCCGCCGCCACCGCGGTCAGGAACAGGGCGCGGCGCAGCGCCGGGGACATCCTGGCCGGCGCCCGGGCCTGGCCGGACGGGACCGCTCGCGGCGCGGCCGGGGCCGCGGCGTCGCGGACCGGCGAGGCCACCTCCGGCCGGGAGATCCCCGGGAGCGGGGGCGGGGCCGCCGGCGTCGGGGTCGGCGCCGCCTTCTCCACGGGCTTGTCCTCGCCGCGGGGCCGGTCCTCCGCGCCCTCCAGGGCGATGTCGTAGTCGCCGATCTGGACCAGGTCCCCGGGCCGGATGCGTCGGCGGGCGGCCAGGCGCTCTCCGTTGACGCGGGTGCCGTTGGCGCTGCCGACGTCCTCCAGGAACACCGAGCCGTTGGCCCGGAAGAAGCGGGCGTGCCTCCGGGAGACGTTGCGCTCGGCCAGGAAGACCGTGTTGCCCTCCCGGGCGCGTCCCACCGTGATCTCGTCGCCGGCGAAGGGGACCACCTGGCGCCGGCCGGCGTCGTCCTCGATGACGATCTGGAGCGGCGTCGCCACCGTGGGTCACTCCTGACGCGTGGCCCGGGGGCGCTCGCGGCGCGCCGGGGCCAGCTTGCGCTGGTAGCGCAGGCCGTCCTTCTCCGGAAGCACCACGAACTGGTCGATCTCGTGCCCGGAGAGCGTGAGGTCGATGCGGTGCCGCTGGTCGACCCGGATCCCGGGCAGCGTCAGCGGGGTTGTGCCGACGGCGCGGCCGTCCAGGCGCACCTCGGCTCCGGGCGGGTCGCTCTCCACGGTGATGGAGCCGATGAGGGAGGGCAGCTCACCGTGGACCCGGCGCACCAGCTCGCCGGGCCTGGGGTCGAGCTCGACCGCCACCGCGCGCCGGTCGGCGGCCCGGATCTCGACGGTATGGGGCTGCGACAGGCGCAGCCCCTCCACCACCGCGGGGGTGCGATCGGCCCCCGGCTTGCCGTCCACGATCACCTCGGCGCCGGGGGGGTTCGAGGTGACCACCACCACGCCCCGCGCCAGCCACACCGCGGCGGCGAGGAAGCCCGCCGCGGCCATGGACCCGGCCACCAGCCCGGCCAGGACCGCCCGCCAGCCGGACATTCCCACCCGCACGGTGCGGGTGCGCACTCGCGGCCGCGGGGTCTCCAGGTCGTCGGGGCGGGAGACGGCGAGGGGAGGGGTGGCGGGGCGCGTGTCGGTGAACTTCTGGTAGACCGCCTGCTGCTGGGCGGCCACGTTGGCGAGCACCTTCATCACCAGCGCGTCGTGGGCCCGCGCCTGGCGCTGCTTGGCGATGCGCTCGGCGTAGACCTGGTGCATCTGGCTGCCGAGCAGGTCCTGGATGGCGCTGTGGGGCGTGGGGAAGAGCAAGTCCACCAGGGCGTCGGCGAAGGCGCGCGCGTCGTGGTAGCGCTTCTCGGGGTCGTAGGCCAGGGCCCGGAGCAGGATGGGGTCGATGTCCCTGGGCAGCCGGTCGTCGATGGTGGTGGGCGGCAGCACCCGCGCCCGTCGCGACTGGACCAGCGACTCGACGTCGGTGGCCTTGGGGAAGGGCTTCTGCTTGGTGAGCAGCTCGTAGAGCAGGATGCCGGCGGCGAAGATGTCGACCCGGTGGTCCCAGGCCTTCTCCAGCGAGGCCTGCTCGGGAGCCACGTACCCGAGCTTGCCCATGAGCATGCCCTCCTTGTAGTTGGAGAGCCCGGTGGCGGCGCGGGCGATGCCGAAGTCGAGGAGCTTCACCTCCCCCTGGTAGGAAATGAGGGCGTTGTCCGGCGAGACGTCGCAGTGGACGATCTTGAGGGGGTGTCCTTGCGGGTCGGTCTTCTTGTGGGCGTAGTCGAGCCCTTGCAGCAGCTGGAGCACGAGGTAGATGGACTGCTCGGGGGTGAGGGTGACGCCGGCGCGCTGGAAGGCGGACATCATTTCCTTCAACGTCACCCCGTTCACCAGCTCCATGGCGATGAAGTACTGGCCGTCGATGGTGCCGCACTCGTAGATCTGGGCGATGTTGTTGTGGGTGAGCTGGACGGTGAGCTTGGCCTCGTTGACCAGCATCTTGACGAAGCCCTGATCCTGCGCCCGCGACGTCAGGATGCGCTTCAGCACCATCTCCTTCTCGAAGCCGCCGGCGCCGGCCACCTTGGCGCGGTAGATCTCGGCCATCCCGCCCACCGCCAGGCGCTGCAGCAGGAAGAACTTGCCGAAGACGTGCGGCTTGAAGTCCTGCGGCCGGCTCCTCTGGGCGGGCTGGGGGGTCACGGGTGAGGCGATGGTAAACCCGGCCCCTCGCCGCCCTCAAGGACGCGGACATCCCCGGATCGTGGGTCGGGGTGGTGTAGGAGCGCACCTGGCCCGGGAATCCGGCCTCGGGCCTCCGCCGTCGCCAACGAGGCCGTGTCGCGCCCGCATCCGACGGGGGAGTGCCCGGGGCGCGAAGCCCGTGGCCCGAGCCGTGCTATCTAGGGCGGGATGGCCCGCACCCTTCCGGAGGCCTGGCGCGGACCGCTCCTGGCCGGGGCGCTGGCCTCGGCGGTCTTCCTGCCCTGGCTGGGGGCCACGGGCCTCTGGGACCCCTGGGAGCCGCACTACGCCGAGGTGGCCCGCCAGATGTTGCTGCGCCAGGACTGGGTCCACCCCTGGTGGGAGTCGGCCTGGTTCTTCTCGAAGCCGGGGCTGCCGCTGTGGCTCTCGGCGGCCGGCATGGGCCTGGTCGGCGTCGACCGCTGGGGATTGCCGCCCGGTTCCGACCCGTCCCCTCCGGCGGCGAGCGGGGTCTCCATCCACGCCGAGTGGGCGGTGCGCCTGCCGGGGGCGCTCCTGGCGGTCCTGGCGTGCCTGCTCACCGCCGCCGCGGTGGGACGGCTGGTCTCGCGGCGGGCCGGGCTCTTCTCCGGCGCGGCCCTGGCCACCACGCCGTTCTTCGCCCTCATGGCGCGCCAGGCCACCACCGACGTTCCCTTCGTCGCGCTCATGACCTCGGGCGCCATGTGCTTCGCGGTGGCGCTGTGGGACGACCGGGCCCACCGCCGGGCCTGGGCCTACGCCGGCTACCTGTTCCTGGGCTTCGCGACGCTGGCCAAGGGCCTCCTGGGCTTCGCGCTCCCCGGGGCGGCCTTCCTGGCCTGGTTCCTGGCGTCGGGGGACTGGAGACGTCTCGAGCGGGCCAGGCTGGTGGAGCGGGTGCGCGGCTGGCCCGTGCCGGTGGGGCCGCTCCTGTTCCTGGCCGTGGCCGCGCCGTGGTACGCGGCCGTGACCCTGTTCTCCGGCGCGGACGACGAGGGGAAGACCTTCGCCGCCCGGTTCTGGCTCCACGACCACCTGCGCCGCATGGGCGCGGGCGTGCACACCACCACGCCGGGAGGCGGCTTCGACTACTACCTGGAGCAGCTGGGGTACGGCCTCCACCCGTGGGTGGCGGCGCTCCCCGGCGGGCTGGCGCTCCTCTTCCGGGTGCGGCCCGGGAATCGCGACCCGGCCTCGAGCCTCACCCTCCTGGCCGGGCTGTGGCTCGCCATCGCCTACGCGCTCATGACCTTCTCCGCCACCAAGTTCCATCACTACATCCTCCCGGCGGTGCCGGCGGCGGCGATCCTGTGCGGGATCTTCCTCGACCGCCTGCTCGAGGACGGACCCGAGGAGCACGCGGTGGCGCTCCTCCTCGGCCTGGTGGCGTTCGCGGTGGTGAGCCACGGGCTGTGGTCGCAGCCCAAGCGCCTGGCGGACCTCTTCGTCTACAACTACGAGCGTCCGTATCCGGAGAAGGAGATCGCGGCGCTGCACCCGGGAGTGGCCCTCGGACCCTGGGTGGCCTCGCTCGGGCCGCGCCCGGTCATGGCCTTCCTCTTCACGGCAGGTGGAGTAGGGCTCTTGCTGGGCCTCGCCTCGAGGGCCCGCCGCGCCGCGGCGGGCTCGCTCCTGGCGGTGGCGCTGGCCTTCGGGATGTGGGTCTCCTGGTTCCACTGGCGCGAGCTCTCGCCCCACTGGAGCCAGCGCGACCTCTTCTGGACCATGCTGGCCCAGCGGGGATCGTCCGACGAGCCGGTGGCCGCCTGGTACATGAACTGGCGCGGCGAGACCTTCTACTCGCGGAACCTGGTGCGCCAGATCCAGGACCCGGGCGAGCTCAAGGACTGGGCGGCTCGCTCCCCTCGCGCCTGGGTGGTGACCGAGCGGAGCCGCCTGCCGTCGCTCCGTGCGGCGCTGCCGCCGGACCGGCTGGCGCGCGTCGCCGACCGCTCCTCGGTGAAGTACTACCTGGTGGCCGTCGAGAAGGCCGGAGCCGGCGCTCCCTCACCCGGGCAGGGGGAGGGGCTCGCGCCCTGAACAGGCCAAGGGGGGTGAGGGTCGTGACCCCGGGAGCCAGCGCGGCGGCACTCAGATCCAGCCCCGGCCTGGCCCAGGCGGGCCCCGCCAGGTAGTCGCGCGGCGCCGGCCGGCGCGGCTATGTTCCAGGGCGCTGGAGGTGAACCGTGGCCCAGATCCCTTCCGTGGAATGGCTCGCCCGCCGCATCGTCGAGGCCGCCGGGGAGGCGGTGCTCTACGCCAGCAGCGACGGCCGCATCCGCTACTGGAACGGCGGCGCCGAGGCCATCTTCGGCTGGAGCGCAGCCGAGGCGGTGGGCCAGTCGATGGACCTCATCGTTCCGGAGCGGCTGCGGAGCCGGCACTGGGCGGGCTGGGAGAAGTCGATGGCCACCGGCGTCACCCGCTACTCGGGGCGCGACCTCCTCGCGGTCCCGGCGCAGCGCAAGGACGGAACGCCCCTCTCCATCGAGTTCACCATCCAGCTCATCCGCGACGAGGGGGGGGCGCTGGTGGGTGCCGCGGCCATCATCCGCGACGTCACCGAGCGCTGGGCTCGCGACAAGGAGCTCCGGCGGCAGCTGAAGGAGCTGCAAGGGAAGCTCTGACGCATGACTGCGCCCGCCGGTCTCCACGGCGGCCCGGTCTCGCCGGAGGGCGCCTCCGCAGAGGAGGCCCGGAGGCCGGGGAGGCCCCGACCGAGAGGCCCCGACCGAGAGTAACGGAGGCCCCGACCGAGAGTAACCGCCCGGGGGGGCCCCGACCGGGGGCCCCGACCGAGAGTAACCGCCGGCGACCGGGAGGCGGGGGGCCCCGATCGGCGAATCGAGACGGTGAACCGAGCCAGCCGAGGTTGTGCTGGTTCGGGTTAAGCCGCTTAGACGGCGACCAAGGGCGAATGTGGAACGCCGCAGCATCGCCCATGACGACGTGAGACGAACG
>DASTPH010000016.1:0-31546 GCA_035762305.1 Anaeromyxobacteraceae bacterium
CATCGAGTGGGTGCGAGGGCTCGCTGCGGATGCCGCCTCCGGCGAGACCCGGGCCGCCGTGGCGGGGCGGCTCGCCGTCGAGGCCTGGCCGCGGCCAACGGCCTGCGACCGTGGGCTCGCGGAAAGTGAGGGCCGCAATCAGGAGAAGCGTCCCTCGTGCCGTTGTTCCTGAAGCCCGAGGCCTGAAGCCAGCCTTCTACGTGTCTCCGCGGGCCAGCCGCTCCACGGCCTGCCACTGCGCCTGGGTGAGCGGGACCACCGAGAGACGCCCCTGCTTGAGGAGCGGGGAACCTGCGAAGGCGACCTGGCTCTTCAGGGACTCGAGCGGCACCGGCCTGGAGAGGGGGGCCAGGGCCCGGAGATCCACCACCACCAGCCGGGCGTCCTTCTCGGCCGGATCGGGGTAGGCGGCGCGGGTCACCTCGGCCACACCCACCGCCGCCCGCTCGCCCCCGGTGTGGTAGACGAGCGCCTGGTCGCCCGGCCTCATGGACCTGAGATTCGCGAGCGCCTGCGGGTTGGCGACGCCGTCCCAGCGCGCCCGGCCCTCGCGCTGGAGGTCCTGGAATGAGTAGGTGGAGGCCTCGGTCTTGAGGAGCCAGTAGGCCACGGCCACCGGAACCTAGTGGCGCGCGTGGCGAGTCTCAAGCCGACCCTGCGCGCGCGCCACGCGGGTGGGGGTCCGGGGGAGCGGCCGCCTCCCCCGGTAGGGCCCGCGAAGTGCCGAGCAGAGGGGCGCCGAGAGGCTCATTGACCTCTGCGGAGCAGCACGTGGCGCCGCCGCCCCCAGGCGCAAACCAGCCACCTCCGGCGACCCGGGGGAGGCGAGAGGACGCCGGCCCGGCCGCGGCTCGCGTGCTATAAGACCATCGGCGGTCATGTTCGGCCTCGGTTTCGGCGAGATCCTCATCATCCTGGTCCTGGCGCTCATCCTGCTGGGCCCGGCGCGCCTCCCCGAGGTGGCGAAGCAGCTCGGCAAGGGGCTGCGCGATTTCAAGAGGGCCACCGACGACCTCCGGGGCCAGTTCGAGCGCGAGCTGTACACCGAGGACCGGCCCAGGTCGAAACCGGCGCTGGTGCCCCCGACCGCCGCTGCGCCGGTGCCGGCTCCGCCACCGGGGCCGGTGCCCGCCGCCAGCGCCGACAACGTTCCCGGGCTGGAGGCGGCCGTCGCCGAGCCAGGCCAGGTCGCTCCCGAGCCGCCGCCGTCCCCCGACGCCGGGGCTGGGGAGAGCGCCCCGCCGGCTTCCCCGATCGAGGCCGGGCCGGCGGGCGAGGCCGGGAAGCTGCCATGAGCGAGGCCGCGCCACAGGCGCCGTCGCCCGACTCCTCCCAGGCGAACGGGCCCGAGGAGGACGTCCGCGCCACCTTCTTCGAGCACCTGAAAGAGCTCCGGACGCGGCTGGTGCGGGCCCTGCTCGGGGTGGCGGTGGGGACCGCCGCCACCGGGGCCTTCGCCGAGCGAATCTACCGCTGGCTCATGGAGCCGGTGATCCGCTCGCTGCCCGAGGGGCAGCGACACCTCAACTTCACGAGCTACCTCGAGCCGTTCTTCGTGTACCTCAAGGTGGCCATCTACGGCGGGGTGTTCCTGGCCGCTCCCTGGGTGCTGTGGCAGGTCTGGCTCTTCGTGGCCCCCGGCCTCTACAAGCGGGAGAAGAAGGTAGTGGTGCCGTTCCTGGTCTCCGGGACGGCGCTGTTCTACGGCGGGGCCGCCTTCTGCTACTTCCTCATCATGCCCTACGCTTTCCCGGCCCTGGCCGGCATCGCCGGGCCCGACATGACGCCCATCCTCACCATGAAGGAGCAGCTCACCCTGGTGCTGGCGATGATGCTGGGCTTCGGCATCGTGTTCGAGGTGCCGGTGGTGATCGCCTTCCTCTCCATGGTCGGGCTGGTCTCGGCGGAGTTCCTGGCGAAGTACCGGCGGGTGGCCATCATCGTCAACGTGGCCCTGGCGGCCGTGATCACACCCACCGGCGATCCCTTCAACCTGGCGCTCATGGCGGTGCCGATGATCGTGTTCTACGAGATCGGGGTCCTGCTGGCGCGTTTCCTGGGGAAGAAGAAGCCCGCCCAGGCCCCGGCGGAGACGTGATGGGCCACAGGCCCGGCCCCGCCCTCCGTTCGCGCCCAGGGGCGCCCATCCGATAGGCTACGCCAGTGCGGACGTTCCACCTCTTCGTCGTCCTCTTCGCCGCCTACATGCTGGTGCGGCACGGCCGGCGGGCCGCGCTGTTCCTGGCCCCCTCGCTGGTGCGGTCCGATGGCGACGGCGAGGCGCCCCCGGCCACCCCCGCCCTGGCCCGCGCCGGGGACGACCTCGAGCGCCTGGGGTTCGTGCGGCTCGGAGCCAGGCGCGAGACGGGGGCCCTGGGAGGACTGAACCTCGTCTCCGACGGCTGGGTCAACGAGCCGCAGGGGACCTACGCCGACGTCTTCGCCCATGCGCCGCGAGGCGGCGGCGCGCCGTGGGCCTACTTCCTCTCCCCGTTCGCGGACGGCGCGATCGTGCTCACCGCCAACCATCCGCGCCTAGCGCGCTCGACCGACCGGGTGCGGACTGGCGGCCTCCCGGGCGCCAGCCTGGACGCCACCTGGGCCGCCCACCGATCGGCGGTGGAGCGCTTCGCCGCCCGGCACGGCCAGCCCGGCGCCCGCGCCGACCTCGGGGCGCGCGCCCAGGCGGCCCGGGCCTGGTACCGCGGGCCGGGACGGCCCGAGATCCGTCGCCTCTTCCTCGTGAACTTCGTCAACGCGCTCTTCGCCGTCGTCATCGGAGCGTTCAGCGCCAGGGCGCTCGCGGGGGCCCTCCTCTAGTGCTGCTCCGCAGACGCCATGAGCACAACCGTGTTCACCTTGCTCCGCAGCACTCGCGGGGAAGGCCCCGTGCCCTGCAGGAGAGGCAGCAAGGCACGGGCCCTCACCGCGGGCCTGACCGAGAGGCGGGGCGCCGCCTCCCCCGGACCCCCACCCGCGTGGCGCGCGCCAGGACAGGGTCGGTACTCGTAATGCGCGCCACTACCTCCGGAGGCACGCCATGAAGACCCCCAGCCAGCACGAGGTCGTCTTCCTCGCCGGGAAGCGCACGCCATTCGGCACTTACGGCGGGGCGCTCAAGGACGTCTCCGCCACCGACCTCGGCGTCCACGCCGCCAGGGCGGCCCTGGCCCAGTCGGGCGCCCCGGCCGGCGACGTGGGCCAGGTGGTGCTGGGGAACGTGATCCAGACCTCCCCCAACGCCATCTACCAGGCGCGCCACGTGGCCCTCCGGGCCGGGGTGCCCCAGGAGGCGCCGGCCCTGTCCGTGAACCGGCTTTGCGGGTCGGGCTTCGAGGCGGTGGTGCAGGGAGCGACCTGGCTCATGACCGGGCAGGCGGAGCTGGTGCTGGTGGGCGGGACCGAGTCCATGAGCGAGGCCCCTACCCTGCTCCGCGGGACGCGGTTCGGGGTCCCACTCGGCAAGACCCCGGTGCTGGAGGACAGCCTGTGGTCGTCGCTGACCGACAGCCACGCCGGCCTGCCCATGGCGCTCACCGCCGAGAAGCTCGCCGAGCAATACCGCATCTCCCAGGACGAGGTGGACGAGTACTCCGTTCTCTCGCAGCGGCGCTTCGCGGCGGCGCAGGAGGCCGGCCGCCTCCGCGACGAGATCGCGCCCTTGGAGATCGCCGGGAAGAAGGGGCCCATCGTCTTCTCCCGCGACGAGCACCCGCGCCCCGATACCACCGTGGAGGCGCTCCGCAAGCTCCCCAAGATCTTCAAGAAGGACGGCGTGATCCACGCCGGCGCCGCCAGCGGCGTCGCGGACGGCGCCGGTGCGCTCGTGCTCTCGACCCGAGCCTACGCCGATCGCAAGGGCCTCCGTCCGCTGGGGCGCCTCATCAACTGGGGGCACGCCGGGGTCGACCCGACCATCATGGGCATCGGGCCGGTGCCGGCCTTCAAGAACGCCATGGCCCGGGCCGGAGCCGCCCTGGCGGACTTCGACCTCTTCGAGGTGAACGAGGCCTTCGCCCCCCAGTACCTGGCGGTGGAGAAGGAGCTCCAGCTGCCGCGGGACCGCGCCAACGTGGACGGCGGGGCCATCGCGGTGGGCCACCCGCTCGCCGCCAGCGGCGCCCGCATCACCATGCACCTGCTGTATTCCCTGCGGCAGCGCGGCCTCCGCCGGGGCCTGGGCGGCGCCTGCATCGGCGGCGGGCAGGGCATCGCGGTCATCGTGGAGGCGCTGTAGGTCGCCTTGCGGCCGCCCCGCCCGCGTGCCTAGATCGGGACTTCGGAGGCATGACTCCCTTCACAGGATGCAAGGTGTTCTCCACCACCCTGGCCCGCGATCGCGAGGCGATGAGCGAGACCATCACCCGCTGGCTCGCCGAGCACCCGGAGCTGGAGGTGGTGGACAAAGAGGTGCTCCTCTCCTCCGACCGCCAGTTCCACTGCCTCTCGCTGGTCCTCTTCTACCGGGAGCGGGCCAAGGCATGACGCCGGCCGGCGACGCCCCGGGCGAGGGCGGGTGAGCGGAGCCGTCGTGCCGCGGACGCGCATCCAGGAATCCCTCTCCTTCGGAGGCCGCGTCCCGCCGTCGGTGGGCGGCCTCGTCGCGGCGGTGGTCCTGGCGAGCGTGGCCGGCGCGCTGTGGCCGCCGCTGCGCGACTGGGCCTTCTTCTCGCCCTCCCTGGTCCGGGGCGGGGAGATCTGGCGCCTCGTCACCTACCCCTTCGTCGAGGCGAGCCCGTTCGCGCTCCTCTTCGGCGGGCTCATGCTGTGGATCTTCGGCCGCGACCTGGCCTTCGCCATTGGCGAGCGGCGCTTCCTCCTGGCCTTCGCGGGGCTCGCCGCCGGCGCCGCCGTCGGGACCTCGCTCTTGGCCCTCGCCTGGGGGGGGCTCGCCGAAGGCGCCTGGGCCGGGCCCTGGCCGGTCATCGACGGGCTGGTGGTGGCCTGGGCGGTGCTGTTCCCGGGCCGCCAGCTCGCCTTCATGCTGGTCCTGCCGCTGAGCGGGCGGGCGCTGCTCTGGGTCACCGTGGGCGGCACCGTGCTCTTCGCAGTCTTCCAGGGAGTGGCCCCCTACGTCCCGCACCTGCTCGCGGAGGGGCTGGCGGTGCTGTGGCTGCGCGCGCCGCGCCTCAGGCTCCCGCGACTGCCGCGGTGGCTGCGGCGGCGCCGCCCCTTCGAGGTCATCCACGCCGACCGCGATCCCGATGCGGGACGGCCGCGCTGGATGAACTGACCCCGTTCCCGATCAGGTCACGGAGACCTGTCGTACCGCCGCGCGGTAGACCCAGATGCGCCCGGTGTTGGTGCGAGTGTCGGCCGGGACCATGAAGAAGCCGGCCGCTTCGGGGTCGTAGTCCGCGCTGAACCCGGCCACCTGGCGCCCGTCGCGGAAGGTGACGCGGACCTTGCGGCCTTCGGGTGCCGGGGCCCGGCCCCCGGGGAGGAGCATGAAGAAGATGGCCTTCACCTTGGAGGCCTCGATGGGCTCGGCCGCGGCGCCAGCCGCGGCCACCAGGGGGATGGCAGCCGCGTCGAGGTCCACGTTGGCGAGCGTTCCTCGCAGCACCTGCCCCTCCAGCGTGTGGATCACCACCCGGTGCTCGCCGGCGACGAAGCTGGGCGCCGGGACCCCGTCCACGGTCGCCCGCGCCTGGGGCGCCTCGGGCTCGGGCGCCTCGGCGATCTCCTCCACGTCCATGTCCACCGGAGGCAGCTCCTCGATGGCCACCTCGCCCCCACCCAGCGCGTCCGCCGCCGCGGATGTCGGTGGCTCGAAGGAGACGAACTCGTTCGGGCTCGCCAGCGGGGGCGCCTCGGCGGCGGTGCCCGCCGGCTCCGCAGACGGGGCGGCGACGGCATCGGCGGTAACGTCCGCCTCCCGGGGGCCGGGCCCGCCCGCCTCGGCGAGCTCGACGCTGCCCTCTGCCGGCGCCAGCTGGTCCCCGGTCGGCGCCTCCTCGAGCAAGCCGGCGCCTTCCGCCGCGGGGGGCTCTGCCTCGGAGAAGGTGCCTGCCCCGGGCGGCTCTCCCTCGCCGGGCTCGTGCGCCGGTGGGCCGAGGGGGTAAGAGTCGAAGTCCGGGGCGGGGGCCTCCGGGGGCGGCTGGGCCTCGACGAGCTCGGCCTCGACGAGCTCGGCCTCGACGGGCTGGGCCTCGACGGGCTCACCCTCCGGCGGCGGTACGGCTTCGGGCTCGGCCGCCGCCGTGGCGGCGTCCCAGGCCGCCTGGTCGTAGCTGCCGGGGCCTGGCTCGACAGGGGGCAAGGCGGCGGCGTCGAAGGCCTCCGGCCCGAGATCGCCGGACTGCAGCACCGGTGCCTGTCCGGTGGCGTCCCACGACCCCGCCTGGGCTTCGCCGCTGGCGGTCGCGTCGAAGGGGGGTGCGTTCGCATCGTAGGCGACGGCCGGGTCGAGGGGTGGCTGCGGGCTTTCCACGTCCCAGGCTGCCTGATCGTAGCTCCCGCTCGCTGCCGGTTCCCAGGCGGCAGCCTCGGCTCCGGCATCGACGGGCACCTGGTTCAGGGCGCCGGACCCAGGATCGAGCCCCGCGCCGGCTGCGTCGAAAGCCGACGCGTCGGGCTGGGCGGCGTAGCCGTACGGGGCATTGTAGCCGTACGGGGCATTGGGGTCGTAGGCCTGATTGGGATCCCAGGGCTGCGCGCTGGGGTCCTGCGGCCAGGCCTGTGCGTTCGGATCGGCGGGCTGGTTCGGGTCCCAGGCCTGTGCGTTCGGATCGACTGGCTGGTTCGGGTCCCAGGCTTGCGCAGCGGGGTCGTACGGCTGGTTGGGGTCCCAGGCTTGCCCGCTTGGATCCTGGGCCCAGGCCTGGGCGTTCGGGTCCAGAGCCTGCGCGCCGGGATCCTGCGGCCAGCCCTGGGCGCTCGGGTCCCAGGGCGCCGCGCCCGCGTCCTGGGCCTGGCCCGGATCCCATGCCGGGGCGGCTCTGGCTCGGCCGGCCGGCTCCAGCGACGCCTTCAGCGCCTCGGCGGCCGCGTTCACGTCGAAGCCCGGTCGCGGTGCGCTCGGCTCCGGGGCCACGATCTCCTTGAGTTGCCGGTAGCGCGCCTGCTCGGCGGGCGAGAGCCCCACCGTCGTCAGCTTCTCCTCGAGGTGACGGAACTCCCTGAGAGGGCTTCGCTGCTCGGGCATCTCGGTCTCGCGGGGCGCGACTCGCCTGGAGCGCCGCGATCATATCGCGCCTTGGAGCGGGCACCAAGGCGGCGGCGCGGAGGCTCGGGACGCTCGGGTCCGATAGCGCATGGGCGCGCGGGTCCGGTCGCCGGCGGAAGTCCAGTTTTGTGCGCGCGGACGGAAATTGGATCGATCGACGGATCGATCCTAGAGATCGACCCGTGCCCAACATCGTCGACCTGACCTTGTGCGCGGAGGCACGCCGATCGCTCCACCGCATCCTCAAGCAGCGCGGCCTCGGCTTCTTCCTGGAGAACGGCCGGCGAGGGCGGATGCGGCTCGACGGCCGCCGCATCGCCTGGGTGGTGGAGGCGGCTGCCCGCAAGGCCCGCCATCCGCGCCGCGACCCTGATGCCCTCTCCCGCACCCGGCGCGTGCTGCGCCGCGAGCTCATCCGCCGGCTGGCGGAGTCGATGGTGGAGGCGGGGCTCTAGGAGCCCGCGGGGCATGGATGGCTTCCGGCCATCCTCGCTTCGCAGCGGCAGCCGGAAGCCGAAGCGGAGACGGCCTCGGTTTCGGCCGCCGGCTGCGGCTGCGGAATCCGCTGCCGCCTGCGGATGCGGCAGCGGCAGCCAGCGCTCAGGGGTGAGGTCGTTCGCGATCACGGGGCACCGGCCACCGCAACCGGAACGGCAGCCGGAGCCGCGACCCCCAGCCGGAAGGGCAGCCGCGACCGCATGCGATGCCGCACCGGCCCTGGGCCCGCGGAGCGCATCAGCGCGAAACGGCGCCGTCCAAGGCTCGCTGGATTCCCGAGAGTCCCTCCAGCGCTCCGACCGGGAGCGGAGATGCGGGGCCGCGACCTCCGGCTCCCAGGGATTCACCCGCACCACCCGGGCGTCGCCGCGCCGGCCCCTGGTGCGGCACGGTCTCCCGGTAGAGGCGCAGGCGGTGGCCGTAGAAGCCCCAGCCGAAGGCCGGGTCGCGCTCGAAGTGGGCCGGGTTTCAGGCCTGGGGCTTCTCCGCGGCCACCTCGCCGGAGCGGGTCACGAAGCGCATCCGCAGGTCGCTGAGGAGCGTCTGCAGCATCTTCTCCTCCTCCGGGGCGAGGTTGCCGCGGGTCTTCTCCTGGAGCATCCCCAGGATGTCGATGGTCTGCTTGGCCAGGAGGAGGTTGGTCCCCACCTTCCCGGTTTCGGGGTGGGGCGCGTCGCCGAGGTGGACGAAGGCCGACGACCCCAGCGAGAGGATGAAGGTGTAGAAGTCGATCGCGGACGGCTTCTGCTCATCGGCCATGTGGTCCTCCCTGCCGCGCCCCATGGGCGCTACTCGAAGTCGAAGGCGAGCCGCTCCGCCAGGTAGCCCCGCTGCACCAGCAGCACCAGCTGCCCCGAGCGGCGCGCCCGCTGGGCGGCGCGCCGGAACTCGGCCAGGGTGGAGACCTCGCGCGAGTTGACTTCCCGGACCAGGTCGCCGGCCTCGACTCCCAGGCGAGCCGCCGGGCTGCCGCGCCGGACCGTGCGCACCGCCACCGCGCGGCGGGCGCCGGCGCCCTGCTCGGAGAGCTCCAGGCCGGTGCGGCGCGATACCAGCGCGTCGAGCCGATCCAGCGACGGCTCGACCGCCTTCAGGGCCACCGTCAGCCGGGTCTTGTCCCGGAGCAGGCCCAGCCGCGCCTGCCCGCCGACCGGGACGTCGCGCACCCGGAAGCGGTACTCGGCCGCGCTCCCCACCGGCTGGCCGTCCACCGACTCGACCACGTCGCCCTTGCGGACCCCGGCCCTCTGCGCCGGCGAGCCGGTCTCCACCTCGGCCACCGAGACCCGCACCCGGCGCTCGTTGACCACGTCCGAGCCCGGGGCCGGCCGGTCGGTCACCGAGAGGCCGATCCAGCCCTCGCGCACCTCCCCGTGCCGGATGAGGTCCTCGGCCACCCGCACCGCCCGGTCGATGGGGACGGCGAAGCCGATGCCGGCGCTGCGCTCCCCCAGGATGGCGGTGTTCACGCCGATGAGCTGCCCCTGGATGTTGATGAGCGGGCCGCCGGAGTTGCCGGGATTGATGGAGGCGTCGGTCTGGATGACGTCGAAGAGGGACCGGTCGCCCGAGTCCACGTTGCGGCGGACCGCCGAGACCACGCCGGTGGTGACGGTGTGGGCGAGCCCGAAGGGGTTGCCGATGGCGACCACCGTCTCCCCGATCATGAGATCGTCGGAGTGGCCCGGGGCCAGGTAGGGCAGGTGCTCCGCCGACTCGACCTTGAGCACCGCCACGTCGGTGGCGGGGTCGGTGCCCACCACCTTGGCCGGCAGCTCGCGGCCGTCCAGCAATCCCGCCCGGAAGCGGGCGCCCCGCTCCACCACGTGGGCGTTGGTGAGGGCGTAGCCCTCCGGCGAGACGATGACGCCCGAGCCGAGGGAGGTGACGGCGTACCCCTCCCGGTAGCGCGGGCGCTCGAAGAAGCTGCCGAAGAACTCGGCCCAAGGGTCGCCGCCGCGGCTGGGGACGCGGTAGCGGACCAGCTCCTCGGCCGAGACGTTGATCACCGACGCCCGGGTGCGCTCCACCGCCGCCACCACCGGCGTGCGCCGCTCCGCGGTCGGGCGCGGCTCGGCGCGGGGGAGCGCTCCCTGCGCCCAGGCGGCCGGCAGCCGCGCGGCGGCGAGCAGCAGCGCGGCGGCGAGGATGCGAGCGCAGGCCCAGCCGGAGGAGGCTGGGCCGGAGCGAGCGGGGGAGGAGGCGGGCTTCGCCCGCCGACGGGCGGAGGCGAAGCCGGAGCAATCCGATCCCCTGGGGGGGCCCGAAAGGACCCCCCAGCTCGATGAGAGGGCCCGCGGGCGCGGCGCCACCGGCTGCTCCTACTGGCCGCCCTTCTTTTCCTCGGGGCCCTCCACGTGCTCCATCTCCGACTCGACCGGCACCGCCTGGTCGGCCAGATCCTCGAGGGACTTGAGGTGGCGCTCGTATTCCTTCTCGTCGAGCAGCCCCTTCCTGAGGTAGCGCTGGGCCACGCGCTTGTCGACGAGCTTGTTCTCGATGTCGCTCATGGGCTCCCTTCCGGATTCGCGAGCCCCGGAAAATATGCGTGGCTTGCGGGAGCGTCAAGCGCGTGCTAGGCGTTCCGCCCGTGCCCCTCCCGGAGAGCCCCGATCGGCGGCGGCGGCTCGAGCGCCTGCGGGGCCTCTACGCCATCGTCGGCGACGAGGATCCGGTGGGGAGCGCCGCGGCCGTCCTCGACGGCGGCGCCTCGGTGGTCCAGGTGCGCCTCAAGACCACTCCCACCGGGGCCTTCCTGCTCGCCGCCCGCGAAGTGGTCGACCTGGCGCGCGGCCGCGCCCTGGTGATCGTCAACGACCGGGCCGACCTCGCCTTCCTGGCCGGCGCCGACGGCGTGCACCTGGGCGACGAGGACCTCCCCCCGGGCGACGCCCGCCGCCTCCTGGGGGACGGAATGCTGGTGGGGCGGACCTGTCGCACCCTGGCCGAGGCCCGCGCCGCCCTCGACCAGGGCGCCGACCACGTGGGCTTCGGCCCCATGTTCGCCTCGGCCTCCAAGGCGTTGGTGGTGCCGCCCAGGGGCGTCCCCATGCTGCGGGAGGTGGCGGAGGCCCTCCCGGCGCCGGTGGTGGCCATCGGCGGCATCACCCTCGCGACCATCGGCGAGGTGGCCGCGGCCGGAGCGGCGGCGGCGGCCGTGATCCACGACCTCTTCGCTCGGGGCGAGGCGCGGGAGCGCGCCCGCCTCCTCGCCGGCGCCTTCGCCGCTTCGGCGCCGCCGCCGTCCTCGCGGCCTGCGGCCCCGCGACGGGGGGGGCCATGAGCCGTCCCCGCATCGGCGTGACGCTGGACATCGACGAGCCGGGCGGGCGCTACCAGCTGCCGCGCGCCTACGCCGACGCGGTGCTGGCGGCGGGCGGGTTGCCGGTGCCGCTCGCCTACGGCGACCGCGCCGTGGCCGGCGCCTACCTGGCCCTCTGCGACGGCCTCCTGGTCACCGGTGGCGCCTTCGACGTCCCGCCGGAGCGGTACGGCGCCCGGCGCTCCGCCGCCTGCGGCCCCACCAAGGTGGAGCGCACCGACTTCGAGTGGGCCCTGTGCGAGGCGGCCCTGGCCGGGCGCATCCCGCTACTCGGCGTCTGCGGCGGGATGCAGCTCGTGAACGTGGTTCGGGGCGGCACGCTCCTCCAGGACCTCCCCGCCGAGGCCGGCCTCCAGCACGAGCAGCCGGAGCCCAAGGACCAGCCCTGGCACCAGGTGGAGATCGTCGCCGGCACCCTGCTGGCGAGCCTCGTCGGAACCCAGCCGCTGCCGGTGAACTCCACCCACCACCAGGCGGTGGGCCGGCCCGGCGCGGGCGTGCTGGTGTCGGGGCGCGCTCCGGACGGAGTGGTCGAGGCCATCGAGCTCCCGGACGCCACCTTCGCCCTGGGGGTGCAGTGGCACCCCGAGGCGGTGGTGACGCACCAGCCGCGCCACCTCGCCCTCTACCAGGGCCTGGTGGCGGCGGCCCGGGACCGGCGCCGATGAAGGTGCTGGTGGCGGCCGGGCTCGACCCGAGCGGCGGCGCCGGCCTGCTCGCCGACGCGGCCGCGCTGGCGGCGGTGGGCGCCGGAGCCTACGGGGTGGCCACGGCTCTCACCGCCCAGGGGGCCCGGGGGGCGATCTCCATGGAGCCGGTGACCCCGGCGCTGCTCGAAGCCCAGCTCGAGGCCCTGCTGGCGGGCGGCGGCGAGCGGCCGCGGGCGCTCAAGACCGGCATGCTCGGCAGCGCCGCGAACGCGGCGGTGCTCGCCGCCCGATTCGCGGAGGCGCCGCTCCGGCGCCTGCCGCTGGTGGTGGACCCGGTGCTCAGCGCCTCCTCCGGGCTGCCGCTGCTCGACACCGCGGGGCGCCCGCCGCTCGAGGTGCTGGCGCCGCTCCTCGGGCGGGCCACGCTGGCGACGCCCAACTGGCCGGAGCTGGAGGCCCTGGCCGGGGGCGCCCTCGGGAGCGAGCGGGAGGCGCTGGCGGCGGCGCGGGCGCTGCCGGCGCGGGCGGTGCTGGTGAAGGGCGGCCACCGCCAGGGGCCGCCGGTGGACCTCCTGGTGCGCGGCCGCCGGGTGGTCCGCCTGGCGGGCCGGCGCCGCTCCGGGACGGCTCGCGGCACCGGCTGCCGCCTGGCCAGCGCCGCCGCGGGGCTGCTCGCCCGCGGCCTCCCGCTGGAGGAGGCGGTGCGGCGCGCCAAGCGCCTGGTGGAGCGGTATCTCGACGCCGAGCTCGGCGCGGGGCGGCGCCGCAATAGTTGATGCTAATACGGCTTCCCGCTGATCGATCGCCACGCGGCATAGTCGATGGGCGGCCAGTTGACGAAGTTGGTCGAGCGGATGAGGTCGGCATCGACGCAAGGACAGCACTGGACGAGTAGCTCTTCGAGTTCATTGCGGTGGCAGCGGTCGTGAATAATCCGGGTTAGGGCGATGTATTGCGCGGCCAACACCATATGGATGCCACCGCAAGAAACACCGCGAAGACAATCCACATGAGCGCCGTGCGGCTTGCCCTTCGTCCCGCAGCGAACGGCAAATGACGCAAACTCCACGGCAGGATGGCGAGAAGCGCTACGCTCACCGAGAGAACGGGCAAGATCTGACAGAGCGACAGGAAGCCTGCGAAGAACAAGATAGCGCCGCTCACGATCCCAATCCCGCCGAGGATGAACAGAACGTAGAGTGGTAGTGAAATCGAATAATCCGGCCGGGCAACGATGATTCTTTTCATGCACGCCCACAGGTGCTCAGAACGTCGTAACCGCCATCGGAATCAGCCGAACTCGACCCGGTACAGGGCGATGCTTACGCGCACGCTGGCGCCTGCGCGGGTAGACGCGCTTGCCGGTCGCGGCTGTGTACAGCAGGTACCCTCCCACCGCCGCAAGAGTGAGCCCTGCCACCACAAGAACCACTCCCATTACCGGCGTAAGGGCAATTGCGGCTACGCCCAGATTGATAGCCCCCGCGAAACGCCAGGCTATCATGTCGACGCCAAAAATGATACCCGCCGCTCCTAAATAGGCCTGGGCTTGATTGGCTTTGAGATTATCCCACGTCTTAAGGACCCCAGCTTCGCGCCGACCGTCGACCTCTCGGCGGCTTACAAGGTCAGGTACTGGGTCGACTTCAACTCGAACGACGCCTGCGACGCGGCGCCCACCGACCACCAGTGGGAGGCGGACGTCGCGACCGGGCAGCGCACGCTCACCGTGAGGCACAGCACGTCGTTCACCGGCGTCTGCAGCACCTTCACGTTCCCGCTCACCTTCGTGGGGGACACTACCTTCATCGGCCCGCACGCGGGGCAGAGCTTCCGGGCGGCCCTGGTCCGCGGCGCCGCGGCGGCCGGGCTCGAAACCGTGAACGGAACGGTGGGAGCGGCCGGCGCCAATCCGGCGTTCACGGTGACGTTCGCGCCGCGGCTCGTCATCGGCGAGCAGTACTCGGTGAAGCTCTACATGGACGTGAACGCCAGCGGGGCCTGCGAGTCGCCGCCCACCGATCACCAGTGGAGCGTCCCCATCCCGGCCGACTTCTCCAGCCACCAGGAGACCGTCACCTATACCCACAACACCTCGTTCACCGAGGTGTGCTCGTACTTCCCGTAGGGGGCGCCCTGGGGGGTCCTCGACCGGCGCGCGCCGCCTCCACGTGCGGCTCCCAGAACCGGAGCCGGTCGCGCTTGTACCATCCGTGCGCGGCCATGGGCAGGCGCCGGCCCGCCATCCGGAAGAGCCGCTCGGGGTTGATGTCGAAGGAGAAGGAGAGGGCCTCCTGGAGCGACGGGGTGCTGTGGGGGAAGCCGCGCTTCCGGGGCTCGATGCTCCAGAAGATGTCCTCGTTGAAGTGGTGCGACCCCTGCTTGCGCAGATAGTGCTCCACCGCCCCCTTCATCTCTATGCTCAGCCGGTGATGGGTGGCCACCGATCGCAGCGAGAAGCCGCCATTCCCGACCCGGTTGCGGGTCTCGAAGCGGTACACCTTGTCCTGAACGCCCAGGACCAGCTGGCTCAGGCGCATCTTCACCCAGTGGAGGTAGTGGCCGGCGGGATTCCCCGACACCCAGGGCGCCCCCACGTAGTCGTAGCCGCGCTCCACCCAGCGGGAGAGGTCGTCGCGGAAGACGAAGACGTCCGGCTGGCAGATGAGGACGAAGCGGCTGCCCAGGAACCGCTGGTAGAACCCGGTCGAGAGCAGGAGCCGGTTGTAGCCCTGGACCGACGCGAAGTAGGCGGGCTCGAAGGTCTCGACGCCGCCGAAGCGGTAGCGCCGCTCGACCTCCGAGGTGTCGAGCCCGTCCGGCTTCACCATCACCAGGTGGTGGCCGCCGAGCAGGCGGAAAGTGCTGTCCAGCGATACCTCCTCCCGGAGTTCAAGGGAGGATCGGTGAATGGGGACCACGATGGAGAGCTGCTCGCGGGGGAGCGAGGTCACGGTCGCTGTCCCCAGGCATCGGCCCGTTCCGGTTGTTGCCGCTCCGCGTCCGACGAGCGGGCGCCATAGGCGTGTGGGGAGACGAGCCGCTTGAGGCGCAGGCCCCAGAGGAGCTTGAGGGCGATTCGAGCGCGACGGGACCGCTGGTTCCGGTAGAGCGAGAAGAGGGTGTGGCGGTGGTGGAGGGCCAGCAGCCCGAGCCGCGGACAGAGGTACTGCACCGGCCACCGCTTCAGGAGGCGAACGAGCTCCTCGATCAAAGGACGATGGCGACTCGGGACGGCGGCCAGGCAGGCCTGCAGGCGCGCCAGGGTGGCCTCGAATTCGGCAATGCGGTAGCCCCGGGGGGCGGCCAGTCGGTCCACCTCTCGCAGCCGGGCGATGTCGGTGACGGAGCTGCCGTGCTGGCGGTAGCGGACCAGCGGCTCCGGGCAGTAGGCGACGCCTCCCGACCCGGCGGCCACCAGCGCCAGCCACCAGTCGTGAAACAGCCCTTCTGGCAAGGGAAGCGCGCGGGCCACCAGCGAGCGGCGGAACAGCATCGCATGGCCAGAGACGCAGTTCTGGAGGATCAAGGTGACCGGGTCATCGATCCGGCCCAGGATGCGCCTGTCCGAAAGTCTGATTCCCAGCAGACACCCCCGCTCGTCGATGAGCTCGGAGTCGCAATAGGCCGCCGGGGCCTCGCCCATCGCCTCGAGGAGGCGTCGGAGCTTGGCCGGTAGCCAGATGTCGTCCTGGTCGGAGGGGGCGATGAAGTGCCCCCGGCAGCGCGCGATGGTTTTCTGGAAGTTCCGCCTGAAGCCCAGGTTGGAGGCGTTCCGGTGGACTCGCAGGCGCCGGTCGCGGGCCGCGTAGCCCTCGAGGATGGCCACGGTGCCGTCGGTGGAGGCGTCGTCGACCGCGACGACCTCGAGGTTCGGGTAGTCCTGGGCCAGCAGCGAGTCGACCTGCTCTCGAAGGAAGCGCTCGCCGTTGTAGGTGCAGAGGGCGATGGAGATGAGCGGGGCGTCCTGCATGATCGGGAGGCGTTGCTGGCGCCCAGGCTAACCCAGCAGTGTCCGGCCCGCGAGCCATTCCGCCCGTGCGGCGCGACGGGCCACCTACGGAGAGCCACCGCGGTAGCCGCGGCCCATCTCGTCGAGGATGGCGACGCGCCAATGCGCTGGCGCCGCCGCCTCGGCCGAGCGGAGGCCGAGCAGCTGCGCCAGGCGGGCGCCGACGAACTCTCCCAGGCGCCGCAGACGAAGTCGCCGGGGCGGGGGAAGGAGCTCGCGAAGCTCGGGGTGGATCTCGTGGAGAAGCCGGAGCGACGCTCCCGCTCGTCGCATGCGACGGAGAAACTGCTCGAAGGTCACCGTGCGGTAGTGCGCTGCGGCGGCGCGCTGGTTGTAATGGATCTCCAGCCCCTCGCGTTCCAGCCGGTAGCCCAGCTCGATGTCCTCGAACGCGGCAATGGGGAAGCGGGTATCGAAGGGGTGGCGTAGCAGCATCTCGCGCTTCAGGGAAAGGTTGCAGGCGTAGGTGTACCGGAAGTCGACGCGCTCGCCGTCCCGGATCTGGTCGTAGCCGAACTGCATGCCGTTCGAGTCGATGAAGCGCATGAACGGGGAGACCTCGACCTCGTCGGACCAGGCGACGTGCCCGAGAAGGGCCATCCGCGGATCGGGATGGCGGCGATGCCAGTGGAGGTGCTCCCGCAGCAGCCCGGGCCGCGCCAGCACGTCGTCGTCGAGCATGAGGACGACCGGACCTCGGGCGAGGGCTATGCCGGCGTTGCGAGCCACCGCCGGGCCGCTGTTGCCCTGCCGCAGGAAGCGCAGCCGGCCGGGTTCCTGCGCCGAGGCCTCCGCCAGGAGCTCCGCGGTGCGGTCGCTCGACCCGTCGTCCACCACCACCACCTCGAACGGCGCGCCGCCCGTTTCTTGCTCCTGAAGCGCTCGCAGGCACCGGGCCAGGGTTTCCCAGCGGTTGTACGTCGGGACGACGACGCTAAGCTCCGCGGCCGCGGTCATAGGGAGGCCGCCCGCCCCGGCCGATCCTCCTGGGCCCGGGGGTGGCCCAGCGCCGCCTGCCGCTCCGCGATGAAGTAGGTCCGGTAGGCCCGGCGCGAGGAGGTGACCCGAGAGGCGACCGGGTGGATGGCCATCAGCGCGCGGGCCACGATCGCGTCGATCCTACTGCGGGCCCGACCGGAGAGGGCGTCGGAGAGTCTGGCCGAGACCTGGTTCAGCGCGCGCCCCAGGTGGCGCTTCCCCTCGGCGCGCATGAGGAAGTAGTGGGCCGCGCAGGCGGCGCCGTCGTGCCGCGAGACCTCGAAGCCGAGGCGCCGGAGGTCCTCCGCCACCCTCGACGGATCGGGGGGATCGACCTCAAGGTGCTCGGACAGCCAGGCGGGAACGGTGCGCCCGCGGCGCCGCAGGCGGTTCGCCAGGCGGCGGTCCCAGACCGAGATCCCCTCGCCCCAGGGGAAAGCCAGGATCAGGCGGGTGCGCGCCACGCGGCAGAGCTCGCGCATCGCGTCTTCGCGGAGGAGCGGCGGAAGGTGCTCCAGCGTGTCCATGCATAGCACGGCCCCAAAGGCCTCGTCGCGGAACGGCAGCCGGCACACGTCGGCGCGGACCGGCCGCATCGGCCCACCCACCTCGGGCCTGGCGTCGGCGTAGTCGGCGAAGGACCGATCGCAGCCGACGAAGCTGCGCGCGGACCAGTGGGCCAGGCCGAAGGCGCCGCAGCCGACCTCCAGGATGGGAGCCGGGCCTTCGTTCAGCAAGCGCAGCACCGGCAGGTAGCGCACGAGCTGGTTCATCAGCGGCGGCACCGGCGAAGTATGGCACATCCTCTCGCCGCCCCGACCCGGCGGGCGGACGGTCCGGCTCGCGTCTCACCCGCGAAGCGTCGAAGGGCCCGGAGCGGCGCGGGCGAGAGGACCGAGGGCGCCTCCGAACCCTTGAGCCGCGGGCCGGCTTCGCCCGTTCGTCACGCGTCCCGCTTCCTCTCCGCGAAGAACGTCTGCCGCTTGAAGAAGACCAGGCCCATGATCCCGGTCGGGCCCTGGCGGTGCTTGGCCAGGATGAGCTCGATCTCCTGCACCTCGGCCTCGAAGTTGGAGGAGCCGTCCTCGCGCTCGCTCTCGGGCCGGTGCAGGAAGATGACCAGGTCTGCGTCCTGCTCGATGGCACCCGACTCGCGCAGGTCGGCCAGCATGGGGCGCTCCCCCTTGCGCTTCTCCACGGCGCGGTTGAGCTGCGAGAGGGCCAGCACCGGCACCGACAGCTCCTTGGCCAGCGCCTTGAGCGACCGGCTGATGGTGGCGATCTCCTGCTCGCGCGACTGGCTCGAGCGCTCGGAGGGGGCGTGCATGAGCTGCAGGTAGTCCACCACCACCAGGTCGAGGCCCTGCTCGCGCTTGAGCTTGCGGCACTTGGAGCGGAGCTCCACCGGCGAGAGCACGAAGCCGTCGTCGAACCACACCGGGGCCCGCACCAGCTTGTCGCCGTGGAGGGCCAGCTTCTCCCAGTCGTTGCGGGCCAGGCGACCCTCGGCCAGCCGCTCCCCGTCCAGCTTGGCCTCGGCGGCCAGCATCCTCAGAGCCAGCTGCTCGGAGGGCATCTCCAGCGAGAAGAAGGCCACCTTCTTCTCCTGCTTCACGGCGGCGTGGGCGGCGATGTTGAGCGCCAGCGACGTCTTGCCGATGGAAGGCCGGGCCGCCAGCACCACCAGCGTCCCCGGCTGCAGCCCCAGCGTCTTGCGGTCCAGGTCGGGGAGGCCGGTGGCCACGCCGGTGATGGGGGAAAGCCCCTCCAGCTGGCGCTTGTGGAGGGCCTCGATGCGATCGATGGCCAGCCCCAGCGCTTCCTTCAAGGGCTTCACCGACTCGACGCCGGTGCCCTGGGCGGCGGTGAAGACCTCCTGCTGCGCCTCCTCCAGGAAGTCGCGCACCCGCGCCCCGGCCTCGTAGCCGCGCTCCACCACCGCCTGGGCGGTGAGCATCATGCGCCGCAGCTGCGACAGCTCCGAGACCACCTCGGCGTAGTGGCCCACGTTGGCGGCGGTCCCCACGCCGCGCCCGAGCGCGAAGGGCAGGTCGCGCGGCACGGCCCCGCCGAGGAGCCCGCGGGCGTCGAGCCGTTGCTGCACCAGCACCGGGTCGATGGTCTTGGCCTCCTTGGCCAGCTCCTCGAAGGCCGAGTAGAGGTGCTGGTGGGCCAAGAGGTAGAAGTCCTGCGGCCTGAGGAGCGCCGCCACCTGATCGAAGGCGGTCTCCTCGATGAGGACCGCGCCCAAGACCGCCTGCTCCGCCTCCAGGTTGTGCGGCAGATCGCGCGCCCCGGGCATGGCCACCGCGGTGCGCGTCTCTGGGCCGGCCATGAGGAGGCGCATGGTAGCAGGCGCCCCCGACGGGATCACCGTTGATGACCGGTGGACAAGTCAAAAATACGCGGGGGGTGTGCCGGTGGAAGCCGTGTGGAGGAGAGGTGGACGGGCCGTGGACGGCCGTAGACCGCTACGGGCGCGACTCGTCCGAGAACCGATCCAGGAAACCGCTGCACACCGCCGCCTGCAGCGCCCGCTCGTCGCTCGGGTGGGCCGAGCCGAGCGCCACGCCGACCCGTCCCTCGCTCAGCCACACCACCTTGCCGAGGAGGTACAGGGAGCGCCCCGCCAGCGAGATGCGCACGCTGGCCTCGTCCCCCTCCCCGAGCCGCACCGGCCGGAGCGGGCGCAGGGACAGACCGTGGAAGCCGAGGTCCTCGGTGAAGGCCCCGCCGGTGCCGGCGATGTGCCCGGGGAGCGAGAGCCTGAGGCGCGGCGAGCGCCGGCGCGCCGCGCCCACCTCGCCCTGGGTGAGCCGCCAGGCGAGCCAGTCGCGGCCGAGCTCCCAGCCGTGAAGCTCGCTCTCGGCGAGCGCGGCGTCGCCGGCGATGATGCGTCGGGTCCGCGCCTCGAAGTCGCGTCGGCTGAGCGGCTGGCGGAGCATGCGAGGGCGGAATTGTGCTCGGGCGGCGCCACCCGTGTCCACCTCAAAACCGGAGGGTCCCGAATTCCCGGTCGATCCGGACGAAAGCTGGAATCCGCCGCCGATCCGCGGTGAGATGTCGGGATGACTCACGCCCGCCCCATCGCGCTGGCCCTCCTCTCGCTGGCCCTCGCTTCCTGCGCCGGCATGGAGAAGGTGATCGGCGGTACCCTCGAGCCGCCCCGCCTCGAGCTCGAGTCGCTGGGCCTCGAGGCGGTGGACCTCGAGGGGGCCACCGCGGTGGCCCGCTACCGCGTGGAGAACCCCAACGGCTTCGGCGTGTCGGTGGCGCGGCTCTCCTACCGGCTCGAGGTGGAGGGGCAGCAGGTGGCCGCCGGCGCGCTCCAGGGCGGGCTCAAGCTCCCCGCCCGCGGCACTGCACCGCTGGTGATCCCGGTTCGGGTCCGCTACGGCGACGTCCCGGCCTTTCTCGACCACGTGGCCCACCGCGACCGGCTGGCCTACCTGACCTCGGGGACGGCCGGCTTCGACACCCCGGTCGGCGGGCTGGACGTTCCCTGGTCGCACTCCGGCGAGGTGCCGGTGCCGAAGCTCCCCACCTTCGCGGTTGACTCGGTCAAGCTGAGCGCCGGGCTCTTCGGTGTGTCGGTGGACCTCAAGGTGAGGGTAGGCAACCGCAACGCCTTTCCCATCGCCGGCGGGCGGCTCGAGTACCGCCTGGACCTGAACGGCTCGCCGGCGGTGCGAAACGGCGCCGCCGCGCTGGCGACGGTGCCGGCCGGCGGCAGCGCGGTGATGGACCTGCCGCTCAAGGTGGACCTCCTCGCCGCCGGCCTCGGGGCGGGGCAGGCCATCGGCAGCGGGCGGGCGGAAGTGGTCCTCTCCGGGCAGGCGGCCTTCGGGTCGCTGCGCATCCCGGTGAGCCTGCGCGCGGCGACGAGGTAGCGGCGCCGCACCGGAGGCCACGGCCGGGGGCCCCTCGCCCTCGTGCTCGGCCCTCGACTTCACGGTGCCGCTCATCGGCGCGACCCGCCCGCGCGACCCCGGGCAAGGAATGGGGCCACGCCTTCGGCGTGGCCTCGACCTTGCACCGGCTGACGTCCTCCGGACCGGCCCCCACGAACGCTCGGGTCCTGCGCGCGAGGGCGAAGGGCCCCCGGCCTCGGCGCCGCCGTGCTCACCAGCTCCGGCTCATGGCCGCCCGGACCCTACGATCCGGCCATTCCACGAACGGTGTAGTACGCCGCCTCGGGGTGGTGCAGCACCACCGCCGAGGTGGAGGCCTCCGGCACCATCTGGTCGGCGCTGGTGAGCGAGACGCCGATGGTGCGGTCGGGCTCGAGCAGCTTCCACAGCGTGCGCTGGTCGGCGAGCTCCGGCCAGGAGGGGTAGCCTGGCGAGTAGCGCTTGCCCTGGCCCTCCGGGAGCGACAGCTCGGCCCGCACCCGGCGGTGCCAGTACTCGGCCAGCGCCTCGGCCGCTTCCACCGCCAGGCCGTGGAGGTAGAGGGCCCGGGCGTATTCGCCGCGCTCCTGCATGGCCTCGGCGGCCTTCCCGGCCTGATCCCCCACCGTCACCACCTGGAAGGCCACCGCGTCCGAGCCGGGCTCGGGCCGGAAGTAGTCGGCGAGGCACAGGAACCGCTCGTCGGGCTGGCGCGGGAAGCGCAGGCGCGCCAGCTCCTGCTTGCGATGGATCGGATCCAGCACCACCAGGTCGTCGCCCTCGGCGTGGCAGGGGAAGTAGCCGTAGACCACCCGCGGCAGGAGCCACCCCTTGGCCTGGACCTCGGCCTCGAGCTGGGTGAGGCGCGGGCCGAACTCCTCCCGCACCGCCCGCTCGTACTCCTCCCCCTTGAGCCGCACGCCCCACTGCAGCTTGAAGAGCTCGGTGAGGTCGAGGAGCGGCCAGAGGTCGTGCAAGGCGATCTGCCCCGAGGGCACCACCCGCGGGCCCCAGAAGGGCGGCGCCGGCGCCCGCTCCGCCGGGCGCACCGAGGACCGCCGGCCCGGCCGGGGTGCGGGGGCCTCGGTCGCGGGCGCGTTCCGGTTCGCGAGGGCCTTCTGCAGCACCGACTCCTTGAAGGGGTCGCGGCGGCCCGGGTCGGTGAGCGCCTCCACGATCTCCAGCCCCTCGAAGGCGTCCTTGGCGTAGAAGACGCCGCCCGGGTAGGGCGAGCCGTCCTGCAGGAAGTGGGCGCGGTAGCCGAAGCGCCGGTTGATGGCGGCGCCCCCGATGACCACCGGGAAGGAGAGGCCGCGCCGGTTGAGCTCCTCGACGCAGTAGGGCATCTGCTTCGAGGTGGAGACCAGGAGCGCCGAGAGCCCGATGGCGTCGGCGCCCACCTCCACCGCCTTCTCGATGACGGTGGCCACCGGCACTTGCTTGCCGAGGTCGTGGATCGTGAACCCGTTGTTGCCGAGGATGGTCTTGACCAGGTTCTTGCCGATGTCGTGGACGTCGCCGTAGACGGTGGCCAGCACCACCTGCCCCTTGGTGACCCCTTCCTTGCGCTCCAGGAACTTCTCCAAATGCGACACCGCCCGCTTCATCACCTCGGCCGACTGCAGCACGAAGGGCAGGATGAGCTCGCCGGCGCCGAAGCGGTCGCCCACGTCCTTCATGGCCGGGAGCAGGACGCCGTTCAAGACCTCCACCGGCGTCTTGCGGGTCAGGGCCTCGTCGATGAGGGCCTCCACCCCGTCCGAGCGCCGGTGCAGGATCTGGAGATGCAGCCGCTCCTCGGCGGCCTTGCCGGCGAAGAGGTCGGCCTCGGGCGCCGTCCCGCTGGCGGCGGCGCCCTCGAAATGCGCCACCAGGCGCGCCAGCGCGTCGTCGGCGCGATCGAGGACCAGGTCCTCGGCGAGCCGCCGCTCCGCCTCCGGGATCAGCGGATACGGGCGGACGTCCTTTGGGTTCACGATGGCGAGGTCCAGCCCCGCTTGCACCGCGTGGTAGAGGAAGACCGAGTTCACCACCTCGCGGGCGGGCCTCTTCAGTCCGAAGCTCACGTTGGAGACGCCGAGCACCGTGAAGACGCCGGGGTTCTCGGCCTTGATGCGGCGGATGCCCTCCAGCGTCTCCAGCGCCGAGCGGCGGTACTCCTGCGAGCCGGTCGCCAGCGTGAAGGTGAGGGCGTCGAAGACCAGCGACTCGGGCTCGAGGCCGTGTTCCCGGGCCACCCCCACCAGGCGCCGGGCGATCTCGGCCTTGCGGTCGGCGGTCTGGGCCATGCCCTTCTCGTCGATGGTCATGCAGACCACCGCCGCGCCGTAGCGCCGGGCCAGGGGCAGCACCCGCCGCACCCGCTCGCCGCCCTTCTCGAGATTGACCGAGTTGACGATGCAGCGGCCGGGATAGACCTTGAGGGCGCTCTCGATGACGTCCGGCTCGGTGGAGTCGATCATCAGCGGCGCGTCCACCGACTGGGCCAGGAGCCGCACCAGCGCCCGCATCTGGGCTGCCTCGTCGTCGCGCTCGTTCAGGGCGGTGCACACGTCGAGGACGTGGGCCCCGCCCTCCACCTGGCCGCGGGCGATGTGGAGCAGCCCGGCGTAGTCGTCGGCCAGGAGCAGCTCCTTCACCTTCTTCGAGCCCTGGGCGTTGACCCGCTCGCCCACCACCAGCGGCCGGGGCTGGAGGTCGAGCGGGACCGCCTTCATGGCGCTGGAGAGCTCCGGGGCGGGACGGGAGCGCCGCCGGCGCCTGCCGTCGAGCGACCGCACCCGCTCCACCACCGCCGCCAGGTGGTCGGGGGTGGTCCCGCAGCAGCCGCCCACGGCATCCACTCCGAAGTCCCGCACGAAGCCGGCCAGGGCCTCGGCCAGCGCCGCGGGCGAGAGCCGGTAGACGGCGCGCCCCTCCACGTTCTCCGGCATGCCGGCGTTGGGGATCACCGACACGTAGTGGCTGCACTTCTGGCCCAGGAGGCGTACGCTCTCGCGCATCTCGGCCGGGCCGGTGGAGCAGTTCAGACCCACGCAGTCCACCGGCAGCCGCTCCAGGGTGGCCAGCGCGCTTCCGATGTCGGTGCCGAGCAGCATGCGGCCGTTCTGGTCGATGAGGGTGGGCTGGGCGATGACGAAGACGTCGCGGGCCGCCTCCCGCCGTGCCGCGTCCGCTGCCAGCACCGCCGAGCGCAGCTCCAGCATGTCCTGCTGGGTCTCGACGATGATGGCGTCCACCCCGCCGTCGACCAGGCCGCGGGCCTGCTCGAAGAAGATCCGCTCCAGGGCGTCGGTGGTGATGTTGGAGAGGGCCGGGTCGGAGGAGGACGGCAGCATGCCGGTCGGACCGATGGAGCCGGCCACGAAGCGCGGGCGGTCGGGGGTGGCGTGGCGGTCGGCGGCCCGGCGCGCGTTGATGGCGGCGCGGAAGTTCACCTCGTAGGTGCGGTGCCCCAGGCCGTACTCGTCGAGCTTGAGGCGCGAGGAGCCGAAGGTGTTGGTCTCCACCACGTCGCAGCCCACCCCGAAGTAGCGGTCGTGGATGGCCTCGATGAGGTCGGGGCGGGTCAGGGTGAGCAGGTCGTTGGCGCCCTCCTGGCCGCCGTACTCGGCGGCCTTGAGGCCGTGCGCCTGGATCTGCGTGCCCATGGCCCCGTCGAAGACGAGGACGCGGCGCTCGATGGCTTCTCGGAAGGTCAGGGGGGCTCCGCTCGCCCGGGAAACCCTGATTTCTAGGGCTTCCGGCCCCGCCCCGCAAGCGCCCCGCCGCCCGGCGCGCCACAGGCCCCGATCATCCGAGGAGCGCCCAGGCGGCCACGCCCAGCCCGCAGAGCCCCACGCCCAGCGAGCCCAGCCACACCAGCCGGCTGCGCGTCAGCGCCGCCACCGCCCCCAGGGCGATGGCGACCTGGAAGAACGCCACCGCGCTGGCGAAGCGGTGATGCTGGTGGAGGAGGTGATCCGCCTCGCGGGACCGCGCGTCGCGCTCCGTCTCCTTCTCCCGGGCGGCCGCCCCGATGGCCTCCTGCTCCTTGGCGTAGCGGGCCACGCGCTCGCCGAGATCGGCGGGCGGCTCCTTGCCGGCGGCGAGCCAGGAGGCGCGCGTGGCCTCCTGCACCGCGGCCTTCATCCCCTTGGCCTGGTAGTAGGCCCACTGGTCGGAGGCCTCGGCCTGGAGCCGGGTGGCCTCGGTCTTCATGACCAGCGCTTCGTTCGCGGTGGCGCCCGCCCGCAGCGCCGCCACCGCCGCCAGGGCCGCCAGCACCGCCGTGCTCAGCGCCACCCGGCGCAGGAACCCGCCGCCTTCCTTCTCCAGCTCCTCGCGGATGGCCTCGTGCAGCTTCTCGGTCTCGACCTCGGGGGCCTCTGGCATGGGCGAGACCTGTGCCAAGCCGGCGGCCCCGCTGTCAACGGCTCCGTGGCCCCGCGGGGTGACGCCGCCCGCCGGGCACCCCTCGCGGGACGGCGCTGGTTCCGCCGGGGCCGGAGAGATTAGGATCCGGTGGGATGTACCAGGCCCGCTTCTACCGGACGGAGGCGGACGGGCGGCTTCGTTGCACGCTCTGCCCCCGCGACTGCCTGCTCGGCGATGGCCAGGCCGGCTTCTGCTTCATCCGGCAGAACGTGGGCGGGCGGATGGTCTCGCTGGGCTACGGCCGCACCACCGGCTTCGCCTCCGACCCCATCGAGAAGAAGCCCCTCAACCACTTCCTCCCCGGCACCCAGGTCCTCTCCTTCGGCACCGTGGGCTGCAACCTCGGTTGCCGCTTCTGCCAGAACTGGGACATCTCCAAGGCCCGCGCCGGCGAGCGCGCCATGGGCGACCACACCCCCGGCGACGTGGTGGACCTGGCGGTCCGGTCGGGCTGCCCGTCCATCGCCTTCACCTACAACGATCCCATCATCTTCGCGGAGTGGGCCATCGACGTGGCCAAGGCAGCGCGCGCCCGGGGGCTCAAGACGGTCTTCGTCACCAACGGCTACGTCACCCGCGAGGCGCGGGCCGAGGTGTTCGAGCACGCGGACGCGGCGAACGTGGACCTGAAGGGCTTCACCGAGGGCTTCTACGCCAAGGCGACGCTGTCGCACCTGGCCCCGGTCCTGGAGACGCTGGAGTGGCTGGCGAGGGAGACGCGGGTCTGGGTCGAGGTGACGAACCTCATGATCCCCGGCCTGAACGACGATCCGGCCGAGACCAAGGCCCTGGCCGAGTGGATGCGGGACCACATGGGCGCCGACACGCCGCTGCATTTCACCGCCTTCCACCCCGACTACAAGATGCTCGACCGCCCGCCGACCCCGGCGGCCACCCTCACCCGGGCCCGGGCCATCGCCCGGGAAGCCGGGCTGCGCTACGTCTACACCGGCAACGTGCGCCACCGGGAGGGCCAGGCCACCTACTGCCCCGGGTGCGGCCAGGCGGTGATCGAGCGGGACTGGTTCGCGGTGCGCGCCTACCGCCTGGACGGCGACCGCTGCCGGGCCTGCGGCCATCGCATCCCGGGGCGCTTCGGCGAGGGGCCCTCGCGTCCCACCGCCGGGATGCGGGCGTTCCTCGGGCTCTAGCGCCGCGCCGCAGAAGGCATGGGCCGGGTCCTCGGCGGCGCGTCAGGGGCAGCCCGGCGCGCCGGGGCTGCACGCCTCGGGGAGGCAGGTGGCGCCGGTGGGATCGGCCGGATCGGGGTAGGCGAGCCCGCAGTTCACCTTGCCCTGGCAGGTGGTGAGCGCGTCGCACATGGCCTGGCCGCTCTGGCAGGTGGCCAGCTTCGACTCGCAGTAGGCCTCGGCGCTGGCGTCCGGCTTGGGGTCGCGCTTGAGCTGCGCCTCCACCTGCCGCGTGCAGGCGTCGCGGGTCGGTCCCTCGAACAGGCAGCCACAGATGCGGTCGGCCAGGTCCTCGCAGGAGGTGCCGCAGCCCTGGGCGAACGCCAGGGCGGCGATCGCGATGGCGGCGCGGGCGGTGCGCATGGGGCGACGGAGAATCGCCCGGGCCGCCGCCGCCCGTCAAGCGCCCCGGGCCGCCTGGGCCAGCGCGTCGCAGGCGAAGTCGAGCCGGTCGTTGCCGACGAACATCTCCTCCCCGCCCGGCGCCGGGACGAAGAAGGTGGGCGCGCCGTAGGCGCCGCGGTCCACCGCCTCCTGCGTCTGCCGAATCAGCGCCTCCTTGTAGCCCGGGGCCGCTGCCACCACCGCAGCGCCGTCCAGCCCGGCCGAGGAGGCGACCGCCGCCAGCACCTCCGGGTTGGCGATGTCCTTCCCCTCGGCCCAGTAGGCGCGGAACACGGCGTGGGTGTAGGGGACGAGCCTCCCCAGCCGCTCGGCCTCGAGCGCGGACCGCAAGGACAGGATCGACGCCACCGGGAACGTCGGCGGCAGGGCCAGGGGCACCGAGAGCCGCCGCGCCCAGCGCTGCAGATCCACCCACATGTGCTTGAGCTTGGCCGGCGTCTCCAGCGGCGCCCGGTTGCCGGTGGCCTTCAGGACCCCGCCCAGGAGGAACGGGCGCAAGCGAACCTCCCCGCCGGCCTGGCGGGCCAGAAGCTCCACCCGCGTCGAGGCCAGGTAGGAGTAGGGGCTCACGAAGTCGTAGAAGAACTCCATCGCCGGCATGGCGGCTCCTTGAATGGCTCCCCGGGGTGGAGCGTCGGTTATAACGGAATCCATGCGGATCCTGGCCGTCCTTCTGGCGGTGTGGCAGGTCGCTCCGGGCGAGCCGACCGTCCCGCCCGCCGCGCCCGGCGAGAAGCCCGCCGAGGCGCGCGACCTCGCCCGGGCCGTGCAGGCGTTCTACGAGCGCACCCGGGACCTGGAGGCCACCTTCGTCCAAACCTACAGCTACGCCGCCGGCGGGAGGCGCCAGGTCTCGCGCGGCACGCTGCGGGTGAAGAAGCCGGGGCGCATGCGCTGGGACTACCAGTCGCCGGAGCCCAAGACGGTGGCGGTGGTCGGCTCGCGCCTGGTGCAGTGGGAGCCGGAGGCGAACCAGGTCTACGTGGACGATCGGTTCGACGCCACCGCCATGAGCGCGGCGGTGACCTTCCTCCTCGGCCAGGGCAAGCTGGAGTCGGAGTTCCACCTCGCCTCGGACGGGCCGCGCCAGCTCGTGCTCCGGCCCCGGAAGCCCGATCCCCGGGTCGAGTCGGTGACCCTCACCGTCGGTCCCGAGGGGCAGGTCACCGCCACCCGGGTGGAGGACGGCCAGGGCAACGTGAACCAGGTGGCGCTGGAGGGAATCCGGCGCAACGTCGGCCTCAAGGACTCGGACTTCGAGGTGAAGGTGCCGAAGGACGCTCACCGCATCGCGCCCCCCGGTCAGTAGGGCGGGGGCTCGTCCCCCGCCGGACGAGCCACGAGCTACCGCAACGGCCGAAACGAGTCGTAGAACGGCTCCGAGCCCGGGATGGTCTCGCCGCTCCCGCGCGAGGCGACCGCCTGCAGGAGCCGTCGCCCGTCCAGCACCACCAGGACGCGCTGCGCCTTCCCCTCCGACTCGAAGGTCAGGTCGCGGGCCGGGGCTCCGGCGATGGTGCGCCGCAGCGAGCGGGCGAGGTGGGCGCCGCGGGCGGCGGAGCGCTTGGCCATCTGCTCGGCCATCTGGTCGAGCGCGTCGGCCCCGAGCTCGGCGGCGGCGGCGGGCGGGAGCTCCATCACCACCACCCCGTAGCCCTCGCCGCGGGCCACCTCGCAGCCCCACACCACCATCCGCAGCGGGCCGCGCTCCGAAGGCAGGTCGACCGGAGCGCCCATGGGCCCGGGCTCGCAAGGCATCTGCGCCGCAAAGCCCGCTTCGGTCGAGCGCCGCTCGGACCAGCCGTGGGGCGAGTCGCCGGCGGGCGGCGCGGCCGAGTCGCGGGGCTGGGCGCCTGCGGGCGCGCGCTCGGCGGCCTGGGCGGCGGCGAGCAGGGCGAGGGCGGCGGCGAGGGCGTTCACGGACCGGGGCGAGGTCGCTCTGCGAGCGGCTCACGAGTGGAGCACAGGGCGAGCCGCCTGTCGACCTCGGCGCCTCGTGCCGCGACCCATGCGTATCGATCGGCTTTCAGGCCGCGAAGCGGCCCCGGCCGGGAGTCCGGCCGTAGCAGGGGGGAGGCTCCGGCGGCTTCGCCGACGGAGGGGGGCGGCACGCCCCCTTCCAAATGAGGCTAGTGCCGCCCGGAGCAGAATGCTCCGGTCGCGGCACTAGCGTGGCGAATCGAGGCGGCGGGCGAGCCAACCGGCGAGGTCGCGCAGGCTCTCGGGTCCGATCTCGTGGGCGAGATCGTAATCGCGCCGCGTCAGGGCCACGCCCAGCGGCTCGAGCAGCCCCTGGGCCTCGTCGGCGAAGGCCAGGGGGACCAGCGGATCGCGCCGCCCGTGCTGCAGGAGCACCGGCAGGCCGGCGAGGCCTGGGGGCGGCTCCGCCGGGAGGAGCCAGCGCAGCAGCCGCCCCGAGTGGGCGACCACCGATCGCACCAGGTCGGGGCGCGACAGCGCCAGGCCGAGCGCCATGGAGGCTCCCTGGCTGAACCCCAGCAGGTGGACGGCGCCTGGGTCGGCGCCGTAGGCGGCGACGGCCTCGCCGACGAAGCGCTTCAGTAGATCTAGGCTCTGGCGCGCCTGGGCCGCGTCGCCCCGGGGCGGGAAGGCGGACCAGTCGATGGCGTACCAGGCGTATCCCATGGGCTCGGCCTCGAAGGGCGCGCGCGCCGAGACCACCAGGAAGCGTGGGTCGAGGTGGCCGGCCAGGCCGAAGAGGTCCTCCTCGTCGGCGCCGATGCCGTGGAGCAGCACCAGGAGCGGCGGCGGCCCGCCCGGCGCCGGCGGGCGGCGCACCAGGTGGTCGAGGATCACGGGATCACTGGCAGGGCCGGGCGGCCGCGGCCTCGCCGTTCCGGGGCCCGCGGGAGCCGGCGCGCGGCGCGGGTGGCGTCGCGGCCCACCACCCGGGCCACCAGGTCGTAGTCGCCGGCCTCGGTCACCTCCGCCGTGACCAGCTCGCCCGGATAGGCGGTCCCGCCGTCCTTCTCGCCCGGCACCGCGAACTCGTTCAGGTAGGTGAGCCCGTCGATCTCCGGGGCCTGCTGGGCGTGCCGCCCGGCGAGGAGATGCTCGGTCTCCTCGGCGCGCCCCTCCACCAGCACCTCCAGGCGGCGCCCCACCATGGCCCGCTGATGCGCCCGGGCGATGCCCTGCTGCAAGGCCATGACGCGCTCGAATCGGGCGCGCTTCACCTTCTCCGGGACCTGGCCCGGCATGCGCGCCGCCGCAGTCCCCTCCTCGCGCGAGTAGGTGAAGACCCCGAGGCGCTCGAACCGCTGCTCCTCCACGAAGCGCAGGAGGTCCTGGAAGTCCGCCTCGGTCTCGCCCGGCAGCCCCACGATGAGGGTGGTTCGGATGGCGATGCCGGGGACGCCGGCCCGGATCCGGGCCAGGAGCTGCCTGAGGAAGCGCGAGTCCCGACCGCGCCGCATCGAGCGCAGCAGCCGGTCGGAGGAGTGCTGCAACGGCATGTCCAGGTACTTGGCGATGCGCGGCTCGCGGGCCATGACCCCCACCAGCGCCTCCGGGAAGTCACGCGGGTAGGCGTAGTGGAGCCTCAGCCAGCGCAGCCCGTCCACTTGGGCCAGCTCGGGGAGGAGCTGGTGCAGGCGGGGCCGGCCCGGAAGGTCGTGCCCCCAGGCGGTGAGGTCCTGGGCCACCAGGGACAGCTCCACCACCCCCCGGGCCGCCAGCTGCCCGGCCTCGGCCACCAGGTCGTCGATGGGGCGCGAGCGCTGCGGGCCGCGCAGCGCCGGGATGATGCAGAAGGCGCAGTCGTTGTCGCAGCCCTCGGCGATCTTGAGGTAGGCGGCGTGGGAGGGCAGCGAGCTCACCCTCGGCGTCGAGGCGGAGTGGACGAAGTCCGGGTCGGGGACGATGATCCGCTCCGCCTGGGCGTCGGCCACGATGCGGGCGATGTCCTGGTAGGCGCCGGTGCCGACGAAGTGGTCGACCTCGGGGATCTGGCGCGAGAGCTCGGCGTGGTAGCGCTGGGTGAGGCAGCCGGCCACCACCAGCTTCCGGCAGCGCCCCGCGGCCTTCAGGGCGGCCAGCTCCAGGATGGCCTCGACGGACTCCTGCTTGGCGCTCTCGATGAAGCCGCAGGTGTTCACCACGATGACGTCGGCCCGGGCCGGATCCTGGACCAGGCGGTAGCCGGCCTGGACCAGGGTCCCGAGCATGACCTCGCTGTCCACCCGGTTCTTCGGGCAGCCCAGGGTGTGCAGGTAGACGGGGGTGCTCACGCCGCGCCGGATCTAACAGGTCGCGGCGCGGACCGCCAACTCCCTGGGCCATTCTCCGCGCCCGGAGGTAGGATGGGCACCGCCTGGCCCGCGGGCCAACCTCACGGAGGGTCGACATGGCCGAGCCCACCCAGCCGCCTCCAGCGCCGCCCCCGGCGGCAGCCGCCCCGCCGGCGGCCGCGGCCCCCGGCGAGAACGTGGCCAAGATCGTCTACGTGCTCTACCTCGCCTCGCTGCTCACCGGCGTGACCGCGCTGGTGGGGGTGGTGATGGCCTACGTGTACCAGGGCGATGCCCCCGACTGGCTCAAGACCCACTTCCGCTTCCAGATCCGGACCTTCTGGCTGGGGCTGCTCTTCGGGTTCGCGGGGCTATTGCTCTCCCTGATCCTCGTCGGCTACCTGGTGTTCCTCTTCCTCCTGGTGTGGCTGGTGGTCCGCTCCGTCAAGGGGCTCAAGTACGTCGGCCGCCGCGAGCCATACCCCGATCCCGTGGGCTGGTGGTTCTAGCCGGGGCGGCCATCGCGGTACAGTGCCGGCGACATGCTCCGCACCCTCGGCCCGGGGGGCCTGAAGGCGCTGGCCCTGGCGGGCGTGGCCGGCCTCACCGCCGTCGTCACCGCCCTCCTCTTCCTGCGCGACGTGACCTGGCTCGAGCCGCAGCTGGCGGCGCTGGCCTGGCGCACCGCTGCGGTGGCGGCCCTGTCGATCGCGGTGGCGACCGGGGCGCTGGCGCTACTCCTCAACGCCCTGGCCGAGCGGAGCCAG
>DASTPH010000017.1:0-33887 GCA_035762305.1 Anaeromyxobacteraceae bacterium
CGGTTGCAGATGCCGGCGGGGTTGATGCCGTCGAAGGCGGCGGAGATTTCGCACTGGTAGGTGGCGCCGATTGTGTCGTCCACCTTCAGGGTGCCGCGGATGCCGACGTTGGAGGAGTCGATGGAGACGGCGGTGCGGCCCTTCACGTCCTGGGCCGGGTTGGTGGCGCCGTCGGCGGTGCTGTAGTGGATGTTGGCGTCGAACGTGCCGTAGAAGCTGTAGAGCGGGGGCTTCGGCGCCTCGGCTGGCGCCTGGGCCAGCGCGAGGAAGGGAAGGGCTGTGAGAGCGACTGCCACGGCCAGGAACTTCATGGGACGGCGTCTCATGCGTTCTCCTTGTCGGTTGAGGTGCTTCGCGGCGTGAGCCGGCCCGGCAAGCGGGGCCGGCGCGTGGATACCGGTCGGGGGTGGCGGGGGAGCGCCCGGCCGGTGACGACTGCGTGACCCGAACGGGTCCTCTGGACTTCCCTCCGGCAAAATGGACGCGTAGGCGCCGTCGGCGCCGCAGTCGGTCATCGAGATGGACCCGTTCGTTGCCATGGAACGACCGCCCCTCTGGCCACCAGATGGCGATTCTGTACCACATCGGAGCGACAAGGTTTAGGTGGTACGTGTCCCCGGCAGCCAGCTCTCGACGCACCGCGGCAAGGGTCCTGCGCGCGAAGGACGCGGAAAGTCAACGCCTCAGCGCTACTACCGTCACGGCGTCCCCCCCTTCGTGGTCCTCGCCCGGACGGAAGGACGCCACGTAGGGCGAAGAGGCCAGGTGGTCGCGCAGCGCCTGCTTCAACGCCCCGGTCCCGTGCCCGTGGAGCATCGTGCACTCGACTGCGTCCTCGGCGTAGAGGGCGTCGAGGAAGCGGTCCACCTCGCGCAGCAGGTCCTCCACCCGCATGCCGCGCACGTCGAGGCGCCGCGCCTCGGCCCGGAGCGGCTGGGCGCGCGCCTCGGCCGCCGCCGCCAGCTTCTCCGCGCGGCTGCGAGCCATCCCTGGCCCGGGCCTGGCCTTCCCGGCCAGGGCCACGAGGTCGGAGAGGGGCCGCCGGACCTTGAGCGCTCCCACCCGCACCAGGGCCTCGCCCACGGAGACCTCCACCACCTCGCCCTCCTGACCGAGCGAGGCGATGCGAACCCGCGTTCCCGCCTCCACGGTCCCTTCCGGGAGTGCTTCATCCCCGGCCTCGGCTTGGGCCTCAGCCACTCGCCCGGCCTGGGAGACGGTGGCCGCCCAGGTCTCGAGCCGCCCTGCCGCCTCGGTGGCCCGGCGCACGGTGGGCCTCGCCTGCAGCTCGGCGAGCAGCCGCGCCACCTCGCCCCGGGCTGCCTCGACCTCCTCGGCCAGAGAGGCGGCCACCCGCGACGCCGCCTCCTTCTCGGCCCGGCGCGCTGCCTGTCCGGCCGAGCGCGCCTCGGCCTCGGCGGCGCGGGCCCGCTCGCGCTCCCTGGAGAGCCCCACGCGCTCGGCGGCCAGCCGCGCCCGCTCCTCCTCCAGTGCCCGGAGGGCCGCCCCCAGCGCCCCGCCCCGCCCGCCGAGGTGGGCTCGGGCGCGTTCTACCACCCGCTCCGGCAGCCCCACCCGGCGCGCCACCTCCAGGGCCGAGGACGCCCCCGGGGCCCCCAGGTGCAGCTGGTAGGTGGGAACGAGGCGTTCCGGGTCGAACCCCACCCGGGCGTTGGCGAAGCGGCCGTCGGTGAGCGCCAGCGCCTTGAGCTCGTCGAGGTGGGTGGTCACCAGCACCTGGGCCCCGCGCTCGAGGAGCTCCTCCAGGATGGCGGCCGCCAGCGCCGCGCCCTCGCGCGGATCGGTGTCGGCGGCGATCTCGTCCACCAGCACCAGCGAGCCCGGGCCGGCCGACCCGGCCATCTCCCGGACCGCGGCCAGGTGCGCCGTGAAGGTGGAGAGGTCACGCTCGAGGTCGCCGCGCTCGTCCACGGCGGCGCGCACCCGGACGTAGCAGGGGAGCCGCGATCCGCGGGCCGCGGGCACCGGCAACCCGGCGCGGAGCATGACGGCGCACAGCCCCACCGCCGTCACCGCCACCGTCTTGCCGCCGCCGTTGGGGCCGGACACCACCAGCGCCCGGCGCGGCGGCTCGAGCACCACGTCGCTCGCCACCACCTTCTTGCCCTGCAGCACCAGGAGCGGATGTCGCAGGTCGCGCAGGGCGAAGCCGTCGGATGGGGCGCACACCTCGGGCGCGTTGGCGTCGAGCTCGGAGGCGAGCCGGGCCTGGGCCTCGAGGAGGTCGAGGGCGGAGAGCCCCTCGAGGTCGCGCCGCAGCGCCTCGGCCCGGGCGCCCACCGCCGAGGAGAGCTCGCGCAGGATCCGCTCCTCCTCCTCGGCGGCCATGGCCGCGGCGATCGACAGCTCGTTGCCGAGCTCCACCATGGCCTCGGGCTCGACGAACAGCGTCTGGCCGGATTGCGACGCGCCGTGCACGATCCCGGGGACCTTGGCCCGGTCGCTCGCCAGCACCGGCAGGACGTAGCGCTCGTCGCGGATGGTGTAGTAGCGGTCGCGCAGGTGCCGGCAAAGCCCCTCGTCGCCGAGGAACGCCTCCACCTGCGACTTCAGGGCCCGGTGCAGGCCGCGCACCCGCTCCCGCAAGCCCAGGAGGGCCGGGCTGCCCAGGTCGGCGACCGCGCCCGAGGGGTCCACCGCCTCCTCGATGCGGCCGGCCAGACCCTCGTCGTCCGAGAGGCCCGCGGCCAGGGCCCCGAGGCGCGGCGCCTCGGGCCGGCTCGAGAGCGCCGCGCGCGTCCGGGCCGCGGCCCGGGAGAGGGCGGCGCACTCGCGCAGGGCCAGCGGCTCCAGGGCCCCCCCCTTGGCCGCCCGCTCCAGGTGCGGCTCCACCTCGCCGATCCCGCCGAGGGGCAAGGACACCCGCTGCTCGGCCAGCGCCCGCGCCTCGGCCACCCGGGCCAGGGCTTCGCGCACCGCCTCGGCCGCCTCGAGGAACGCCATCGATCGGGCGCGCCGCCGTCCGGCCGGCAGGCGGCAGCGCCCGGCCAGGGCCTCGACCACCTGGGGCCATCCGAGCTCCCGGAGGGATCGCTCGTCGCCGGAGTCTTCGGCGGGCATCGGGCTCTCACCGGTCATTGATGAAGGTCCCGGTGCTCACTCTAATACTTCGGGGCGTCGAATCATCCGCGGCACAGGTACCTGCACCGCTCAGTGGCAGCCCAGGAGCCGCGGCGCTGCTCGCGGCAACGGGCCTGGGCAACGAAGGAGACGGCGGCGAAGCAGGCCAGTCGGGTCGGTTCCGCGCGGGCGGAGCGTGCTCGCTCTCACCCCGCGGCCATCGCCTCCCAGGCCATCGGGACCGCGCCGCCACCACCTCCAAGATCAGTAAACCTACCCTTCCGGTATTTCCGCATGTGCTCCCGCCCGTAGGTTTCCTCGGCGTACAGAAGGTTGTGGGCGGCGCAGAGCAGACGAAGCCGGTCGAGCGTCGCCTTCCCTCCGCGCGCCGCGGCGTCGATGTGATCGACCTCGACTTGCCAGCGGCTGTTGCAGCGCTTCCCGTCGGGCCCCACCCAGGCACAGCGGCCCTGGTCCCGCTCCCAAACCTGGCGGCGCAGCTCTGCAGAGACGAAGGCGGGGTCCTTGGGGGAGGTGGCCTTCGCCTTCCGGGCCGGCTTCACGGCCCCCTGGCGCTTGCCGTGCTTCTCGATCCCGCAGCGGATGGCCTCGTGCAGAACCGCGGCCAGGTCCTTCCTGGGGAACTTGTGGCTGAGCTTCATCCGGAGAACGGAGCCCAGGTTGCGGCCAATCCTCAGGGGTCGTCCCCCCAGGGACGCTTTGCGACGCTCACCGCCGCTCGAGGCGCGCCAGCGCCCAGGCGACGAGCGCTGACCGGGGGAGGCCGGCCGCGAGGCCGCCCAGCACGGGGCCAATCGGCGCATCGAGCCACACCCAGGCCATGAGCCCCTCGGAGAGGAGCCAGAAGCCCCACAGCAGGGGCGCGAGGACGCGCACCCGGCGGGCGGGGGGCTCGATCGCCACGAGGGCGATGACCGCGATGATCCCCCAGATGATCGACGCGGCGATGCCCACCCCGAGCGGCCCCACCATGTCGCGCACGAAATCCGGGGCGTAGCGCAGGAGCAGGTGCGGCGGCGCGGCGAACGGCACGAGCCAGGAGAGGCCGTCCAGCAGGAGGTGCAGCCCCGCCGCCTGGACGGCCAGGCCGAGCAGCCTCGGGCCGGTGAGGGGCTTCCTCCCCGCCTGGTCGGCGCCGGACACGCGGCGCAGGATGCCACGATCGGACCCCGGCCGGGAGCCCGGGCGCGGGAAAGGGGCCCCGCTCCAGCTCGGCGCCGGGCGGCCCGACATCGCGCGCGATTGCCTGCGGGACCTCGGCGACTCGCCGTAGAATGCGGGCCGCGCCGACCGGAGCCTCCTCGACATGAAAGCCACTCCCAGGGCCGAGCGATCCGCCGCGCGTTCGCGCTCCACCGCCGGCCGCGCCGCCGCAGGGGTGCGGCCCGGGCTGGAGGTGCTGGCCGGAAGGCGCTTCGCGCCGCTCCGGGGCCTGCGGGTGGGCCTGGTGTGCAACCCCACCGCGGTGGACCGGCGCCTGCGCCACGCTGCGGACCTGCTCCGCGCCGCGCCCGGGGTGCGCCTGACGCGGCTCTTCGGACCCGAGCACGGCGTGCGCGGGGACGCGCCGTACATGGCGGCCGTCCCCGACGGGCGCGACCGCCGCACCGGGCTCCCCGTCCACTCGCTCTACGGGAAGACGGCCGAGTCGCTCCGGCCCACCGAGGCCCAGCTCGACGGGCTCGACGCCCTGGCCTTCGACGTGCAGGACGTGGGGACGCGCTTCTACACCTACCAGGCCACCATGCTCCTGTGCATGGAGGCGGCGGCCCGGGCCGGGCTCAGGTTCGTGGTGCTCGATCGCCCCAATCCCCTGGGCGGCCTGCTCCTGGAGGGGCCGCGGCTGCGCCCCGGCTTCGAGAGCTTCTGCGGGCTCCACGACCTCCCGGTCCGCCACGGCATGACAGTGGGTGAGCTGGCGCTGCTCTTCCGGGCCGAGCGCGAGCTGGATCTGGAGCTGGAGGTGGTGCCGTGCCGCGGCTGGCGGCGCGGGATGGGCTTCGCCGGAACCGGGCTCCCCTGGGTCATTCCGTCCCCCAACATGCCGACCCCGGAGACCGCCCTGGTCTATCCGGGGATGTGCCTGCTCGAGGGCACGAACCTCTCGGAGGGGCGAGGCACCACCCGGCCCTTCCACCTCTTCGGCGCCCCCTGGCTCGACCCCGAGGCGCTGGTGCGTCGGTTGGAGGCGGAGCGCCTGCCGGGGGTGCGCTTCCGGCCGGCCAGCTTCGCGCCGGCCTTCGACAAGCACGCCGGGACGCGCTGCCACGGGGCCGAGCTGTTCGTCCACGATCCGCGGCGCTTCCGTCCGGTTCGCACCGGGCTCGCCTGCCTGGCCCTGGCCCGGGCCCAGGCCCCGGCCCGCTTCGCCTGGCGCTCGGAGCCGTACGAGTTCGTGCAGGCCGTCCCCGCCTTCGACCTCCTGTGCGGCTCGGACCGCGAGCGCCGCGCCCTGGAGGCGGGGGCGACGCCCGCCGAGCTGTGGCGCGCCTGGGTCCCCGAGGAGCAGGCCTTCGCCCGCAGGCGCAGGAGCTATCTCCGCTATCCGGCGTGAGGTAAGGTTTGAGGCACGTGAAGATCGGGCTCGCCAGCGACTCCTTCGGGAACGTCGACGCGCTCGCCGCGGCCTTCGAGCGGCTCGTGAAAGCCGGGGCCGAGCGGATCTTCTTCCTGGGCGGCCGCTACGCCGACGTGGAGGCGGCCCTGGCGCGCAAGCGGGCCGGGGTCCGAGACGGCTCGGCGCCACTCGACGGCGACGAGAGCTTCCTCCGCGCGGTGGAGGGGGTGCTCGACCAGGAGGTGAGCGGCCGGGGCGCCGACGAGGCCGGCCGGCTCGAGCGCCGCATCGTGCGGGTGGCGAGCCGCGCCTGCCCCGAGTACCAGCAGGACCGCGCCCCCCGGAAGGTGTTCGAGATGGTGACCGGCCTCATCTGCTGCCTGGTCCACGACAAGTCCGAGCTCAGCCGCGACGACATCGCCAACGCCTCGGTGCTGTTCCACGGCAACTCCGGGCGGGCCGCCATGGTGGCCATCGGTCCCCGCGTCTTCGTCACCCCGGGGCACCTGCGAGCGCTGGATCCCGACGGGCGGCCGCCCTCCTACGCGCTCCTGGAGGTCGGGCCGGAGGCCCTCGAGCTGGTGGTGTACTCGCCGTCGGGCGACGAGCTGCGCCGGGAGAAGCTCGAGGTGGGGGCGCGCTCCAAGATGTCGGTGAAGTGATGCCTCGGCGCCGGGATGGAGCCGCGGCGGCGCGGGCCGGCAAGGAGGTCGCCCTGCTGGGGGGCTCCTTCAACCCGCCGCACGTGGCCCACCTCATGGCCGCCTGGTGGACGCTCGCCACCCAGGGGGTCTCCGAGGTCTGGCTCCTCCCCTCCTACCGCCACCCCTTCGGAAAGCAGCTCGCCCCCTTCGAGGATCGGGTGCGGATGTGCACGCTGGCGGCGGCGGCCCTCCGCGGCGTGCACGTCTGCACCGCCGAGGCGGACCTCGAGGGCGACCCGTTGGTGGGGAAGACCGTCCGGACGCTGGAATACCTGACGACCAAGCACCCCACCTTCCGCTTCGCCCTGGTGGTGGGGGCCGACATCCTGGCCGAGGCCGACAAGTGGTACCGCTTCGACCGGGTCCGGGAGCTGGCGCGCCTCATCGTGGTGGGGCGTGCCGGCCACCCCGAGGGCGGCGGGGCGCCGGCGCTTCCGCCCATCTCCTCCACCGAGGTGCGAGAGAAGCTCGGGCGGGGGGAGGACGTCTCGGCGCTGGTGCCTCGCCAGGTCCTGGACTACATCCGCGAGCGGGGGCTGTACCGACCTCAACCGCCCACGTAGGTCCCCGAGTTCGGGTCCCGCATCATCTGGCCCTCCAGGTCGGCCCCGGAATCGCGCTCCCCTCCGGTGGCTGCGGGCGCCGAGTCCGCTGGCGGCGTCGCGGGCGCGCTCGCACCGTGCCCCGGCGCATCGTAGTGGAGCACCCGCACCGTGGCGGCGCCGGCGCCGAAGGAGAAGACCACGAGCAGCAGCGCGTAACCGATTCTCATGACGACCTCCAGCGGGCCACGCCACCCGGCGTCCTTGCCCGCACGCTAAGGAGGTCGGGCCTTGGCGATTTGCGACGGTCCCGAATGGGGAGTTCAAGCCCTGGCGAACCGGAGCGACTCGCCCCGGGCGGCCACCACCACCTCGTCCCCGGGGCCGAACTCGCCGGCCAGGATCCGCTCGGCCAGCGGTCCCTCCACCAGGCGCTGCACCGCCCCGCGCATGGGGCGAGCTCCCAGCGAGGGTTCCCAGCCGCCGCGGTCGAGCAGGAAGGCGACCACATCCTCCCCGGCGCGGAACCGGATCTTGCGCTCGGCCTCGAGCCGCGCCGAGGACTCGGCGAGCAGGAGCGCCGCCACCTTCGCCACCTCGCCCTGGCCCAGCGGCGCGAAGGCGATGCGCTCGTCGAGGCGGTTCCACAGCTCCGGCGGCAGCGCCGCCCGGGCGGCGGAGAGCACCCGGTCCTGCGGCGCCGGGGCGCCCGAGGCGGCCCCGAACCCCATGACGCCGGAGGCGGCGCGGGTCGCCTCGCCCCCACCCAGGTTGGAAGTGAGCACCACCACCGCGCCGGAGAAGTCCACCTGCCGGCCGCGGCCGTCGGTGAGGCGCCCCTCCTCCAGGACCTGGAGGAGGAGCATCTGCACGTCGCGATGGGCCTTGTCGATCTCGTCGAGCACCACCACGCTGGCGGGGCGGCGGCGCACCGCATCGGCGAGCTGCGCCCCCTCGCCGTAGCCGACGTACCCGGGGGCGGCGCCCACCAGTCGCGCCACCCCGGTCGGCTCCGAGCACTCGCTCATGTCGAGGCGCACCAGGGCGTCGCGGCTGCCGAAGAGGCCCTCGGCCAGGGCGCGGGCCAGCTCGGTCTTGCCGACGCCGGTGGGGCCGAGGAAGAGGAAGTTCCCCATGGGCCGGCGCGAGCCGAAGCCGGCGTAGTTCCGCCGCAGCACGGCGGAGACCCGGCGGATGGCCTCCTCGTGGCCGACCACGCGCTCGGCGAGGCGCTGCTCCAGGGAGAGCAGGCGCTCGCGATCGGTGGCGGTGAGGCGCGACTCGGGGATGCCCGCCATTTGCGCCACCACCCGCGCCACCTCCCGCTCCCCCACCTCGCGCACGCCCTCGCGCCGGGCCCGCGACCCGGCCAGGTCCACCACCGCCACCGCCTTGTCGGGCAGGAAGCGGTCGCGGATGTAGCGGGCCGAGAGCGAGGCGGCCGCCTCCAGCGCCGCCGGCGCATAGCGCACCGCGTGGTGCTGCTCGTAGCGGGGCAGGAGCCCCTGCAGAACGCGGAGGGTGTCGGTCACGGACGGCTCGCGCACCAGCACCGGGGTGAAGCGCCGCTCCAGCGCCGCGTCCTTCTCGATGTGCTTGCGGAACTCGTCGTGGGTGGTGGCGCCGATGCAGGGGAACTCGCCGCGCCCCAGGGCGGCCTTGAGCTCGTTGGAGGCGTCCTGCGGTCCCTCGCCGGTCGAGCCCGCGCCCACGATGGTGTGGATCTCGTCGATGAAGACCACCACCCGCCCGGCGGCGCGGCGCACCTCGTCCTTGATGCCGTTCATCTTCTCGGAGAAGGAGCCGCGCAGCTGGGTCCCGGCCAGGACGCCGGCCATGTCCAGCTCCACCAGCACGCGGTCGGCGCCGCGCTGGGCCAGGAGGCGCTGGGCCACCCCTTCCACGATGGCGGTCTTGCCGACCCCCGGCTCGCCCACCAGGAGCGGGTTGTTGCCCCGCCGCTTGCCCAGGACGTCCAGCGTCTCCTCCACCTCGCGCTCGCGCCCCACCAGCGGGTCGAGCTTGCCGGCGGCGGCCAGCTCGGTGAGGTTGCGCCCGAGCTGGGCCAGCCAGGGGAAGGCGTCGGGGTCGAGGGCGAAGGGCGACCTCGCCGATGGGCGACCGCCCTCACCCCTCGTGGAGGTCGAGGAAACCGAGTGCCCTCTCCCGGAGGGAGGGGGCTGGGACATCCCGGAGGAAGAGAGGGGTTGGCCGATCTCGGGGGGAGAGGACTGCTGCCGCGGGCCCACCGGGACCTCGCCCTCCTCGTCCTCGAAGTCGTCGCCGAGGTCGAGGGCGCGGTCGACGTCCGGCAGGTCGCGCGCCGCCGCAGCGGCGCGCTGCGCCGCGGGCGCGGCGGCGGCGCCGGCCTTCACCGGCTGCACCCGCTGCAGTCGCCGTGGCATCCCGGCCGTGAAGTAGGAGAGCGCCACGTTGCGCAGCGTGGCGATGGGAACGCCACACGCCTGGAGCAGCCGGTGAGCCGAGGCGCTGCGCACCCGGCTCATGGCGATGAGCAGGTGCAGGCAGTCGGCTTCCTCGGAGCCCAACCCCTCGGCCACGTCCCGGGCCCGATCGCGGAGGTCTCGCTCCACTCCCTCCGGCTCCTCGGGGGCGCCCGTCATGGCGAGCAGGATGCGGTCCTCGTCGACGCCGCGCTCCTTGAGGAGGATCTCGGCGCGGTTCGGGACCGTGAAGAAGGCCAGGAGCTGATGGGCGCTGGTGAGGCGCTGATTCACGTTGCGCGCGATGTCCTCGGCCTCGGCGAGGACCTGGGCGAGCTCCATGGAGTCGATGACGGGCATTGTCCGCCGACGATGCGATATCGGGCCCAACCCGTCAATTTTTTGGCCTTTTCTGCCCGGGGCGAGAGGTATGCTACCAGGGCGGAGGACGACCCATGACGTCCGTGAAGAGCCACGCCCCCGACGTGCCCGCCCCGCCCTCGATCGGTGGGGCGGGAGGGGGAGGTGGCCCGGGCTGCCTGCGCCGGTCGCCCTCTCCCTCGGGGAGAGGGCACTCGGGTGTATCGGTCACGACGGGGGGTGAGGGCGTTCGCCGATCAGCGACGTCGGCAGCGCTCTCGGTCCTCCTCCTCGCCTGCGCTGCGGCGCCGGTGGCCCCTGCGGGACCGGCGGGCTCGCCACCGGAGCCGCCGCGCCCCAAGGTGGCGCTGGTGCTGGGCGGCGGGGCCGCCCGCGGCTTCGCCCACGTGGGGGTCATCCGGGTGCTGGAGCAGGAGAAGATCCCGGTGGACCTGGTGGTGGGCACCAGCGTGGGCAGCCTCATCGGCGCCATCTGGGCCGGCGACCAGAACAGCTTCGAGCTGGAGTGGACCGCCTTCCAGCTGGAGAAGGACGACCTCCTCGACTACGGCCTGCTCACGGCGATGCTGGGGATGGGCCTGGCCAAGGGAGAGAAGCTCGAGGCCTTCGTCAAGAGCCGGGTCAAGTCGCAGAACATCGAGGAGCTCAAGCTCCCGTTCGCGGCCGTGGCCGCCGACCTGAACTGGGGCGAGAAGGTGGTGCTGGACCGGGGCCCGGTGGCGAAGGCGGTGCGGGCCTCGAGCGCCATCCCCGGCGTTTTCCAGCCGGTGACGCACATGGGGAAGCTCCTGGTGGATGGCGGGGTGGTGGACAACGTGCCCATCTCGGTGGCCCGGCAGAAGGGGGCCCACGTGGTGGTGGCCGTGGACATCAGCGAGAACCTGGGCAATACCCGGATCACCAACCTGGTCGACGTGATGCTCCAGGCCGCCAACATCATGTTCGCGCTGAACGTGGAGCACTCCCGGAAGGACGCGGACGTGCTCGTCCGGCCCAAGGTGGGCGACGTGGCCATGCTCGACTTCACCCAGAAGAAGCGCTGCATGGAGGCTGGCATCGCCGCCGCTCGTGAGGCGGTGCCGCGCATCCGCCAGGCCATCGCCGACTGGCAGGCGCGCCAGGGGCCACGGACCTGAATCGACGAGCCGTCCCTCAGTCGAGCCGCGGCGCCGCCCCCAGGCGGGCCTCGCGCTCGGCGAGCGCGAGGTCCGACTCCACCATGAGGCGCACCAGCTCCTTGAAGGTGGTGCGGGGGGCCCACCCCAGGACCTTTCGCGCCTTGGAGGAGTCGCCGTGCAGGTCGTCCACCTCGCTGGGCCGGTAGAAGCGCGGGTCGATCTCGACGTGGCGCCGGTAGTCGAGCCCGCACAGCCCGAAGGCCTCCTGGCACAACTCGCGCACCGAGTGGCTCTCGCCGGTGGCCACCACGTAGTCGCCGGGCTCCGGCTGCTGCAGCATGAGCCACATGGCCTCGACGAAGTCCTTGGCGTAGCCCCAGTCGCGGCGGGCCTCCAGGTTGCCGAGGTACAGCTTGTGCTGCAGCCCGTGCTTGATGCGGGCCGCCCCCAGCGTCACCTTGCGGGTGACGAAGTTCTCGCCGCGCCGCGGCGACTCGTGGTTGAAGAGGATCCCGTTGGCGACGTAGAGGCGGTGCGCCTCCCGGTAGTTCACCGCCGTCCAGTAGGCGTAGACCTTGGCCACGCCGTAGGGGCTGCGGGGGTGAAAGGGAGTGTTCTCGCCCTGCGGCGGCGGGGAGGAGCCGAACATCTCCGACGAGGAGGCCTGGTAGATGCGGGTGCCGGAGAGCCCGAGCTCGCGCACCGCCTCCAGGAGCCGCGTCAGCCCGAGCCCGGTCACGTCGCCGGTGTACTCGGGCATGTCGAAGGAGACCCGCACGTGGCTCTGGGCGCCCAGGTTGTAGATCTCGTCCGGCCGCAGCTTCTTGAGGAGCAGGTTCAGCGAGGAGGCGTCGTTGAGGTCGCCGTAGTGCAGGAAGAAGCGGGCGTCGGGGAGGTGGGGGTCGACGTAGAGGTGGTCGATGCGCTGCCGGTTGAAGCTCGAGGAGCGCCGCACCACGCCGTGGACCTGGTACCCCTTCTCGAGGAGCCACTCCGCCAGGTAGCTGCCATCCTGGCCGGTGATGCCGGTGATGAGGGCCTTCTTCAACGGGGACTCCCATGGGCGCGCCGCGGCGCCGGCGCCCGGCCGCGATGGCCGGAGGGCAGGGTCGCTATATACTCCCCGCCTTGCCGGCCGTGAAGCGAGCGTTCGTCACCGGGGTGGGAGGGCAGGACGGGTACTACCTGTCCCGGCTGCTCCTGGGCAGGGGGTATCAGGTGGGAGGCTGCGACCGGCCCGGGGCGCTCGGCGGCGCCGCCGGCGACGAGCTCCGCGGCCTGGGCGTGAGCCTGGTGGAGCTCGACCTCCTCGACGGCGGCGCGGTGAGGCGCGCCGTGGACGGCCTCCGCCCCGACGAGATCTACAACCTGGCGGGCGAGTCCTTCGTGCCGCAGTCCTGGGAGGATCCGGGCGCGAGCATCCGCGCCAACGTCTGGCCCCTCATCCACCTCCTCGAGGCGGTGCGCGGCCTGGGGCTACCGGCGCGCCTCTTCCAGGCGTCCACCGCGGAGATCTTCGGCCTGGCCCGGACCAGTCCCCAGGACGAGGAGACCCCCTTGGCGCCGGCCAACCCCTACGCCGCCGCCAAGGCGCTGGCGCACCAGCTCACCGGCCTCTACCGCCTGCACCACCAGCTGTTCGCTTGCGCCGGCATCCTCTACAACCACGAGTCCCCGCGGCGGCCGGCCAGGTTCGTGACCGCCAAGGTCTGCCAGGCCGCCCGGGCCATCCGAGCCGGCCGCCAGCGCGAGCTGGCGCTGGGCGACCTCGACGTGACGCGCGACTGGGGGTTCGCCGGCGATCACGTCGAGGCCATGTGGCTCATGCTGCAGCAGTCCGAGCCGGTCGATTGCGTCGTGGGCACGGGCCTCCCGCACACGGTGCGCGACCTGTGCCGGGTGGCCTTCGAGGCGGTTGGCCTCGACTACCGCGAGTTCGTGCGCTCCGACCCGGCCCTCATGCGCCCGGGTCAGCCGACGAGGCTCTTGGCCGATCCTCGCCGGGCCCGCGAGCGGCTGGGATGGACCCCCCGGACCTCGTTCGAGGACCTGGTGCGGATGATGGTCGAGGCGGTCGTCTTACCGGGGGGATGAAGCCCCCCCCGGACCCCCCGCTCGCTCCGGGGCAGGCTTTTCCGCCTGCCCCTCCGCTCGCCGCCCGGCTCACTCGAGCCCTGCTCCCACAGCTGATCCTCGTCGTACCGGGGGGATGAAGCCCCCCCGGGTCGCCGGATTGCTTCGGCTGCGCCTTCGCCCGTCGGCGGGCGGAGCCCGCCTCCTCCCCCGCTCGCTCCGGCCGAGCCTCCTCCGGCCCGGCCTGCGCTCGCCGCCCGGCTCACTCGAGGCCCCGTTCCCACAGTTGCTCGTCGTCGTACCGGGGGGGGAAAGCCCCCCCGGACCCCCCGCTCGCTCCGGCCGGGCCTCCTCCGGCCCGGCCTACGCTCGCCGCCCGGCTCACTCGAGCCCCCGCTCCCATAGCTGATCCTCATCCAGCCCGAGGAAGTGCCCCACCTCGTGGATGAGGGTGATGCCGATCTGCTCGATGAGCTCCTTGCGCTCGCGGGCGAAGCGCTCCAGGTTTCGCTGGTAGAGCACGATGCTGGAGGGGAAGTGGCTCCACGGATCCATCGACGCCTTGTGGGGCAGGGGGGCCCCCCGGAAGAGGCCGAGGATGCTGGGGGAGAGCGGCGGGTCCGAGCCCTCCAGGTCCTCGTCGGCCGGGATGTCCTCCACGGCGATGGCGACGTTGGCGAGGTAGCGGCGGATGGGCTCGGGGAGCGCCGCCAGGGCTTCCTCCACCACCGCGTCGAAGGCCTGCGGCGGGAGCTCGACCGGCCGGGGGAAGTCCTCCGGCGACAGCTTGCGAGCCCGGGCGAAGCGGCGCTCCGCCTCGCGCCGATCGCCCTGCCGCTCGGCGACGAGGCCCAGGGCGTGCCAGGCCCAAGCCTCGTCGGGGGCCCGGCGCAGCACCGCCTCCAGCTGGGCCCGGGCCTCGTCGAGCTTGAGCAGCTCGAAGAGCGCGTACCCCCGCTCCAGCATGGCGTCCACGTCGTCGGGCAGCTCGCGCAGCACCGCCTCGAAGCGGGCGAGCGCGGCCCGGGCGTCGCCGAGCTGCGACAGGGCCACGCCCTCGACCAGCTGGAGCTCGGCGGCCACCTCGGGCGCCCGGACCTTGCGGGCGCGCTGGAGGCCGCGGCGGGCGAGCGCCAGGCCGCGCTCGAGCAGCTCCCGGTCCGGCTCCCGCCCCTGGGCGCGGTTCACGAAGAAGTCGGCGGCCCCCACCACCAGGTCCAGGTCGTCGGGAGCGGCCTCGAGCGCCCGCCGGTACGCTTCGGCTGCGTCCTCCAGCCGCCCCAGGTCGGCCAGCGCCGCCGCGCGGTAGTGGGCCGCCGCCAGCGACCGCGGCTCGAGCCGCAGCGCCTCCTCGGCGCGGGTCAGGGCGCGCTCGACGTCGCCCGCCTCGAACGCGTCGGCAGCCTCGTCGGCGAGCCGGTCGGCCTCGCTCCTCGGTTCCTCCGCCGCCATGGATCGGAGGTACCGGCCGGTGGGCCGCTTGTCAAACCTCACTCACCGCTCCCTCCTCGGGTACACTCGCGGGGAGGCGCCGCGCTGGCCGCGCCGGAAGACGCCATGCGACCCGCCGGCCCCATCGCCGCGCTCGCCGCGCTACTCCTCGCGCCCCTGGCCCGCGCGGGCGAGGACGGCATCACCGCCGGGGTGCGGGCCGGCCTGGGGTTCGCCTTCGGAAAGGTCGACGGACGCACCGCCTCGAGCATCAGCGACTCCGTCCCGGGAGACTTTCCGCTCTGGCTCGAGCTGGGCTACCGCTTCGACCGGCACTGGTCCCTGGTCGGCTTCTTCCAGTACGGGCCGGCCACCACCGACGCCTGCCCGGGCGTTGACTGCCGCGCCAGCGATCAGCGGCTCGGCGTCACCGCCGTCTACCGGTTCGATCCGAGCTTGTTCACGCCGTGGATGGGGCTCGGCGCCGGCTACGAATGGCTCTACGTCGAGCTTGGAGCGCCGGTCCGCGCCGGCGGCCTGGAGCTGAGCCTGCAGGCGGGCGGCGACTTCCAGGTCGGCTCGGGGATCGGGCTCGGGCCGTACCTGTGCTTCAGCGTGGGCCAGTTCTCCGACGTCACCGCCGGGGGCAGCCCTCAGTCGCTGACCGACAAGACGACCCACGGCTGGGTGCAGGTCGGCGTGAAGGGCACCTTCGATTTCTGAAGGCGGCCGGCGGCAGCGCGTCGATTGCGAACCGAAGTCCCTCCCGGCAGGGGCGGCTTGACCGATGGTGGCGAACGGTTATCTTAGCGCCCGCCGGGCCGGGCCGCCTTGCGCCCCGGCTTCCAATCGACGGATCTTCCTGGTCTTTCGACCATCGGAGGCGCCATGGCTGCCAAGGAAATCGCCTTCAACCAGCCTGCCCGCGAGGCCATCCTCCGCGGCGTGAGGACCCTCGCCGAGGCCGTGGCGGTGACCCTCGGCCCCAGGGGGCGAAACGTGGTCCTGGAGAAGTCGTTCGGCCCGCCGACGGTGACCAAGGACGGCGTCACCGTGGCCAAGGAGATCGAGCTCGAGCCGCGCCTCGAGAACATGGGCGCCCAGATGATCCGCGAGGTCGCCTCCAAGACCTCCGACAAGGCCGGGGACGGGACCACCACCGCCACCATCCTGGCGCAGGCCATCTACGAGGAGGGGCTGAAGCTCGTGTCGGCCGGCCACAACCCCATGGACCTGAAGCGGGGCGTGGACCTGGCTGTGGAGAAGGTGGTCGACGAGCTCAAGAAGCTCTCCAAGCCCACCCAGGGCAAGAAGGACATCGCCCAGGTCGGCACCATCAGCGCCAACGGCGACGCCACCATCGGCAACATCATCGCCGATGCCATGGAGAAGGTGGGCAAGGAGGGCGTCATCACCGTCGAGGAGGCCAAGGGCCTGGAGACCACCCTCGAGGTGGTGGAGGGCATGCAGTTCGACCGCGGCTACATCTCGCCGTACTTCGTCACCAACCCGGACCGCATGGAGGCGGTGCTGGAGGACGCCTGGGTGCTCGTCACCGAGAAGAAGATCTCCGCCATGGCCGACCTCATCCCGGTGCTGGAGCAGGTGGCCCGATCCGGGAAGCCGCTGCTGGTGGTGGCCGAGGACGTGGAAGGCGAGGCCCTGGCCACCATGGTGGTGAACCGGCTCCGCGGCACGCTCAACGCCTGCGGCGTGAAGGCGCCGGGCTACGGCGACACCCGCAAGGAGACCCTGAAGGACATCGCCGTCCTCACCGGCGGGCTGGTGGTGACCGACGAGCTGGGCCGCAAGCTGGAGGACCTGACCCTGAAGGACCTGGGGCGGGCCAAGCGGGTGGTGGTGGACAAGGACAACACCACCATCGTGGACGGCGCCGGCAAGAAGGCGGACATCGAGGGACGCATCAAGCAGCTGCGGAGCCAGATCGAGGAGGCGACCAGCGACTACGACAAGGAGAAGCTCCAGCAGCGCCTGGCCAAGCTGGTGGGCGGGGTGGCGGTGATCAAGGTGGGAGCGGCCACCGAGACCGAGATGAAGGAGAAGAAGGCGCGCGTGGAAGACGCGCTGCACGCCACCCGCGCCGCGGTGGAGGAGGGCATCGTCGCCGGCGGCGGCGTCGCCTACCTGCGCGCCCTGCCGGCCCTGAAGCGGCTCAAGCTCGACGAGGGGGACCAGCGCTACGGCGCGGCGATCGTGCGCAAGGCGCTGGAGCGTCCGGCGCGCCGCATCGCCGAGAACGCCGGCTGGGACGGGCCGGTGGTGGTGTCCCGCATCGTCCAAGGGGAGGGGGCCTTCGGCTTCAACGCCCAGACCGAGGTGTTCGAGGATCTGGAGAAGGCCGGCGTCATCGACCCCACCAAGGTGGAGCGCACCGCCCTCCAGAACGCGGCCTCGGTGGCCTCGCTGCTGCTCACCACCGAGGCGGCAATTGCTGAACGCCCCAAGAAGAAGAAGAAGGCCCCCCGCGGCGGCGGGGGCGGGGGCGGGATGGGCGACATGGGGGACATGGGCGACATGGGGGACATGGACTACTGACTACCGCCCGGTGACAGGCGGCAGGTCGCGCGACGCGATGTAGACCACGTTGCGCGTGGTCCGCTTGCCGCGGTACATGGCCCGGTCGGCCAGGTCCAGCACCTCGGCGCGCGAGCCGGCGTGCTCCGGGAAGGAGGCCAGCCCGATGGAAGCCGTGATGCGGGCGCCGGTCCCCTCGCGGGAGAGGAAGCGGTGCTCCTCCACGGCCCGGCGGATGCGCTCGGCCACCTTGAGGCCGCTGCCGGAATCGATGCCGACGAGCACCGCCACGAACTCGTCGCCGCCGTAGCGAGCGACCACGTCCTCGTCGCGCACGCAGGCGCGCAGCACCCGCGCCACCTCCACCAGCAGGCGCGACCCGAGCAGGTGGCCGTGGGCGTCGTTCACCGACTTGAAGAAGTCGAGGTCCAGGAAGAGCACCGTGAATGGGCGGCCGGCTTCCACCTCCCGGGCCAGTGTCAACTCGAGGTAGCGGGTGTTGTAGAGGTGAGTGAGGTCGTCGAGGTAGGCCAGGCTCTCCACCTTCTGGAGGCGCCCCAGCGCCGATAGCGCCAGCCCCACGTGCCGGCACAGGAAGGCGGCCCGCCCGGCGCGCTCGAAGTCCAGGTCCCCGTCGAGAAGCAAGAAGGCCGCCCCCAGGATCTGGCTTCCGTCGCCGACGGGGAGGCACACCGCCCGCGGCGCCGGGAAGCGCGGCTCCCCCTCCGGCAGCGGCAGCGGCGGGGGCACCTCCGGCCCCAGCCCGGCGAGCAGGGGGCCGGCGGCCGACAGGAGCGCCTCGCCCTGGAAGCGGGTCAGGCCGCGCTCTCCGGTGACGACCCAGCCGCCCGGGCCGCGTTCGGCCAGCACCGCCGCCGAGGCCCCGGTCTCCGCCGCGAGCGCCGCCATGGCCATGGGGACGAGCTTCTCCCGCTCCAGGCTGGCGGTGATGCGCTGGCAGGTCTCGAAGAGCACCAGGTGGGAGCGGAGCGCCTTGTTCTCGGCGAGCAGCGCCCGGGTGGAGAGGGCCCGCTGCACCGCCAGCTGGAGCGCCTCGGGGGACACCGGCTTCACCAGGTAGTCGCTGGCGCCGGACTTCATGGCACGCACCGCCGGCTCGACGCGGTCGAGGTGGGTGATGACCACCACCTCCATGTCCGGGTCGATCTGCTTGGCGTCGCCGAGCAAGGCCAGCCCGTCGGCGCCGGGCATGATCACGTCCGTGACCATGACGTCGAAGGTGCGGCGCCGCAGGAGGTGCAGCGCCGCCTCGCCACCCTCGGCGGTCTCCACCTCGAAGCCGGCGGCGCGCAGGTAGTCGGAGTAGACGGTGCGCGCGAAGCGCTCGTCGTCCACGAGCAGGACCGAGTGCGCCATCGCGGCTGGTATAGCATGAGGCGATGGCCACGCCCCCCGCCGAGCGCAAGGCGCTGCTCTTCTCCGCCGGCGAGGTGCGGCTCTGCCTCCGGCTGGCCCAGGTCCGGGAGATCGTGCCGGCGGCGCCGGGGGCGTCGGAGGCCCGGCTGCGCGGCGGGACGGTTCCGCTGCTGCCCGTGGCGCCGGCGCTGGGCCTTTCGCCCGGGCCGGGCGCCTTCGCGGTGGTGATCGAGGCCGCCTCCCCGCTGGCCCTCCAGGCCGACGCCCTCCACGGCATCGTGGACCTGGCCGAGGCGGAGGTGTTCCGCTTGCCAGCCCGCACCGCGCTCCCCGATCCGCCGCCCTTCCTGGGTGCGGTGGTGGCCCGCGGCCAGGTGGCGCTGGAGCTCGACGTGTCGGCCCTGGGCGGCGCTCCCCTCCGGCCCGCCGCCGAGGTGCTCCGTCCGGCGCCGGCCGCGGCCCACCCCGGCGAGGCGGAGCTGCGCTTCGCCCGGGGCGAGCGCGTCTACGCGGCTCCGCTGTCGCTCCTGGTGCAGGTGCTGGAGTCGGTGAAGCTGTGGCCGGTGCCGCTCGGGCCGCCGTCGCACCGGGGGCTGCTCTACCACGGGCGGGCCCTGCACCCGGTCTTCGACCTGGCGGTCGCGAACCGGGATCCGGCGCCCGGCGATGCCGCGAAGGTGCTGCTCCTCGACGCGGGCGGCACCGCGGTCGGCCTGCTCGCCGAGCGGGTGCTGGGGGTCGGCGAGGCGCACGGCCTCGACGAGCCCGAACGGCTCGGCTGGGACGCGCTCTTCGCGCCGTGATCGTCACGGGGCGTGCCGCGTCTTCCAGCCGGTGGGGCCTGCGGCCCTCCCGGGCCCCCCGCAGCGTCGGATTGCTGCGGCCTTCGCCTCCGCCCGTCGGCGAGCAGAGCTCGCCTCCTCTGGCCGGGGCAGGCTCATCCGCCTGCCCCTGCGCTCGCCCCTGCTCCCCGGAGCCGGGCGCGCTTCGGCCTCGCCTCGCGCGCCGTCCGGCGCACGGGCCTGCCCGGCAATGGGCGATGGGGGGCCCGCCGGCCCCCCAACCCCCTGGACCTTCGGTGGGGCCCCTCCGCGGCCATGTCAGGGGCGATCGCTCGTTTCAAAAGGCCCGGAAAAGGCGAGAAATATTGACATTCGGACGATCGGGGCGTTACTGGTTAAGACCCTCTCCCGCCCGGGATGTCCATGCCCAAGACGCTGCTGCTCGCCGACGACTCCATCACCATCCAGAAGGTCGTGGGGATCACCTTCGCCGCCGAGGACTACCGGATCGTCGCCTCGGACAACGGCGAGGACGCGCTCGCCAAGGCGAAGGAGCTCCGGCCCGACGTCATCCTCGCCGACGTGGTGATGCCCCGGAAGAACGGGTACGAGCTGTGCGAGGCGGTCAAGGCCGACCCCGAGCTGCAGCGCATCCCGGTGGTGCTCCTGGCCGGCACCTTCGAGGCCTTCGACGAGAACCGGGCCCGCGCCGCCCGCGCCGACGCCCACATCTCCAAGCCGTTCGAGAGCGGCGCCCTGATCGCCAAGGTGAAAGAGCTGGTGGAGGGCGGGAAGCCGGCGGCCCAGCCCGCGGTGCGCCCGGCCGCTCCGGCCCGCCCGGCGGCCCCGGCCGGGCCCCCGGCCCCGCAGCCGGTTCCGCCACAGGCTGCGCGCCCCGTGTTCGCCGCTCCCGGCGCGCCTCCTGGCGCCCGCCCCGCCGTTCCCGGGGCTCCACCGGCGGGAGCCCGCCCGATGCCCGGCATGCCGCCGGGCGCGCCTCCTGGCGCCCGCCCCGCCGTCCCCGGCGCTCCGCCGGCCGGTGCCCGCCCCATGCCCGGCCTGCCGCCGGCCGGCGCGCCCCCCGGCGCCCGGCCCGGCTTCCGTCCGCCCATGCCCGGGGCGATGCCGCCCGCAGGGGCCCGTCCGCCCGGCCCCATGCCGGGGATGCGTCCGCCCGGCCCGGGGATGCCACCTCTCGGGGTGGGCCCCCGCCCCGGAATGCCGCCCGGGGCGCCTCCAGGCTTCCGCCCACCCGCGCCCGCGGCCGCGCCACACGGCGCGCCGCCCGGGGCCCGAGCGCCCATGCCGGCCCCGATGCCACTCGCCGGCGCTCCGGCGAGACCCCTGCCTCCAGCGCCAGCCGCTCCGCCGGCAGCCTTTCCCGCTGGCGCTCCGGCGCCGGCCCCGGCGGCCCGGCCGCCTCCGGCCGCTCCCCGGGCGCCTCCCGCGCCCGAGCCGAGGGCCCGGGAGTCCTTCGGCTTCGACCTGGGGCCACCTGCCGGCATTCCGTCCCCGGCGCAGGCCGAGGCGGACTTCGGCGACCTGGGCTTCGGCGCGAAGGCCCCGGCCGCGCCTCCCCTCCCTCCGGAAGCGCCTCCGGCTGCGGTTCCTGCGGCCGCCATCCGCGGCGGCACCCCCAAGGAGATCGCCCTGGAGGAGGAGCTGCCCGGCTCGGCCGCCGTCGAGCTCGGCGCCGAGGAGCCAGTCGAGCTGGCGCCCATGCACGCCTTCGTGCCGCCGCCGGCCGCCACCGGCCACCGGCCTGAGGCCGCCAGGGCGGACGACGGCGGCGAGGCAGCGCTGCGCGAGGCACTCGGCAAGGCCTCCATCGAGGTCATCGAGCGCGTGGTATGGGAGGTGGTACCGCAGCTCGCCGAGACCATCATCCGCGAAAACCTGGATCGCCTCACCAAGGAGCGCCAGGGCTCGTGACGCCAGCGGCGCGGGCTTCCCCGGCCCGCCCCGGACCGACCCAGCGGCGCGGCCTCGCCCGGCCCCGATCCGGGGAGCGGCCCGCCGGACCTTTGCGGGAGAGCACGTGACGGACCAGAGAGACACGCCGGCGGAGCTGCCCAAGGCCTACCAGCATCACCACGTCGAGGCGCGCTGGTATCGCTTCTGGATGGAGCGGGGCTACTTCCGCGCCGACGCTGCGGACCGGACCCGGCCCCCGTTCTGCATCGTGCTGCCGCCGCCCAACGTGACCGGGTCGCTCCACCTGGGGCACGCCCTCACCGCCACGCTGCAGGACGTGCTCTGCCGCTGGAAGCGCATGAGCGGCTTCAACGTGCTGTGGCTGCCCGGCACCGACCACGCCGGCATCGCCACCCAGATGGTGGTGGAGAAGGAGATCCTGCGGACCGAGGGCAAGAGCCGCCACGACCTGGGCCGGGCCGCCTTCCTGGAGCGGGTCTGGGCCTGGAAGGACAAGTACGGCTCGCGCATCGGCGAGCAGCACCAGGCGCTGGGGGCCTCGCTCGACTGGTCGCGGGAGCGCTTCACCATGGACGAGGGTCTCTCCCGGGCCGTGCGCGAGGTTTTCGTGCGCCTCCACGAGGAGAAGCTCGTTTACCGGGAGAAGAAGCTCATCAACTGGTGCCCGCGCTGCCATACCGCCCTCTCCGACCTCGAGGTGCACTACGAGGAGAATCACCGCGGCGAGCTGTGGAGCTTCGCCTACCCGCTGGCCGAGCCGGTGCCCGCGGCGGAGCGAGCGGCGGAGGAGGCGGGCTCCGCCCGCCGACGGGCGGAGGCGAAGCCGGAGCAATCCGCGGAGGAGGCGGGCTCCGCCCGCCGACGGGCGGAGGCGAAGCCGGAGCAATCCGCGGAGGAGGCGGGCTCCGCCCGCCGACGGGCGGAGGCGAAGCCGGAGCAATCCGACGACCCGGGGGGGCAGCATCCCCCCGGTCCGATCACCGAGATCGTGGTGGCCACCACCCGGCCCGAGACCATGCTGGGCGACACCGCGGTGGCGGTGCACCCCGACGACGAGCGCTACCGCTCGCTGGTGGGGCGCATGGTGCGCCACCCGCTCCTCGGCCGCGAGCTCCCGGTGATCGCCGACCCGGTGCTGGTGGACCCGACGTTCGGCACCGGGGCGGTCAAGGTGACGCCGGCCCACGACTTCAACGACTTCGAGACCGGGCGGCGCCACGGGCTGCCCATGATCTCGGTCATCGGCCCGGACGGGCGCATGACCGCCGAAGCCGGCCCGTTCGCCGGGATGGACCGCTTCGAGGCCCGCAAGCGAGTCAAGGAGGCACTGGCGCTGAAGGGGCTCGAGCGCGGCTCGAGACCGCACCTCATGCCGCTGGGGCGCTGCCAGCGCTGCGAGACGGTCCTGGAGCCGCTCCTCTCCGACCAGTGGTTCGTGCGCATCGAGCCCCTGGCCCGGACCGCCATCCGGGCGGTGGGGGAGGGGAAGACCCGCTTCATCCCCGAGAGCTGGACCAACACCTACATGGCCTGGATGCGCAACATCCACGACTGGTGCATCTCGCGCCAGCTGTGGTGGGGGCACCAGATCCCGGCCTGGTACTGCCCCGACGGCCACTGGACCGTGGCGCGGGAGCGGCCGCGGGCCTGCGCCACCTGCGGCCAGGGCGAGCTCCGGCAGGACGAGGACGTGCTCGACACCTGGTTCAGCTCGGCGCTGTGGCCCTTCTCCACCCTGGGCTGGCCGGAGCCGACCGAGGACCTCGCCACCTTCTACCCAACCTCGGTCATGGAGACCGGCCACGACATCATCTTCTTCTGGGTGGCCCGGATGATGATGATGGGGCTGCACTTCATGCAGGACGTCCCCTTCCGCGTGGTGTTCCTGCACCCCATGGTGCGGGACGAGAAGGGGCAGAAGATGTCGAAGACCAGGGGGAACGTCATCGATCCCCTGGACATCACCCAGCGCTACGGCGCCGACGCGCTGCGCTTCACGCTGGCGGCCCTCACCACCGCCCAGGGGCGCGACATCAAGCTGGCCAGCGAGCGCATCGAGGGCTACCGGGCCTTCGCCAACAAGCTGTGGAACGCCACCCGCTTCGCGCTCATGAACCTGGCGGGCTTCGCCGCCGCCGGCGAGGACCCGGCGGCGCTGGCGCGGGCGCCAGCCGACCGCTGGCTCCTGGCGCGCCTTTCGCGGGCGGTGAACGAGACGGTGGGGGCGCTCGAGGCCTTCCGCTTCGACGACACCGCCAGCGCCATCTACCATTTCGTGTGGCACGACCTGTGCGACTGGTACATCGAGCTCTCCAAGGAGGCGCTCTACGGCGACGACCCCGCCACCAAGCGCGGCGCCCAGGCAGTGCTAGCCCATGCCCTGGACACGGCGCTGCGGCTCCTGCACCCCCTCATGCCCTTCGTCACCGAGGAGCTGTGGCAGACTTTGAAGAAGGCCATCGGCGCCTCGGGCTGGCCCGAGTCCGTGATGGTGGCGCCCTATCCGAAGAGGCGCCCAGTGGACGAGGCGGCCGAGCGAAGCCTCGGGCCGGTCATCGGCGTCATCGACGCCATCCGCAACGTCCGCGGGGAGATGAACGTTCCCTGGAAGACGGCGCTGCGCGGCGTGGAGGTGGGCTCGCTCTCGCCCGAGGCGCTCGCCATCGTCCGCCAGGAGCAGGGGCGCATCCTCCGGCTCGCCAACGTCGAGGGGTTGCGGATTCGCGAGGACGGCCGGCCCACCGAGCAGCGGCCGGGAAGCGCCGTCTCGGTGGGCGAGGGGTTCGAGGTGCGGGTGCCGCTCGCTGGCGTGGTGGACATGGCGGCCGAGCTGGCCCGGGTCGACAAGGAGCTCGCGAAGGTCCAGGCGGACCTGGGGGGCGTCCAGAAGCGACTCGACAACCCGAGCTTCGTGCAGAAGGCCCCGCCCGACGTGGTGGACGAGGCCCGCGACCGCCTCGAGGAGCTGGAGGCCAAGAAGGCGAAGCTCGAGGCCCACCGGCGCCTGGTCGGCGAGGTGGACGCGTCGCCCGAGCCTGCGCCGGCGACGGCCGGAGCAGCGGCCCCGCCGCCCCCGCCGGACGCCGACCTCGGGGCCCGGCTGCGCGCCGAGGCGGAACGGACGGCCCGGGCCGGCGCGGCCGAGACCCGGGAGGCCGAAGCGGCCGCCGAGCGCCTGAAGGAGGACCTGGCGCGGCAGGCCCAGCCGTTGGGACCGGCCTACATGGAGATGGGCGTCGTCGAGGCGACGCCCGCCCCGTCGCGCCCCGGCACGGCAAACGACGGGCCAGCGGAGGCGACCGTCGCCGCGAAGCCGGCCAAGGCCGCCCCACGCGCCAAGCCGGAGAAGGGGAAGGACAGGGCCGGGGCGAAGAAGGCCAAGGCGAGGACGGGCGGCCGGTCGAAGCGACCCACGTCCAGCAAGGCCGCGACGGGGGAGAAGCGGGCGACGGCGCGGAAGAAAGCCAGCAAGCAGCGGAGGCGGTAGATGACGGCGCTGGCGCCCCACGTCGAGCGGCTCATCGACCTGGCCCTGGAGGAGGACCTGGGCCTCGGAGACGCGACCAGCGAGGCTACCATCGACGCCGCCGCGCGCGGCCGGGGTCGGTTCCTCGCCAAGGAGGACGTGGTGGTGGCCGGCACGGCCGTGGCGGCCAGGGTGTTCGAGCGGCTCGGGGCCTCCTGCCGATTCGACGTCGCCGACGGGGGACGGGTCGCCCGCGGCGACCTCTTCGGCGAGGCCCAGGGGCCCATGCGGGCCTTGCTCGGCGCGGAGCGAACCGCGCTCAACTTCCTGCAGCGCCTCTCCGGCGTGGCCACGCTGACCCGCCGCTCCGTGGAGGCGCTGGCCGAGGGCGGCGGGCGCACCCGCCTCCTCGACACGCGCAAGACCACGCCCGGCTGGCGCCGCCTGGAGAAGGACGCGGTGCGAGCCGGCGGCGGCACGAACCACCGCCTCTCGCTCGGCGACGGCATCCTGGTGAAGGACAACCACGTGGCCGCCTGCGGCGGCGTGGCCGAGGCGGTGCGGCGCGCCCGGGCCCGCGGCAACGCCATGCTGCGGGTGGAGGTGGAGGCGACCTCGCTGGACCAGCTGGAGGAGGCGATCCGCGCCGGCGCCGACATCGTGCTCCTCGACAACATGGACGACGCGGCCCTGGCCGAGGCGGTGCGCCGCGCAGGGGGGCGCGTGCTCCTCGAGGCCAGCGGCACCATGACCCTGGAGCGGCTGCCGCGGGTGGCCGCCACCGGCGTCGACTACGTTTCCATGGGCGCGATCACCCACAGCGCTCGCGCGGTGGACCTGTCGTTCGAGGTCGCCTGACCGGCGTCGCTACCCGATCACGGATTCGTGGAGAGCGTGTAGGCGGTGAGGGTGTTGCCCGCCGGCACCACCAGCAACCCGTCGCCGGCGCCGAGGCCGGAGAACGGCATGCGTGCGCCCCACCCGGCGCCAGGCGGAAGAGCCGCGCCGAGGTTGGCCGTCCATACCTGTGTACCAGTCGTTCCGTCGAGCGCGTAGAGCTTGCCGGAAGACGAGCCGACGATGACGTACTGGCTCACGCCGATGGGCGAGGTCACGACCGTCCCGTCGCCTGCGAAGCTCCACCGGATGGTGCTGTCGGCGAGCGTGATGCCGCGGAGCGTGCCGTTCTGGAGGAAGAACCCCATCTGCGCCCCGATCGCGGGCGGATTGTCGGCCGCGTACGAGCCGAGCAACGCGCCGGTCCGGGCGTCGAAGGTGAAGCCGTCGTAGGAGCCAAACCCGTTGGGTGCGTAGATCACGCCATTTGCAACCACCGGGGTGGCCCCGCCGCCGCCCGAGCAACCGGTGTCGTCGTGCCAGAGAAGCGCTCCCGTCGCCGGCCGGAAGTCGTAGGTCTGGCACGGATAGGTCACGTAGACGCCGTCGGCGGTGACGGCCGGGATGCTCGAGTCGCCATTCGCGACCGGCATGGTCCAGGCGATGGCGCCGTTCCCTGCGTCGACGGCGTAGAGCGTCCCGCCGTACCCGGCGCCTGCGGCGAACACCAGGCCGTTCGCCGCGGTGGGAGCGGACGAGAATGCATACTGTCCGGCGAGCAACGTGCTCCACCTGAGCGCCCCGGAGGCGGCATCGAAGGCCTGCATGAGGGCGGGATTGCCGAACATGCTGCTGAGGACGAAGACCGTCCCGCCGTCGTACGCGGCGTTGGCGGCCCCGGCGATGGAGATCGGACTCCAGGCGGTGGCTCCGGTCGCCTGATCGAGCGCGACGAGCTGGGTGTTGCCGGAGACGCTGACGGTCACGAAGACCTTGCCCTCGGCGATGAGCGGGTAGGATGGCGCGCCGCCCAGGTCGACGCTCCATGCGCTCGCCGTCGGGAAGCTCACCGAGTCGAAGTCGATGACCCCGCTGTGGCTCGGCGTCACCTGGAAAGACACGGCGTCCTTGGAAACCGGTCGGATCGCGAACGTCAGCGCGTTGGATGTCCCGGCGGAGTTCTGGACCGAGATCGACGCGGTCCCCGGGACCGCGATGTCCGCCGCCGACACGCTCGCCGTCAGCTCGGTCGGCGAGACGTACGCAGTCGCCCGCGGTGCGCCGTTCCACATCACCGTGGACGAGACCGTAAAGCCCGTGCCGAAGAGCCACAGGACGAAGTCGGGGCCGCCGGCCATGACCCAGGACGGGTAGAGGGCGCCGAGCGCGAACGCCGCCGGCGGCTGGATGGCGAAGGGGAGTCCGTTCGACACTCCCCCGACCGGGTCGGACACCGTCACCGTCGCGGTACCGGGTGCGCTGACGTCGGCGGCGTCGATCAGGGCGACGAGCTGGGTCGGGGACAGGTGAGTCGTGGGGCGGTCGCTTCCATTCCACCGCACCGTCGAGGCCGCCGTGAAGCTGGAGCCGTTCGCGGTCAGCGTGAATCCGGGCCCCCCTGCGATGACCGAGTCGGGGGACAGGGAGCCGAGCGAGAGCCCCCCCGACGACTGGATCGTGAAGACGACTCCGTTGGACGTCCCCGCCGGATCGGAGACCGTCACCGTCGCCTGGCCGGCCGCGACGATGTCGGAGGCCGGGATCTGGGCGGTGAGAAGGGTCGGCGACAGGTAGGTCGTCGGCCGGCTGCTCCCGTTCCACTGGACCGTCGATGCCGCGGTGAAGCCGGAGCCGTACGCGGTCAGCGTGAACCCCGGCCCCCCCGCGGCCAGCGCGCTCGGCGAGATGCTGGTCAGGGATACCGCTCCGGCCGTCACCGTGTACGTGACCAGAATCGTCTGGGGGCTGTTGGCGATCTGCTGCGCGCACTGCGCGTCCTTGCAGACGGCGAGCAGGAGCGTGTCCTGGTAGGTACCGATCCCGAGCTCCACCGGCGCCTTGAACGAGACGAGGATCGTGGCTGTGTTCCCGTGCGTGCCCTGGAGCGCGACCGCGCTCACGCCGTTGTTCGTGGTGTTGTAGCCGAGCTGGAGGCCGGTCTCGGGCGGGTTCGCGACGGTGACGTCGACCGTGGCGCTCGGCGCCGGATCGGTCAGGCTGGCAGACACCGAGATCTGGTTCGTCGAGACCGACATGCTCGGCTCGGCCTCGCGGCTGCAGGCGGCGAGCGACGTAGCCACGACGATGGCGACGGCCGCACCACCTGCGCCGCGGCGGACCCCGCTCCACTCGATCGACGGCATCGCTGCCCCCCCCGGTCCACCGCGCCGGCAACCGGCAGGGCGGACCATCCCCTCTCGCAGGCTCGCCCTCCGACGCTATCAGGGCGAGTCCACCTCGACAACGGGAGAGCGGGGCCCTGGGCAGTGGGGTTCGCCGCCGCGAGTGAATTGGACGTCCGAAGGGCCTGCGCGGCCGCTTCCGCCACGTCCTCGCGCTGGAGCGGTGAACTCGGCGATTCCCTTCTGCCTGCTCGCCTACGCGACGCATCAGCGCGCGCCGGATCCGCTCGCCGGCGCCGCGGAGGCGCTGGCACCGCTCGTTCGCGAAGACCAATTCGTCGCTGGACATTCCCGGCCCGAGGACGGCAACGTCGTCGGCGTGAGGCCAGGCGCGCATGGTACGTGGTGCGCCACGGCGAGAAAGGAGGTCGCCTCGTGAGAGCGCTGGTCCAGCAGCGGTACGGTCCCTTGGAGAGGCTTCGCCTGCAGGAGATCGACCGGCCGACGCCGGGCCCCGAGGGCGTCCTCGTCCGCGTGCGCGCCGCCGGGGTGGATCCGGGCATCTGGCACCTGATGACCGGGCGGCCCTACATGGTGCGCCTCATGGGCCTGGGATTCCTCGCGCCCAAGGTTCAGGTGGCCGGCTGGGACGCCGCCGGCGTCGTCGAGGCCGTGGGCGCCGGCGTCTCCCGATTCGGGCCGGGGGACGAGGTCTTCGGGAACTGCGGCACCGGCGGCACCGGCAGCTTCGCCGAGTACGCCTGCATCCCCGAAAACCGCTGCGCTCCCCGCCCGGCGAGCCTGACGCTCGAGGAGGCGGCGGCCATGCCCGTGTCGGCGTGCACGGCCCTGCAGGCGCTGCGCGACGTGGCCCGGGTCCGCGCCGGCGCGAAGGTGCTCGTGCTGGGCGCGGGCGGGGGGGTCGGTCACTTTGCGGTGCAGATCGCCAAGGCCCTCGGCGCCGCCGTCACCGGCGTGTGCTCCACCTCCAAGCTCGAGTTCGTCCGATCGATCGGCGCGGACGAGGTCGTCGACTACGCGCGCGAGCGCCTCGACGACGCGCGCCGGTGGGACGTCATCGTCGACACCGCGGGCCGGCGCTCGCTGCTCCACCTGCGCGGTCTCCTCGAGCCAGGCGGCACCGTGGCGGTCGTCGGTGGCGAGGGCGGCAACGCCTGGACCGGCGACTTCCTGGAGCGAATGGCCGGAGCCGCCCTCCTCTCCCTCGGGTCCTCCCGGAAGGTGAGATTCGTGAACGCCGACGTCACGGCCGCGGATCTGCTGGCGCTGACGGAGCTCGTCGAGGCCGGCAAGCTCAGGCCGCACGTCGAGCGCCGCTACCGCCTGGACGAGGCCGTGGAGGCGCTGAAGGAGCTCGAGAGGGGCCACGCACGGGGGAAGATCGTGGTGGTGCTCGACTAGGGCGCGCCGCCCCGCGCCAAGAGCTCCTCGCACCCGCCGTCGCGGCCGCCGGGCCGCGCGCGTGCGCTTCACTCGGACGTGCGGCAGCCTCCCTGCCCGCTTAGGTGCTGGCCATGCCCACGCCCTCGACGGCGGCCCTCCTCGCCGACGCCGCCCGGCGCGCCGCCGCCTACCTCGACGGCCTCGAACGGCGCGCCGTGTCGCCCTCGCCGCAGGCCGTGTCCGCCCTCGCCGAGCTGGACCGTCCGCTGCCGGAGGAGGGCGCGGAGCCGTCGGCCATGCTCGACGAGCTCGACCGGCGCATCTCGCCAGCGACCATGGCCATGGCCGGGCCGCGCTTCTTCGGCTTCGTCATCGGCGGAGCGCTGCCCGGAACCCTGGCCGCCAACGTGCTCGCCTCCGCCTGGGATCAGAACAGCGCCAAGTGGGCGGTGACGCCCGGCACCGCCGCGATCGAGAAGGTGGCGCTCCGCTGGACGCTGGAGGCGCTCGGACTTCCCGCGGAGACAAGCGGCGGCTTCGTGACCGGCGCCACGGTGGCGAACTTCACCGCCCTGGCGGCGGCGCGCCATGCGGTCCTGGCCCGGGCGGGATGGGACGTGGAGGCCCGCGGCCTCTTCGGCGCGCCGCCCGTCACCGTGGTGATCGGGGCGGAGGCGCACGTGAGCGTGCTGAAGGCGCTCGCCATGCTCGGGCTGGGGCGGGAGCGGGCGGTGACGGTGCCGGTGGACGGGCAGGGCCGAATCCGGCCCGACGCGCTGCCCCGGCTGCGCGGCCCGGCCATCGTCTGCACCCAGGCCGGGAACGTGAACACCGGCGCCTTCGACCCGGCGGCGGCGGTCGTCGCCCGGGCGCGCGAAGCGGGAGCCTGGGTCCACGTGGACGGGGCCTTCGGCCTGTGGGCCGCCGCCGCGCCGCGCCGGGCGCACCTGGTGGCGGGCGTGGCCGAGGCGGACTCGTGGGCCACCGACGCGCACAAGTGGCTGAACGTGCCCTACGACAGCGGCATCGCCCTGGTTCGCGACGGGGAAGCTCTGCGCGCGGCCATGGGCATCTCCGCGGCCTACCTGCCCGAGCCCGGCGTGCGCGATCCGGCCGACCACACCCCGGAGCTCTCGCGCCGCGCGCGAGGGGTGGAGGTGTGGGCCGCGCTCCGGATCCTGGGACGCCGCGGCCTCGCCGACCTGGTGGAGCGCACCTGCCGGCACGCCGCCCGTTTCGCCCAGGGCCTGGGCGCAGCCGGTCACCGCATCCTGAACGAGGTGGTGCTGAACCAGGTGCTGGTGTCCTTCGGCGACGACGGGCGCACGCGGCGCGCCATCGACGCGCTCCAGGCGGACGGTACCTGCTGGTGCGGCGGCACGGTGTGGCAGGGGCGGACGGCGATGCGCATCAGCGTGTCGAGCTGGGCGACCACCGATGAGGACGTGGAGCGGTCGCTGGAGGCGATGCTGCGGGCGGCGCGCGCCTGAGGACGGCGGCAGGTGCCGCGTTCTCGGCGCTCGCTCCTGCGCCCACCTCGAGCCGATCATGCCTCCGCTCGCCTTGGGCTTCCGCTCCTCCAGGAGGCGCCGGGCTCGCCGACTCGAGGTCGAGGCGCGGCGTTGCTCGGCGACCGCGGCGAAGGTCCACGGAAATGCCCCATCGTCGGGCCTGCCACTTTGGTAAGGTGCGCGGCACCTTGCGTTCGGCAGGAAGCCGTCCTCGGATCGAACACCGCGAACCTTCGAGGCAGGTCGGTCCCGTGATTCGCCGCGTCACCCAGTTCTTCGGAGGAGCCGTCGCCTTCCTCGATCGCTCGCGGCGGATCGGCTGGACCGATCTGGCCCTGGCGGCCGGCCTCGGCGGGACGATCTACGGGCTCGTCAGCCTGGCCCAGGAGTGGACCGGCGCGCCGCGGCCGACGGTGGACATCGACCTCTCCGTGGGCGCGCTGCCCGGGTACGCCCTGCTCTCGCTCTCTCGCGGCCTGGCGGCCTACGTGCTGTCGCTCCTCTTCACGCTGACTTACGGTTACTGGGCCGCCCATGACCGGATCGCCGAGCGCGTGCTCATCCCCGCGCTCGACGTTCTGCAGAGCATCCCCGTGCTCGGCTTCATGCCCGGGCTGGTCCTGGGCCTGGTCGCGGCCTTCCCGGGGAGCAACGTGGGCCTCGAGCTGGCGGCGGTGATCATGATCTTCACCGGCCAGGCGTGGAACATGACCTTCAGCTTCTACCACTCGCTGAAGTCCATCCCGCGCGACCTGGCCGAGGTCGCGACGCTGAACCGGTTCCACTGGTGGCAGCGCTTCCGCTGGGTCGAGCTGCCCTTCAGCGCCATCGGGCTGGTCTGGAACAGCATGATGAGCATGGCGGGCGGCTGGTTCTTCCTCATGATCAACGAGGCGTTCGTCCTCGGAGACAAGGATTTCCGCCTCCCGGGCCTGGGCTCGTACATGAGCGTCGCGGTGGCCAAGGGAGACGGCGGCGCCATGGTCGCTGCGGTGGTGGCCATGGCCTCGATGATCATCGCGCTCGATCAGCTCCTCTGGCGTCCCGTCGTGGTGTGGGCACAGAAGTTCCGCGTCGAGGAGAGCGGACAGACGGAGGCCATGGAGTCCTGGTTCCTGGACTTCCTGAGGCGCTCCGAGCTCCTCCCCTGGATCTCGGGCCTGGCGCGACGTGCCGCCGCGGCGCTCGGTCCCGGGCCGCGAGCGCCCGTGGCGCCCGTCCTTCGCGCCGGACGGCGCTCGTTCTCGGGCGCGGCCTCGCTGGCGCTGTTCGCGGCCCTGCTGGCGCTCCTCGGCTGGGGGGCGATCGGGTTGCTCCACCTGCTGGGCGGCGTGCCCCTCGGCACCTGGGCGGGAATCGGGGCCTCGGCCACGCTCACGCTCGGTCGAGTCCTTCTCGCGACGGCGATGGGCACGCTGTGGACCGTTCCCGCCGGGCTCGCCATCGGGCTCTCGCCTCGTCTCTCGCGGCTGTTGCAGCCGGTGGTGCAGGTGGTGGCGTCCTTTCCGGCCCCCATGCTGTTCCCGGCCGTGATCGCGGTGCTCACCGCCGCCGGCGTGGGGCTCGGCTGGGGCAGCGTCCTGCTCATGCTGCTCGGCACGCAGTGGTACATCCTCTTCAACGTCATCGCCGGCGCGACCGCCATCCCGGCGGACCTGCGCGAGGCGGCGCGCCTCTACCGGGTGGGGACGCTCCAGCGCTTCCGCGAGCTCTACCTCCCGGCGGTCTTCCCCTACCTGGTCACCGGCTGGGTGACCGCCGCCGGCGGCGCCTGGAACGCGAGCATCGTCTCCGAGTACATGAGCTTCCGCGGGGAGGTGCTCGCCACCAGCGGCCTCGGGGCCCGGATCAGCGTGGCCGCGGCCAGCGGCGAGTTCGCGGTGCTCGCCGCCGCCATTGCGGTCATGGCCGCGATGGTCACCCTCTTCAACCGCCTCATCTGGCGTCGCCTGCACGGCGTCGCCGAGCAGCGGTTCTCCCTCAGCCGTTAGCGAGGACGACGATGGCCGACGGCACGGCGCTGGCGATGACGGAGCCCGAGGTGCTGTGCGAGCTCCGCAACGTGGACAAGGCGTATCCCCAGGGCAAGGGGCCGCCGCTGCGCGTCCTCGAGGGGATCTCCCTCGCCGTGCGCCGGGACGAGGTGGTGGCGCTGCTCGGGCCATCCGGCTGCGGCAAGTCCACCATCCTCCGGATCCTGGCCGGGCTCACGGCGCCGACGGCGGGCCAGGTGCTGTATCACGGGGCGCCGCTCCAGGGCCTCAACCCCGGCATCGGCTTCGTGTTCCAGAGCTTCGCGCTCTACCCCTGGATGACCGTCACCCAGAACGTCGAGGCGGTGCTCCGGGCGAAGGGGCTCGCGCCCGAGGAGGTCGCGGCGCGCGCCAGCCGGGCCATCCGCACCGTCGGCCTGGCTGGCTTCGAGGAAGCCTACCCCCGCGAGCTGTCGGGAGGCATGAAGCAGCGCGTGGGCATGGCCCGCGCCTTCTCGCTGGATCCCGAGATGCTCTTCATGGACGAGCCGTTCAGCCAGGTGGACGCGCTCACCGCCGAGAGCCTTCGGGCCGAGGTGCTCGACATCTGGACCGCCAAGGACAAGAACCCCTCCTCGATCGTGATGGTGAGCCACGACATCAAGGAGGTGGTCTACATGGCCGACCGAATCGTGGTGCTGGACGCGAATCCGGGCCGCGTCCGGACGGTGGTGGAGAACGCCTTGCCGCGGCCGCGAGACTATCGCGCCCCGGCGCTCCTCCAGCTCGTGGACCGGCTGCACGACATCATCACCGGCATGGAGATGCCGGACGTTCTGCCGCCCCCGACCGCCTTCGAGGCGCTGCCCAAGGCCGGCCCGGGGGAGATCCTGGGCCTCCTCGAGTACCTCGACGCGCGCGGCGGCCGCGAGGACGTGTTCAAGATCGCTGCCGAGACCGACCGCGAGTTCGCCTGGCTCATCGGCGTCGTGAACGCCGCCGAGATGCTCGATCTCGTGGACACGCCGAGGCGGCTGGTGGTCGTGTCTGCGGAAGGGGCTCGGCTCGTGAAGGCGAGCCCGGCCGATCGCAAGGTGCTGTTCCGCGAGCGCATCCTCGGCCTTCGCCTGTTCCAGCACGTTCAGGACGCCCTGACCCGCCAGCCGGACCACCAGCTCGGCCGCGACTTCGTGCTCGAGCTCATCGTGGTCCACATGCCGAACGAGGATTACCAGGCGATGTTCGACACATTCGTCAACTGGGCGCGCTTCGCCGACCTGTTCTCGTACGACGAGCAGACGGAGACCATCGCGCTGCAGCACGGGTCGTGACTCCGCGCCCCGCGTCGAAGGCCAGATCCTCTCCCCGCTCGT
>DASTPH010000018.1:0-9441 GCA_035762305.1 Anaeromyxobacteraceae bacterium
GTCGTCGCCGCGCGGCCCGAGGACCGCGGACGCGAGCGAGGACCAGCCGCCGAGGGCGAGACCGGGCCGCCGGGCGACGCAACTCCAACGCGGTCGGCATGCCGCCGGGGGGATCCCGGAGATCGGTTGCCGCCGTGAGGCGAAGAGACCCCCGGTTGGGGGGCTGCCTACGAGTCGATGCCCAGCACCTTCTTGGCGAGCTTCACCTTGCCGGGGAGGTCGGCCTGCCGGAGCATGACGATGCGCTGCGCCTGCGGCGAGCCGGCGCCGTGCAGCGCCTCCACCAGGGTCGAGACCGAGGTCATGCCCTCGATGTAGCGAACCAGCTTGCGCTTGTCGCCCACGGAGAAGCCCTGCTTGCCGACGAAGTACTTGCGCAGCAGCGCGCCGATCTCGCCGTTCTTGAAGTCGGCGTCCGACGGCAGCGTCGACAGGAGCCCGCCGCCCAGGTCGTGGGCCAGCCGCGCCACCTGGTAGACGAAGCGGGTCACGTTCTGCTTCACGGTGTTGGCGAGCAGCGGGTCCACCAGCCAGTTGCCGGCCGGGAGCTGCTTGGCCAGGGCCGAGGAGCCGACGGCGGCGGCGAAGTTGGTCTCCACCAGGTGCACCATCTCGGTGAGCTTGTCCTTCACCACCGCGTTGCCGATGGTGCCGTGGATCTCCGCCAGCAGGGTGGTGGCCCCGAGCAGCACGTCGGCGTTGCCGGCCTTGCAGCCGCCGTAGTTGGCGCGGTGCCAGGCGGCGAAGCGGTCCACCAGCAGCCCCGCGAACTCGCCCTCCCCGGCCATGAACACCCGCTCGCTGGGGACGAAGACGTCCTCGAAGATGAGCGTGCTCTCCCCGCCCACCACGCCGAAGGGGGTGCCGCAGTCGATGCCCTCCTCCTCCTTGCGGTCGTCGTTGGTCTGCCGGCCGAAGACCAGGCTCAGGCCGGGGGCGTCGATGGGGACGGCGCAGGCCACCGCGTAGTCGGCCCCCTCCGGCGGCACGCCGAAGGTGGGCATCACCAGGATCTCGTGGGAGTTCACGGCCCCGGTGATGTGGGTTTTGGCGCCGCGGATGACGATGCCGTCCGGACGGCGCGCCACGATGTGCACGTAGACGTCGGGGTCGGCCTGCTTCCAGGGCGGGAGCGAGCGGTCGCCCTTGGGGTCGGTCATGGCCCCCGCCGACATGAGGTCCTCCCGCTGCACGCGCTCCAGGAACTTCCTGAAGCGGGCGTGGTAGTCGGTCCCCTTGGCGCGGTCGATCTCGAAGCTCACCGACCAGATGGCGTTCAGGCCGTCCAGCCCCACGCAGCGCTGGAAGCAGGTGCCGGTGGTCTGGCCCAGGAGCCGCAGCATCTCGATCTTGGTCACCAGATCCGCCGCGCTCCAGAAGAGGTGGGTGAAGCGCGACACCCGCTCGCCGGTGAGGTGGGAGACGGCGGTCATCACGTCGGCCAGGCCGGACTCGCGGGCCAGGTCGTAGGTCACGGCGGCGGTGCGCAGGTGAGGGGCGATGGCCGGGTGCTGGTAGGGCTTCTCCAGCCGCTCGCCCTTGTAGAAGACGCGCGGGCGGCGCGCCTCGAGGCTCTCCACGTACTGCCGGCCGTTCATCATGGCGACCGCTCCTTTGACTCCGCCTCCCAGGCCTTCTTGAGGGACTGCTTCAGCACCTTGCCGCCGGGGTTGCGCGGCAGCTTCTCCACGAATCGAACCGCCACCGGGACCTTGAAGTCGGCGAGCCGGGAGGCGCAGTGGCGGCGGATGGCTTCCGGGTCAAGGGTAGCACCGGGCAGCGGCGCCACGAAGGCCGCCGGGACCTCGCCGAACACGGGATGCGGCACCCCCACCACTGCCGCCTCGGCCACACCCGGGAAGGCGTAGAGCACGTTCTCCACCTCCAGGCCGTAGATCTTCTCGCCGCCGCGGTTGATCATGTCCTTCAGGCGGTCGAGGATCACCACCAGCCCGTCCCGGTCGATGCGGGCCACGTCGCCGGTCCGAAGCCACCCGTCCCGGATGGCCTGGGCGGTCTTCTCCGGCGCGCCCCAGTACCCGCGAACCACGTGGGGACCCCGCAGCCAGAGCTCGCCGGCCTCGCCGGGTGGGAGCCCGTTCCCCGCCTCGTCGCGCACCTCGGCAAAGGTGCCGGGCACCGCCCGCCCCACCGAGTCGGAGCGGGAGAGCGCCAGGTCGGCCGGCAGCACCGTCCCGAGCGAGGAGCACTCGGTGAGGCCGTAGCAGTTGTGGAGCTCCCCCGGCAGGAGCCGCTGCACCGCCCGCACCGTCTCCGGGTCCATGGGGGCGCCGCCGTAGGCCGCCACCCGGACCCGGGAGAGGTCGAAGCTCCCGAGGTCGTCGCGCAGGGTGAAGAGCTTGTAGATCGCCGGCACGAAGAACAGGGCCGTGGCCCGGTGCGCCGAGGCGAGCTCCAGCGCCTGCCGGGTGTCGTACTCCTCCTGCAGCACCACCGAGCCGCCCACCGCCAGCAGGGCCACCAGCTGCGAGTGGAGGCCTGTGACGTGGAAGAGCGGCAGGGAGAGGAGCCCCACGTCCTCGCGCCGGTACCCCAGGGTGGCCTGGCAGGAGGCGGCGTTGAAGAGGGCGTTCCGGTGGGTGATCATCGCTCCCTTGGGGAAGCCGGTGGTCCCCGAGGTGTAGAGCAGGGTGGCGACGTCCGAGGGGTCCACCTCGGCCGGCGCCGGACGAGGCGGCGCCGCCAGGGCCGCCTGGAAGGGGACCGCCCCGGCCGCCTCGCCCCGGACCGTCACCCGGCAGCGGAGCGCGGGCAGCGACTCGCCGGCGAGGGCCAAGAGCCGCGGCGGGGTGGTCACCAGGGCCGCGGCGGCGCAGTCGCGGAGCGCGTACCCGACCTCGGGGGGTGCCAGGCGGGTGTTCACCGGCACCGCCACCGCCCCGGCGGCGATGGCGCCGAAGTAGGCCACCGCGAACTCGGGCAGGTTGGGCGCGAGGACAGCCACTCGCTCGCCCGGCCCGATGCCGCTCGCCTCGAGGAACGAGGCGAAGCGCCTCGACTGCTGGTCGAGGTCGGCGAAGGAGAGCGCCCCGCCGGAGTGGACGATGGCCGTTCGCCGTCCGTCGAGGCGGGCCTGCCGGAAGGGAATGTCGGCGATGGAGCGGTAGTCGGGGAGGGACACGGGCGCTCCCGTCACCAGATGGTCCAGCCGCCGTCCACGTAGACGGTCTGGCCGGTCACGAAGTCCGAGGCGCGCGAGGCGAGCCACACCACAGTCCCCTCCAGCTCCTCGGGCTGGCCCCAGCGCCCCATGGGCGTCCGCTCGTTGATGAAGCGGAAGCGCTCCGGGTCGTTCCTGAGCGCCGCCACCAGCGGGGTCTCGAAGTAGGTGGGGGCCAGGGCGTTCACGCGGATGCCGTGGGGGGCCCACTCGATGGCCATCACCTTGGTCATCTGGACCACGGCGCCCTTGCTGGAGGCGTAGGCCACCTGGTTGTTCATGCCCACCGCCCCGAAGATCGAGGAGACGTTCACCACCTTGCCGTAGCCCTGGGCGATGAGGTGCGGCGCCACCGCCTGGGCCACCAGGAAGTAGCCCTTGAGGTTCGTGTCCACCACCAGGTCCCACTCCTCCTCGGACAGCTCCAGCACCGTCTTGCGCACGTTCACGCCGGCGTTGTTGAGGAGGATGTCGAGGCCCCCGAAGGCCGACGCGGCGGCCCCCACCGCGGCGCGGATGCTCGCGCGGTCGAGCACGTCCATGACGAAGACCTCGGCCCGCGCGCCCAGGGCCCGGGCCGCCTCCCGCGTCTCGGCGAGGCCGTCCCGGTCGCGCGCGCACAGGGCCAGGGCGCAGCCGGCCCGGGCCAGGCCCACCGCCATGGCCCGGCCCAGCCCCTTGGAGGCGCCGGTCACCAGCGCCGTCCGCCCGCTCAGGTCGAAGAGGTCGCTCGGCATGTCTTGGCTCCCACCGGCGGTGCGAGGCGCCGCCTCAAACCACCAGGTACTTGGCGATGACCTCCTCGTCGCGCCAGATGTCCTCCAGGGCGCCTTGGTGCTGGATGCGGCCCTTCTCCAGGATGTAGCCTCGGTGGCACACCTTGCGGCAGAAGCGCAGGTTCTGATCGGCGAGCAGGATGGTGACCCCCTGCTCGCCGACGTGGCCCAGCACCTCCAGCAGGTGCGCCAGCACCAGGGGCGCCAGGCCCTCCGAGGGCTCGTCGAGGAGCATGAGCCTCGGGTTGGCCATCAGCGCCCGGCCGATCCCCAGCATCTTCCGCTCGCCGCCGGAGAGGGTGGCGCCCTTGGCGCGGGCGAGCTCGTCGAGCCGCGGGAAGAGGGCCACCACCCGCTTGCGGTCGAAGGGCCCGGTGCGCCGGGAGAGGCGGCGGGCGATCTCGAGGTTCTCGTCCACGGTGAGGGTGGGGAAGATGCGGTGGTCGTCGGGCACGTAGGCCATGCCCAGGCGGGAGATGGCGTCGGGGGGCTGCCCGGCGACCTCCCGTCCGTCGAAGCGGACCGAGCCCCGGCGGGGCGGGACCAGGCCCATGACCGCGCGCAGGGTGGTGGTCTTGCCGACGCCGTTGCGGCCGAGCAGCGCCACCGTCTCGCCCTGGTCTACCGATAGACACAGCGACTGCAGCACGTGGCTCGTGCCGTGGTAGGCGTCGAGGTGCTCCACCGCCAGCATCACGGGGCCGCCCCTCCGGCGGCCCCGGCCGCCTCGGAGACCTCGTCGCCCAGGTAGACCTCCCGCACCCTGGCGTCGCCGCGCACCCGCTCCGGCGGGCCGTCGCACAGGAGCTCGCCCCGGTGCAGCACCACCACCCGGTGCGACAGGGCGAAGACCACGTCCATGTCGTGCTCGACCAGCACGAAGGTGGCGCGCCTCTCCTGCGAAAGCGCCCGGATGGAGCCCAGGAGCCGCGTGCGCTCCACCGGGTTCATCCCGGCGGTGGGCTCGTCGAGGAAGAGCAGCCGGGGGCGGGACGCCATGGCCACTCCCACCTCCAGCAGGCGCCGGTCGCCGTGGGAAAGCGCGCTCGCCAGGACGTTCTGCTCCGCCGAAAGGCCCAGCCGCTCCAGGAGCTGCTCGCACTCCAAATGAGCCGCCTGCTCGCGCGAGACGCGCGAGAGCAGCCGGGCGGTCCGGCCCCGCTGGGCCAGCGCCGGGATGAGGACGTTCTGCACGACGGTGAGCTGCGGGAAGACGTTGGCGATCTGGAAGGAGCGGCCCATCCCCAGGCGTACCCGCCGGTGGACCGGGAGGCGGGTCACCTCCCGCCCCAGGAAGGCGATGCGGCCCTTCTGCACCGGCAGGTGGCCGGTGATCAAGTTCACCAGGGTGGACTTGCCGGCGCCGTTGGGCCCGATGATCGAGGTGAGGACCCCCTCCGCGAAGTCGAGGTCCAGGTCGCGGGCGGTGCAGACGTTCCCGAAGAAGTTGGAGAGGCCGCGGACCTCGAGGAGCGCCGCCATCACGCCTCCTCCCGCCCGGCCCGGCGCGAGCGCCAGAGCTGCGCCAGCGACCCGACCACCCCGCCCCGGAAGCCCATGATGATGACCAGCAGCACCAGGCCGAACACCAGCATCCACTCCTGGGTGAAGCGCTGGATGAGCTCGCGCATGGCCACGAAGAGCAGGCTTCCCACCAGCGGGCCGGCCAGGCTGTGCAGGCCGCCCAGGAGCGACACCAGGATGGGCTCGGCGGAGTGGGTCCAGTGGGCCATGAAGGGGCGGGCCCCGGACTCCAGCAGGACCTCCAGGCCGCCGGCCAGGCCGGCCAGCGCGGCGGAGAGCACGAAGACCCCCAGGCGGTAACGGCGCACGTCGACGCCGGTGAACTCGACCCGCACCGCGTTCTCGCGGATGCCGGCCAGCACCAGGCCGAAGGGCGAGGCGCGCACCCGGTGCACCAGCCACACGGTGCCGGCGAAGCAGAGCAGCACCAGGAAGTAGAAGTGGGTGTCCCTGGCGATGGGGAGGCGCACCGGGCCCAGGTCGATGGGGGCCCGCATCACCCCGATGAGGCCGTCGTCACCTCCGGTGATGTCGCGCGCGTTCCAGACCAGCGCGAAGAACATCATGCCGAAGGCCAGGGTGAGCATGGCGAAGTAGACCTCGCTGGAGCGCACGCTGAACCAGCCCACCAGGAGGGAGAGGAACGCCGCGGCCGCCACGCCGACCGCGAGTCCCACGATGGGGTGGGGCGAGACCCGCAGCGCGAAGAGGCCCAGGCCGTAGGCGCCCGCGGCGTAGAAGGCGCCGTGCCCGAAGGAGAGCAGGCCCGTGCGCCCGAGCAGGAGGTTGTACCCGAGCGCGAAGATGCCGAGCATCATCACCCGCATGGCGAGGTAGGTGGCGAACTTGGTGGCCACCAGGGGCAGGGCGCACAGCGCGGCCAGGAGGAGGAACCACGCCGCCGCCCTGGCCCGGGAGGGGCTCACCGCGCCACCCCGAAGAGGCCGCGCGGGCGCCACAGGAGCACCGCCGCCATGAGGATGAAGGTGAGGAACATGTCGAAGGCCGGGAAGAAGCGGGTGCCGAAGGCGGAGAGCACCCCGATGAGGAGCGCCCCGACGAAGGCGCCCTTGAGGCTCCCCAGGCCGCCGATGACCGCCACGATGAAGGCCTCGATGATGATGGTCTCGCCCATGCCCGGGGTGAGCAGGCCCACGTAGGGCACCGCCAGCCCCCCGCCCATCGCGCCGAGCCAGGTTCCGAAGCCGAAGACGCCGGTGAAGAGCGCCGGCACCCGCACCCCCAGCGCCGCCGCCATCTCGCGGTCGGAGGAGGCGGCCCGCACCACCCGGCCGATCCAGGTGCGCTCCAGGGCGGCCCACAGGGCCAGGGCCACCAGGGGCCCGACCGCGATGACGAACAGGGCGTAGACCGGAAACTTGCGCCCGGCGATGGACACCGATCCCTCGAGCGGCCCGAGCCCGGAGGACGGCGCCAGCGCACCGGCGCCCCAGACGAGCTTCACCAGGTTGTCGAAGACCAGGACCAAGGCGAAGGTGAGCAGGAGCTGATAGGGCAGCTCCAGCCCGTAGACGCGCCGCAGGAAGAACCGCTCCACGGTGAGGCCCACCGCCACCACCAGGAGGGGGGCCAGGAGCATGGCCAGCCAGAAGTGGGGGTGGAAGGCCTTCACGAGGGTGAAGGCCAGGTAGGCCCCCAGCATGTAGAAGCTCCCGTGGGCGAAGTTCAGGACCCCCAGGACCCCGAAGATGAGGGTCAGGCCGCTCGCCACCAGCCAGATGAACATGCCGGTCGAGAGGCCGGCCAGGCAGACGTGGACGATGGATTGCATGCCCCTCGTTCGGCCCCGCGCCGCGGAAGGAGCGCCTGGGGAGGGCGCTCCCGGGCGCCGCTCTAGAACGGCGGGCGGGTCCCGGGACCCTCGAACGGCGGCCTGGCGTAGCACTCGCTCGCCGGGACGAGCTTCAGCTCTCCCATGATCTTGAAGGGGTAGCGGGGCTCGGCCTTGGTCTTGCCCCAGGGGACGTCGTAGATGGCCTGGTGGTCCTCCTTGCGGAAGACGCGCTTGCCCGCGGGAGAGGTCAGCGGCATTCCCTCCAGGGCGGCGATCACGGCCTTGGTGTCCTTGGAGCCGGCGGTCTCCACCGCCGTCTTGATGGCGTAGAGGGAGGAGTAGCCGGTCTCGGAGACGTAGGCCGGGTAGTGTTTCCAGCGCTTGTGGAAGCGCTCCACCCACTCGAGGTTGTTCTTGTCGTTCGGGTAGAGGAAGTAGTAGCGGCCGGAGATCCACACTCCCTCCGGCAACTCCTGGCCGAGCCCCTCCAGCACGTCCATGGCCGCGCCCACTGGGAACATGACGTACTTCACCTTGTCGAAGAGCCCGGCCTCCTTGGCCTGCTTCACGAAGGTGATGAGCTCGCCGGCCCACTCGGTGGAGTAGAGCCCCTCGGGCTTGGCGTCCAGGATGGTGTTGATGTGGGAGCGGAAGTCGGTGGTTCCGAAGGGGGCGAAGGACTCGGTCTGGAAGGTGGTCCCGGGCTTCAGCTTCCCCAGCGTCTCCTGGAACATCTTCCAGCAGGTGAAACCGTACTCGTACTTGGGGCTGATGGTGGCCCAGCTGGAGATGGGGAAGTCCTTGGCCACGAAGGCGGCGGCGTTGCCGTCCTGGTAGGTGGGAGAGCAGATGCGGAAGATCTGCTTCACGCCCTTCTTGAAGACCCATTCCTCCGTGAGCTTCTCGGTGGCGGCGTGGGTGACGATGAGCACCCGGCCCAGCTGCTCCATCACCGGCGCCATTGCCAGGGCCTGGCCCGAGGAGTCGATCCCGGCCAGGAAGTCGGCTCCCCAGCTGTCCACGTGGTAGCGGGCGTTCTTGATGGCTTCCTCGGGCTTGGTGGTCGAGTCGCGGAAATCCACCTCCACCTTGACGCCGGCGATGCCGCCCTTCTGGTTGATCTCGTCCTGGGCCATGGTGACGCCCATCTTGTGGAACTCGCCGTACCCGGCCAGGGTGCCGGAGAGGACCGCCTGGTAGCCCACCTTGATGGGCCCCTTCACCGAGGCGGTGGCCGCGAAGGCACCGCGAGGGAAGGCCGCGGCGGCGGCGGCGAGGATGGAGCCGGTGCCGGTCAGCTTAACGAACTGCCGGCGACCGAGGCGTCTCTTGGCCATGGCGGGGATCTCCTGTGCGGGGGTGCCGGCGAGCCTAGCAAAGCGGAGGCGGCGGACGCAAAGCGGCCCTGGCCGGCCATCCTCGTCCCTCTACCGGCCGCTCCTCCGGTCGCCCCGAGCCACGGCGCCGGGCGCGCCGTCAGGGCGCCGCGGCCGGCCCCGCCAGCCGGGGCCCGACCAGCCGGAGCGGTTCACCGCGCTACTTCTTGCCGTACTGCTCCACCAGGTATTCCTGGATCTTGGCCGCCTCCTCCGGGGAGATGGGCGCGCCCATGACCTTCACCATCTTGGCGACCGACGCCTCCCACCCCTTCTTGTCCAGGAACGGGGAGTTCATACCGATGTAGTCGAGGCTGTGGCACGTCACGCAGCGTGCCTGGACCAGCTCCTTGCCCGGGCCGTCCTTGAGCTTGAACTGGCTCTCGTCGGCGAGGGCGGGGGCGGCGAGCAGCAGGAGCGACAGGGCGAGCGTTCTCATGGGCGCGCGCTCCTCAGGCCACCTGGACGTCGACCTTCTGCACGACGTTGTTGTGGTAGCCGGCAGGGTTGAAGATGAGGTCGAAGGTCTGGCTGGCGCCGATCCGGTTGGTGGCCTTGGCCATCACCGTGTAGACGCCCTTCTTGTCCGCCTTGAAGGCGTGGCTCCACTGGCGCCAGGAGAACCGGCCGTAGTCCTTTCCGAGCTCGGCCGGGCGCCACGACCGGCCGCCGTCGGTGGACACGTCGACCTCCTGCATCCCGTAGCCGCCGTCCCAGGCGATGCCCTTCACCTCCACCCGCTGCCCGACCTTGAAGCGCTGCCCGCTCTTCGGGGCGGTGATGAGGGAG
>DASTPH010000019.1:0-13436 GCA_035762305.1 Anaeromyxobacteraceae bacterium
CGGTCGCCAGCGGAGTTCCCGGCCGCGCCGAGCGATCCAGGAGGTAGAGCCCGCTCTGGTCCTCGGAGAGCCCCAGCTCCCGGGCGGAGCACAGCATCCCCTCCGACTCGACGCCGCGCAGGGTGGCCTTCCCGATCGCCAAGCCGCCCGGGAGGCGCGTCCCGGCCACCGCCAGCGGCACCACGTCGCCCGCCTCGAAGTTGCGGGCCCCGCACACCACCTGGAGGATCCGGCCCTCCCCGGCGTCCACGCGGGTCACGGTGAGCGCGTCGGCCTGCGGGTGCGGCCTGGCCGCCAGGATGCGGGCGGCCACCACCCCCTCCAGCTCGCCCCCGACCCGCTCCACCGCCTCCACCTCCAGGCCCACCGCAGTGAGGCGCTGCGCCAGCTCCTCGGGGGCGGGGAGGTCGACGTACTCGGCGAGCCAGCGGAGGGAGATGCGCATGGATGCCCGGCGGTAGTGGGTGCGGGGGACGAAGGGCGGAGGCCCGTCCCCCGCCGGACGCGTTCAGAACTGCTGCAGGAACCGGAGGTCGTTCTCGAAGAAGAGGCGCAGGTCGTCGATTCCGTACTTGAGCATGGTGAGCCGCTCCACGCCCATGCCGAAGGCGAAGCCGGTGACGGCGCGCGGGTCGAAGCCCACGTTCTCGAGGACGGTGGGGTGGACCATCCCGGCGCCGAGTACCTCCAGCCAGCCGGTGCCCTTGCACGCCCCGCAGCGCGAGGTTCCGTCCTTGCGACCGGAACCGCCGCAGATGGAGCAGGAGACGTCCACCTCCGCCCCCGGCTCGACGAAGGGGAAGTAGCTGGGGCGGAAGCGGGTGCGCGTTCCGGGGCCGAAGAAGGCCCGGGCGAAGGCCGCCAGCGTGCCCTTGAGGTCCGCGAAGGTGATGCCGCGGTCGACGCAGAAGCCCTCCACCTGGTGGAACATGGGCGAGTGGGTCTGGTCGTAGTCGGAACGGTACACTCGCCCGGGCGCCACCACCCGCACCGGCGGGCGGCCGGCCCGCTTCATGGCCCGGATCTGGATGGGAGAGGTGTGGGTGCGCAGCAGCGCGCCCGGCGAGGGCCCGCCCAGGGTGGTCTCGTCCACGTAGAAGGTGTCCTGCATGTCGCGGGCGGGGTGGTCGGGCGGGATGTTGAGCGCCTCGAAGTTGTACCAGTCGAGCTCGATCTCCGGGCCGCTGGCCACCTGGTAGCCGAGGCGGTCGAAGATGTGCGCGATCTCCTCGCTGGTGCGGGTCACCGGGTGGCGGTGGCCGCGCCAGAGGAGCGCGCGCCCGGGCAACGTCACGTCCAGGGCCGGGCCGCGCAGCTCCCGCTCCAGCGACTCCGACTCGAGCCGCTCCCGCGCCCGCAGGAGCAACCCCTCCACCTCGTCGCGGACGCGGTTGGCGGCCTGGCCCACCCGCGGGCGTTCCTCGGCCGCGAGCTGCCCCATGCCCCGGAGCACGGCCGAGAGCTCGCCCTTCTTGCCCAGATAGCGCACCCGCAGGTCCTCGAGCGCCCGAGCGTCGGCCGCCGCGGCGATGGCGTCGCGCGCTCCCTGCGCCAGCGACTCCAGCTCGGCGACCAGGTCCGGCACGGTCGCTACACGGCGACGGCCTTCACCACCGCGGCGAAGTCCGAGGGAGCGCCCAGGGCCAGGTCGGCCAGCACCTTGCGGTCGAGCGCCACGCCGGCGGTGCGCAGGCCGGCGAGCAGCCGCGAGTAGGTGGTGCCGTTGAGCCGGGCCGCCGCGTTGATGCGAGCGATCCACAGCGAGCGGAAGTCGCGGCGGCGGCGGCGGCGGTCGCGGGTCGAGTAATCGAGCGCCCGCTCCACCGCCTGGTTGGCGCGCTTGTAGCAGTTCTTGCGGCGGCCGCGGTACCCCTTGGCCAGCTTCAGGACCCGGTTGCGGCGGCGGCGTGCCTTGAATCCCCTCTTGACGCGCATGCTGTGCTCCTCGTGCCGGCGGGAGGCGGTTCGGTCGCCGTGTGGCGCCGCCCGCGCTTCGAGATTCCCGCTCGGGCGCTGTGGTCCCCTCCCCGCGGCTAGCGGGCGTAGGGGAAGTTCTCCTTGATCTTCTTCTCGTCCATGGGGCCGAGGTGGCCCGTCCCCCTGAGGTGGCGCTTCTGCTTCTTCGTCTTGCCGAACGTCGCCAGGTGCCGCACTCCGGCGCGGCGGAACTTCACCCGCCCGCCCTTCTTCACCTGGAAGCGCTTCTTGGCGCCGCTCTTGGTCTTCAGCTTCGGCATGGCCTCTCCTGGGGTTGGCGCCCGGCCCGCTAGCGGGGCCCGCCGGTGGGGCCGGCCGCCGGCGCCGTGGGCGCCGCCGGCGCGCCCGCCGCCGGCTCCGGCCTCGGCGGGGCCGCCGCGGCGGGGGCGGCCGCCTGGGCCGCCTGCGCCCTGGCACGCTGCGCCTGGAGCATCCTGGGGTTGGGGGCCAGGATCATGAACAGCAGCCGTCCCTCCATCCGGGGCGCCGACTCGATGATGGCGATCTCCTTCAGGTCGGCCACCACCCGCTCCAGGACCTTCTGGCCCAGCTCGCGGTGGGTGATCTCGCGGCCGCGGAACATGACGGTGACGCGCGCCTTGTTGGCCTCGCCGAGGAACTCCCGGATCTTCCCGATCTTGACCTGGTAGTCGTGCTCCTCGGTGCGCGGGCGCAGCTTCACCTCCTTGAGCTGCACCACCACCTGCTTCTTGCGCGCCTCGCTCTGCTTCTTCTTCTCGGTGTACTTGAACTTCCCATAGTCCATGATCTTGCAGACGGGCGGCTTGGACATGGGGCTGACCTCGACCAGGTCCATGCCCTCGTCCATGGCCAACCGCAGCGCCTGATCGATGGGAAGCACGCCCAGCTGCTCGCCGGCGGCCCCGATCACCCGCACCTCGCGGGCCTTGATGCGCCGGTTGGTCCGGGCGTCGCGGCTGGCCGCGCGCGGGTCTCGTTGCTGATTGATGACTCGTTGCCTCCGGCTGCGGAGCTACAGGGCGGCTCGCTCCATCGGGACTCCACTCGGGTGCCCGCCCGCCCGCGGGCCCGAAAAGACGACGTAGGATAAGTATTTGCGCCCGGAAGTCAACGCGCGTTCGGGTCCGACGAGTCCTTCTTGGCGTCGCGGATCCAGCTCATCATGTCGCGCAGCCGCTTGCCCACCTCCTCGATGGGGTGGACCCGCTCCTGCTCGCGCAGCTTCTCGAACATGGGGCGGCCGGTCATGTTCTCCAGGATGAACTCCTTGGCGAAGGCCCCGGTCTGGATCTCCCTGAGGATGCGGCGCATCTCCGCCTTGGTCTCGGCGGTGACGATGCGCGGCCCGCGGGTGTAATCGCCGTACTCGGCGGTGTCGGAGATGGAGTGGCGCATCCAGGCCAGCCCGCCCTCGTACATGAGGTCCACGATGAGCTTGAGCTCGTGCAGGCACTCGAAGTACGCGCTCTCCGGCTGGTAACCCGCCTCGGTGAGCACCTCGTAGCCGGCCTTCACCAGCGCCGAGGCGCCTCCGCACAGCACCGCCTGCTCGCCGAAGAGGTCGGTCTCGGTCTCCTCCTTGAAGGTCGTCTCCAGCACGCCGGCCCGGGTCCCGCCCAGGGCCCGGGCGTAGGCCAGCCCCAGCGCCTTGGCCTGGCCGCTGGCATCCTGCCCGATCGCGATGAGACAGGGAATGCCGCGGCCATCCTGGAACTGCCGCCGCACCAGGTGCCCCGGCCCCTTGGGCGCCACCAGCACCACGTCCACCTCGGGGGGCGGCACGATCTGCTTGAAGTGGATGTTGAAGCCGTGCGCGAAGAAGAGGGCCTTGCCCTTCGAGAGCCCGGGCCGGATCTCCTGCTCGTAAATGGCCCGCTGGGTCTGGTCCGGCGCCAGCACCATGACCAGGTCGGCCTCGCGGGCCGCCTCGGCCACGTCGGTGACGCGCAGCCCGGCCCCCTCGGCCTTGGCGCGCGAGGGCGAGCCGCTCTTCAGGCCCACCCGCACGTCCACCCCCGAGTCCTTGAGGTTCAGGGCATGGGCGTGTCCCTGGCTGCCGTAGCCCACGATGGCCACCTTGCGGCGCTTCACCAGGTCGAGGCTCGCGTCCTTGTCGTAGTAGATGGTCGCCATGGCGGCTCCTACTTCAGATTGGGGGGGGCGAGGGTCTTGAAACCGCGCTCCAGGGCGATGCGCCCGGAGCGGCACACCTCCTGGATGCCGAAGTGGCCCAGCCGCTCCTCCAGCGCGTCGAGCTTCCCGGCCGGCCCGGAGGCCTCCACCACCAGCGCGTCGGGCGAGACGTCCACGACGGAGGCCTCGTAGGTCTCGGCCAGCGCCCGGAGCTCGGCGTGGTTCTTCTCCGGGGTCTTGATCTTCACGAGGATCAGCTCCCGCTCGATGAGGTCCTCGGGCTTGAGCTCACGCACCTCCACCACCGGGATGAGCTTCTGCACCTGGCGCACCACCTGCTCCACCGGCTTGGAGGTGAGCCGCACCACGATGGTCATCCGCGAGTACTCCGGGTTCTCGGTGGGGCCCACCGTGAGCGAGGCGATGTTGTAGCCCCGCCGCGAGAACAGCCCGGAGATGCGGTGCAGCACGCCGGGCTTGTTCTCCACCAGCAGGCTGATGGTGTGGGTGCTGCCGTTCGGCTTCTCTTCGGCCTTTTCCATGTCAGTCACCGTCGATCATGTCGTTGAGGGGGGCGCCCGCGGGGACCATGGGAAACACCTTCTCCTGCCGCCGCACCCGGATGTCGATGATGGCCGGCCCGTCCTGGTAGGCCAGCGCCTTGTCGATGACCCCGTCCAGCTCCTCCGGCGTGCGGGCCCGCAGCCCGAGCGCCCCGTAGGCCTCGGCGAGCTTCACGTAGTCGGGGCGGTCGCTGAGCGGCGTCTCGGCGAAGCGGTTGTCGTAGAACAGCTCTTGCCACTGCCGCACCATCCCCAGGAACAGGTTGTTGAGGATGAAGATCTTGATGGGGAGCTTCATGTCCACCGCGGTGGCCAGATCCTGCAGCGTCATCTGGAAGCTGCCGTCGCCGTCGATGCCGATGACCAGCTCGCCGGGGCGGCCCAGCTGGGCGCCGATGGCCGCCGGCAGGCAGAATCCCATGGTGCCCAGCCCACCCGAGGTGATGAAGGTGCGCGGCTGGGTGGTCTTCCACCACTGGGCGGCGAACATCTGGTGCTCGCCCACGCCGGTGGTGACGATGGCCTTGCCCTGGGTCTTCCTCCAGATGGCCTCCACCGCCGCCTGCGGCATGATGTACTTGGGCTCGTCCTTTCGGTAGCGCAGCGGGAACTTCTCGCGCCACTCGGCGACCCGCTTGCTCCAGACTGAGATGTCCGGGCGGCCGTGGGCCTCGATGGCCTTGCGCACCGCCTCGGTGAGTTGCGGCAGCATGGCCCGCAGGTCGCCCACCAGCGGCACGGTGGCAGTGACGTTCTTGGAGATCTCGGCCGGGTCGATGTCGAGGTGCACCACCTTGGCCTCGGGGGCGAAGGTGGAGAGCTTGCCGGTGACGCGGTCGTCGAAGCGCGCCCCCAGCGCTACGATGAGGTCGGAGTGCTGCACCGTGTAGTTGGCGTAGCGCGCTCCGTGCATGCCGAACATGCCCAAGCACAGGGAGTGCGTCTCGGGAAAGGCCCCCTTGCCGTGGACGGTGGTGACCACCGGCGCGCCCACCAGCTCGGCGAACTGGAACACCTCGGCGTGGGCGCTGGAGGTGCGGATGCCGCCGCCGAGGTACAGCACCGGCCGCGTCGAGTTGCGGATGAGGGTGGCGGCCGCCTCGAAGCGCGGCGGCGCCTTGAGCGGCGGGAGGTACCCGGGGATGTGGACCGATTCGGGGTACTCGTACTCCAGCTCGGAGTTCTGGATGTCCTTGGGGACGTCCACCAGCACCGGGCCGGGGCGTCCGGTGCGGGCGATGTAGAAGGCCTCCTTGATGATGCGCGGCAGCTCGTGGACGTCGGTCACCAGCCAGTTGTGCTTGGTGATGGGCATGGTGATGCCGGTGATGTCCGCCTCCTGGAAGGCGTCGGAGCCGATGAGCGGGGCGGAGACGTTGCCGGTGATGGCGACCAGCGGCACCGAGTCCATGTAGGCGTCGGCGATCCCGGTCACGAGGTTGGTGGCCCCCGGGCCCGAGGTGGCGAAGCACACCCCTACCCGGCCGGTGGCGTGCGCGTATCCCTCCGCGGCGTGGGCCCCCACCTGCTCGTGGCGCACCAGCACGTGGGTGATCTTCTTCGAGTCGAAGAGGGCGTCGTAGGTGGGGAGGATGGTGCCTCCCGGGATCCCGAAGACGTAGTCCACGCCCTCGAGCTCGAGGCTCCGGATGATCGCCCGAGCTCCGGTCATCTTTTCCTTGGCCATGCGTCCTTCCGTTCCGTTCGGGTTAGCCGTCCACCTCGCGTCGCCGTCCTGGGGGGCGCCCGCCTTCAGCGGGCGCGCCGGCGTGCCTTGACCCGGTTCTTGCCGGCGCGCCGGACCGGGGCCGCCGTGCGCCCCGGGCCGGACTTCCGGCGCGCCGCCGGGCGGCGGGTGGCCGGGTGAGGCAGCCGGTCCGGGCGGGGCAGCCCGCCGGCCACCGTCACCGCGCCCTCGGCGGCCGAGCCCACCAGGGCGGCGTACTTGGCGAACACCCCGGCGGCGTAGCGCGCCGCCGGAGGCTTCCAGCGCGAGAGGCGCCGGGAGAGCTCACCCGCCGGGAGGTCCACCTCGAGCCGCCGTCGCTCCGCGTCGATGACCACCACGTCGCCGTCCTGGAGCGCGGCGATGGGTCCGCCCACCGCCGCCTCCGGGGCCACGTGGCCCACCATCAGGCCACGGGTGGCGCCCGAGAAGCGGCCGTCGGTGAGGAGGGCCACCGACTCGCCCAGCCCCTGCCCCACCAGCGCCGCGGTGACGCCCAGCATCTCCCGCATCCCCGGGCCGCCGCGCGGCCCCTCGTAGCGGATGACCACCGCGTCGCCGGCGCGGATGCGCCCGCCTTTCACGGCGGCGAAGGCGTCCTCCTCCCGGTCGAAGACCCGCGCCGGCCCGCGGTGGCTGGGGCGCTCGTGACCGGCCATCTTCACCACCGCCCCGTCGGGGCAGAGGGTGCCGCGCAGGATCACCAGGCCGCCGGTCGCCTTGAAGGGCCGGTCCACCGAGGCCACCACCCTCTGGCCGGGGCTCTCGGAGGCCTCGGCAGCGTGCTCGGCCCAGGTGCGGCCGTCGGCGGTCTTCTGCGATCCGTCGAGCTTGCCGCCGTCGATGAGGCGCCGGGCCACGAGGAGCGTTCCGCCGGCGGCGTACAGGTCGGGGGCGGCCCAGGTCCCGCCCGGCATGAGGTCGGCCACGATGGGAGTGCGGCGCGACACCCGGTCGAAGTCCGGGAGCTCGAGCGGAATGTCCGCCTCGCGCGCCAGCGCCAGGAGGTGCAAGACCGCGTTGGTGGAGCCGCCGGTGGCGGCCACCCCGGCGATGGCGTTCTCGAAGGAGGCGCGGGTGAGCACGTCCCGCGGCCGCTGCCCCCGGCGCAGGAGGTCCATCACCAGCGCGCCGGCGGCGCGGGTGGCCTCCTCCTTGCGCGGGTCGAGGGCCGGGATGGCGTTGTAGCCGGCGGGCGAGAGCCCGAGGAACTCCAGGGCCAGCGACATGGTGTTGGCGGTGTACTGGCCGCCGCAGGCGCCGGCGCCGGGACAGGCCTGGTCCTCGATCTCCAGCAACTCGCGCTCGCCGATCGTGCCGGCGGCGAAGGCCCCCACCGCCTCGAAGACGTGCTGGACGGTGATGGCCTTGCCGCGGTGCTGGCCGGCGGCGATGGAGCCGCCGTAGAGCACGAGCCCCGGCACGCCCAGGCGCAGGAGCGCCATGGCCGCGCCGGGGATGGTCTTGTCGCACCCCACCAGCGCCACCACCCCGTCGAAGAGGTGGCCGCGCCCCACCAGCTCGATGGAGTCGGCGATGACCTCGCGCGAGACCAGCGAGGCCTTCATCCCCTCGGTGCCCATGGTGACGCCGTCGGAGATGGCGACCGTGTTGCACTCCATGGGGGTGCCGCCGGCGGCCCGCACGCCCTCCTTCACCACCTCGGCCAGGCGGCGCAGGTGGTAGTTGCAGGGCATGGTCTCGATCCAGGTGTTGGCCACCAGGATGGCGGGCCGGGCCAGGTCCTCCCGCGAGAAGCCGATGGCGTGCATCATGGCCCGGGCCGGAGCGCGGTCCGGGCCGTCGTAGATGGCGCGGCTCTTGTGTCGGGGGTCGAAGGGCACGGTCACACGCCGCCGAGGGCGCTCCGCGCCTCGATCTCCTGCTCCTCGGGCTTCATCTTCAAGGCGATGCGGTTCACCACGTCGAGGAAGGCCCGGGCCGAGCCCTCGATGATGTCGGTGGAGAGGGCCCGCCCGCGGTAGACGCCGGTCTGGTGCTCCACCTCCAGGCTCACTTCGCCCTGGGCGTCCTCGCCCACCGTCACCGCCTGGATGCGGTAGTCGCGGAGCCTCACCTCGATGCCGGTGACCCTCTCGATGGCCTTGAAGACCGCGTCCACCGGGCCGTCGCCGGCGGCGGCGGCCTTCAGGAACTCGCCGCCTTCCTTCTGCAGGCAGATGGAGGCCGCCGGGAGCGTGCCGGTGCCGGAGGTGGTGGAGAGCGCCACCAGGTCCCACATGGCCAGGCCCTTGAGGAGCTGGCCGTGGATCACCAGCGCCTCCAGGTCGGCGTCGTAGATCTCCTTCTTCTTGTCGGCCAGGACCTTGAAGTCCTGGAACACCTTGTCGAGCTGGGCGTCGGTGAGCTGGTAGCCCAGCTCGGTGAGCCGCTCCTTCAGGGCGTGCCGTCCCGAGTGCTTGCCCAGCACCAGCTGCGAGCGGGTGAAGCCCACCTCCTCCGGCCGCATGATCTCGTAGGTCTCGCGGTGGGTGAGCATGCCGTGCTGGTGGATGCCGGCCTCATGGGCGAAGGCGTTCTGCCCCACGATGGCCTTGTTGCGCTGAACGTGGTTGCCGGTGACCTGGGAGACGAGCTTGCTCGTCGGGTAGAGCTTCTCGGTATGGACGCCGGTCTTCACCTTGAGGACGTCGTGGCGCGTCTTCAGCGCCATGACGATCTCCTCCAGCGAGGCGTTGCCGGCCCGCTCCCCGATGCCGTTGATGGTGCACTCCACCTGACGGGCGCCCACCATCACGCCGGCCAGCGAGTTGGCCACCGCCAGCCCCAGATCGTTGTGGCAGTGCACCGACATCACCACCTTGTCGATGCCGCGCACGTTCTTCCGGAGGTACCCGAGCGTCTCGGCGTAGGTCTGCGGCAGGGCGTAGCCCACCGTGTCGGGGATGTTCAGGGTGGTGGCGCCGGCCTCGATGGCCCGCTCCACCACCTCGGCCAGGAACTCGAGCTCGGTGCGGGCGGCGTCCTCGGTGGAGAACTCCACGTCCTCGAACTTTTCGCGGGCCATTCTCACGCCCTCGACGGCCCGCTTCACGATCTCCTCCTTGGCCATCCTGAGCTTGAAGTCCCGGTGGATGGGGCTCGTGGCCAGGAAGACGTGGCAGCGCTTGCGCGGTGCGTCCTTGAGGGCGCCGAAGGAGGCGTCGATGTCCCCCTTGATGCTGCGGGAGAGGCTGCAGATGACCGGGCCCTCGATCTGGCGCGACACCGCCTGGATGGCCTCGAAGTCGCCGGGCGAGGCCGCGGCGAAGCCGGCCTCGATGACGTCCACCCCGAGCTCCTGGAGCGCCCGCGCCACCCGGAGCTTCTGCCCGAGATTCATGGAGAATCCCGGGCTCTGCTCTCCGTCTCGGAGGGTGGTGTCGAAGATGGTGACGCGGTCTGCGGATGGGGCTGCGCTCACGGCCTGTTTCCCTTTCGTTTCAATGACTTGGCCATCCGGGCCAAAGCGGGAACCGCGGAGTGTAGCAGAGTCCCCCTGGATTGACAGCCGGGCACCCTCCGGAGATCCGGCCGTCCGGAGCGGGGTGCTGGGGGTGGGTCGAGTGCGACATGGCTCCTCGGTCCAGGCTGGGCCGAGGAAGCTGTCTCCGTCAGGGGGCAACCTCTCCGGCCGGGTTCGGCGGAAGAGGTCGCGGCAGCGGTCAGGCCGGCCGGGAAGCCTCTCCCGCCCGGCTAAGAAGTCGACGCTCGCTGCGACGGTTCGACATCGGAGCCAAGACACTACCGGCCATGACGCCGCTGGTCAAGCCGGCGGCCCGAGCGGGGCGCCGTCCCGCGGCGCCGAACGGTAGGGCGGGGGCTCGTCCCCCGCCGATTCCACCCTGGGCGTCAATACGGCAGCGCCGCCTCCTTGCCGAGCAGATCCAGGAAGGTGTCGAGGGGCATGGTCTTGAGATCGGCGCCGCCGTGCCGCCGCGGCGCCACCCCCTTCGCCTCCACCTCCTTCTCGCCCACCACCAGCGCGAATGGGACTTTCTGCAGCTCGGCATTGCGGATCTTGGCCCCGAGCTTCTCGTTCGACAGGTCGAGCTCGACCCGGTAGCCGGCGGCGTCGAGGCGACCCCTCACCTCCCGCGCCCAGGCCTCGAAGCGCTCCGAGACGGTGAGGACGCGCGCCTGCACCGGCGCCAGCCAGGCCGGGAAGGCGCCGGCGTAATGCTCGGTGAGGATGGCGATGAAGCGCTCGAAGGAGCCGTAGACCGCCCGGTGGATCACCACCGGCCGGTGCTCCCGGTTGTCGTCGCCGACGTAGGCGAGGTCGAAGCGCTCCGGCGCGGCGTAGTCGAGCTGGATGGTGCAGGTCTGCCACGTGCGGCCCAGGGAGTCGGTGACCACGAAGTCGATCTTCGGCCCGTAGAAGGCGCCGTCGCCGGCGTTCAGCTCCCAGTGGAGCCCGATCCGCTCCAGCGCGGCGCGCAGCGCCCCCTCGGCCTTGTCCCACAGCGCGTCGTCGCCCACCCGGTCCTCGGCCCGGGGCGGCCGGGTGGCGAACCGGAGCGAAAACTCGAGGCCGAAGGCGCCGTAGACGGTCTTCATGAGGTCGACGATCCGGCCCACCTCCTCCGGGATCTGCGACTCCATGACGAAGATGTGCGAGTCGTCCTGGGCGAACTGGCGCACCCGGGTGAGGCCGGAGAGCGAGCCGGAGAGCTCGTTGCGGTGGAGCACGTCCACCGTGAAGTAGCGGATGGGCAGCTCCCGGTAGGAGCGCTTGGCCATCCTGTAGATGAGGTAGTGCGAGGGGCAGTTCATGGGCTTCAGGCTCATGGAGAGCCGCTCGTCCACCGGGAGCTTCGGGTCGGCCTCCTTGTCGAGCACCAGGAACATGTTCTCGCGGTAGACGCCCCAGTGGCCGCTCTGCTCCCAGAGCCGCTTGTGGAAGAGCAGCGGCGTCTTCACCTCCTGGTAGCCGTTCCTCGCCACCAGGCGTCGCATCGACTCGGCGAGGACGTTGTAGAGGGTGGTGCCGTGCGGAAGCCAGAAGGCGGAGCCGGGGGCCACCTCGTGGAAGGCGAAGAGGCCCAGGGCTGGCCCGAGCTTGCGGTGGTCGCGCTTCCTCGCCTCCTCGAGGCGGGTGAGGTGCTCCTCCAGCGCCTTCTTGTCGAAGAAGGACGTGCCGTAGATCCGCTGCAGCATGGCGTTGCGGGCGTCACCGCGCCAGTAGGCCCCGGCCACGCTGAGGAGCTTCACCACCCCGATGCGGCCGGTGGAGGGCCCGTGCGGCCCGAGGCAGAAGTCCACCCAGTCGCCGTGCCGGTAGAGGGTGAGGGTCCTCGCCCCCTTGGCGGCGATGTCGCGGACGATCTCGACCTTGTACTTCTCGCCCAGGCTCTCGAAGAGAGCGATGGCGGCGTCCATCGCGATCTCCTCGCGGACGAAGGGCAGGTCGGCCTTGATGGCCTCGTTGGTGGCCTTCTCGATCTTCTCGAGGTCCTCGGGCGTGAACGGGGTCTCGCGCGCGAAGTCGTAGTAGAAGCCGTCCTCGATGGCCGGGCCGATGGTGACCTGGGTGCCCGGGTAGAGCTTCTGCACCACGCTGGCCATGACGTGGGCGGCGTCGTGTCGCGCCACCTCCAGCGCCTCGGGGCTCCTGGTGGTCACCACCTCGAGCTTCGCGTTCCGATCGATGCCGCGCGACAGATCGACCGGCTCGCCGTCCAGCCTGGCGAAGTAGGCCGCCTTGGCGAGCCCGGCCCCGATGTGGGCCTTCACGAAGTCGGCGACGCGGGTCCCCTTGGGGACCTCCTTCGAGGAGCCGTCGGGCAGGGTCACCTTCACGATGTCGGGCATGGCGGCGAGGGGTGTAGCGCACGGGCTCGCCGTGGCGCAAGCGGCACCGCGGACCTGCCCGCCGGCCGCGCCGCCGCGGCGGCCCCGACCCGCGCCTTGCGTTTCCCGCTGACCCGTCGCCGCGCGGTGCCCCCCGGGGAGCCGGTGCACCCCGGGTCGCGCGCGTCAGTTCGGAACCGGCAGCGTCATCTTCGAGGCGAAGCTCCCGCAGGTGGTGGTGACCGTGGCCGTGAACTGCGCAGTGCCGCCCGCCTGGACGGACGTCGTCGACGGAGTCACGGCCACGCTCACGATCCTGTCCGTCACCGTCACGGCGGCGACGGCGCTCTTGGTCGGGTCCGCCTGGCTGGTGGCCACCACGTGGTAGGTGCCGGCGTTCGCCGGCGCCGTGTAGGCCCCGGCGGCGGTGACGGTCCCCCCGGCGGCGCCTTCCTGGACCGACCAGGTGACGGCGGTGTTGGTACTGCCGGTCACCGTCGCCGTGAAGTTCAGGACCAGGCAGGAATTGGTCGACGCCGACGGCGGGGTGATGGACACGGTCACGGGCGGCGGCGGCGCCGTCACCGTCACCGTGGCGACGTCATTCTTGGTGGGGTCGGCGACGCTCGTGGCCACCACGTGGCAGGTGGCCGCCGCGGCGGGCGCGGTGTAGACGCCCGCCTGCGTCACCGAGCCGCAGCCGGATGCCTCCTGCAGCGACCAGGTCACCGCGGTGTTGGTGGTCCCGGTGACCGCCGCCGTGAAGGTCCGCGTTCCTCCGGCGGCCACGCTAACCGTCTTCGGCGAGATGGCAACCGCGACCACCGGCGCCAGCGTCACGGTGACGGTAGCGGCGCCGAACCTGGCGCTGTCCGCTTGGCTGGTGGCCACGACGTGGTAGGTCCCCGCGGCCGCGGGCGCGGTGTACGCGCCGGCCGTGGTGACGCTGCCGCCAGGGGCCCCCTCCTGCACCGACCAGGTGACTGTGGTGTTGGCCGTGCCGGTCACGACCGCCGCGAAGTTCACCCCGCCTCCCGGGGCGACCTGGGCCGAGGGAGGCTGCACCTGGACCACGATCTCGTTCGGCGCCGCCGTTCCGGTCTGGGTGACCTCGCCGCTGCAGGCCAGGATTCCTGCCGCGGCCAGCAGGGCGAAGCGGCGCTTGCTGTGAGTGACGCCCATGGGTGACCTCTCGGTGCGCGCGAGCGCGTCCCTCGATCTCGGGACATCCCCCCAACATGACCTGATATCGCACGCGAGGA
>DASTPH010000020.1:0-4371 GCA_035762305.1 Anaeromyxobacteraceae bacterium
CCCGTTGGTCCAGCTCTGCCAGTCGATGCCGTCCACCGAGAAGAGCCGCACCCGGCCCGACTCGACGAAGCCGGCAATGGACCCGACCATGCCGAAGTTCTCGAAGTCCCAGAAGCGCCCGGCCAGGGGCGGAAAGGCCAGAATGGGCCGGCCGCCGTGGCCGTACTCCTTGAGTTCCATGTCGTGGCCCACGGACGGGCTGAACCAGCGGTGCAGGTCGACGCGCACGGTCAGGCCCGGGCGTGGATGGCCAGGGCCGCGGCCTCGACGGCGGCCAGGTCCGGATGCCGCAGGAGGTAGCCGGAGTCGCCGATGGCCGGGGCGAAGACGCCCTCCATGCGCTCCCAGTGGACGACCAGCCCGCCGAAGCGCCGCAGGATCTCCTGGTGCGGCAGGGCGTAGGCCCGGCCGTCCCGGCGCCCGACGTAGGCGCAGGCGAAGGGGTGGCGGGCCTCGGCCTCGAAGCGGCCGTGCACCAGCACCCGGGCCCACTCGAGGTGGAAGTCGATGTCGTTGGCGTAGTTGAACATGTCCACCGTCAGCCCGCCGGGGACCCGCATGTTCACCTCCAGCGCCGCCAGCCCCCCGTCGGGGAGCCGGAAGAACTCGAAGTGGAAGGGGCGCTCCCGCACCCCGAAGGCGCGCACCAGCGAGAGGCCCGCCGCGCGCAGGTCCTCCGGGATGACCCGCGGCATCCAGTACCAGATGTCCCGGCGCTCGTTCACCGACTCCATCACCCCGGCGCTGTACTGCATGGTGGACTCGAAGACCACCCGCCCCTCCCGGTCGGCCAGGCCGTCGTAGGTGACGATGGGCCCGGTCAGGAACTCCTCCAGGATGTAGTCCACCGGCGCCTTCTCCGCGGCCCAGCGCACGAGGCCCGCCGGGTCCTCGACGCGGAAGGTGCGGGCGGCCCCCACGCCGGCGTCGGGCTTGGCCACCAGCGGGAAGCCCACCTCGTCGGCCAGGGCCCGCGCTGCCTCCAGCGTCCGGCAGACCCACCCGCGCGCCACCGCCAGGCCCACATCCTGGAAGACCCGCTTCATCTCCGACTTGCGGCGGACGCGGGGCATGTCGGCGGTGCGCAGGCCGGGGATGTTGAAGTCGTCGCGCAGAGCCGCCTCCTTCTCCAGCCAGTGCTCGTTCAGGGAGTCGAGGCGGCCGATCTTCCCGTGACGATGGGTGAAGTACCCCAGGGCCCGTAGGAGCTGGCCGTAGTCCTCCATGTCGGAGACTCGGTAGTACTCGGCGAGGGCGGCGCGCAGCTCGGGGCGCAGCGACTCCCAGGGGGCGTCGGCCAGGCCGAGCACGTTGGCGCCCACCTCCCGCAGCGCCGCGCAGAAGCGGAACCAGCCGGGCGGGAAGTGAGGGGAAAGGAAGACGACGTTCATCTCAGGCGTCCAGCACCTCCCGGGACCGGCCCGCGGTTCCCCGGATCTTGCGGATGAGGCGGCTCAACGACCCACGGCCCCTCCACCCCACGCCCGTCTTGTATACCGCATACCGCAGGTCCCGCCCGGGTGCCTCGACCATCCTCCGGGCGGCCGTGGATGCCCTCCGGCGCCGAGGCGCCCGGCTCACGGCCCGCTGCGGAAGAGGGAGGCCAGGGCGTCGACCACCACCCGAATGCGGGGGACGCGCCGGAGGTCGGGATGCACCACCAGCCATCCGGTTCCGTGAGCGACGGGCGGCGAGATGGGGCGCAGCTGCGGCCAGAGCCGCGCCGCCCGCGCCGGGATCACGCCCAGTCCCAGCCCGGCGGCGATGGCGGCGGCGGTCACCTGCATGCTGGGAGCCGAGAGCACCACCACCGCTCCGCGAAACGCGCTGGCGCACCACTCGGAGGCGGGATGGCGCCCCGAGTAGACGACGACGTCGTGATGGGCGAGGACGCGCGGATCGGCGGGCGCGCCGCGGCGGCGCAGGTAGGCGTCCGTCCCGTAGAGCCCGAACGCCTCGTCGCCCAGCCGGCGCGCGACGAGCGCCCCGGGGGTCGGCCGCGCGCCCTGGGGCCGAAACCGGATGGCGACGTCGACCTCGCGCCCGAGCAGATCGCTCTCCTCGTTCGAGAGCGCCAGCTCCACGCGGATGCCGGGGTAGCGCTCCCGGACCCGCGGCAGCGCCCCCACCAGGAACGCGCAGGCGAGGAGCTCGGTGGTCCCGATCCGCACCACGCCCTCGAGGTCGCCGTCCTCCACCGCGGCCCGGAGGGCGAGGTCATGGGCGCCCTGCTCCATCCTGATGGCGGCGTCGAGCAGCGCCGCGCCCTCCCGGGTGATCCGGAGTCCGTCCGGAAACCGCTCGAAGAGGCGTACCCCGAGGGAGGCTTCCAGCGCCGCGATCCTGCGACCGCAGGTCGGCTGAGTGACCCCCAGCGGGACCGCGGCGGCGGAGAGGCTGCCGGCGCGGTGGACGGCGAGGAAGAACCGGATGTCGTCCCAACTGGCGACGGCGCGGAGAAGCGCCTCGGCTCGAGGCCGTCCGCCGCGCCGTTCCCCCCCCAGGCCCATGCCATGCATTCTTGCATGGAGGGTATCGGCCGGTGAAGGGTGCCGGTCCCCGCTCCCGGGTGCCATGGTTCGCCTGGGCCACTCGACCAGGCCTCGGCGCGAGGAGCACCCGATCATGTCCAGCACCCGGCGGCGGTGGAGTCTCGTCAGCCCGACGCTCGGCGCCGCAGCCTGGCTCGCGGTGCCCGGGCTGCCCGTGGGCCGCCCACCCGCATTCGCGTCGATCGAGCACGTCTTCCTCCTCGCGCCGCTCGTCGCCGCGCCGCTGGCCCTCGATCTGCTGGCGGTGCTCCTGGGCGGAGGGGGCCCGGCGCCCCGGCTCCAGCAGGCGGCGCGACTCGGTCAACCGGCGGCGGCTGCGATGGTGCTGGCCTCGTTCCTCCTCCCTAGGGGCCCCGCGGCCGGCGGACTGGCCGCCGGCTGGCTCTTGCTTGCCGGCCTGGTGGCGGCGGGAGGGGGCCGAATCGCGAGGCTCGGAGCCGGTGTCAACCTTTCCAACGCGAGCCTGCTCGTGGCACACCTGTTCCTGCCGGTGGGCGCCGCATGGCTGCTGCTCTCCCGGCTCGGCGTCGGGCCCTCGAGCCTCGCCCCGGCGACGGTTTTCTACGCCGCACTGCACTTCCACTTCAGCGGGTTCACGCTCCAGATCCTGGTCGGGGCCACCGGGCGCCTTCTTCCCGCGTCCTGCCCACGCCTGGGTGCGCTCCACCGGCTCCTGGCGGTCGGGGCCGTGGCGGGGATCCCCCTCATCGCCGCCGGGAACATCGCGCCGTCTTCGGTGCTGAAGGCCGTCGGGGTGGGGTGCATGGTCCTGAGCGCGATGGCCCTGGCCGTGACCTCGACCGCGGTGGCTCTCCAGTCCCGCTCTCGGGCGGCGAGGGGGCTGCTGCTCGCCTCCGCCGCCTCGATCTCGGCCGGGATGGCGGTGGCGGGGATCTACGGGCTTGGGGAGCTCACGGGCAGTGTATGGATCGGGATATCCCGCATGGTCCAGATCCATGGCCTCGTGAACGCGCTCGGCTTCACGCTCTGCGGCCTGACCGCCCATCTCCGCCTGGGGCGCGACCCCCGCGGGCCGGGCGAGGCGCGCCGTGCGCAGGGCGCCTGGACCCCGGCCTGACGGCCGGAAGCGGGAGACCGCCCCGAGCGAAGGGGCGGGTCCTGGCGCCAGGCCGAGACACCCAACGGGGATGTCCCGCGCACGGCCTCCAGGGGTTAGTCGGTGGCATGAGGACCCTGATGCGACCGACACCATCGGCGGTGAGCCTCATCGCGGTGACGCTGGCAGGGCTGGGAGCCTGCCAGGCCGACACCGCCGAGCTCGCGCCCATACCCTGGGAGAAGGTGGCCGGGCCCGTCGGGGGCGCGGTGCTCGGCCTCGGCGCGGCGGGGGCCTTCGACGAGCGCGGGGCCTTCACGGTCTCGGCCTTCCTGGACGGGGGAACGGTCTGGCTCTACTACGGCGGGAGCGACGCAGCCCCCGAAGACCCGAACTGCGCCGCCGGCATCAACGACACGCACTGGCGCATCGGCCTCGCCCGGTCCACCGACGGGGTGAGCTTCACCCGGGTCCAGGGCGCGGCGACCGGCGGCGCCGTTCTCGACATCGGCGCGCCCGGCCAGTTCGATTCCTTCCTGGCCTACCGGCCCTTCGTGCTGAAGGACGGCGCCACCTATCGAATGTGGTTCAACGGCAGCACCATGCCGTTCAACTGCCCGGCCGGCACGCTCGCCAACGCCCGCCGCATCGGGTACGCCGAGTCCAGCGACGGCGTCCAGTGGACCAAGCACTACGACGGCGCCGGGCCCGGTGGGAGCGTGCTGCCGCTCGGCGCGGCGGGCGAGTTCGATTCGCAGCAGG
>DASTPH010000021.1:0-20108 GCA_035762305.1 Anaeromyxobacteraceae bacterium
GTCCCGTTGCCCCCGGGGAAGTTCCCGTGGCAGTAGCTGGCGGTGCAGCTCCCCCCGCTGCCGGGGGTGTACGGGCCCGGGGTTGCGCCGCCGGTGGTGGCGAGCCCGCCGAAGGCCACCGTCACCGTCCCGTTGGAGTGCCCCGGGTTGGTCGGCACCGCCCCGGCGTGGCACGCGCCGCACAGCACCGGACGCGACGTCCCCGCGTTGTTCGCGTGCGCCAGGTGGGCCCCCACTCCCGGCGAGGTGGTGGAGCTCGACCCGCCGGTGTCCAAAGGCGGCGCCGCGGGCTGGTTGGCGTCGGCGTTGGCCACCGAAGGCCGGCCGCTCGTCCCGTGGCAGCTCGTGCAGGAGAGGCCCACCACGTCGACGGCGCCGTTCAGGTGGAGCGCGAGGTTGACGGTGGTCCCGGTGTAGCCATCGTGGCAGTTGCCGCAGTCGCTGGCGGCGACGGTGGGGTGCGTACCGCCCGGCGCAGGGTTCGACGCCGAACCGTGACAGGTGCCGCAGGCGTTGGCCCGCGGGGCGGTCCAGGTGGGGGCGTTGCCGGCATTGCCGTTCCGGAAGTTGCCGTGACAGTAGGTGCTGGCGCAGGTGGTTCCGTTCCAGACGATGCCGGTGATGCCGCCGGTGGTGGCCAGGGCTCCCCAGGTCATGTCGACGGTGCCGTTGGAGTGGTTGGGGTTGGTCGGGACCGCGTGGCACTCCTCGCAAGCCACTGCCGACGAAAGGGCTCCGTCGTTCAGGTGCAGCTGGTGCGCGCCCACGGCGCGGTCGGCGATGGCAGACTCCCCGTGGGTCCCCACCGGGGGCGCCGCGGGCAGCCCGGGATTGGCGGCCGTGCCCTGGCGGGTCGCATCCCCGTGGCAGGAGGTGCAGCCCCCTCCTCCCGAGCTCTGCCTCGCCACCGGCCGTGCGTCGCCGCATCCGTGCAGGAAGGCGGCCAAGACCGAGAGGCCGACGGCCAGGAGGGTGGGGGCGCGGAGCATGGTCACCTCGCGGTGCGCCCTGCGGCTCCGAGGCGGCGCGCCGCCCGTCGCCAGAGACGCCCAAGGGGAGGTGCCAAGCTACCCACTCCCAAGAACCCCGCGCTTGACTCATGTCAAGGACGCGTCGATTTCCGCTGGTCGTCTGAGAGGATGTGCGCTGCCAGCCCACCGCGCCGCCCGCCTGGTGGAGGGCGAGGCCGGGCGCAGCCCTTGCGGTATTCGCGCGCTGTTGGGTAAGTCCGCCCGGCTCCACGCGACCGGCACTGCCGGTCAGCGCACGAACCGGATCGGCATCACCACCCACAGCCGCGTGGGGCGCCCGTCCTCATCGGCTCCAGGGACGAAGCGGCACTCGCGCACCGCCGCCCAGATGGCCTCGGCGATTCGCCGGTCCGCGACCTGACCCTCGACGCGGAACAGCCCGACCGAGCCGTCCTTGTCCACGGCGAAGCGCACGGTGACGGGACCGGAGGCGAAGTCCTGCAGGTCCCTGGGGATGCGGACGGTGGACTGGACGCAGTTCGGCCTCTCCTGCGACGGGTTGCGGAACCCTTGCTTTGGGTACTGGGGCGCGTCCTCGGTCTGCTCCACGCGCGGCGGGCTCACCGCGGCCACGGCGGGAGCCTGAGCCGGCGCGGGAGCCTGAGCCGGCGGGGGAGGCGGAGCCGCCGCCGGAGTCGGCACCGTGACGGGAGAGATCTGGGGAGGCGGCACCGGTCCCTCGCGCGCGGGCGGGGCCGACTTCGCCGTCGGCGCCGGCCGCGCCGCCGGGGTAGCCGCCGCGGTCCGCCTGGTGTGCCGCGGGGACCGGTCGCGGTGGGCCGGCTGGTCGCCGCCACCCTCCGCGCTGGCCGCTTCCGATTCCTCCTCCTCGGCCTCGAGCCGGGCCAGGACCTCCGGCGAAGGCGCCGTCCCCGCGCTCCGCGAGTCGACCCACTCGGCGCGAGGCAGGAGCGCGCGCGACACCCGTTCCTCCTCGCGCTGCGGCTTGCGCAGGGCCATGGCCCCGACCGCGCCGAAGAGGACCACGCCCGCTCCGATGGCCACCAGCGCCCCGACCCCGATGCGGCGCCTCGGGGCCGGCTTTCCAGCCGTGGCCAGGATCCTGGCCGTCTCCTCGGGCTCGATCGGCGCGGGTGGCTCCTGAACGGGCGGCGGCGCCGACGCCTCCGCTGCGGCGTCCTTCGGACGCTGCGGTTCCGAGTCGTCGAGGACGAGGTCGTAATAGCCGTCGGCGGGCGGCGGGGTGCGCTCGCCCGCGGCCCCGGCGGCGGCAGGTGGCGCGGCGGGAGACCTATCGGAGGCCTGCGGCGCCTGGACGCGAGGCCTCGGGACCGTCACCGGCGGGCGGCTCGCCATCGTCAAACGGATTGAGTTCCCACAGGCTTGGCAGCGGGCCTGGTACACGCGTCCCTCGCGAAGCTCCTGCTTCGTCGAGTAGGTCGCGCCGCAGCGGTCACAACTGAACGTCACAGGTCACCCTGGAGCGCCATTGTGCCCTGTCCGTCCTCGCCGCGCCAACTCGTGTCGCGGCGACGATGTGATCCCGTTGCTCACCTTTCGGCACGGATCACGGGCCGCGCTATCGCCTCACCGACAACTTCGATCCTGCAGGCCTCGGGCCACGCAGCCGCACGCGCGGGCGGGCTTCCGCGCGGCGGCGCGCCCCGGAGCGATGGCGACGCGTGCCGACGCCGCGCCCCGTCCCCGAGGCTGCCTCGGCGCCCGCCCCCGGCGGCGACGGGGAGAGCGCCTTCAAGCCCTCGGCGATGGCGCGGCACAGGTTCTCGATCAGGTCCTGCCGCGCGTTCACCGCGTAGAGGTGGGGCGTCAGGGCCCAGGTCTCGCGCACCACCCGGCGCGGCCGCTCCCCGGGCCCGAGCTCGGCCGCGAACATGGGCAGCACCTTGTCGGAGAGGCGCAGCGCCGTGTCCACGACGAAGAGGGCCACGTCGGGCCGGAGGGCGCGCACCCGGCGCAGGAACGCGGCCACCTCGGCGCGCTCGATGTGCTTGGGGGGCGAGGACTTCACCTCCAGATACAGAAGCTTCCCCTCAGCCGCCGCCACCACGTCGAGGTCCCCGCCCACGCCGGCCGCGCCGGAGCGCAGGCCCAGGGCCACCTCCAGGCCCAGTCGCCGCGACAGCTCCCGCCCCAGGTACCACTCCAGCGTCCCCCCGAAGCTGCGCGCCCGCCGCAGCAAGCGGAAGCGGCCGCCGCACAGGCGCTCGGCCAGCCCCAGCTTCACCAGGTCCTCCGCCATGCGGGTGGCCTGCGCCAGCCCGAGGTAGCGGGTGGCCTGGCGAGGCGCGAACCCGTGCGGGCGAAGGATGGCGCCGCGCAGGAAGAGTCGGAAGGCGTAGTGCGAGAGCCTCCCGGCGAGCCGCGCCGCCTCTGCCTCGGGGAGGTCGTCGGGGAACGGCAGATCGAGCGGGGTGGGACGGGGCGAGAGGCCGCGGCGCCGGAGCATCCGCGCCGGCTCGCCCGCGGCGCTCCCCTCGGACCCCGCGGCCGGGCCGCGCCTCGCCTCGCGGCGTTCCAGTTCCCGGGCGGTGGGGCGCCTCGACATCGCGGGCAGGATACCGCGCTGCCCCCGGCCCCTGGTCGGCGCCCTGCTTCAGGCCCTGGCCGGCTCGCCCCTCGCCGGACCGCCGCCGGGCTCCTCCTCCCGCCTCGCCCGACCCCCGCCGCCGGGCTCCTTCGCCGCGCTCCCCTGGCGCGCCCCGACTCCGCCGCGAGCGTCCGGATCATCGACTCCACCTCGGTGTCCAGGGAGCCGCTGAGCCCGTGCCGCAGCGACAGCCTCATGGCGGCCCAGCCCACCAGCCCCAGCGGCAGGAGCACCGCCGCGGCCCAGAGCCAGAAGCCGCCCACCGAGGCCAGGGGTCGGCCACAGGCGCTTCAGGAACGACGGGAACATCGCCAGCGCCGCCGAGAGCAGGAATAGCGGGGCCTCCGCTGCGCGCCGCCTCGCCCACCTCGCCCGGTCAGACGCCCGCCAGGTAGGTATACCCCCGCATCACGGCCTCGTAGAACTCCCCGAGCAGCACCCCCTCCTTGGGCCGGATGCCGCCCTCCTTCATACGCGCGTCGAGCGCGCTCTTGACCCGCCGGATGAGGTCGTTGGGCTCGTAGAGCACCGCCGCCAGCACCTTGTCCACCGTGTCGCCGCGGATCACCTCGGCGAGGTAGAAGTCCTCCGGGTCGTCGTCGTCGACGTAGACGTGCACCTCGTTGACACGCCCGAAGAGGTTGTGCATGTCGCCCATGATCTCCTGGTAGGCCCCGGTGAGGAACATCCCCAGGTAGTAGGGCTCGCCCGGCTTGAGCGGGTGGACCGAGAGCGTCTCGTCCACGCCCTCCCCCTCGATGAAGCGGTCGATCTTCCCGTCCGAGTCGCAGGTGATGTCCACGATGGTGCAGTCCCGGCTGGGCGGCTCGTGGAGCCGGTGCAGCGGCACGATGGGGAAGAGCTGATCGAAGGCCCAGTGGTCCGGGGCCGACTGGAACAGGGAGAAGTTCGCCATGTACTGGTCGGCGATCTTGTCGCCCAGGTCGCGGGTGTCGCGGGGCAGTCGTTTCTTGCCGCGGTTCAGCTCCACCAGCCCGCGGCACAGCTTCCAGAAGAGCGTCTCCACGGTGGCCCGCTCCTCCAGGCCCAGGATGCCCAGCTTGAACATCTGCAGGGCCTCCTCCTTCTTGGCCACCGCGTCGTGGTACACCTCGGCCTTGTTGCGCGGGGTGAGCGAGGCCACGATCTCCCGCATCTCGCGCACCACCCGGGCCTCGTTGGGCTGCGGCACCGAGGCCTGGGCGATCTCGTCCGGCGATCCGATCTCGATGGAGCCGAAGACGTTCATGATGATGCAGGAGTGATGCGCGGTCACGGCGCGCCCGGACTCGGAGACGATGTGCGGCTCCGGCACCCCCTCGTTCACGCAGATGCGCTGGACGTTGTAGACCACGTCGGCGACGTACTCCTCCATGGAGTAGTTCATGGAGGAGGCGAAGGACTGACTGCGCGCCCCCACGTAGTCCACCCCCAGGCCGCCCCCCACGTCGAAGTACTCGATGCCGAGCCCCATCTTGCGGAGCTTGGCGTAGACGCGCGCCCCCTCGTTGACGGCGTCCTTGACCACCCGGATCTCGGTCACCTGCGAGCCCACGTGGAAGTGGAGCAGCTTGGCGCAGTGCTCCTTGCCGGCCTCCTTGAGGATGCGGACCGACTCGATGAGCTCGGGGATGGTGAGGCCGAACTTGGCGAAGTCCCCCGAGGAGCCCTCCCACTTGCCGGTGCCGCGGGTGGTGAGCTTGGAACGCAGCCCGATCCAGGGCTCGACCCCCAGCTCCTCGCCGAGCCGGAGCAAGTGCGGCAGCTCGGAGAGCTTCTCGATGACCACCACCACCTTGCGTCCCAGCTTGCGCCCCAGGAGCGCCAGCCGCAGGAACTCCTCGTCCTTGTATCCGTTGCAGATGGTGAGCGCCTCGGGGTCGGTGTTGTAGCCCAGCACCACCAGGAGCTCTCCCTTGGAGCCGGCCTCCAAGCCGTAGTGGTAGGGAGCACCCGCCTCCAGCACCTCCTCCACCACCTCCCGCATCTGGTTGACCTTGATGGGATAGACGCCGAAGTAGCGCCCCCCGTACCCCATCTCGGCAATGGCTCGGCCGAAGGCCTCGTTGATCATCTTGACCCGGGCCCGGAGCACGTCCTGGAAGCGCACCACGCAGGGGAATCCGATGCGCCGTTCCTTCACGTCCTCCACCACGTCCATGATGTCGATGGTGGGCCCGCCCTGCCCCAGGGGGTGGACCACCATGTGGCCCTCGCTGTTCACCGAGTAGAAGCCGCCGCCCCAACCGCCCACGTTGTAGTAATGATGGGCGCGCTCGATGGACCACTCGGACGGCGGGGTGGCGGTGGTGGCGTCGCTCTTTTGCTCCGGGAGGGGCTGGCCCGGCCGAGGCTCGGGGGTGAGCGCCGGGGCGATGGCGGGAGCGGCGGGCTTCGGGTCGGCGAGCGGCTCGGCGGCCGCGGCTTTGGGATCGGGCATCGACCTCCCATGTACGATCTGGCGAGAGGAAAATAAAGCCGCTATCTGAGTCTCGCTTGCCTTCCGCCCACGCCATCGCCACCGCTCCCGCCCGGCGCCGTACCGTGCTGGAACGGCTGCGAGAGCTCCCCTCGGTCTTCGCCCAGGTGCCCGGCACCTTCCGCCTGGCCTGGGAAGCCGACCGCGGCGGCATCCTGGCGGTGGCCGCCTTCGCCGCCGCCCTGGCGGCCCTCCCGGCCGCGCTCGCCTGGGTGGGGAAGCTCATCGTGGACGCGGTGGTGGCGGCGGCCTCCGGCGACGCCGCCGGGCGCGAGCGCGTGCTCTGGCTGGTGGGGCTGGAGCTCCTGCTCATGGCCTTCTCAGTGGCCGCCGGGCGGCTCCTGGCCCTGCGGCGCGAGCTCATGCGGGCGCGGCTCGGCAACCGCGTCAACGAGCGAATCCTGGAAAAGGCGCTGGAGCTGGAGGTGCGTCACTTCGAGGACGCCGACGTCTACGACAAGATGCAGAACGCGCGGCGGGAGGCCTCGGCCCGCCCCCTCTCGCTCGTCAACCAGAGCTTCGTGGTGGCCCAGAACACCGCCACCGTGCTGGGCCTCTCGGCGCTGCTGTGGCGGCTCTCGCCCTGGAGCGTGGTGGTGATCGTGGCCTCGGCCCTCCCCGCCTTCGTGGCCGAGGCGCGCCTGGCCGCCGAGTCCTTCCGGGTGAACTCCTGGCGCGCCCCGGAGGGCCGCAAGCTCAACTACCTCGAGTGGCTCCTCACCCGAGACGGCTACGTCAAGGAGGTGAAGCTCTTCGGCCTGGGGTCGCTGGTGCTGTCGCGCTACCGGGCCCTCTTCGGGAAGTTCTACGACGAGGACCGGCGCCTGGCCATCCGGCGCATGGCCTGGGGCGTGGCGCTCGGGCTCCTGGCCCTGGGCGTCTTCTACGGCATGTACGCCCTGGTGGCCGAGCGCGCCGCCCGCGCGGAGATCTCGCTCGGCGACCTCACCCTCTACCTGGCCGTCTTCCGCCAGGGGCAGACCTCGGTGCAGACCATCCTCGGGGCGGTGGGCGCCATGTACGAGGACGCCCTCTACATGTCCAACCTGGCCTCGTACCTCGCCATCCAGGCGGGCGGCGAGGCGCCCCGCCGCCGGCCCCCGGCCACCCCGCCGCGGGGCCGTCCCCTGGAGGTGGAGTTCGCCAACGTCTCCTTCCGATACCCCGGGCGGGAAGACTGGGCCCTGCGCGACGTGAGCCTCACCCTGGCGCCCGGCGAGAAGCTGGGCCTGGTGGGGGAGAACGGCGCCGGGAAGACCACCTTGGTGAAGCTCCTCCTTCGCTTCTACGACCCGACCGAGGGCGCGGTGCGCTACGGCGGCGTCGACGTCCGCGACATGGAGGTCCGCGACCTGCGCCAGCGCATGGGGGCGGTCTTCCAGGACTTCGTGCGCTACCAGTTCACGGCGGCCGAGAACGTCGGCCTGGGCGAGCCCTCCCGCCTCGAAGACCGGGACCGGATCCGCATGGCGCTGGAGCGGGCCGGCGCGCTGGCGGTGGTGGAGCGGCTCCCCTCCGGGCTCGACACCGTGCTCGGGGGCTGGTTCGAGACCGGGCACGAGCTCTCGGCCGGGCAGTGGCAGAAGCTGGCGGTGGCCCGGGCCTTCATGCGCCAGGACGCGGAGGTCTTGGTTCTCGACGAGCCCACCGCCAGCATCGATGCCGAGGCCGAGCACGAGCTCTTCCAGCGCTTCCGGGCCCTGGCGGCGGAGCGCAGCGCCATCGTCATCTCCCATCGCTTCAACACCGTGCGCATCGCCGACCGCATCGCCGTGCTCCACGGCGGGCGCATCGTCGAGGTGGGGACCCACCGCGAGCTCCTGGAGCGCGAGGGGCGCTACGCCCACCTCTTCCGGCTGCAAGCGCAGGGATACCTGGACTGACCGGCGTGCGCGGCGTGGATCAGATCCCGTGGGTGTACGACGCGTTCATGGCCGCCGCCGAGTGGCGCGGCCTGGGGCGCTGGCGGCGCTGGCTGGCGGGCGGGGCCCGCGGCCGGGTGCTCGACCTCGGGTGCGGCACCGGGCGCGACCTTCCGCTGTACTCCGCCGGCGTCCGAACGGTGGCGGTGGACCCCCACCCGCAGAACCTGAGGGCGGCCCGCCGGCGCGCCCCGCGCGTCCCCCTGGTGCAGGGCCGCGCCGAGGCCCTGCCCTTCAAGGACGGAGCCTTCGACACGGTAGTGAGCGGGCTCGTCCTCTGCAGCGTGGCCGACCCGGCGCTGGCCCTGAACGAGGTGCGCCGGGTGCTGGCGCCCGGCGGGGCCCTGCGCATGCTGGAGCACGTTCGCTCCCGCCACCGCGCCTGGGGCCGGGTGCAGGACCTGGTGCAGCCGGCCTGGACCCGCTTCGCCGGTGGCTGCCATCCCAACCGCGACACCGAGCGGGCGGTCGAGGCGGCCGGCTTCGCCATCGAGGCTGATGGGCGCCGGGAGCGCGGCACCCTGCGGCGCTTCCAGGCGCGTGTGCGGACTGGAGATGGGTAGGGCGGCCACGCTGCAGAGGTCGAGCCTGCGCCCTACCCTCTGCCCCGCAGGATCGCGATGGCCCGCCGCAGGTCCTCCGGCAGCGGCGCCTCGAACGCCACCCGCAGGCCGGTGCGCGGGTGCTCGAAGGCGAGCCGGCGGGCGTGCAGTGCCTGCCGCCCCAGCGCCTCGGCGGCCCGCCGCGCCGGGTGCTGGGACGGAAGCCGCGCCTCCCGGCGCCGGCCCCCGTAGGTGGCGTCGGCGAGCAGCGGGTGGCCCGCCTCGGCGAGGTGGACGCGGATCTGGTGGGTGCGGCCGGTGTGGAGGGTCACCTCCGCCAGGCTGGCCGCGTCGCCGAACCGCTCCACCACCCTCCAGGCGGTCACCGCTCGCCGCTCCGATCGTACACGACTGGTGAATCGGGTGCGCTCCCGCGGGTTGCGCCCGTAGGGGGTGTCGAGCTTCCCCTGGTCCGGGAGGCGGCCGTGGCACAGGGCCAGGTAGGTCTTCTCGACCCGCCGGGCCTTGAAGGCGGCCTGCAGGGCCAGAAGCGCGGCCTCGTTCCGCGCCACCACCAGGCAGCCGCTGGTCTCCTTGTCGAGCCGGTGCACCAGCCCCAGCCGCGAGCCCGGCCCCGCGCCCAGGCGGTGCAGGAGGGCGTTCACCACCGTCGAGTGGGGGGTGCCCCGCGCCGGATGCACCGCCATCCCGGCGCCCTTGTCCAGCACCAGCAGATCCGGGTCCTCGTGCAGCACCCGGAGCGGGAGGTCCTGCGGCACGAGGCTGGACGGCTCGGGCTCGGGGATCTCGACCTCCAGCCGCTCGCCGCCTCGCAACCGCGCCGCGGGCTTGGCGGCGCGGCCGCCGACGCGGATGCGCCCCTCGGCGAGGAGCCGCTGCACCCGCGCCCGGGTGAGTTGCGGGAGCAGCCGCGCCACCGCCACGTCCAGGCGCAGCCCCGCCACCTCCGGCGTCGCCACGAGGTGTCGCCGCTCCGCCAGGAACCCCTCTACCAGATGCGCGACTTCACGTGCCCCTTGGACTTCAGGATCACGTCCACGATGGCGCGGTCGTAGAAGTTGGTCCGCGCGTACAGGTCGGGCGACACCCGCGACCGGTACAGCTCCCGCCCCTCCTCGAGCTCCTCCTCGAGGGCGTCGAAGAAGTTGTCCTGCTCGATGCCGCGGATGATCTTCTCCTCGTTGTACAGCGACACGTCGGAGCAGATGGCCCGCGCCAGACGCATCGCCTGCTCGGGAGTCTCGATGAGCGGCATGGGCCGGGATGGTATGTCGGCCCCGCCGACCGGTCAACGAACCGGCGACTACCGCGGCTTGGGCGCGGCCGGCTGCGCCTCGGCGGCCTGCGCCCCCTCCAGATAGGACCGCGACACCTTCTGCGGGTCCAGCCGGAGCTCCTTGGCCAGGCTGATGAGGATGCCTCGCAGGTACACCGGCGCCGGGAGGAGCCGGTGGCGATCCGCCTCGATGTTCTCGAGGTGGTGGCGTGCCACCTTGGTGCGCTCGGCGAGCTGGTGCAGGGTGAGCCCGCGCCCCTCGCGCGCCTGCCGCAGCATCTCGCCGGTCCACGCGGCCCCCTCGGGCGCCGAGAATCCGGCCCTGGCGGCGGCTGCGACCGGCGCCACGGCCGGTGCCGCGATCGGCACGGCCGGAACCGGGGCCGGGGGCTCGATCGCCCGCGGCGGAAGCGACGCCGGCTCCGGAATCGCCGCCGCCACGTCGACCTCTGGCGGAACGACCTGCGGTTCCGGAGGGACGGCCTCGGCCGCGGCGCCCGCCGCCGCCCCCTCGGCCGCCGCCTCGGCGGCCGCCGGCGGCGCCGCCTCGGCCACCGAGGTGGGCCCGGGCGGAGCCGCCTCGGCGGGCTGCACCGGGGAGGTGGCGACCGGCTCGGCGGGAGCCGCCGCCGGCAGCGGCGATTCGGAAGGCGGCGGCCCGGAAGGAGGAGGCGACAGCGTCTGCCCGGGCGAATCCGGCAGGCTGGCGTCGTAGCCGGCGCGGGTGCCGGCGTCGAGCAGCACTTTGCGGGCCTCCTCGATGCGGCGGTTCAGGAGGGCCATCTCCTCCGGCGCCACCAGCGAGTAGGTGGCGAGCGAGCCCGGCCCGTAGAGCGCCTTGGCGCGCTGATAGGCCAGCTCGATCTCCTCTTCCGGAGCGTCCTGCGGGATCTCCAGGATCTCGTAGAACGACTGCTCGGGAATGGGCTTCACCGCGCCCTCTCGCCCCGCGCGCCGGCCGAGTCGAGCGCCAGGAGGCCGTCCACGATGCGGCCGAAGGCCCGGGCCGCCCGGCAGCCAGGGTGCTCCAGCAGCAGGGGCCGGCGCGCCCGCACCGTCCTCCACATTTCGTCGTCGTAGTCAATGGGCCCGAGGTAGTCCATCTCCAGGCCGAAGTACTTGCGCCACGCGGTCACCACCGCGTTGCCGACGTCCACGTCCTGCACCGTGCGCGTCTGGTTCACCACCAGCCTGGGCCGGAAGTTGGCCAGCTGGGCGGTGAGGTTCCGGGCGGCGTCCGGGTCGCGCTGCGCCAGCGCCGCCACCAGCTCCACCGGGCTGCGGAAGGTGTTGCCGGAGAGCAGGGAGCGGATGAGCGGATCGTAGCCGAAGACCGCGGCCACGTTGCGCATGCGGCGCCAGAAGGCCGCCTTGACGAAGCGGTAGGCGTTCTCCACCGCGGTGGGCTCCGGCACCAGCACCAGCACCCCGTGGTCGGACACCAGGAAGAAGTCGAGGACGTTCAGGTGCGTGCCCGCCCCGAGATCCAGGATGGCGTAGTCCACGTCCATGCCCTGCACGTGACGGAGCAGCCGCATCTTCTGGGCGTAGCGGGGGTTGGCCGCGTCGAGGTGGTCCATCGCCCCGGAGATGAGGCCCAGGTTCTGGATGCCGGTGGGGGTGATGACCTCCTCGATGCGCTCGATGCGCCGTTCGATGAAGTCGGAGAGCGTCTTGCGGGGCTGGTCCACGCCCAGGCAGGTGTGGAGGTTGGCCCCGCCGAGGTCGGCGTCCACCAGCACCACCCGGCGGCCGCGCCGGGAGAGCTCGATCCCCAGGTTGGCGGCGATGATGCTCTTGCCGATGCCGCCCTTGCCACCTCCCACCGAGATCACGCGACGCGTCCGCGGCCCGGGGCGCGGCGCCGCCGGCCGGGGCCGCCGCGGCGAGGGCACCGGCGGGCTCACCAGCTTCAGGGTGGGGACCTCACCCATCTGGCGAATCTTACGCCATGGGCCGGCCTACTCCAAAAGCTCGGCGTTCCAGTAGGCCGCCTCGGCCATGGAGAGGAACGGCATCCATTCCCGGTAGAAGGCCCGCCGGGTGGCGCTACGGAAGACCGGGGTCCAGCGCGGCCGTGTAGGCGCGCGGAGCAGCCGCATCCCGGCCTCCGCCGGCGAGCGGCCGCCCTTCTTGAGGTTGCAGGCCACACAGGAGCACACCACGTTCTCCCAGGTGGTGGACCCGCCGCGCGAGCGCGGCAGCACGTGGTCGAGGTTCAGGTCCGAGCGCGGCAGCCGGTGCCCGCAGTACTGACAGGTGGAGTCGTCCCGCGCGTAGATGTTGAACCGGGAGAACCGCACCCGCGCCTTGGGCAGGTGCTCGTAGGTGATGAGCACGATCACACGCGGGATCCGGATCCTCCGGGTGACCGTCCGGATCACGTCCTGGCTCGACGCCGCCGAGAGCTCGCTCCAGCTCTCGAAGTCGAAGAGCTGGAACTGCTCGTCGATGGCCTTGGCCACACCCTGGTAGAGGAGGCACAGGGCGCGCCGGACCGACGTGACGTGGACAGGCTGGTAGACCCGGTTGAGGACTAGGACGCCGGTTTCGAGCATGGGTCGCCCGAGACCTTAACACGGGAGCCCGGGGGAGGCCCAGGGTCGCAACCCACCGGACCGACGGAGGATTCAGGACCGGCGGGACGCATTGCCCACCCCGCCGTCCGTCGCCCGCCCCGCCGTCTCAAGGAGGCGGGGGCAGCCGCCAGGCGATGCGCAGCCCCGGCTCGCCGTCGGCTCCGTAGAGCATGCGGTAGGCGGCGTAGGACCGCAGCACCCGCTTCACGTAGCCGCGCGTTTCTTGAAGGGGAATCTCCTCCACGAACTCGTCGAGCGGCATGGTCGCCCTGGCCCGCCACCAGTCCCGCGCCGCGCCGCCCCCGGCGTTGTAGGCCGCCAGGGCCAGCGCCGCCGAGCCGCCGAAGCGCGAGAGGAGGTCGCCCAGGTGGGCCGCCCCCAGGCGGATGTTCAGCGCCGGGTTGGCGAGGTCCGCAGCGGCGGGCCGGGGCAGCTTGAGCCGCCTCGCCATCTCCTGGGCGGTGGACGGCATGAGCTGGGTCAGGCCCACCGCCCCCGCCGCCGACACCACCGCCGGGTCGAGCGCGCTCTCCTCGCGCATGAGCGCCTGCAGGAGGTCGGGAGGGACGCCCGCCGGGACGGCCCAGCGCACCACCTCGGGTCGCCAGGCCGGCGGGTAGGCCACTAGCCAGATCCTGAGCGGCAGCCCTTCCGGCGGCCGGCGCAGGATCTGGCGCCCCTGGGTGCGCAGCACCTGCTGCGCCGCCTTGTGGTCGCCGGCGCGGTCGAGCAGCTCGGCCAGGAGCAGGAGCGGCTCCGGCCCGGGGTCGGGGCTGCCGTAGCCCAGGGCCCGCCGGTCCACCGCCGCCAGTTCCTCGGCGGCGAGCCGCCTCTGGCCGAGCCGGAGCCACAGCACCCCGGCCCGGAAGTGCGGGTCGCGCGGGAGGGGGCCGGGCGACCAGCGCAGGCCCCCCTCGGCCCCGGCCGGCGGGCGCCGGGGGGTCACCGACCCCTCGCCGGCGAGGCGGGCCTGGGCCAGGAGCCCGTAGTAGTCGGCCGGGTAGCGCGCGGCCAGCATCTCCCAGATGGCCCGGGCCCCGGCGGCGTCGCCCGGCTCGCCGCGCTGCGCCAGCACCCGGGCGCGCCAGTAGGCGGCGCGAGCGTGCTCGTAGGGATCCCGGTCCCGGTACTCCTCCTCGGCGCGGGCGAAGGCCGCCGCCGCCCGCTCGGCCTCGCCCCGCTGGCGCGCCAGCCAGGCCAGGCGGAACAGGGCCTCGGCCCGGTAGTCGCCGACCGGGTAGCGCTCCACCAGCTCCGAGAGCAGCCGCGCCGCCTCGTCCGGTTTGCCCTGCCTGGCGAGGAGATCCGCGGCGAAGAAGAGCGCGTCGTCGGCGGTGGCCTCGGACGGGAACTCGCGCGCCAGCCGCCGGTAGATGGCCACCCCGTCCTGGCCGGCGTTGGCGGCCGAGGCCGCCAGGAGGTAGAGGGCGCGGGCGCGCAGGGAGTCGTCGCGGCAGCGATCCACCACCGGCTGGAGCGCCTGCGCCGCGCGCTGGTACGCCCGCTCCTTGCGGTGCGCCTTGCCGAGGACGAAGCTGGCCCGGCACCCGAGCGGCTCGTCGGCCGCCGGCGCCGGGAAGGGCCCGCCCCGCCGGATCTCCTGGACGGCGGCGGCGTTGCGGTTGGCGTCGAGGAGCGACTCGGCGCGGCGCAGGGCGTCCTCCGGCCCGGGCGGCGCCCCGGCCGCGCCCGGGAGGGACCGCTGGCGCGAGAGGCACTCGCGCGACGCCGGGGCCAGGGGGTGCCGGGCCCAGCAGTCGATGAAGGACCGGCGAGCCTCGGCGGCCCGGCCCGCCGAGGCGTGGATCTCCCCCGCCAGCAGCAGGGCCGCGGCCCCGGTGTCGGGGCGTGAGGGATCGGCCGGCGCCGCCTCCGAGAGCGCCGGTCGCAGCGCCTCCAGGGCCGCCGCCTCGCGCCCGGCGGCCAGCTCCAGGCGCGCCCGGGCCAGGAGCGCCTCGGCGTGCACGAGCGAGCCCGGCGCCACCCGCCCGTAGGCCTGGGCGGCCTCGGCGCGCCGCCCCGCGTCCTCGAGGGCCAGGCCGGTCGAGAAGCTCACCCGGTCGGCGACCTCCGGAAGCGCCTCGGCGACCCCGGAGAGCGCGGCCGCCGCCTCCTCGCCGCGGTGGGCCGAGGCCAGCGCCATGCCGCGCAGGAGCCGCGCCGCCGGCCGATCGGCGGCCGCCAGGGCCCGGGCAGCCTCCTCCCAGCGCTCGGCCTCGAAGGCGGCCTGCGCCGCCGCCAGCGATGGGTCGAGCAGCGGCGACAGGTCGGCCTCGGTGAAGGCCGGCGCGGAGGGGGGCGGCGGCGCGGCCAGCAGCGCCAGGGCCAGGGCGAGCGACGGCTGGGACATCCGCCTCGCCAGAGTGAGGCCCGGCGCCCTCGCGGTCAAGCCCGGGGGCGGGGCATGGATCCCGGCCCGAAGCGCAGTAGGATTCCGGCGTGGACATCCGCACCCAGGCCGCCCTCCTGGCCGCCATCGTCTCCCTGGCCCTGGCCGGGGCGGCGCTCCTGCGCTCCGGCCGGCCCCGGGTGTTCACCCTCTTCGCGCTGCTTTCGCTCGACCTCTTCCTGTACTCGGCGGCGGAATTCCTGCACCGCTGGCCTCAGGCGAGCTTCGGCCACGCCACCTGGGAGCGCATCTCGGTGGCCTCGGCGGCGCTGCTGCCGGCGGCGTCGCTGGCCTTCTTCCTGGAGTTCCTGGGGGTGGCGCGCCGGCCGGCGCGCCGGGCCCGGAATCTCATGCTGGTCGGTTCCCTCTTCGGCCTGGCCGTAGCCGCCTCCCCGCTGGTGGGGAGCAACGTGGCCAAGTTCGCGGTGACGGTCTACGTGGTGGGCGGGCTGGGGGCGGTCTTCTCGGTGCTATGGGGGAAGCTCCTGGCGGCCCCGACGCGGGTGGAGCGGGCCCGGCTGCTCTACCTGGTGGTGGGGGCGGCGGTGGCGGTGCTGGCCGCCTCGCTCGACCTCCTGCCCCGCTTCGGCGTCCCCTACCCGCTCGACGGCCTGGGCTTCATCTCGCTGACCCTGTTCCTCTTCTTCCTCTCCCAGACCCTGCAGCGGCACCGGCTCCTCGACCTGCACGAGTTCCTGGGCAAGGTGGTGGTGGTGGCCACCCTGGGCCTGGTGCTGGTGGTGATCTACGGCGGCCTGGTCTCCTGGGTGGGCAACCGGCCCGAGCTCTTCTACTTCAACACGCTGGTGGCCTCGTTCGTGATCCTGTCGCTCTTCGAGCCCATCCGCGCCAAGGTGGAGGAGTGGGTGGTGGCCACCCTCTTCCGCGAGCGCTACGAGCTGGTGCGCCAGCTGGACTCGCTGCAGGGCCGCATCGCCAACGTCATCGACCCGGCCCGGCTGGGAGCGGTGGTGCTGGACGGGCTCATGGAGACGCGACGGGTGACCCACGCCTCGCTGTGGCTCGTGGCCGACGACCGCCCCGGCTACCAACTGCTCGACTCGCGCGGCCCTCCGCCGGCGCCGTTCCTCGAGGCGGGGACCGCCCGGGCGCTGCTGGCGGTGGCCGGCGGCGGCCAGAAGGCGGTGCTGCTGGAGAACCTGAATCGGCGCGCCGCCGAGCTGCGGGCCATGCTTCCGGCCGCCCCGGACGCCGACCCGGTGGCGCGCGGCGGGCCGGCCGGGGTGGCCGAGGAGCTCTCCCGCCTCGACGACGCACGCGCCGCCATGGCGGTGATGCGCTCGGGGCTGTGCATGGCGCTTCCGGCCGGCGACCGGGTGGTGGGGTTCCTCGCCTGCTGGGACGAGCGCGTCACCGAGTCCTTCGCCTCGGACGAGATCGCCGCCCTCATCGACCTGGCCGAGCGCTGCGCCCTGGTCATCGAGAACTCCAAGCTCTACCAGCAGATGAAGGAGCGAGACCGGCTGGCGGCGCTGGGCGAGATGGCGGCCGGCCTGGCCCACGAGATCCGCAACCCGCTGGCGGCCATCAAGGGCGCCACCGACTACCTCGACCCGCGCAAGCTCCCGGCCGACGACCGCGAGTTCCTGGAGATCATCGTGGAGGAGGTGAACCGCCTGAACGGGGTGGTCACCCAGTTCCTCGACTACTCGCGTCCGCTGAAGGCGGTCACCGCCCCCGGCGACGTCAACGACATCCTGCAGCGCACCTTCAAGCTCCTCTCCGGGCAGCTGCCGCCCTCGGTGGAGCTGGCGCTCGAGCTGGCCGAGGGGCTGCCCCGGGTGGCCTGCGACCCGGAGCAGCTGAAGCAGGTGTTCCTCAACCTGGCGCTGAACGCGGTCCAGGCCATGCCCCAGGGCGGCCGCCTGGCCGTGACCACCCGGCGCGCCCGCGACGACCTGGCGCTGTGGCGCGACGCTCCATTCCGCACCGACACGGTGGAGATCCGCTTCCGCGACAGCGGGCCGGGCGTCCCCGACGAGGCCCGCGAGAACGTCTTCGTCCCCTTCTTCACCACCAAGGAGAAGGGCACGGGCCTGGGGCTCGCCATCTGCCAGCGCATCGTCAAGGTCCACCAGGGCACCATCGCCGTCTCCTCACCGCCCGGCGGCGGCGCCGAGTTCGTCATCTCGCTTCCCGGCCTCCGCGAGGAGCGCCCGGCTGAGCCCGAGGGCGAGCCGACCCGGCCCATGCTGCCGGCCGCGGTCGCCGAGCCGCCCCGCCGGAGCAAGAAGCGACGACGCGCGTGATTGCCGAGCCGGCCACGGGCCGGCGAGGCCGCTTTCGCGGCCGACGCGCGGTGGGGAGCCCGGGCCCCGCCCGCCGGCGCTTCCCCGCAGCCGCCCGATGGCTCTTCGCTCGCGGCGTCGCGCCGATGCGAACGACGTCGCGACGGCGAACACGCGCCGGAGCCGCCGCCGGAAAGCTCGGGACGAGGCCCGCCTTTCGCCGTCGCGCCGCGAGGCCCGCGGGCGCGACGCCGCCGTAGGCACCTCGTGGCGGCGAGGACACGCGCCACCGGGCGGGGCCCGGGCGCCCCTCGCTCCGCCTCCGGACTCGTGCTAACACGCTCCCGTGGCTCACGTCCTCATCGTCGACGACGAGGTCAACATCCGCCGGGTGCTGGCGGCCATGCTGAAGCGCGACGGCTACGAGGTCACCGCCGCCGCCGACGGCGAGCAGGCGCTGGCGGTCATGGCTCGCACCCCGGTCGAGGTGGTGGTCACCGACCTGGTGATGCCGCGCCTCGACGGGCTGGCCCTCCTGCGCCGGGTGGCCGTGGACTATCCCGACGTGCCGGTGATCGTCATCACCGCCCACGGCACCGTGGACAGCGCCGTGGCCGCCCTCAAGGCCGGTGCCTTCGACTACATCACCAAGCCCTTCGAGCACGAGGAGCTGAAGAAGGTGATCGCCAAGGCGACCCGGGCCCACGAGTTCGAGCGGCAGAACGTCCACGCCGAGGGGGAGAAGCCGCCCCTGGTGGGCCAGTCCCAGGCCATGCGGCAGGTCTACGAGGTCATCGGCAAGGTGGCCGACTCGCCCTCCACCGTCCTCATCACCGGCGAGAGCGGGACCGGCAAGGAGCTGGTGGCCCAGGCGCTCCACCGCGGGTCGTCCCGCCGCGACAAGCCGCTCATCAAGGTGAACTGCGCCGCCATCCCCAAGGACCTGGTGGAGTCCGAGCTCTTCGGCTACGAGCGGGGCGCCTTCACCGGGGCGGTGGGATCCAAGCCGGGGCGCTTCGAGCTCGCCGACGGCGGGACCTTGTTCCTGGACGAGATCGGCGAGGTCCCCCTGGAGATGCAGGTGAAGCTCTTGCGCGCCCTGCAGGAGTCGGAGTTCGAGCGCGTCGGCGGCGTCAAGACCATCCGGGTGGACGTGCGGCTCATCACCGCCACCAACCGCGACCTCAAGGCGCTCATCGCCGAGGAGCGCTTCCGCGAGGACCTTTACTACCGGCTCAACGTGGTCCCCATCGCCTTGCCGCCCTTGCGCGACCGGCGCGAGGACATCCCGCTCCTGGTGCAGCACTTCATCGAGAAGTACGACCGGCGCCTGGGCAAGAAGGTGGAGCGCCTGGACGACGAGGCCATGCAGGTGCTGGTGCACTACTCGTGGCCGGGGAACATCCGCGAGCTGGAGAACCTGGTGGAGCGCTCGGTCCTCTTCGCCGACGGCCCGGCCATCTCCGAGGCCCAGCTCCCCGACTCGCTGCGCGAGCGGGCGCCCGGCCCCCAGGCGCCCATCGCCGCGGTGGGGCCGCTCGGCGCCATCGCCGCGCCCAGCGGGGCGTCCATGAAGGAGATCGTCCGCCAGGCCCAGGCCGAGCTGGAGCGCGAGCTCATCACCCGCGCCCTGGAGGAAACCGGCGGCAACGTCACCCGGGCCGCCAAGCGGCTCCAGATCAGCCGCAAGTCGCTGCAGATCAAGATGAAGGAGTTGGGGCTGCGCGGGACCGAGGATCGCGAGGAGTGACCCGCCGGCGCGGCGCGCCACTCCTACCTGGACGCACCGCCGCCGCCCCCGTTTCCTTGACCGACCCTGGGGCCGCTGCTAGCGTCGGCTCGCGTCACCGCAGCGAGGGCCGCGCCCTGCGCGGCCGGAGGAGAGCATGACGCGGACCCGCCACCTCCACCTGCTCGCCGTCCTGGCGTCGCTGGCGCAGGCTCCCGCCTCCCGCGCCGCGGAGATCACCCGCGTGCTCAGCGCCGCCGATCCCGACGACCCCTTCGACCTCGACATCCAGCTCGGCTACCGGCACGTGACCAGCCGCGGCAAGATCACCCGCGAGCTGTGCAGCACCTACGACCCGGCCACCGGGACGTGCGGCCCCGGCGGCACGATCATCGACGCCACCGAGCTCTCCTACACCCGTACCCTCGACCTGCCGGTGGCCCGACTGGCGATCGGCCTCTACCACGACCTCGAGCTGCACGCGGAGCTGCCGTGGGTCCTCTCGGACAACCGCGCCTTCAAGTACGCCAGCGGCGTCACGGACAATACCTCCAGCATCCACAACGAGACCTACGACGCCAGCGGCAACCTGATCTGCCCGCCCGGCGCCCCGGGCACCTGCCCCATCTTCCTGGTCGGCCAGACCGCCTACCACGGCAAGACCTTCGCCGACCTCATGGTGGGGATCGCCTGGGGCATCCTCTCCGAGCAGCGCGACGACACCAAGCCCACCTGGGTCATCGGCTTGGACGTGACCCTGCCCACCGCCACCCGCTACGACCCGAGCACCGCACCGCTCTCCTACGACAAGTCGAATCCGGCCTCGGTGGGCGAGCGCATCTGGCGCTACGACATGTGGACGGCGCTGTCGAAGCAGTTCGGAGCCATCGATCCCTACGTGAAGCTGCACGCCAGCCTCCCGGCCCGATCCGGGACCACCTACTCCAACTGCGACAACGCCGCCGCCCTGGCCGCCAACACCCCGCCGCAGCCGCAGATGGCCAGCACCGCCGCCGCCGACTGCGCCGCCTGGGGCGAAGCGGCCGCGGCCCAGCCCCCCAAGGTGCTGGGCCTGGAGTTCGGCGCCGAGCTGGTGGCCCACGAGAACAAGCGGGAGCAGCAGCGGGTGGCCTTCGACTTGCGCCTGGCCGCCGAGTGGACCAGCTCGAGCCGCTGGTACAACGAGCTCAGCGACGCGACCGGCAAGCTCGAGCACAGCGACTCCTACGCCACCCTCCGCGGCATGGCCGCCGCCTACCTGCGCGCCTCGTCCACCATCCAGTTCCGGCTGTGGGCCGACTACAGCTGGCGGAGCGACCACT
>DASTPH010000022.1:0-3923 GCA_035762305.1 Anaeromyxobacteraceae bacterium
AGGAGGTTGGGGATGCGGAAGGCGACCACGAAGGCGTCGGAGAAGCGGTTGGCGCCGACCAGGGCGGCGAAGAGCTGGTCGCGCACCAGCCCCAGCACCCGCGACGTCATGGTGGCCGCGGAGATCCGGATCGCCCGAGCCATGCGCATGCGCCGCCCCTACCCTGCGCCGCCGGCCTCGAGGCGGTGCTCGGGTGCGACGATCCCGTAGGGCGGGGGCTCGTCCCCCGCTGGCGGCGCAGCCGCCGGATCCGCGCGTGCGGCCACGGCCATCAGTGCTTGCCGCCGATTTTTGGCTTCGAGGCTGCTTCCTTCTTCATGAGCCAGGCCTTGGCCTGCGACTGCACGGTGTTGGGGACGTTCCGGTCCCGGGCCAGCTCCTTGATGTCCCGTTCCTGAAGTGTCTGGAGGAACTTGAGGGCGGTGGGCAGCGGCACCTTGGGGTTCTTCACCAGCGACAGCTTGAGGGCGTAGTTCCGAACCAGCTCCCGGTTGGAGTAGATGTAGCGCAGCACCTCGGAGTTGGCGGTCTTGGAGTTGGCGAGCGTCATGATCTCGCCCTCGGTGATGCGGGGGCTGGTGGCGGCCGCCATGCACACCAGCTTGTTGGCGTCGCGCAGGAGCAGGGTGCGCGCCTCCTTGTTGCCCAGGGTGGCGAGCTTGACCTTCTCCGATACCGACATGCTGAGGATGCGCTGGGAGATGGTGGTGCGCTTGCCCGCCTGCTCCGCAGTCTCCGGCCCCTGCGGCTCCTCCCCGCGCTCCCGCCCCAGCTCGTCGTGGTACTCGGCGATGAGCGCGGCGGCGGTCTCCTCCTCCGGCGGCGGCGAGGCGGTGGGGTCCACCCCGTGCACGCGCTTGTAGGCCTCCACGATCTGCGGGACGTCGAAGAGCTTCACTCCGTTGCGGACGCAGAAGTCGCAGGCCCCGTCGACGCTGGAGGCCAGCGCGTTCGGGTTCCGGCACAGCCCGCGGATGATGTCGTCGCAGCGCAGCAGCCGCAGCTCGTTCTGCCGCACGATGTCGGCCAGCTTTTGGCCCACCACCGGGGCCAGCCGGGCCATGGTCGCGTCCAGGGTGGCGCCGTTGAGCAGGACGAGCTCCAGCGCCTGGTCCTTGCCCGGGAAGCGGTCGGCGAGCCAGTCCAGCACCTCGCCCTTGACCTCCTCATCCCGAAGCGCCACCCCCCAGATCTTGTCGGGGAGCCCCTCGGCGGTCCTCACGGCGGCGGCCCGCACTTTCTCGTCCGCGTCGAAGGAGAGCACGAACAGCATGGTGACCAGGTCGGCCGGGGCCACCGCCGGCACCAGGCCCTTGGCGCCCATCATCCGCAGCGGCGGCGGCGCTTTGGCGTCGACGTGCTTGTGCAGGGGCTTGGGGAGGACCTCGACGGGGAGCGGGCAGTCGGGCATGGCTCAGGACTCCGGAGCGGTCGCGGGGGGCAGCCCCAGCGTCGCCGCCGAGAGCGGCTCACGGGGCCGCGCCCGTTTCCGCCAGCGATGGCGCAGCTTCCCCAGCCAGACGTTCAGGGGATTGCCCCGGGCCAGGAACGGGAACACCGGGCGGCGCCGCCAGCCCAAGGCCTCGAGGGCGGCGCGCAGGCTCGGTTCCTGGGGCGAGAGCTCCAGGCCCCGGGTCACCGCCTGCACCGCCCGCCAGCGGTGGCCCAGGAAGAGCTGGACCCGCGCCTGGTTGAGGAGGAGGACCGGCTCGGGCCCTTCCTCCCGGAGCGCCTCGTCGCAATACAGCGCGCCCAGGGTGAGGTTGCGCTCCACCAGCACCAAGGTGAGGCCGTGCCAGGACATGGCTTGCGGGTCGCGGGGGGTGGCGCGGTGGGCCCGCCCGAAGGCGGCGTGGGCCCCGGCCAGGTCACGGGCCAGGAAGCGCTCGAGCCCCTCCTTGAGCGGACCTGCCGCGGCGGGATCGGTGGTGGCGGTTTCGGCGCTCACCGGTTGAGCTCGTGGACCAGGCGGAGGCCCTCGAGGGTGAGGTGCTCGTCGACGTCGGTGATGGTTCTCGAGACGCCGGCCAGGAGCGGCGCCAGCCCGCCGGTGGCCACCACCTTGACCGGGAAGCCCAGCTCCTCCTGCATGCGCCCCACCAGTCCGTCCACCTGCCCCACGTAGCCGTAGACCAACCCGCTCTGCATCGAGTGGACCGTGTTCCTGCCCACGACTTGCGGCGGGCGGGCGAACTCCACCCGCGGCAGCCTGGCGGCGTGCCGGAAGAGGGCCTCCATGGAGATGGCGATGCCCGGGCAGATGGCGCCGCCCAGGTACTCCCCCCGGGGCGAGATGGCGTCGAAGGTGGTGGCGGTGCCGAAGTCGACCACGATGAGGGCGCACTTCCAGCGCTGCCAGGCGGCCACCGCGTTCACTACCCGATCCGCCCCCACCTCCTTCGGGTTGTCGTAGAGGATGGGCATGCCGGTCTTCACGCCCGGGACCACGAAGAGCGGACTGCGGCCGAAGTAGCGCTGCGACATCTGCTCCAGCGCCATGGCCAGGGGCGGAACCACGCTGGAGACGGCGATGGCGTCCACCCGGGCGGGGTCGAGGCCGACGGCCGCGAAGAGCTGGCGGGTCAGGATGCCCCACTCGTCGGCGGTGCGGACGTGCGAGGTCTCGACGCGCCAGTGCTGCCGCAAGGCCGTGCCCTCGAAGACGCCCAGGACTGTGTTGGTGTTGCCGACGTCGATGGCGAGCAGCACGTTCGGAGGGTAGCCCCGCCCCCGCGGTCGGTCAACGCGGCGTCAGCGCGGCCGGACCAGCTTCACGTCGCCGGCCACCAGCCGCGTGAGGTGCGGGCCGGTCCGGACCAGGAGCGCCCCGCTCTCGTCGATGTCCTCGGCCATCCCCTCGACGTCCCGCCCCTCGGTCGAGACCCGTACCTCGCGCCCGAGGGTCACCGACCGCTCCCGCCACGCCTCCCGCACCGGCTCGAAGCCCAGCTCGGCGTGCCGGTCCAGCCACTCCTCCAGGGCCTTGAGCAGGGCCGCCGCGAACAGAGCCCGAGGCGCCGGCTGGCCCCGCTCGATGGCCACACTGGTGGCCTCGGCGCGCAGCTCGGCCGGGAAGTCCTCCGGCCGCCCATTCAGGTTGACGCCCATCCCCAGCACCACCCAGCTCACCCGATCCGGCTCGGCCGCCATCTCGGTGAGGATCCCCGCCAGCTTCCGGCCCGAGGCCAGGAGGTCGTTGGGCCACTTGATGCCGGCCTCAACCCCCGCCTGCCGCACCACGTCGCAGAGCGCCACCGAGGCCACCAGGGTGATCTCCGGCGCCCGCTGCGGGGGCACGTCGGGGCGGAGGACCGTGGAGAGGTACAGGTTGCGCCCCGGGGGAGAGGCCCACGGCCGGCCGCGCCGCCCCCGGCCGGCGGTCTGGCGGTCGGCGACCACCACCTCTCCGTGGACGGCCTCCTCCTCGGCGAGCCGGCGGGCCACGTCGTTGGTGGAGTCCACCTCGTCGAAGCAGTGCAGCACCTGCCCCAGCTCGCGCGTGGCGAGCAGCGGCCTGAGCTCCAGTGGCGTGAGCCGGTCCGGGATCGCCCGGAGCCGGTAGCCCCGCGCCGGCACCGCGTCGATGCGGTACCCCTGCGAGCGCAGCTGCTCCACGTGCTTCCACACCGCGGCGCGGGAGAGCCCCAGCTTGTCGGAGATGGCCTCGCCGGAGACGTACTCGTCCCCCGCCTCGGCGAGGAAGCCGAGGACCAGCTCCTCGCTACCCGGCTGCGCGGCCTCCGGCATCACCGGCATGGTGGCGGCGCCGAGCGAGGCTGTCAACGAGCGGGGAGAGGATCTGGCCTTCGACGCGGGGCGCGGAGTCACGACCCGTGCTGCAGCGCGATGGTCTCCGTCTGCTCGTCGTACGAGAACAGGTCGGCGAAGCGCGCCCAGTTGACGAATGTGTCGAACATCGCCTG